>NZ_AQPN01000110.1 GCF_000403135.1 Arcticibacter svalbardensis MN12-7
TTTAAGAATGAAAATTATAACTGCTGTTTTTTATTAAAAATCCGTATCATTATCCATAAGTTTCTAATGAATCATATTTAATTATTGTTAATTTCTGTAGTCGGTCATGATGATATCACCTAGGTTCTCTGATACGATAAAGAGCCTGTCCTGGTCATAAACGATTTCTGCAGGGACACCCTTAACGGCCTCAAAAGCTTTTTTATGTGCCTGGATCACTGTTTCTGTGGTAAAAGGAACATCGCGCTTTGGCTATTATCCGGCAGAGATCCTTGCCGACCAGATTTATTGTAACCGAACAAACCGAAGTCTGCTCAAGTAAATGGGCATTAAGCTCCTGGCCAAACCACTAGGCAGACCATCGGCGGTGAAAAAAGAACACGTAAGGCCAGGGGAAAGGAATCCAATAGAAGGGAAATTCGGACAGGCAAAAACCGCTTACGGTTTCGACAATATCAAGGCCCGCCTGAAAGGACCAGCGAATACTGGATTGCCTGCATCTTTATGGTGCTTAACCTGGTCAAGTTGGCCGGGGAAGTATCCTTTTGGCTAAAAATCAAAACAATGAGCATACGTTTTTCAGCAATGATCAAGATCTGAACAAAAGGATTAATAAAAATAATGGCCAGTGTATCAAGCATACACCAGCCATTATTTTTGAATGTTAAAATTATATCGTTGAATTGGTCTTTTGAGTTTTTCAGCAGACCCTCCTAATTAATAAATTCAGCAAATCAAGCTATAAAAGAAGTCAGTATTCTTGATTTCAAGGAAATTTATGCCTTCATTGATTGTCGATTGTTAGAGTGTTCAGCTGTTTTAAATGGTGATAACGACGTTTGGATTGATGAAGAAGGCTTAAATACTTTAGAATGCCCTGGTTGCATTTACTTTCATAGGTGCAGGTCAAGTTTTTGCAGGAAATGGGTTTGTTTTAGGTGCTTTAGGAGATGTAACTATTCCAATTTGTATATTAAGAATGCTTGTTGTTTTAAACCAGTCAGCGAATTACCTGAGCCTGAAATACCATTTATTCCTTAAACCTTTAAAGACACAATTATGAAATCTGTTATAGGCGAGTCAAAAAGGTACAAGAAGCCTTTACCCGCTTCCCTAACCCTTCATTCTTGCGCCAAACTGGGCCTAGCTTTTTAGAGCAATTAATTTTTCAGAAATTGAGAGCAAATCCTTTTCATTGATCTCAGGTACCGGTGCTAAGGGGTATAATTGTTGACCTGGACGGGCTATAAAAGCTGCCCTCCATCCAGCCCAAATTGCTCCGGCAACATCCCATCCATGAGCAGCAATCATCATACACTCATTCGGTTGCACCCCCATTTTACGAGCTGCCCAATCATAAACATCGCTAGCTGGTTTATACTTTCCAATATCCTCAATACTTAAACGTTCATCAAAAAGATCAGTTAATCCTGCATTCTTAAATTGCGTTTCTACCCCACGATTTGACGAATTGGTTAATGAAACCATTTTGTAATCCGCATTTTTTAAATTCTTCAAGGCCTCTTTTACTTCTGGATGAGGAGGTAAGGAACTCAGTGGAATTAAGGCTTCTTTGGCTTTTTCTGCTGATAATTCTATCCCATGATTAGCTGCAACCATGCGTAGGGTAGCCGCACCAATTGCTCCAAAATCTGCATACTGACGGCTAGTGGTAGAAACTAGAGAATATTGTAACATGGTGGTAAACCATAAAGACAATAAATCATCTCTTCCTAAGGCTTTAGCCACACTTTTTTTCATGTTCCCTAAATCCAATAAAGTTTCGTTTACATCGAAGAATAATACTTTAGGTGCTTTCATCATTTTTATGTTTTTAAATTTAATTTCAGGAGCTAAAAAATCTGCGCCAAATGAAACATTAGAAATCGTTAGACCTCCAACGCCAGCCATTATTGCTTTTTTAACAAAACTTCTTCTACTATTTTTCATTGACCATTTTTTATGAATAGATTGATATTTAATATAGCTAAGCCTTTCAATTATAAGGCCATCATTGGAGGCTTAGATTCAAAAGGTAAAATCTCTGCGGGACAGGGGGGGGATGAAGGTTTACATATACAGCCATTGCAACAATAGGGATCACCAAAATATGAAAATAATAGGGGACTTTAACCTATTCCAAAATAATACCAGGATTTCAAAGGATCGAACCAACCACAACCAAGCCAGCCTGTTCCGGAAAGATAGATAGTTGTGGAAAAGGTAGTTCTGATAATGCAGAGTAGGTTTGTGCATCTATTTGATATTAAGTAGAAATCTCTTTTGCAATGTCACTTAGTTTCCCTTTATCCCGATCAACTAAAATAGGTTCAATACCTTGTTTAGCCAGCCCCAGCGCAAATGCCTTTCTAATCCCTGCTGAACCTCCTGTAACTAGTGCTCTCGTTCCGTATTCCTTTTATTTAAAATTTGCATATATTTTTTATAAATAGAGAAGCCCCAAACTTCATTCTGGCTTCTCTTATCGATTAAACTATTTTTGGTTTCCAAGCGAATTTTTCAAATCGCTCATCCACAGGGGTGTTAGCAATATGGTTGGTATAATTGCTAATTATTTTTTGAGATAATCCTAAAATGATTTCTAATACTTGTCTTTGACCATATCCAACGGCATAAAAAGCATCCAAATCTTCTTGTGATACATGACCACGATTGCGAACAATTTTCAAAACAATCTCATGTAAGGCTTGCAGTTTTGCTGTTGGCATAGCCGTTTCATTACGTAAAGCTTCCGTAATTTTCGGGTTTACTTTCATCATGTTGGCAATACCGGTGTGTGCTGGTACACAATAATGGCATTCGTGTTCTACATTAATGGTTTGCCATACCACAGTTAATTCTTCATTATCAAAAGAAGAATTAGCAAACAGCTCATGTAAGGTTTGGTATGCTGCTAATAAACCTGGAGCACCAGCTAAGACACCATGCAAACCAGGAATCATTCCGTTAGCTTTTAAAGATTTTTCTAAAAATGGTTTGCTCTCTTCAGGAGCGGTTTCCATATCGTAAATTTTTAAACTTGTCATAATTTTAATTTTTTATTTGTTATTAATGCTATTAACTAAAAACTAAGCAATCGCTTAGTTTTTAGTTAAAAAAAGTTAATCCAATTATAGATTTGAAAAAGCGGTCTCAATAAAATCTGCCAATTGTTTATCATTTAATATTTTCGATGCAGGAGATAGACCCAGTAATGAAACGGCTAAATAATTTGCATTGCTTTCTACCATTTTTTCACTTTTGCTTTTGTCATGTTTCAAGTTAGTTATCATCAGACTTCTAATTTCGTTAAAAAACACTTGAAGTTCATGCATTATAGCAGGATCTCCATGCTCTCCTAACTCAATAAATGTATTGGTTACCAAGCATCCTTTTTTAAAATTATCTATCCTAGAAAATGCTATGAAATCGTAAAAATATTGTTTTAGGCCTATAATACCGTTATTAGATTTTTCTAACTTATCTGTGATACTGCAAATTTTTTTTCTATAAGATTTAATACTCTCAAGAAAAACACCTTGCTTGTTTCCAAAACTTGAATAAATAGAAAATTGGTTAATCCCCATTTCTTTTTCGAGCATTCGCACGGAAGTAGCTTCATAACCGTTGCGCCAGAATAAAGCCATTGCTTTTTCTATTACTTCATCTTCTATATACTCTTTTTTTCTTGCCATGTTTTAGAACTCGACAAAACTAAGCAATCGCTTTGATATCTACAAATGTAGAATTTTACGATAAGAGAATAAGTATTTAAAGTAAGCTAACACTACAGCACAGGTATGATTTTATAGCAAATAGACATTTATAGTGTCAATAAAGGCTATTGAGGGTTCTCAGGATAGTTTTTCCTGTTTCTCATCCATTGTTTCTTCCTGAAGTTTTTTCCAGTTTAGAGGTAAAAGTTCTTGAATCTTTTCTGATGGATGTGTATTTATTCTTTCAGAACATCTGCCATCCAGGTCATTGGGTTAATACCATGCAGTTTACATGTTCTTACAAAGAGTACAGCATGTCACTTCTTTGTGCCCCCATCAGCGGAAATCATGATACCGCCCAAAATGCAGCCATGGTATATTCGCTGTTTGCTACCATGTAAAAAACATGGCGTGGATCAACAGAACTGGATATCAGATGTGCTTTACAAAATCAATGATCCTGAATATGACTAAAAAAATAGCGACCTTATGCCACACCGCTGGAAAAATACACCGATTTAATCAGCAGAGATTGAGGAGGGAGTTGCTTGTATACCGGTAGAATCTGTGTTTGTAGTTTGGTAAATTATTATGGATTAAGCAAAATAGGTGTAGTTGGCAAAGCCAGTGCTCACAAGGTCATGCTTATGGCAGCAATTGCTTTTAATCTCAAGAATTACTTAAAAACAGGAGGAAAAAAGTCTTCTTGTGCTCTTTTTAAAGCCATTTAGACTCGCATTGAACGGGCTTAAGTTAATCTAGTTGCCTTTCCATGGTTCCTATCAGTATGCTTAAAAACAAAGCAAAAGAAAGCTGTGAAGTCAATATCTGAGGAAAATAATCACTTCTGCAACAGCCACGAGTCAATAATGAGATTTGATTCTTGAAATATCCATCGCATTTTTTATGAAGGTCAAGTCATTATAGTAAAAGCTCAAAGTTACAAGGAGCTCCGTAGGGAGACAAAGTCTAACTTAACACGAACTTACATCATTTATCAAAAAACCGTCAAATTGTAATTTAGCAGGGTAGTTAATGTGCACCAACTTTAGATTTGACGCTCAACCCTTATTGTTTTTATTGTTGTAACCAGTTTTTATGGGTTTCTTCTTGTCAATTCATCTTCTGTAATATAACCGTCTTTGTTTTTATCTCGTTTATCAAAATTTTCTTTCAACTTACCTTTTGCTTCCGATTTTGAGATTTTCTTATCCTTATTGGTATCCATATTCTCTACCATTTTTTCGAAAGAAGGGACAGTATTTTTCTCATTCTGATTATTAGATTTTCGTTGATTTTGTTTTATCTGGTTGGTCTTCGGACCTGATTGTTGAGCAGTCTTTGTATTTTCTATGTTGTTGATATCTCTAACGCATCTCACATAATTATAAACATACCTAACATCACCTTGTGGCCCAAAATAATCAGGATAATTGTTCTTGTTTCCGCTTTTTGGGTCGCTTCTTTGAGCTCCAGCACCATGAACATCCATCAATTTACCATTCATTTTTCCTTGTGCTTCACCAAAAGCAATATAAACAGCACTAGCATACGGGTTTTGTCCATCTAAATGGGTTGTACTAGTCCAGTAGAATGGATATTGTCCAAGATTTCCCTCTGGATCTTTGATTTCGGTAGATTCAAAAATAGGATCTATTGCAGGTGAATTGGTAGTTTGTGGCGAGCGAACATAGTCAACAATGCTTTGTAATTCTTTGGCATTGGGCAAACGCCAATCGGAATAGTTAGCAAGTTTAAGATTTTCAGCATAGTTCAAGGCCTCTTCCCAATTTCTACCAATACCATCATCAGCTTTTTGCCACATGAGACCTGTGGCGTAATCACTCACTGTACCGTCTTTTTCATCTATAAAATTATTTTTTCCATAATCTGAATTTCCACGTACCAAACGGAAATACATTTCGTTGTCAGCACCCGTTTTTGGATTGTATTTTGGATATCCTTTTATCCGACCATCTACAAAATTAACTCCAAAAATAGTTTCATCACCTCGCATTGTTTTTCCTACATATTCTGTTGAAGACCAAGTTTGTGCATCAATATCTCGTTCTCCTTTTTTGCTATTTCCAAGAGGCTGATTAAAATAGTTTGTATCAATAAACATCTTTATAGCGGTAGCTCCTTTAACTTTTCCTGTGAACTGTATAAGAGAATAAAGCTCTTTAATGGTGGGTACTCTCCAATCGTTATAACCTCCTAATTTAGCTTTTTTTGCTTTCAGGATAGCTTCTTCTAGAGTCATTTTTGTTCCCATAGCTTGTTCCCAAATTAAGCCCGTAACATTATCTGTTATCATAGCATCTCTATTATTGGTGTATGAGGGTTGATTACCATTATAGTTAGCATCTTGTCCGTAAAAAGGGTCTTTTACGGATGGATTAGAAATTTCTTTTGTGTCAGAGTAAAAATCTTTAACACCTGTGTCAACAATAGGGTAGCTATACTTTAAATTCTTGTTTGTAGTCCTATCTAGTTTGAGAGGTAAAGACATTAAGTCTTTTCCATATATAATTGTGCCTGAATAATTTTTCCGTATTTCAGCTGAAGTAGCTTCTTCATCAATATTTGTAAAGTTGAAATGTGTTAACACCAAATTTTTAACATTGGCTTCTTTAGCCATTTGCGAGCTTTCAGCTAAATTAACGTGTGCTCGTTGTTTGTTTGTGATGTTTTTGTTTGCATTGGGATTCCTTTTTGAACCTAATTCAATAGCACCGCCAGAGTCCATTATTAAATAATCGGCATTGTTAGCCAAAATAGGTAATGTTTCAGAGTAAGTTAAGTCACCAGAAATGACAATGGATTCATTTCCTGCATCAAAACGATAGGCGAAAGTTTCAATAGTATGGTTTACAGGTGTATACGTAATTTTTATATCTCCAATATAGAACGGGGTGTTTCCTGTCAAGTCTTTGGCGGTGAAGTTGGATTTCACATCGCTTAAACCTCTCCCTGATTTTGAGAGTCGGTAAGAAATATCTTCTTTATAAATAGTAAAGATATTATCTACCATTGTTGTAGTAGGTTTTGGTCCAGCAACAATTATGCTGTTTCCCCCAAGAAGCGATTGAATAAATATAGGGGTGAATTCTTCATTGTGGTCTAAATGATGATGCGTAAAAAGCAAGCCATCTATGTCTTTAATTTTGGTGTTGTTTTTGTTCAAACTGGCTTGTGTACCATTTCCCATATCTACCAAAATTTGAGTGTTTTTGTAAGATATTAATACAGAAGGTCCCGAACGTTCTGGGTTATACTTAGGTGAGCCAGAGCCAATTATTGTTGCAGTTAAATGGCTATTATTTTCTTGAGCAAAAAGTTGTGAGCCTAAGCAAATTATTATTAAAGCTGAGTATTTTATCATTTTAATATTTTGTTCGTTTGACATCTGTTTCACCAAATGGTTTAACTTGAATAGGGAAGTAAGTAAATTATCAGGTTTTGTTAAATTGGTTATAACGTTTGGCAGGTTTAAAGAATTGCAGCTTTACTTGCATAAACTCTGTCTGCCCGAACCAAATTTAATATGAGTGATGAAGGCGCATAAGGCACTTCCCCCGCAATATTTTGAACCTGTTGTTACCAGCTGACTTTTATTAATTTCTAATTTTTCCCATATAAAAAGTAGTCCGTTCTTTATAAACATAGTATCCCCCAAAAAAAATTTCGTTTTGCTCCTTATGGTTTACTTCCATTTGGAGTTATTTGAATGCACTGAGTGCTTATTTATACGACGGCAACTTTCAAATTGATAATTATCTGAACTTTTTGAATATGCAAACCAGTGTTCATTAGCGTCTTGATAGTGAGCTGTTTATAAATTAATTTGCCTTGTTTGTTTGCATAATATTTGAACTAATGTGAAGGTTTTCGGCGTTAGACACCCATCACTAAAAATAAAATAAGTATGCAACAACAATTAAAGTATGATGAAGCGATAGCTGGAGCGTTAGATTTCATCAAAGACAAACTTAAGTTCAAGTATTCTTCTCAATGCCACTACAAGATCGGCTGGTCGAAAATCAAAGAGTTTATGAAAGCTCAGGATATTGTATTCGTTAGTACGGAAGCATGTGAGTGATTTGTAGTACACCTTGGTATTCTTGAAAAAACAAGAGTGCTGTTGCCAAGAGAAAAAAGGGCAATAAGTGCGGCGCTTACACTGTCCGAGTTTTTTGAAACGGGATATATTCAGAAGAGAACGAAGGTCAGATATCTGGAAGGCGAGATAGGTGGGCTTGTTCAGCAATACATCCAGTTCAAACACCCGGAGCGCTTGGATAGTGTAACAATACACCAGATCGAAAGAAACCTAAGCAGGCTCAACCTTTGGTTAGCCAGTACAGATATTCATGACATTGACCATCTAAAGCAGTACGATGTTGTCAGGTTCATACAAGGCCTTGATTCCAGAAAAAAAGGTTGTATCCATCTAATGTTAATGCACCTGAAGGGTTTTTTCAGATATTTGTACAACACAAAATTGATCCCAACCAACATTACAGCTGCTATTCCAACAGACAATTATAGGAATCAGGCCAAACTGCCATCCTATTTATTCAGAAAGTGAGATCGGTCAAGTCTTGAACTGTCTCGACAGGGGCGCTATGTTGCCAATCGTTTACGTGGCGTAACATCTCTGATTGTAATCCCTGGTTCATGCTCCTGATTGTTTAATTTCAGAAGCGAATCTAGAAAATTAGATAATCTGACCGGGAATGGTTTTTACCGAACGCTTACAGCACAAAATGCTGCAATGGTATATTCGCTGTTTGCTACCTGTAAAAAACATGGTGTAGATCCACAGGACTGGATATCAATGATTCTGAATATGACGGGAAATATAGCGACCTTATGCCTCATCGCTGGAAGAATACCCAAATCTAATCAGCTAGGATTGCGGAGGTCGTAGCCCGTATGCATACTTTTATACAATTTAATACATTCGATTATCAAAAAGGTAATATATTTATCCAACCTAATAAACCAATAAAAAGAATGTTATTTTTTAAACCACGCTTCAAAATCAATATAAACAAATCAATAGCAAAGCGTACATCTGTCTTTTTATTATTTACTCTATACTTATGGGCAAAATCTATCGCTCAAAATAGTCCAATTTCATTTGATAAGCTTACCATGGAATCGGGCTTATCACAAAGTGGTGTAATAGCTATTACACAAGATAGTATGGGTTTTATGTGGTTCGGTACTAAGAATGGACTTAACAGATATGATTCTAGGCAATTTGAAATCTTTAAATGCGATAGTGAAGACACTACATCTATCAGTAGTAATCAAAATGTAAATAGCTTATTAACATGTAGTAACGGGGACTTATGGGTGGGTATGCAAAATGGTTTAAATAAATATCTACCCGAAACTAAATCTTTTAAAAGATATTTTAATAGACCAAATGATAAATCGAGTTTGAGCAATAATACCATTAGGTGTTTGTACGAAGACAAAGTTGGTAACCTTTGGATAGGTACAGAGAATGGCTTAAACAGATTGAATATTAACGGTAAGTTCGATCGTTTTTTTTGCAAGGGCTCGTATGGTGAAGGATTGGTTAGTTCTTTTATTAAAGCAGTTTTCCAAGACAGTAACGGTGTTATATGGGTAGGTACGCAATTAGGCTTGGTAGCCCTAACCGAAAAAAACAATAATTATTGCTTCAAAACTTATTTTCACAACAATTTAGATAAAACCAGTCTTTCAGATAATGATATACATACAATTACTGAAGATAAAGAACGTAATTTATGGGTTGGTACACACTTTGGAGGAGCTAACCAATTAAAATTGGGTACAAATGGATTTAAACACTTTACATCACAGAACAGTGGGCTTGTTAGTAATATCATCCGAAAAATAATATTAGATAAACAGGGCAAACTATGGTTTGGAACTTTAAATGGTATTAGTATTTACGACCCCATTAAAAAGGTGTTTCAAAATCAAATCCATAATCCCGAAGATCCCAAAAGTTTAAACCAAAACTCTATTTATGATATTTATCAGGACAAGGCCGGTTCGGTATGGGTGGGTACTTATTATGGTGGCGTAAATGTTTATCACCCAAACGCAATTAGATTTAGTGCTTATAAGCATTATTCCTACAAAAGTTCTTTAAGTAGTAATATTATTAGCGTATTAACTGAAGGCAATTTAGGCGATCTTTGGATTGGTACCGAGGCCGAAGGATTAAATTATTTTAACCGGAAAACGGGATTGTTTACCAATTTTAGAGCAGAAGGTGGTAAAAACTCTGTGAGTTCTAACCTGATAAAAGCCATTAGCATTGACCCAAAAGGAAATCTATGGATTGCTGCTTATGATGGAGGGGTTGATTATTTTTTTACAAAAAAGAATGTTTTTAAACATTACAATATATCGGATAAGAAAACATTAAGCGTAAAACGCATCACCTACCTAATAACAGATTCGCAAAGAAGAGTTTGGGTAGGTTCAAAAGGTAGTGGTCTATTTCTCTACGATAATACCACAGATTCTTTTAACTCCTTACAAACACGAAATGCTAAATTTTATTTGTCTGCAAATAATATTACTTTTTTGTATCAGGATAAAGAAAATACGCTTTGGGTGTCTACAGAAGAAGGATTGTATTATATAAAAGCAAATGCAAAAAACTTTGTTAAACTGCTGTTTAACAATAATTCTTATTTTAGTCAAATTAGTTTTATTACGCAAAGTTTTGATGGTAAAATGCTATTTGGAAGCTATAATGACGGGCTTGCTTTTTATAACCCTTTATCTACGAGAATAAAATTTTTTACCACAAAAGATGGACTTCCATCAAATACCATTGCAGGTATTGTTGAAGATAACCAACACCGGATCTGGGTTAGTACAGACAAAGGGTTGACGATGATAAACCATGGTTTTATAAACGTTTTTAATCGTAACGATGGCTTGCCTGGTAACGTTTTTAATTTCCATTCTGTTTTAAAGGATAGTGATGGTTCTTTATTTTTTGGTGGATACAATGGTTTAGTGAGTTTTTATCCTGCTGATATTTCGAAAAATGAGATAGCACCTAAAATTGTTTTTACACATTTAAGACTTTTTAATAAAGAAGTTCTGGTAAATAAAGACAACTCTATTTTAAAAAAATCATTAAATAAAATAGAGACGCTCGTCCTTAACTATCAGCAAAATGTTTTTAGTATAGATTTTGCAGCTTTAAGTTTTGTTAAACCTAAAAAAAATAAATACACTTACAAGCTTGAAGGGTTTGAGCGGGAATGGAATCAGGTAGATGAGCCCACCGCAACATTTACTAATTTGCCCGATGGTAAATATACCTTGTTGGTGAAAGGTAGCAATAACGATGGTATCTTTAATGCTATACCAGCGAGATTAGAAATAATTATAAAACCACCATTTTGGCGTACCTGGTGGGCATATTTGTTTTATATTTTTGCATTTGTAGTCTTACTTTATTTAGTGATGAAGTTTTTGTTGATTAGGGCTTTGTTGAAACGGGAACATGAGGTGCACCAAATGAAATTAGATTTCTTTACCAACGTATCGCATGAAATACGTACGCCACTTACCTTAATTTTGGGGCCTCTGGAGAAAATGATTCAGGATACACACAACAGTTTTGCGCTTAATAAACAGTTGTTGGTTGTTAATAAAAATGCAAAACGTTTAATGCGACTGGTAAATGAACTCATGGATTTCCGAAAAATTGAGAGCGGGAAAATGAAGCTTAACTTATCGGCAGGCAACATTGTAACTTTTGTGAACGAAATTTATCTCTCATTCTGTCAATTAGCACAACAGAAACAAATTGATTATACTTTCAAAACAGATCAAGAACTTATAGAGCTATATTTTGATAAAGATCAATTAGAAAAAGTGCTTTTTAACCTGCTATCAAATGCATTTAAGTTTACAGCGCAACAAAACGCAAAAGTAACAGTAGAAATCCGTCATCAAGATCAACATGTATTTATCAAGATAAAAGATAATGGTGAAGGTGTAGCTCCAGAAAATAGCGAAAAGCTTTTTACAGATTTTTATCAAGTGCCAAACCACCAACAACGTAACATAGGCACAGGTATAGGTCTCGCATTGTCAAAAAGTATAGCGAAGCTACATCATGGCGATTTGGTGTTGGAACAAGGAGGAGGAAGTACCAGTTTCTGTTTATCATTGATGATTGGAACATCACAATATAAGCCCGAAGAGATAAATATTGCACTTCCTTTTGATGAAGGTAGTTTATTTAAAATAAATAGAGATTCGGAAGAGTTTTCCGCTGACGAGCTCGTTAAAAAGAGATCTATAGTTGGAAATTTACCATTGCTTTTGGTAGTTGATGACAATAAGGATGTTAATGATTTTATTGTTAATTCGTTAAGCCAATTTTACCAAATTATCCAAGCCTGGAACGGAAAAGAAGCATTGTCATTTGCTTTTGAAAAGTTACCAGATCTAATAATCAGCGATGTAATGATGCCCGAAATGGATGGATTTGAATTTTGTGCAAAAATAAAGACAGACATTAAAACCCGTCATATTCCAGTTATTTTGCTAACAGCTAGGTCTAGTGAATTGCATGAACTAGAAGGCTTAAAAACTGGTGCAGATGTTTACTTAACCAAACCGTTTGGTATTGCGAAGCTTCGGCTTATTGTAGCTAATCTTATTGCTTTACATCAGAACATGCGAGAGAAATTTTCTCAACAATTTTCATTAGAGCCTACAATGGTTCAAATAGAATCTTCTGACGAAGAATTTTTAAATAAAGTGATGAGTCTGATGGAAGAGAATATCAGTAATTCTGATTTCAACGTAAATCTTTTTGCATCCGAAATAGGAATGAGTACTTCAGTTTTTTATAAAAAGATTGATGCACTTACAGGGTTAACTATTAATAATTTTATGAAATCTATCAGGCTAAAAAGAGCGCTTCAGTTATTACAACAAAAAGCCGGCAACGTGTCTCAAATTGCTTACATGGTTGGTTTTAATGATGCCCAGTATTTTAGCAAAGAATTTAAAAAACAATACGGAAAACCTCCTTCCGAGTATATTTAGAGCCTAAATAAGAAGCCTTTGTATTATCTTTAATTTTATAAGAGTGCTACTTATAAGAATGCGTACTGCACCTATTGTTAAAGCAACCTTCAGAAAACTCTTTTTTTCAACCTTGCTCATATTGCTTATTACATTGCTAGTAAAGGTAAATAATAGCCCAGTTAATTTTACTTATTTGGCTAAAATTACTAGCAAAGATAATGTCTATACTTCTAATAATCAAAAATACGAGATTCGAGTTCCGGACTGTCATAGTTTTAATTCTAACGTTTGCCTGTTTGAATAGCTCTAGTCAAACTGCAAACCAACCATTAAAACTTTGGTATAACTCGCCAGCTCAGGCTTGGGAAGAGGCCTTGCCTTTGGGAAATGGAAAAACCGGAGCAATGGTTTTTGGGAAAGTATCAGAAGAATGCATCCAATTAAACGATAACACGTTATGGTCTGGTTCTCCAAATCCCGGAAATAATCCTAACGGACCAACTGTTTTGCCCGAAGTAAGAAAGGCGATTTTTGATGGAGATTATACAAAAGCTACTGAACTATGGAAAAAAATGCAAGGCCCTTATTCTGCCAGGTATTTGCCTTTAGGCGATCTTAATTTGTATTTTAATGCCCAAGATAATTTGGGTAGAAACTACCATCGTGAACTTGATTTAAAAACGGCTATAGTTAAAGTAAGTTATGAGTTAGACGGTGTTAAATATACCCGTGAGGTTTTTACCAGTTATCCGGATAAATTATTGGTGGTAAAAATTACTGCCAACAAAAAAGCGGTCCTTGATTTCGAAATCGGCCTAAGTAGTAAGTTGCGTTATCAAGTAAGCTCAAGCCCAAATCAAGAAGTTAAATTGACAGGTAAAGCACCAAAATATGTAGCCAACAGAGATTACGAGAAAGTTCAAATAGCTTATGATGATGATGGCGGAGAAGGGATGACTTTTGAAATATTAGCCAAGGTTAAAAATGATGGTGGAAAAGTTTTAAACAAGAACGGAAGAATTGTTGTGACAAATGCGAATTCGGTCACCATTTATCTCACTGAATCAACAAGCTTTAATGGTTTTGATAAATCTCCAACATTAGAAGGGAAAAATCCAGCAATCGAAACACAGCTGAACATGCAGAAAGCCTTAGCTAAAAGCTTTGAAGAATTAAAGTCAGCCCATATTAAAGATTATCAAAATCTTTTTAACAGGGTGAGTTTTAATTTAAATAATAGTGAACCAGCAGAGAAAAAACAACCAATGAAAGATTAAAGAATTATACAGAAGCAGATCAGGGTTTGCAAGTTTTATATTATCAATTTGGACGATATTTAATGATTGCTTCTTCTAGGCCGGGCTCAAGACCAACAAATCTACAAGGCTTATGGAATGATCAGGTACAGCCACCTTGGGGCAGTAATTATACCATGAACATCAATACCGAGATGAATTATTGGCCAGCAGAAAATGCTAATTTATCAGAATGCCATCAGCCTTTATTTGCTTTTATTAAAGAGCTTTCTATAAATGGTGCTCAAACCGCAAAGATAAATTATAACATCAACCAAGGTTGGGTGTCGCATCATAATTCAGATTTATGGGCTAAAACTTCTCCCACGGGCGGTTATGATTGGGATCCGAAAGGAATGCCACGTTGGTCTGCATGGCCGATAAGTGCATCCTGGTTAAGTACGCATTTATATGAACATTATATGTTTACGGGCGATAAAGAGTTTCTAGCAAAAACAGCTTATCCGTTAATGAAAGGCGCTGCTGAGTTTATGCTGCATTGGCTAATTAAAGATCCAAATTCAGAGTACTTAATTACCAATCCCTCTACTTCTCCAGAAAACACGGTTAAAATTGACGGAAAAGAATATCAGCTATCCATGGCATCTACAATGGATATGTCCATTTTAAGACAGCTTTTTACAGATATTATTCGTTCCTCAGAGATATTAAACATCGATGAAAGTTTCAGAAAAGAATTAATATCAGCTAGAGCTAAACTTTATCCTTTCCATATTGGGCAATATGGCCAGTTGCAAGAATGGTTCAAAGATTGGGACGATTCAAAAGATGCTCATCGTCATATCTCGCACTTGTTTAGTCTTTTTCCTGGCGATCAAATATCTGTGTTCCATACACCCGAGCTTGCAAAAGCGGCCAAACAATCTTTGATTTTTAGAGGAGATGTAAGTACTGGTTGGTCTATGGCCTGGAAAATTAATTGGTGGGCGAGGCTACAAGATGGTAATCATGCGTACCAAATACTACAAGATGCTTTCCGTTATATGGATCCGAAAGAGGAAAAAGCTGAAATGAGTGGTGGGGGAACCTATCCGAATCTCTTTGATGCTCATCCACCATTTCAAATTGACGGGAATTTTGGTGCAACGGCAGGTATTACCGAGATGTTACTGCAAAGTCAGGATGGAGTTCTTAATTTATTACCTGCCTTGCCAGATGCCTGGGCTAATGGAAGTATTAAAGGAATCAAAGCTCGTGGAAATTTTACAGTAGATATCAGCTGGAAGAATGGTAAATTGGAACAATCTAAAATTCATGCTGTAATAGGAGGAGATTGCCAACTGAGAACAGCAGTCCCGGTAAAAGTGCTGGAAGCAAAAATTTTAACGACACCTAACGCTAACCCTTTATTTGTATCACGTTTTGTTCCATCTTTTGAAGTAGCAAAAACACCAACAGTTGATTGGGCTATTGAAAAAGGATATTTAATTAATTTTAAAACTGAAAAAGGAAAAACGTATACAATTGTTCCAGCGAAATAATTTTTTTCTAATATTTATCCAGTTAAATGAAGATGATTTTTATTTTATCATGAAATATATACTCTATTTTTTACTCTTTTTTACTTGCAGTTTCAGTAGCAATGCCAAAGATATTTACGTTGCAAAATCCGGTAACGATCAACACTCAGGGAGCTTAAATAATCCATTTGCTACGCTTTACCGAGCGCAGCAAGAAGCCAGGAAGTTAAAGAATGATCCAGTAAATATCTACATCAGGAAAGGGGACTATCATTTATTGAAACCCCTGGTTTTTGCAGACACAGATAGTAGAGAAGCTCATGCTGGTTTGAGAATAATGCCTTATAAAAATGAGAATGTCACTATTAAGGGTTCTCAAAAATTGGATTTAAAGTGGAAACTGAAAAATGGGATATACCAAGCCTTTGTGACAGATAAATCTTTAAAGTTTGATGAGCTATACGTAAACGGAAAACTGATGCACATGGCTAGGTATCCAAATTATGAAGAAGGTAAACTTCCGTTTGGAGGAGCGTCAGCAGATGCAATTAGTCAGGAAAGAGTAAAGAAATGGAAAAACCCTAAGAATGCATATCTACATGCAATGCAATCGAGTATGTGGGGAGGATTTTCGTTCCTTATAACCGGGAAAGAGAATGACTCGACATTGAAAATGGAAGGAGGTTGGCAAAATAACAGGTCTGCTATTCATATACAATACCGTTTTGTGGAAAATGTGTTTGAAGAATTAGATACACTGAACGAGTGGTTTTTTAATAGGAAACAACAACGGTTATATTTGAAATCGAATCAAAATCCTTCCCAATTAGTTGTTGAAACACCGCAAATAGAAATGCTCATTGAGTTTAAAGGGAATAAAAGCCCTGTAAAGGACATCACTTTGCAGGGGCTTAAATTTAGCCATACGCTCAGAACTTTTATGAAGAACAAAGAACCTCTTTTACCTAGTGATTGGACAATTTACCGTAAAGGAGCAATTACGCTAGAAAATGCCGAAAATATAAAAAGTGAAAAATGCGAACTCACCGATTTAGGTGGTAATGCTATTGTATTCAGTTATTTTAATAAGAATAATACGTTATCTGGATCTCACATTTACAATGTTGGTAGCATTTCACCCGATTTAAAATTAAAAGCAAAAAAAGCATCCATTCCAAAAATCCTTCCCTTGATATGGAAAACTGATGACACCTATGATTTCGCTGGAGTACGTGTTAAAAACTTATCCACACTTGCAGAAAGATCTGCAACAGGAATGGCAACCGAAACCGGCGTTCTGGTTTTAGATGTTTCCGCAAATAGCTTAATGAGTGGCAATATAAAACCTAATGATGTTATTTTGGATATAGCAAATTTTCCCATCGCCAACATTAAAAATTTGGTGGACGCCAGACTAAATCTACAAGCCAGAAAAACGGCTCTATAAAAAATTTTCAGAGATCAAAAAGAAATGATAATTACTATTAATTTAAAGTGAGTACCCAAAGAGGTCAAACTAATTCATATAAAGTACAAAAACTGATTATTATAAGCTTATGATAATTTTAGCCGGAGAAGGTAAATTAAATGATGAATAATAAAATGAAGAAAATACTTAGTTGTTTAATAGTATGCTTGTTAGCATTTTCATCTTTTGCGCAAGATGCGGGTGATGAAGATGCTTCGATGAGAAATGCCGCCACAATGCGGGATAATAAAATGATTGAAGAAGCAACTAGCGGTTGGTGGAAAAATTCAATGCTCACACATGATAAAAGGATTGAATGGTGGCGTGAGGCAAAATTCGGGATGTTTATTCATTGGGGTGTATATTCTGAAGCTGGCGGCGAATGGAAAGGAAAAGAAGTGGGCGGTTACGCAGAGCATTTGATGAGAAAAGAGCAAATTACAAAAAAAGAATATTTAGAACTGGCATCAAAGTTTAATCCAGTAAATTTTGATGCTGAAAAATGGGTGAAGATAGCAAAAGCCGCTGGGATGCGTTATCTGATAGTTACAGCAAAACACCATGATGGTTTTGCGATGTATCCTTCTGATTATTCAGATTTCGATATTGCTGATAAAACTTCTTTTAAAAGAGACCCAATGGCAGATTTAAAGGCTGCCTGTGAAAAGTATGGGATGAAATTTGGCTTTTATTATTCACACGCTTTTGATTGGGAAAATCCAGATGCACCAGGAAACGATTGGGAGTACAATAACCCAGGTGGAGATAAAAATCTTTTTGGAGGAAGAGACTGGTACGACGTACATCCTGAATTATTGCCAAAGGCACAAAAATATGTCAATAAAAAAGCCATCCCTCAAATTCAGGAGCTCATTAAAAAGTACCATCCAGATATATTATGGTTTGATACACCCCAAAAATTACCATTATCAGAAAACATTAGAATTTTAAAAGCAATCAGAGAAATCGATCCAAATGTTGTCATTAATGGTCGTTTAGTAAGAAGTAATAAAGTAAGTATGGGCGATTATTTAAACACAGCCGATAGACCTGCAGAGTTTTTTCCGGTATCGGGAGATTGGGAAGCAATTCCAACTACAAATGAATCTTATGGATATAGTAAGTTTGACGATAGCCATAAAACGACGAGTCATTTTATCCAACTAGTTGCAAATGCGACATCTAGAGGTGGAAATATTTTAATGAATATTGGTCCAAAGGGAGACGGCGCCTTTGACCAAAAAGATCAGCGTATTTTAGATAGTATGGCTATCTGGACCAAAAAATACGGTCAATCTATTTATCAAACTACAGCATCGCCACTGCCATTGCAAAGCTGGGGTGTTATCACACAAAAAAACAACCTACTTTACCTACATGTTTTTAATTGGCCAAAAACGGGTGAGTTATTAGTGGGAGGGATGAACAGCAAAGTAACAAAGGTTTACAATATGGTTGATAAAAAGAAAATTAAAACTTCTGTATCGCCACAGGGAAACCTAATTTTAGAGTTGCCGAAAAATGCTTCAGATCCTGTTGATGCTGTTTTGGTAATGAAAGCTAAGCAACCCATAAAAACAAATGATTTAAGATACTTGGATGTTGATGCAGCGACAAATAGATTATTAGCTTTTGACGCAAAATTAAACGGAGAAGGCTTTTCTTACGGCGACGGAAAAACAAACAAATATTATGTGACCGGCTGGAAAAATACAAGTCAGTTTTTAAGCTGGGATTTTGTCACCCCCAAAGCAACTAATTTTAAAGTTGTTATTAAATTCATTCAAGAGAAAGAGAACTCTGGAGAATTTAATATCACCGTTGATAACCTTAGCTTTAGAGGGAAGGCAAGTTTTACAGGTAAAGAAGGTTTAATTATCAAAGAGATAGGCTTTGCCGAAATATCTGCTGGAAAGCACCAATTAAAAATTAATGCACTAGAAATTTCAGGCATAGAACTGATGAAAATCTTGGAAATTGATTTAATTCCAATTAATAGTATTCAATAACAAAATAATGAATCTATTAAGAATTTCAGGAGCTTTAATTTTATTTACAAGTGTGATTTCTTGTAGTCCAAAAGTTAATGTCCATAAGGCAGTAAGAAACGCTGAGCATCAAACAGATCTGATGTTAAAAGAAATAACCAATAAAAAGGCTACTAAAAGTATGAACTTGGTATCACCACGTACACTAGAAAACGGAGAACTTAAGTTAGTGCCTTCTAAAGATTGGACAAGTGGATTTTTTCCTGGCGAGCTGTGGTATTTATACGAGATGACAAAAAATGAGAAATGGAAAACAGAAGCCATGACTTATACCGCACAAATTGAGCAAGAAAAAATGAATAGCACTACACATGATATGGGTTTTAAAGTGTATTGTAGTGTAGGAAATGGATATAGATTAACTAAAGATGAGCACTACAAAAATGTAGTGATACAAGCTGCTAAAACATTAAGTACTCGTTTTAATCCAAATGTTGGTGCTATAAGATCGTGGGATCACCATGAAGACGAGTGGGGTTTTCCTGTGATCATAGATAATATGATGAACCTAGAATTACTTTTTGAAGCTACAAAACTTACTGGAGATTCGACCTTTTACCAAATTGCAGTTGCTCATGCCAATACCACTATGAAAAACCATTTCAGAGCAGATTATAGTACTTGGCATGTAATCAGTTATAATCCCGAAACCGGAAAAGTTGAACATAAAAATACCCATCAAGGATATAGCGATGCTTCTGCATGGGCTCGCGGACAAGCTTGGGCGATTTATGGATATACTATGTGCTACAGATATACCAGAAATGATAAATATTTGAAACAAGCAGAACATGTGGCCACTTTTATATTTAACAACAAGAATATGCCTAAAGACTTGGTGCCATACTGGGATTTTGATGCTCCCGGAATTCCAAACGAGCCTCGGGATATTTCTGCTGCAGCCGTTATTGCCTCTGCATTATTTGAACTAGCAGGTTACAGTGCGAATAAGACCGATTATTTAGCTAAAGCCAATAGAATTTTATCAAGCATCCAAAATATGTATAGTTCTCCGAAATCAGGTAATAAAGGTTTTATTTTAGACCACAGCACTGGTTCTAAACCATCAGATAGTGAGGTGGATGTTCCTCTTTCTTACGCGGATTATTATTATTTGGAAGCATTAGTTAGAAAGCAAGGAAAATGATGTCATAAATAACCTGAGTTTGACGATTATTATCAGACAAATTAATTTTAAGTGTTTTAATACCCTTAACACAAAAAAAAGCGAGGTTCATCTAATTTTATGGCCAATTTAGGTTTATAAACCTACGCCAATATAACTCAATCATTAGCTAATATAGCTCATGTTTGATGAGTGTCGGTTATATATATTTGAATGTGAATCTCTACTATAACTAATTAAGGGATTCAATACAAAATCAATCAATTAATTATAAAACCATAACTTATTTAAATGAGTACTAACGTCATTGGAAATCTATCATCTAACTCCGTTTGGGTTAGAGTGAGATTGTTATTTAGCATCATCTTTTTATTAAGTATGCTATTTAGTTTTAAATTATATGCTCAAACACCTACAAAAATAACTGGTGTAATTAAGGATGCAATAGGCGTTACTTTGCCAGGTGTGACCGTAAAAGTAAAAGGTGCTCAAAACACCACACAATCAGATTTAAATGGCGCATTTACTATAAGTGTGCAAGATAAATCAGCTACACTTGTGTTTACTTATGTTGGTTTTGCTACTAACGAAGTAAAAGTTGGAGATAAATCAACCCTGAATATTGTTTTACAGGAAAGTGTTAATGATTTAAATGAGGTGGTTGTTACAGGGTACGGGCAAACCGCACAAAGAAAAAATTTAACAGGTTCACAATCTTCTGTAACTGAAAAAGATATTGAGGAAAGGCAACCGGTAACTCTTTTTGATGCCTTACAAGGTCAAGCATCTGGAGTTTCAGTTGTAAATGATAATGGAGACCCGTTTGGTCAAGGTACTATCCAAATTCGCGGTGCTTCATCAGTTAATGCTACTGGCGTAGGGCCACTATATGTAATTGATGGAATTATCAGCGAGGATGCAAACTTTGTAAGCCCCCAGGATATTGCATCTATTGAGATTTTAAAAGATGTGGCATCAGCATCTATTTATGGTGCTAGGGGAGCAAATGGCGTAATTTTAATTACTACTAAAAGAGGTAAAGAAGGCAAGCCAACTTTGGGTTTGCAGTACACTTATACTTTAGGAGAACTTTCACATAAAATTCGTACTACCTCTGCAGATGATCTAAGATATTATAGAAGGGTTAGAGGAGGCGATACTGGCTTTGGTGGGAATGTGGATTCGGTAAATCCGTATTTAAACGCAGACAATGATTTTCAGGATTTATTATTTAGAACATCAAAAAAACAAATTGTTAATTTAAGCCTAAGTGGTGGGCAAAAAGGGATGACTTATTACGCAGGTTTAAACTATTTGGATAACCAAGCTTTAATTATAAATAGCTATGCTAAACGTATTCAATCGAAAATTAACGTTACGTTTGAGCTTTCTCCAAAATTAACCATCAGTAATAACTTAGGGTTTGCTTATCAAACCGGGAATGTTATAAATATTGGAAATTCTGCTAAACAAGTTTTTGAAAGAAATCCCTGGACTAGTTTGTATGCACCGGATGGGTCCCTCTCAACGTATTCCGAATCAAAACGGAATCCTGTAGCTTATGCATTGCTCGACAAAAATGTTGATAATGATTATTTAACTCAGTTTAATACGCAACTTAAATATAAAATATATAAGGATTTAACATTTACTACACAATTAAATGCACAAGTGAGTAATGATAACAACCGAGAGGTTACTCCCGGTTATTTAAATAGCTCAAGTACAAATATTTCCATTGGAACAGGATCAACAGAAAGAAAAGTTTATTGGGAAACGCAAGGTTTTTTCAATTATAATAAAACCATTAATGAAGACCATGTAATTTCTGGAGTATTGGGTCTTACTGCTGATAGAAGAAGAAAAGATACTTATGAGTTTAGGGCAACTGATTTATTGAGTGATGAAATTTTCACTTCTAACATTGGTACCTTAGATCCTTTAAAAACAGGAACTTCTGCTACGGCAAATTCTAATGCATCTATTTTTAGCCGACTTTCTTATAGTTACAAAGGCAAATATATTGTACAAGGATCTGTTAGAAGAGATGGTTCTTCAAGATTTGGTGAAAACAATAAATACGGTAATTTCTTTTCTGGATCCGCATTGTGGCGTTTCTCAGAAGAAAAATTCATGAATTTTGCCAATGGTGTTCTTGATGATGGAAAGCTAAGATTTAGTATAGGTTCTGCAGGAAATGATGCCATAGGAGATTACCTATCATATACCGTTATGAATTTTGGAGGTAACTATTATAATGGATACTTAGGAGCAGCAGAAAATTCTACGCTAGGAAACTCTTTGATCAAATGGGAGACTTCTACCTCCAGCAATTTTGGTTTAGATTTAACTTTCTTAAAAGGACGTTTGTCTTTTACTGCTGAATATTATGATAAGACCACTAAAAATCTTTTGTACTCTGCTGAGTTATCTAAAGAAACTGGTAAATCTCAGGTGGCAATTAACTTAGGAACAATCCAAAATAAAGGTCTTGAGTTTACCGTATTAGGATCTCCGGTTGCCAACAAAGACTTTGGTTGGAACATAAATGCTAACATTACGTTTCCACAAGGAAAAATTAAAAAGCTTGCAGACGGCACCTCTTTTATTACTGGCAGTAAATGGTTAGTACAAGAAGGAGGAAAAATTGGCGATTTCTACCTGTTGATCAATAAAGGAGTTTATCAATATGATGTTTCTAATGCTTATACGCCAGATAATCAGAAGTTAATGCCTGTGGATGTGGTAGTTAGTGACGATAAGAAAACTGTGGTTAGCGTTGGGGGATATACCCTAAACGGACAACCTTACACAGGTACTATAACTAAAAAATATTATAATGGTGTATTGTTGCAAGGAGGAGATACTGAGTGGCAGGATACAGATAATAATGGCAGTATTGATGATGAGGATAAGGTAATTGCAGGGAATGGTTTACCAAAATATTATTTTGGTTTCGGCAATACTTTCCGCTATAAAAAAATCTCAATAGACTTTTTATTTAATGCTCAGTTTGGTAATGATATATATAATACTGTTGCTAACAGTCAAAATTCCCTAGGGTCAACTTACACTCCACCAATATGGGACGCAGCTACAACTTCATGGTCAAGACAAGGGGATATTACTAAATTTCCTAATGCAGTAATGAAAGATACAAGAGGAAGTATCAGAGCCGGGTATAATAGCATGTATTTAGAGGATGGTTCATTCATCAGACTAGCAAGTGCAAGGTTTACTTATGCTTTAGATTCCAAGGTCATTAAAAAAGTAGGAATAAAAGGTGCTAATGTTTATGTATATGGCCAAAACTTAGTAACATGGACAAATTACAGTTGGTACGATCCGGAATTTAGTACTAGTAATCAGTTACAACCAGGTAACGATACTGGTAGGTATCCAAAAGTAAGAGAGTTTGGTTTGGGTCTTAACATTACATTATAATTAAAATAATCATGAAAAAAATAGCATATATCATTACCTCATTATTTCTAGTTACCAGTGTAACTAGTTGTAAAAAGTTTTTAACTGAAGAACCATTAAGTCAGGTTGCAACTCAAAATTATTTTAAATCGCTAAAAGATGTAAATGCTGCGATGGCAGGTATTTATGGTTCCTTTCAAACTGAGATGACGGGTCAAGGCGGAACATCTAATTTCACTGGAAAGTACAACTATTGGGGCGAGGCTAGGTCAGATAATTTTGATTCGCACCCAAATTATAATAATAGTACAGTACGTGAATTGGTAACAAACTCACTGACTTCTACAAATTCTACTTCAGATTGGACTGGACTTTATAGAACTATTGGGAGAGCAAATACTGCCATAAAATATATTCCACAAGCAGCTAGTTTAGATAATACCTTAACAACAGATCTAAGAGATAACAATTTAGCACAATGTTATGCTATGCGGGCAATCTGTTATTTTCAGATTATACGCTTATGGGGCGATGCACCAATTTGGACAGAACCTTATGAAGATTTTACTCAGGACGATGAAAGAGAAAGAATTTCAGCAGATAAAATAATATCGGATATTATTATTCCTGATTTGGAAAAGGCTTATGCTTTAACTAAAAAAAGTCAAACCCCCAATGTATGGCTAATAGGCGAGGGAGCAATTGCAGCAGCTATGGCAGATGTTTATATGTGGAGAGCAGGTACACAGTCTCAACAAGCTGATTATGATCAAGCTATTGTTTGGTTTAAAAATGTCTTTAAAGCAAAAGCACCTTCGGGTAAAGTTTACGGAGGAACAGTAATTAGTGATTTAGAAACAGCCGGAGATTGGAAAAATAAATTATTCTTAGATCCAAAACTTTCAAAAGAAGCCATTTGGAGTATTTACTGGGATCCTACGAATAATGGTTGTGCCTGTATTCCGGTTTCCATAGGTGGATCAAATAATAACATCAGAATTGATTCTGTATTGAGTGCAACATGGAGAAAAGATAAAACAGATTTAAGAGTAACTCAAACCATTGATACAATAGAAGCTGTGGGACGATATGATAAGCTGTTGAAATATTATAATGTTCCTGCTGCTGGTTTTCTAGGCAATACTCAAGCTGCTACAACATTTCCTGTTTATTTAGTAATGTATAGGCTGGGAGATGTTTATCTGTCATACGCAGAAGCATTAAATAAAACTGGTGCAAAAGCAGACGCTCTTAAATATTTAAACTTTACTAGACAAAGATCTGGTTTGGTAGCTTATACAATTGCAAGCCCAGCTTATGCAAACATGGATATCATGGAGGATGCTATTTTAGAAGAAAGGCGCTACGAGCTTTTTGGAGAAGGAAAAAGATGGTTTGATTTGGTTCGTACCAAACATGTGAATAAAATTATGGATCCGGTAATCAACAGAAGATTGACTAAAATTCAAGGTTTGTCTTATACTGATGGTTTTGGAACTGAAGTAGGTAAATATTTGTTTCCGATAAATAGAAATGTTTTAGAGGATAATAAAAAATTAATTCAAAATCCATTTTATCTATAATTATTGATATGAAAAGAATATATAATAATATTGCAAAACTAGTAGCTATTATCATAGCTACTAGTACTTTCTACGGTTGCTCTCTAGTAGGTTTAGATGTACAAAAAGATTATGATAGGGTAACTCATACTTTAGATCCAAATTTAAATATTAACGTATGGGACTATTTAAAGCAACGGTCTCAGGGGACTTTGGCAGAAGATCAAATATTTACAAATATGATGGATGCCATTGCTTATGCAGAGATAGACTCTAACGAATATAAAAAGCCAGGAAGGACATTTATTCTGATACATAATATTGCTGCAACAGATTTCTTTAAAAATGTAAAGGTCAACAATGTTGTAGGTACATCTTTTCGTAGTTACCCTAAAGAGTTTGTGAAAAACTATTTAAGTTACTTGATTTTAGATGATGGTGTATATGATCATTATACTCTTCCACCTTATACAACTATTCACGCCACTACATTGGCGCCTGCGGGTTATTTTAATGCCTTACCTACAGGTGTTACGATGCTTAACTTTGTCGCAAATACTAATCCGCAGTCTTTGATGTATATTAAAGTACTGGATGCTTCAGCTGGTAATACCTCAGATTTCCCTATTCAATTGAATGATGCACTTAATGCAAGAACAAGTAGTCTTTTGGCAACAAACGGATCTATCCATGTAATAGGAGCAAGGTTGATACCTTCTTTACCATTGTAGAGCTCGCCATTGCCAAATGAAAATCGGTTATGAAGTTTTAAAAAAGAGGATGGTTTAATTATCGTCCCCTTTTTAATGAATTTGAATTTTGTTAATTAAAGATTACCTCCTAAATACATCGTGTTCATCTATCATAAAAATTTAGGTCAAGTGAAAAACATGTTAGTCAGAATAATTTTTTTACAATTTATTTTATTGTGTAATGTGGCTGTTGCACAAACCTTAGTAGTAGAGAAAACTGATGGTCCTGTTACCAAAAATGAGATTTCGGCATTTAAAAGCTTTATCAAAGGCTATAACCCTAATGATTGGCAAATAGGCGGAAATATATGGGTGTTTGGTGCGCCCGGAAAAGCGATAGAGGCTTGTGGCTTGATGTATGAAGCTACCCAAGACCCAGAAATACTAGATCGGATGATTTTTTATTGTGATCGAGCTTTAGCAAGTCGCAATGATTTAGCACCGGCTAATATTGGAGGGCAATTGAAAACTTGGACAGGTAATATAAATCCAGTTTGGCCATCTAATCGTACAGTACCAGCAGGAGCAGGAATAGAGCAAGGGTCGGTTTTAGCTCATTTAGCTTTTTGCTCAAAATTAATTCTGCAAAATCCGTCTATTTGGAATAAAGAAGTTGGGATCGGAGATGCTCACCATTTTGGAGCTACTTATAAAGAAAGGGCATTGAAATATATTCAAGAGGCAGATTATGTGATGGATAAATGGATTATTCCAAATTTTGTTCGCATAGCTGATCGAAATCGTTTGTACTTTCCGGGTGCTCCAAATACTTACAAACCCAATGAACCCGCACCGTGGAATCAATTATTTATGGTCACAAATGGTCTCATCAGGCTAACGGAATGCCATTTTCTTTTGAAAGACCAAACGGATAGAGTTAAAAGATACGACGAAATTGTTCAGCCTAATTTAGATTGGTTTTTATCATCTCTAAAAAAAGACACCTCCGTATTAAATACTCCAGTTTACCAGTTTGATTACGCAATGGGTTCGAGATCTGAAGATGCCAATCATTTTGCTTATGATGTTGAAGGACTTTGGATTGCTTACAACACTGGTAGATATGGAATTAAATTTAACGACTTAATACCATTTGCCAATACTTACGTAGATGTGATTTTAGCCAATAAGCAAGCTAACGGAAAATTTATCGGAATGCTGAATGGCAAGAGCACAACAGGCAATATGGGTGGCGATAATTATGTGCGTGATGAATATTTTTACCTTGCTGATTTTAGACCAGATAAATTTGAGTTAATGGTTGATATTAACCAAAAAGCGAATAATGTGGCTAGTTTTTTACCTGCAACAGCTCGTATTTTATGGCAAAAAAACAGAAGATACAAAGCTTCTTTAAAGTAAGATAAAGCAGTTCAGAAATCATCGCTCATTAAAACCATTCTTTATAAAAAAATAGATAGTTTAGATTTAAAACTTCACTGCTATTATCCCACAGGATACGACAATGGCAAAATATATCCAGCCATATTACTTTTTTTTGGTGGCGGTTGGACCAGTGGCAGCATTGATTAGTTAATACCTCAGGCTAAATACTTTGCTAAAAGAGGTATGATTGCCATACTTGCAGATTACAGGGTGTTTTCGAGAAATAAAACCAGTCCTTTCGAAGCCGTAAAGGATGCAAGGTCTGCCATGAGATACATTCGTATCCATAGCGAAGAATTGCAAATTGACACCTCAGAAATTGTCGCTTCTGGAGCTTCTGCAGGAGGGCATTTAGCTGCTGCATGCGATCTGATTGCTATAGATGAGGCACGCGAAGATAAAAGTGTTAGTACTAAACCTGCTGCATTGGTTTTGTTTAATCCGGTAGTGGATAATGGTCCAGGAGGATATGGTTACGAACGAATTGGAGATAAGTACCACGTGTTTTCACCATTTTATAATATCAAAGTTGGCGCTGCACCAACCATCGTGTTTTTTGGAAAAAAAAGACAAATTTGTACCCGTTAAAACCGCTAGGTTATATCAAAAAAAAATGAAAGCTGTAGGTAGCGAATGCCATTTATATCTCTACAAAGGGCAGGAGCATGGCTTTTTTAATTATTGTGAAAATCAAGACCCCAAATATTTTATCGAAACCATGTTCAAAGCGGATGTTTTCTTAAGAAAGCAAGGTATTATAAAAGGTAAACCAACTATCAAAGATTTAAGTTTTTTGTCGAAAAAAAACTAATTCCCAAGATTAAGAATAGAAAGAGCAGGAGATGTGTTAGAAAGAAGATAATAAGGGAAAAATAACCCAATTTTAAACTTAAATTCATTATGCAAAAAAAACAGTTGATTGTTGTTGGGCTAGTATTGGCTCAGTTTGCGTTCTATGGTTGTAAAAAAGCAACTGAAGTAACATCTCCAGAACTATTACCCGGTCAAAAAAATCAAACAAGTATTTCTTCTGGTTCCTTGGTTGTTGAAAGCTTAACAGGACCGATTACATCAACCGAAATTTCAGCTTTTAAAACTTATATGGCTGACGTAAGTACGCCTAGCAATAACGATCAAAATACCTGGGTATTTGGCAATCCTGGTAAAGCAATTGAGGCATGTGGTTTAATGTACGAGGCTACTTTTGATATTAACATTTTAAATCGAATGATTTTTTATTGCGATGAGGCATTATCTGGACGAAATGATTTAGCAAGTGTGGGAGACGGCGGACAAAGAACACTTTGGACGGGGAATATAGAGCCTGTTTGGCCCTCTTCGGGAACTGGAGTGAGCCCAGCGCAAGCAGGTGTAGAGCAAGGACAGGTATTGGCACATTTAGCATACTGTGCGAAATTGATTTTGCAAAACCCTGCTATTTGGACTACTACTGTATCCATAGGCGATCCCTATAGTTATGGGACTAATTATAAAGCCAGGGCTTTAAAGTATATTTCAGAGTCAGATTATGTGATAGATAATTGGATTATTCCAAATTTTGTTCGCGTATCAGATAAAAAACTTTACTTTCCGGGTTCTCCAAATACTTATAAACCGAATGGAGCAGCACCGTGGAACCAAATGTTTATGGTAACTAATGGATTGATTCGTTTGGTACAATGCCATGTAATTCTGAGCGATGCCGCGACTAGAGTTACCAACTATGATAGTATTGTACAGTCAAACATCGATTGGTTTAAGGCAAACTTAACATCCAATACCTCGGTAACGGGTTCGGCATGTTGGAACTGGAATTATGAACTTACAGGGGGCACAGAAGATACTAACCATGCAGCTTATGATGCCGAGGGAATGTGGATTGCATACAATAGTGGCAGATATAGCATGAGTCTTAATGATATTAAATATATGGCAAATACGTATTTCGATTTGGTTTTAAAGACAATAACCGGAGGAATTTATGCAGGGAGAGTAGATGGAACCACTGGGACTGGCAATGCAAGTGGAGACGGTTATGTACGTGGCGAATATTATTATTTAGGGGATGTTAGAAAAGATAAATACTTTATAGCGGCCAATATTAACATAAGTAAAGGTTTAGTTGCAAACTCACCCGCAGTTGCCTCTAGGATATTGTGGTTAAAAAACAGAAGATACCAAGCTGGTGACGGTGATGTGAAACTATATCAAAATTGTAGCTATACAGGTTGGAATGCAAATTTTGAGATAGGTAATTTTAACATGGCAGCATTGGTAGCAGCAGGTGGATTGAATGACGCTAATTCAGCTTTACGTGTGCCACCTGGTTTAAAAGTTACTTTATATAAAGATAATAACTACTTAGGTTCAAATGTGGCTTTTACTGCAGATGATAGTTGTTTAAGCGATAATGCAATTGATGATGTTACTTCTTCCTTAAAAGTAGAGCTAATTCCCTAAACACGATTTCTTGTTTATCTTTGATTCTCTGTTTTACCTAATAACTTGAGAATTATTTTGCTGCCTTTTGCGAGTGGATACATTTTTTCTTAGGGTGTTGATTTTCAAGGGGTGTGAGTCAATCTTACAATAGTTCCAAGAATGTTCGATAAGGGAGTAGTATTGATGTAAATCACTTTCTATCTTTTAACTGCGCCAAATACAAAGAAGTAGGAATTAAGCCTTTTCGGTTTAATCCTTCCCATTCTCCGTTAAGTCTGTCGCTAAATCTTCCTTTTAATTGTTTCCCTTGCAAACCAATTACATAATTATTGCCCGATACCCAAGGTTGTTGCACAGTAGCACCACTAACTTTGCTATTCCAAACTACTTGTGTAACACCAGACCAACCATGTCCACTGCCCCAATTACCACGATCTTGAATGTTGATTTCTCCATCAGTATCAATATTGTCATATAAAGTACCACTGCTCCAACGGTGATGTGAGCCAATATCGGCATGTGTGTTACGAGCTTTACAGTTGTAAAACACATTAGGTCCACAGGTTTTCGCTCCGGTTACAAAATCATGTCTGCCCTCGGTGGTTTCCAAATTCATCAATAAATTTTGTTGCCCATCATTGTTAAAAGAATATCTTCTGCCACCTGTAATAATTGATTTAGCGTCAAAACATTTCGAATCAGTTACGGTGATGTTTTTAGCGCCACCATCTAAGCTTACGCATGCATAACCAAAATATTTAGAAGTTACTTCTTTTACCCATCCATTTTCTAAATGGTCCATTTCTATGGCAATCCAGCCATGGTTTTCATCAATAGCGCTAACATATTCAGATTTGAATAAAAGGCTTTCTATCCCTATATTGCTAATACGCCCTTCATAAGTGTATTTATAAATTTCGCCACCACCATATTTTTGATCTAATTGCATTACGATCGGGTTATCTATAGTGATTTTATTCCCATCTATGGCTGTAATTTCTCGCTCATAACTCAAATTATAATCTTTGGCCTTCCATTGGTTGGTTCCAGCTCTTTCAAAAATTTGATCCATTTTTAAATCGTGTATCCATGCTTGGGTAGCAGGGCGGTATAAGATAATACGGTCGCTAGTCTTTAAAGCGCTGACATTTTGTACCTCAAAAGATTTTGAACCAATAGGGACAAAACTGTTATTAATAGTTGTTCGTGTTCCCTGTATTTCTTTTATTTTACCCTTTCCAAAGACTTTAATTAAAGATCTTTGATTATCTCCAGTTGCAATCAATATCGTTCCGTCTTCATTATCACCTTCTCCTTTTATTACAATCCCATCGGTATTGATATTTAAAGCTCCTTGTATTTTATAAATCCCTTTTTTTAGAAAAAGAGTTCCTCTAAATCCCTCAGAATTTAAAGGCAATTTAGCAACCTCGTTTATCGCATTTTGGAGCATTGCGCTATTATCTCCTTCTATAGGAGCAATCACTTTTACTATTTTAACATTAGGTATAGGCTTATATCCATGATAATAACCTACAGCACTAAAGTCAGGGATGGAATTTCCTTTTTCATCGGGATTATAGGCAATATGCCCTGATTGATTAATGTGCAAAAACTTAGAACTCCAGTTATCGGGTTTAAAGGCAAAAATGAAGGATATAATGCTGATTAAAGCAATAATTTTAAATTTCATAGACTAAAAAATTGGTACCTTTTTTCAGAAAAAGACATTTGCAATTAAGTTAATAATGCTTTAAAATAATGTTGATATATTGGCTTTTTCGTAACTCAAATTAGCTAATAGCAACTGTGCCAAAAAAGCTTAACATAATGCCATTTTTTTTAAATACTATTTCATAATTTAGTTGTTTCTTGCAAACCAAATAGCGACCTTTTTCATTTATGACCAAACACACTCGTTTTCTATATAAAAGTTTCATTATTACGTCATTTGCGGTTCTTTTGATTGTGCGTCCGGTAATTGCTCAGGATTCACTTTCAAAGGATAAACGCATGGAGTGGTGGCGTGAAGCTCGCTTCGGAATGTTTGTGCATTTTGGCACTTATGCACAATGGGGTGGCGTTTACCATGGGCATGAGCAGGCACATGGTGGAGCAGAGTGGATTATGAACAGAGCTAAAATTCCTATTCAAGAATACATTGATACCGCTAAAAACTTTAATCCAGTAAATTATAATCCTGATGCATGGGCTAAAATGGCCAAGGATGCGGGTATGAAATACCTAGTAGTCACTACCAAACATCATGATGGTTTTGCGTTATTTAATACCAAAGCGAGTAATTGGAACGCCGTAACGGTTTCTACTTATGGGAGAGATTTAATTGCTCCTTTAGCAGTCGCTTGTAAAAAATACGGGATAAAATTGGGTTTCTATTATTCGCAATCGCAAGACTGGGTAAACCCCGGCGGTGCAGTTGCCCGTAAACCTATGAAAGAGGGTTGGGCAAATCCAGATTCTACTCAAATTGATGCCTATACTGCTCAACATAAAGGTCATTGGGATGCTTTACAGCAAACTAAAACATTCGACGAGTATATCAATGATGTCGCTGTTCCGCAGGTAAAAGAATTATTAACTAATTATGGTGAAATTGCTGTGTTTTGGTGGGATACTCCAATGGATATTTCTAATGCAGAAGCTCAGAAGTTTAAGGAAGTATTAAAGCTACAACCGCAAATCATTACCAATGATCGGTTAAAGCGACCTAACTTTTCTGGTGACACCAAAACACCCGAACAAAAAATACCCGACAGAAGCGAGCTTGATGGCGAAGATTGGGAAAGTTGTATGACCATGAATACGAGTTGGGGGTATAAAAGTTGGGACGATGACTGGAAGAGCAGTCAGGATTTAATAAGAAACCTGATCAATTCTTCTTCAAAAGGAGGCAATTACTTATTGAATATAGGGCCTAAACCGGACGGTTCTTTTCCGCAAGAAAGTATAGATAGGCTCCAAAAAATTGGCGCTTGGATGAAAGTGAATAGCGAAGCTATTTATGGTAGCAAAGCTAACCCATTAAAAGAAATGCCTTGGGGACGCATTACCAGAAAAGAAAATAAAAAAGGAACGGTGCTTTACCTTTCAGTTTTTGATTGGCCAGCCAATGGACAATTACTGCTTTCAGGCTTAAACTTAAAAGTGAAGTCGGCGAAATTCTTGGCAACTGAAACTAAACTTGAATTTAAAAAAGAGGATAGTAATTTAAATATTAATGTTCCAACAGAAATGCCAAATAAAGTAGCAACTGTTATTAAAGTACAATTGAAGGGTGAAATTAAATCTGTGGTATACAAAAATGGTAAAATGCATACCGGCGAAATAGATTAATATTTTAACTATGATTATCATCTTGTTATGAAGAAAAATATTTTTTTATTGCTCACTTTCTTATTAATTTATACCAGCATTTTTGCTCAAAAGAAAAGTAGCGATTATGTCACTTATTATGGTAAATTACAAAATACAACTTATCAGATTTTAAAGCAAAAAGAAATTACCATAGCTTATTTAGGCGGTTCTATTACCAATATGGATGGATGGCGGGCTTTGGTTTCTCAAAAATTAGCTCAAAAATATCCAGAAACAAAATTCAAATTTATAAATGCTGGGATCTCTTCTTTAGGCAGTTTACCCCATGCTTTTAGATTACAAAAGGATTTGCTGGATAGTGCTAAAGTAGATTTGCTTTTTGTAGAGTCGGCAGTAAATGATGCTGTTAATGGCACAAATGAAAAAACACAGAGGAGAGCATTGGAAGGCGTTATTAGACATGCATTAAAAGCTAATCCATATACTGATATTGTAATGATGGCTTTTGTAGATCAGGATAAAATAGCTGATTATAAAGCAGGAAAAATACCAAGAGAGGTGAAAGTGCATGAAGATATTGCTAAATACTACCATTTGCCATTTGTTAATTTGGCTAAAGAAATTACTGAAAGAATAGATGCTGGTGAATTTACTTGGGAAAAAGACTTTAAAAATCTTCATCCATCACCTTTTGGTCAACGCTATTACACCAATACAATTAGTTCCATCTTTAACGAAAGTTTTGAGCAAGATGTACAACAGCAACTTTTCGCTCATCAATTTCCCCCTTCGCTTGATGTCGGGAATTATAACGATGGAATTTATTGGCCAATAAGTAAAGTTAGAAAGAATACAGGCTTTAAAATCATTCAAAAATGGGAACCTCAAGATAGCGCTTCCACTAGACAAGGCTTTGTAGATATTCCAATTTTAGAAGGGAAAGGAAACGGAGCTAATTTTGAATTAAAATTTAAAGGAAATACTTTAGGCATTACCGTCTTGTCTGGTCCTGATGCGGGTGTGCTAGCTTATGAAATAGACGGAAAGCATTATGATCCTATAGATATTAATACCCAGTACAGTAAAAAATTACACTTGCCTCGTTACCTACTTTTAGCTGATGACTTAGGTAAAGGAAAACACTTACTCAAATTAATCGTAAATCAATCCAAAGAAAGAACCACAGGAAACGTTATCAGAATTCCTTGGTTTTTGGTGAATAATCCTAAATAAATGAAATATATAAAAGCTTCTCTGTTTTTTTTGATGCTCATCGGAGTGAATCATCTATATGCGAAAGAAAAAATTAAAATAGCTTGTATAGGCAACAGCATCACTTACGGTGCTTTTCTGCCAGACAGGGCAACACAAAGCTACCCAGCTAGACTACAACAAATGCTCGGCGATACTTACGAAGTGACTAATTTTGGAGTGAGCGGGACTACCTTATTGAAAAATGGGAATAAACCATATTGGGCAACTACTACATATCAGTCAGCATTAAAAAGTGAGCCTAATATTGTTTTTATTGCATTAGGGACTAATGATTCTAAGCTTATAAACAGAAAGCACCTGAGTGAATTTAGTGATGATTATAAGGATTTAATTAAGAGTTTTCAAAATCTAGCGTCAAAGCCAAAGGTTATTTTGCTTACGCCCATTACTGTTTTTAGAATAGATACTAGCGGAATATGGGACAAGCCAATTGCGGATATTATGATTCCCGCAATACAAAACAGGGCTTTTCAACAGGACTTAGAAATCATCGATTTACATAGCCTTTTTAAAGATAAAGAAGCCTTAATGCCAGATAAAGTACATCCCAATGCAGAAGGTGCAAATTTCATTGCAAAGAGATTATATGAACTGCTTCATGCGAAATTCTATGCTTTCGATATTTCTAACGGAATCAAAGAACAAAAAAAAGAAAAATCATTTTACGGGTTCAAGAATTATGAATTTACTTTTAAAGGTAGGCAAGCCCAAATCGTAGAACCAAAAAATGCGATAAAAGGAAAACCATGGGTTTGGCGAGCCAGATTTTTCGGGAATGAACCTCAGGCTGATATTGCTTTGTTAGAGCGAGGCTACCACTTGGTATATTGTGATGTTGCTGAGCTTTACGGGAATAAAGAAGCCATCCAGTTATGGGATGATTTTTACGTTTACTTGCAAAAATTGGGTTTATCTAAAAAAGCAGTATTGGAAGGTTATAGCAGAGGAGGAATTTACATTTACGCATGGGCCTCACTTAATCCTAAAAAAGTTTCTTGTATTTATGCTGATAATGCCGTAATGGATGTAAAAAGCTGGCCAGGAGCTTTCGGTAAAAGTAAGGGAAGTAAAAAAGATTGGGAAATTTATAAAGCAGATTTTGGTTACAAAACTGATGAGCAAGCCAAGACGGCCAAAGATAGTCCGATGGATAAAGTAAAAGATATTGTAAAAGGGAAATACCCCATGTTACATATTATTGCAGATGAGGACGAAGCTGCTCCCATTGACGAGAATACCATTCCATTTGCTAAACTAATTAAAGCTGCTGGCGGCAATATAACCATCATTCATAAGCCAGGAGCAAAACATCACCCACATAGTTTGGCCAATCCACAACCCATTGTTGATTTTGTTTTAAGAGCGACAACAAAATAAATAGTTTATGATATTGAAATTAATATACGAAACCATTGTAAATGCAACAGCAGTCTGTTTTAGCTAAAATGCCAATATCATATAATTATTAGTATAAAAACTCACATAAAAGTAGCCTAAATAATAGTAACATGTAATAGATGGCTTCAATCATCTCTTTAGCTTTTAATCCAAATGAAAAAAATCGGTATCCTATTATTCTTAAATGTTTTAATACGTTTTAATACATTTTCTCAAGAAACAAAACGCCCTAATATCATCTATATCCTAACGGACGATCTTGGTATCGGAGATGTAAGTTTGTATAATGTCCAAAGTAAAATTAAAACGAAAAATATAGACAGAATAGGAAATGAAGGCATGATCTTTAACGATGTACATTCCTCCTCCTCGGTTTGTACTCCTTCGAGATATAGTATTGTAACTGGTAGATACGCATGGCGTAGCAGGCTGAAACAGGGTGTTTTGCATGGGTATGACGAACCATTAATTGATTCAACACGTTTCACAGTTGCTGACTTATTACACAACGATGGTTATAGTACAGCATGTATAGGTAAGTGGCATTTGGGATTAGGCTGGGCTCATAACTCTATTAAAGATAACTCTGATATAGATTTTACAAAAAATATAACAGGTGGTCCAAATAGTTTAGGGTTCGATTATTTTTACGGTCTAGCATCCTCACTAGACATACCTCCATTTATCTATATAGAAAATAACCACACCGTTGGATTACCTACTGTGACTAAAACATATGGGAGGAGTGGCCTTGCCGAGAAAGATTTTGAAGCAGTAAACTGTGTGCCAGATTTCACGTCTAAAGCAGTAAGTTATATCAAAGATCAGGCTGAAGCAAAGAAACCCTTCTTTTTATATTTCACGCTACCATCACCTCATACACCAATTGTTCCTAACGATCAGTTTAAGGGGAAAAGCGGAGTTACCGAATATGGAGATTATGTATTAGAAACAGATTGGGCAGTAGGAGAACTTTTAAAGGCATTGGATGAAGCAAAAATTGCTGAAAACACTATTGTTGTTTTTACGAGTGATAACGGATTTGCACCTTACGTTTTAAAAACTTTTGATGTGGAAGCCTTAGGTCATTACCCTAGTATGCAATTCCGTGGTTATAAAGCAGATATTTGGGAAGGTGGACATCGTATTCCTTTCTTAGTTCGCTGGCCTGCACAAGTAAAAACGAAATCTGAATGTAACGAAACAGTTTGTTTGAGCGATTTTATGGCGACTATGGGAGCAATTACAAATCAAAATATTCCAGACAATGCAGCAGAGGATAGTTATAATATACTACCTTATTTAAAAGGAGAAAACAAAAAAGTAATCAGAGAGGCAACCATACATCATTCTATTGACGGTAATTTCGCAATCCGACAAGGTAAATGGAAGCTAGAGTTTGCTCCAGGTTCTGGAGGATGGACAGCGCCAAGAAATGCAGCCGCTGTTAAAGAAGGATTGCCTGCCATACAATTGTATGATTTAAATACGGATATTAAAGAACAACATAACGTTTATAAGGAAAATCCTAAGGAGGTAAAAAAATTAACTGCTTTAATACAGCGATATATAGATAAAGGCAGAAGTACTCCCGGAGAACCTCAGAAAAATGATACAGTAGTTGATCTTTGGTATAATACTGGATTTGGAGATGTTAAAAACAATTAGAATGATTTTTTTACTTAAGCCAGGTTTTTCACAAAAGAGTTTATAAAATAAACTGTCAAGGTGGTAATGTATTAGTATTGCCACCTTGACAGTTCGATAATTAAACTACCAAACTGTAAAAAATAATAAGTTGTACGATTTTAATTATTGAACTCATGTTGCAAGTTAGTTTAGTTGATGGAGTTGCAACAGAAAAGGGGTTGAGCGTAATTAATTTTGAATTATCTAAAATAGATACACTTGCTTAACCAAACCTGTTAATAGGCAATGTCTTTAATTTAGATTTTAATAAGCAAAGTGAGAATTTTAATGTTTGAATTCAAGACCTGATAGGGAAAACGATATTTGATAACGATTTTTTCGCAAGCGAATCGCTAAGTAAACAGCGTATTTATTTAAATTTCAAACCAACTAAGCAATTTATTTGATAAGAATTACATTGGGGAGGTCCTAATAACCCTGTTTTTTTTAAATACTTTTCATTTAGTTCATAATCAATTTCATAAAATAAATTATGAACTAAAAATTCGACTAAATCGCAAAATAACAGACTAAAAAGGTATTTATTACCTTTTTTTTTCTTGTTTATTATAGTATGGACACACTTCTCCTACCGGATTGAATAATGTGAATTTCGCGGGTCATATTGTAACCATATTCATCAGTGTGATCTTTGCTGTTTCACGGTCTATACCAATGGTCATCATCTTTAGTTCATGGCCGTGTCGGTGCATCCAGGCAAATACATGTTCCAACAGGCCCTTACTTTTGATTTCTCCCTGTTCTGCATCTTTTGCTCCTGGCTCAGTGGCGTATTGCGGTAAGCCCGTTCATGGATCTCGCTTCTCTCATTTTTGATGCTTACTTTTTTATTTCAGAAAAATCAATTTGAATTGCATTTTACTATCAAAAAATGATGAATACTAAGATTCTACTGTATCTTTCCTAAGATATTCCCTTATCATATTAAGCTACAACCCCTACTTTTGCTGGTACCAACTATAAAGCGAGATAAAGAAATAATCTTCGAGAGTTAAATAAGCAGTTTACATTATTCAAAAAGAAAAGTGTTATGCAGAAAACTTTGTTGAGCGAACCAATTGTATTTTATTTTTTTATTAACTAAAATTAACTAGGATGAAACCACAATTACTAAAAGTATCTATGGAGCCAACGCAGTCATTAAGTGTTCGGCAAGACTTTAAGCCTTTTATAAATAATAAATGGCACTATCATCAAGAGGTTGAACTCATACATTTCATTGAAGGAAAAGGAACTCAATTTGTAGGAGATAGCATAATGCCCTTTAATAGCGGAGATATTGTTTTAGTAGGAAAAAATTTACCGCATTATTGGCGGTTTGATGAGTGTTATACTCACGATGAGTTTAACCTTACTCCTAATATTGAAGTAGCGCATTTCTCTGAAAATTTTTTGGGCGATGCTTTTTGTAATTTACCTGAAAATAAACCATTAAAGGTATTGTTGGAGAAATCTAGAAGAGGACTTAAAATAATAAAAGGTGACAAAGAGCGGATAGTATCCCTGCTTAATAATATGCTATCAGCCAGCGGAGCAGAAAGAATAATTTATCTTGTACATGCTTTAATTGAGGTTAGTAAGTGCGAAGAGGTTGAAGTGCTTACCTCAGTAGGTTTTGGAATGGACGCTGAGTTATCAGAGCGTGATAGAATACGCGATATTTACGATTATACTTTTGCGAATTATCGTAACAAAATAAATTTAGAAGAGATCGCAGAAGTGGCTAATATAAGCCCCAATTCTTTTTGCAGGTATTTTAAATCACACACTCAAAAAACATTCTCTCAATTTTTAACGGAGGTTAAAGTTGGACATGCTTGTAAGCTATTGATAAGTAATACACTAAATATTAAGCAGGTTTGTTATGAAAGTGGGTTTAATAACTTTGCAAGTTTTCACAAAAGCTTCAAGAATATAATGGGGAAAAGTCCATTGATTTATCAAAAAGAAGTAATGGCGGCCTAGTCTTAAAATTATCATGAAAGTTTGGTAACTATTCTGGACTAAAGTTAGCGATTAGTTTTAGGGCATAAAAGGCATCATTACCATACTTAATGGTGGTATCAATAACAGATCGCATAATAGCGAAGCCATCAGCACCATCCAGAGAGCGAAACCCTCCGGATACTTTCTGTTTTACTTTAATGGTCCTGATCGCCCTTTAAGAGCCGTTATTATCAGGAGGAACACTCTTGTAATGTAAGAACCAAAGTATATGATGACTGATCTTGCGCAGTTTCTTTTGTAACCTGATGGCTATTTTGTACTTATAGGGCAATTGAAGTTTGAGCAACCCGATCAGGGACTGTTCTACTTCATTCCTTGTAAGGCTTTCCAATAAAGCATCACAACCGGCATCATTATTTAAGCAAATCGCCCTGTTTAAGTACCGACTTTAAAGATTTGGAACAGGCGTCCTTGTGTATCTGGGCGATATAATTCAGATCCCTAAGCAAATGTGCCAGGCAGATCTGATGCTGAATGGCTTCACATTTGAAATGTGCGGCCCAACGGTCATGAACCAGCACTACTTTTAGTGGTATGTCCGCAGCTGCACGTTTTTGAGAAGGTCCGGTGCTCGGTACAAATAGCCACTGGTTGAGGGATATCGATTACCTGACGTTTACTTAAGGGGATGGCCGCTATAGCACTCAGATCATCACCACAACAGTGGCAATATTCCGGTGTATGGATCTTGATTTCATCAGGGATTGTGCGGAAGGCCATTGTTGACCCTTCATGTCCTTGTTGCCCGCCTGCTTTTTTACCACTTTTCTCCCTTAAGCTTTAATTGCGTTTGGGCTTTCCCTAATCCACTGAAAAGGGATATGCGAATTGCCATTGTTCTTCCTGTTTTTGTAAAAAGACAGCTCCTGTTCCAAGTTTTCAACACGAATCAGTAAAGCTGTTATTTGAACGGCTTGTTTTTCTACAAGTGCTGTAAGAGCTTTTATGGTATCACTTTGTAACAATGGCTTGATTTTTATGCTTTGTAAAAAATTAACATTATTATGGTTATTGACGTATTATAAACCTGCTGGATTTACACATCTGGATACACTTTTATCAACCAATTGTGAATTTAGGCCTGAAAATTTAAATTTCTATCTCTCCTATGTTAATAACTTGATCGGTTTCATGAATTTTAGATTTCCTATACCTGAATAGTTACGAAAATTTTTATAAATGTATTACTGTTAATTTGTATTAATACTTTGCTACGCTCAAACTCTAAAATCTATTTTAAAATTGGATAAATTTTAATGAAAATGGTATTAAAGATATCTTTAAGGATCCTGCCCGGCCTATATAAGTAGAACTAAAATCTTTTCTAAGATGTTTGCTGAACAGACTACTCCAAGAATGAGTTGTAAAAGATTGTGGGTTTTATGCTTTTTTACCAATTTAGTTTATTATTTGGCTAAATAACGTTAATCTTTTGCTCTTTAAAATTCTTTTTTTTGAGCACAAATTAAGTAATCAGCTAGTTATTAATCTGATCATCTAGTTCTTTTAAATGGAAAAAATAATTTCAGCTCTATTTTAAAGTTTTTCAATAACTAAAGGTTTATAACACGTAGTTTTAATGTTTTAATTGCAAAAAAAAATAATATTTTAATGATTCGATTTAAGATTGTTTTAGCCACAGTTTTCCTATTTTCTTTTATTAATGCAAACGCCCAACAGTCTCAAAGATTAATAAATAATTGGGAGTTTTTAAAAAGTGATTTGGGTGGAATTTGGGAAGCTATGCGACCGACAAAACCAGGAAGTTCTGAGAGTGTGCCTATTTGGTCGAAAGTGACTTTGCCGCATTGTTTCAACGCAGAAGATGCTGTAGATCCTGATGTGAATTATTACCAGGGACCAGGCTGGTATCGTATTAATCTAAAAATTGAAAATCCATATATAAACGGACGTACCATTTTACATTTTGAAGGTGCTGGACAAAAAACACAAGTTTACGTTTACAATACCAAAGTTGCCGAACATGTGGGTGGTTATGATGAATGGACGGCTGATATTACCGATGCAGTTGCTGCATTTAAAAAAGACACCTCTTTTGCTAAGCGTTTTGCAAATCAAATTCCAATTGCTATTAGGTGTGATAATTCCAGAGATTTAGAAATGATTCCTTCCGATTTATCAGATTTTAATGTTTATGGCGGTATTTACCGTTACCTCAATTTGGATTATCAACCTCAACTATCCATCGATAAAGTTTTTGCTTTGGCACAGGTTGATGCGGAAGGTAAACAAGGGACATTAAAAATCTCATCTCGATTTTATAATCCAAAAAGCATTCAAAATGCGGTAGTAGATATCACTGTAAAAGATCCACAAGGTAAAATCATCGGCAACAGCCAAAAAGAATTAAAAAGCTTTAAAATAGAAGAAGAGCTTTCGCTGATGACTATCAAAAAACCAATATTATGGTCTCCAGAAATTCCAAATCTTTATTCGGTTGAAGTTAAGGTGAACCAAAATGGCGAGACTGCAACTCAAACTGAAAAAATAGGCTTCCGTAATTTTGAATTTGTGAAAAAAGGTCCTTTTAAGTTAAACGGAAAACGTTTATTATTAAGAGGAACTCATCGCCACGAAGATCATGCTGGTGTTGCAGCTGCCATGACGGAAGATATGATTCGCACCGAAATACAAATGATGAAGGATATGGGTGTAAACTTTATCCGTTTAGGGCATTATCAGCAGTCTCGAATTGTATTAAACCTTTGCGATAGTTTGGGGATTTTAGTGTGGGAAGAAATTCCATGGTGTCGAGGCGGTTTAGGTGGTCCAATTTATCAGGCGCAAGCCAAAAGAATGTTGACCAATATGATAGAACAGCATTATAACCATCCTGCAATTATAATTTGGGGATTAGGGAACGAGAACGATTGGCCTAACGATTTTACCACTTTTGATGAAAGCAAAATTAGAGCTTTCATGAGCGAATTGAACGATTTAAGCCATCATTTAGATAAAACCAGAATGACAGCCATTCGTCGTTGTGATTTTTGTAAAGACATTGTCGATGTATATTCTCCCTCTATTTGGGCAGGTTGGTACCGCGGGATTTATACCGAATACAAAGAAATTTCTAAAAAAGAATTTGATTCGGTTGATCGCTTTTTGCATGTAGAATGGGGAGGCGATAGCCATGCTGGCAGACATTCAGAATCTCCTGATGATGCATTAAGCAAAGTGAAAAAAGCGGGTAATGGAGATGAAAGAGAAGGTGATGCATCGTTATATGGAGGAAGTGCCAGAGTTTCTAAAGACGGGGATTGGAGTGAATCGTACATCTGTAATTTGATTGATTGGCATTTAAAAGAACAGGAAACCATGCCATGGTTAAGCGGCTCGGTTTATTGGCCTTTTAAAGATTTTTCTACACCAGTTCGTCCAGATAATCCGGTGCCTTATATGAACCAAAAAGGTGTTGTAGAAAGAGATTTTACCAAGAAAGAAGCTTATTATGTTTTCCAATCTTACTGGGCAAATAGTTTAATGGCTCATATTTATGGACATTCTTGGCCGGTACGTTGGGGAGAAAAAGGTGAAGCTAGGATGGTGAAAGTTTATTCCAATGCAGATGAAGTTGAACTGTTTTTGAACGGAAAAAGTCACGGAGTAAAAAAACGCAACTCTCAGGATTACCCTGCCGCAGGTTTACGTTGGATGGTGAATTATCAGGAAGGAAAAAATGAGCTCAAAGTTATTGCTAAAAGAGGAAAAAAAACAGTAACAGACAATATCACCCAAGAATATCAAACAGCTAAATGGGGTGCTCCTGCTAAACTAACATTGCAAGAAATAGCCGATGCAGATGGCAAAATCACCATCGAAGCTAAATTGTTGGATGCCAATAATGTATTATGTTTAGATGCTAAAGAATATGTGTATTTCGGTGTAACCGGAGATGGAAAATTGATAGATAACCAAGGTACTTCATCAGGTTCAAGAAAAGTACAATTGTATAATGGTAGAGCGGTAATTAGCTTATTTACTAATGGTGGTAAAAGTATTATTTCTGTTAAATCTGATGGAATTGCAACAGCATTTTTAAACTTATAAATCATGATAAAGACTTAGTATCTACCTAAGCGTTCGGTGAAAAATATATTTGAAAAGTGGTTATAATTTTTATTGCATCTCTTTTCAATCAGTGCATCTTTTTTCATATTTTTTTTATGGTAACCATAGGACAAACACTACAGAAATTACGGGAATCTAATAGTATAAGCGGCAGCTCGATAGCTAAAGCTGCCGGATTGTCAACCGCTACCTACTACAATATTGAGTGGGGTTATAAAGAGGCGAGTTTTTTAGTCATATTCAGGATCTGCAGGTTCTCCGAAATCAGCCTGCATGAATTTGCTGATATTGTTACTCCTGCTGAGTTGGAACGTCCAGAGCTTACCAGTATCCAGTATCCGTTTCATGGAGAAACGGAAAGCCAAACTACTTAGGCTATGTTATTATGCTCATTGTAGTTATTTCATGGTGAGACAAAAATGGATTTTATAAAATCTGATAATGATTAGTTTTAAACAAATTAAGTAAGGTTTTTGAGACTTATCTTTCCGTATTTTGAATCAAATATAACTGGTTTGTAATTTTTTAAATGTTCAGAAAATCGTCTATTTGTCTCATTATCCCATGGTTTAGTTATTTTATGCAGCTGTTTGAAATAGGGGTTTAAATGATATACACAAATTAGAAATGTGGTTGTAGTCATTGGTGTCATTGTGAAAAATGTAGTTCTCAATAACACTTTTTTTAGTGAGCATATGTGTCGATTTGATTTTTTTAACTCAACGTGGATTAATTAAAGGTTTTATTAGGATTATTGGACTTTTTTTTAAATAAATTGACAATATTGTTGAATTCATACTGGCCAGTAAGTTCTCTTAAAAGGTAAAAGAAATGTTTCTAAGTAAGGGGTTGATAAACATAAATAAACTGTACCCAGTTTAACAAGCTGGAAAACAGACGATATGTTATGACAACTAAAGTAAAAAACAGCACCGGTTTTGCCAAGCTTGAAATGTTTGCTCGTAGTAATGGTAGAACCCTTTTATGTAGTGTGAAGGAGGAAAATGCTTCTTGGAAACAATTAGTATCTCAAATATATCAATCAGAGGGGGAAAGGTAGAGGTAGGTTTTCTCGCAGATGCTCAAGCAAATGCTTTTGTTATGTTGATGATGTGTCATTGACGAAGGTTAATTAATCTACAGTGCCTGTTGTATAGATGCAGCAGTTAAAGTAGTTAAATGATAGTGAAAAATTCCAATATGAATGCAATAAAAATCCAGTATGAGTCCGACTGTAGGGTCTATAAGTGGGACTTTTACCGGATTTTTACTAGGTGTGATATCCATTCAATAACTTAAAATCCAGAGATTACTATCTGTTACAAATTTGCTTTGAAATACATCTGTAATACAAAATGAGCCATTTCCGATTTTAAATCAGTAATGGCTCATTGGCTAAAATTTGCTTGATTCTAACTCAAGCTATTGAAATGATAAGTGTTTTATTCTTAATGCTGAATAAATTATAAATCTGTCCTTAAAACGGCTCCCTGGCTTGCATTAGTTACTAATGCCCTATATTGACTAAGCCACCTTGATTTCAAAATCTTTTTAACCGGCATGAATTCTGCTTTTCTTTTTGTGATTTCTTCGTCGGTCAAATTAACCGACAGGATGTATTTATCGACATCTATATGAATCTCATCACCATTTTTAAGTAGACCGATCATACCGCCTTCGGCTGCCTCAGGAGAGACGTGGCCAATTGATGCACCTCTTGTTGCGCCACTAAATCTTCCATCTGTAATCAGCGCAACGGAACTTCCCAGTCCCATGCCCATGATCAAACTTGTTGGTGATAACATCTCCTGCATACCCGGACCTCCTTTTGGTCCCTCATATCTAATCACTACAACATCACCAGCTTTTACTTCTCCCAGAAGGATTCCTGCAACGCATTCTGCCTGACCGTCGTAACATACGGCTTTACCAGTTAAAACCCTGGCACCGGTGATGCCTGCTGTTTTAATTACAGCACCCTGCTCCGCCAGATTTCCATAAAGGATAGCCAATCCACCTACCTGGCTGTATGGATTATCGACGGTACGGATGATACTTTTATCCTTAATTTCGGCATCTGCAATCTTCTCTAACAAGGTTTCTCCACTGATAGTCAGATTATCTAGCAATACGTTAGTACCTCTTTTTGTCATCTCCTTCATCACTGCATTTACACCACCAGCACTGTTTATATCTTCCATATGAACGGTTGACAGACTCGGAGATATTTTAGCAATATGTGAAACGTTTTTAGAGATCTCATTGATGTCTTTAAGTTCAAAATTAACGTCGGCTTCATTTGCGATAGCCAGCATATGTAAAACGGTATTTGAGCTTCCTCCCATCGCCATATCAACGGCAAATGCATTTCTTATAGCATTTTCATTCAATATGTTTCTTATTTTGAATTTTTCACTTGAACCTTGGTCTAAAGCTATTTCGCAAATTCTTTTGGCAGCTCTTCTGTAAAGTGCTTCACGTTCGCTGGTTTGGGCCAGTATCGTTCCATTTCCGGGCAAAGCAATTCCCATAGCTTCCATCAAGGTGTTCATGGAGTTGGCGGTAAACATACCCGCACAGCTTCCGCCGCTTGGACAGGCATTACATTCAATCTCCAGAAGTTCTTCATCGCTCATGTTTCCGGCTTCATGTTTCCCTACAGCTTCAAAAGCAGTAGCCAGATCTATAGGTGTTCCATCTTTTTTATGCCCTTTTGCCATTGGTCCGCCGCTGACAAAAATTGTGGGTACGTTAACCCTGAGTGCACCCATAATCATGCCTGGAACTATTTTATCACAGTTCGGTATCGCAATCATTGCATCAAGTTTGTGCGCATTCATGACCGTTTCTATGGAACTTGCAATAATTTCTCTGCTCGGCAAGGAGTAAAGCATTCCATCGTGTCCCATTGCAATGCCGTCATCAACACCAATAGTATTAAATTCAAATGGAACGCATCCATTTGCCCGGATCTCATCTTTTATAATTTCAGCTACTTTATTTAAAAAAAAGTGTCCTGGAATGATCTCTATAAATGAATTTGCTACGCCGATAAAAGGTTTATTAAAATCTTCGTCTTTTAATCCGGTAGCTCTGAACAATGATCTATGTGGTGTCCTTTGAACTCCTTTTTTTACTTCGTCACTTCTCATATTAATTTTATGTACTATCTCTGTAAATTTGTTTTTTGAATCATTATATCTGCGACTTTAACCTGCTCAGTGTTTCTGGCGATATATTCAGGTAGGCTGCTAAATTAGCATTGGATAATCTTTGAATGAGTTCGGGGTTGTTTTTGAGTAAGTCGCGATAGCGTTCAGTGGCGTTTTGTGTGAGTAGGCTACTAAGTCTGGAAGTGATCACTGTTAATCCATATTCCAGAATGTAGATATACATTTTATCCCATGAAGGTATTGTAGCCCGTAGATTAAAGAAGTCGTGATGAGAAATTACTAATAATTCTGATTTTTCGACCGCTTGAATGTATTCTTTTGAAGGCTCTCTGGAAATGAAACTGACTATTGAGGTTAAGAATGTATGTTCAAATGCCATGAAACGGGTAGCTATACTATGCTCTTCCGTGTCATAGTACAACCTGAGGCATCCTTTATTGATAAAGAACAGCCTGTCGGCTATTGCGCCAGATTCTAATAAAATAGCATGCTTTTTTACCGTTAATGGTTTAAAAGAGGAAATAACAGCTGCTAACTGCTCCTCATCGAGGGCCGTTATTCTTCGTATTAAATCTGCAAGCACCGCTGTCATTATCTTTATTGCCTAACTGAAGCTCAAAGTTGCACCAAAAACATTTAATAAACATTGACTAACGTCAAAATCGAAGCCTGCCGACAAATAAAATTTCAGGATCAAATGGTTTAGTAATTCAAAGAAAAGGAATTATAGGGCCATTAATGCTCAATTATGTAAACTTTTCAATTAAATGATTGACGGAATCCCATTGGCGAGAGGCTGGTTTTGGTCTTGAATAGTTTACTAAAGGACTGCAGATGTTCGAAACCCAACTCGTAGGCGATTTCGCTGACCGACAAGTTGGTGGTTGAAAGCTTTTCCTTTGCCAGTCCGATCAGCTTGTTGTGAAGATGTTGCTGGGTGTTTTGGCCGGTAAGGGATTTGAGCAGGCCACTCAGGTAACCCGGTGAGATATTTAAGTTTTCGGCAATGTAAGTAACGCTAGGCAGTCCTTTTTGGGCAAGTGCACCACTGTTAAAGTAGCTGCTGAGTAAATCTTCCAGTTTGGTCAGGATTCCATGACTGGTCATTTTGCGGGTAATAAACTGGCGCTGGTAGAACCTTTCCGAATAGGTTAGCAATAGTTCTAGTTGAGCAATGATTACGCTTTGGCTGAATCGGTCAATATTGGCATGGTACTCTTGCTCGATATTGTGGGCGATGGTTGTGAGCATGGATTCCTCCCTGTCCGATAAATAAAGCGCCTCGTTAACCGAGTAATTGAAGAATTCGTATTGTTTGATATTTTTGGCCAGGGGGGTGTTCCATAAAAAATCAGGGTGGATAAGGATCAGCCAGCCTTCTGGATGGTACATCTTGCTGCCCTTTTCAATTTCCACACCAAAGACCTGGCCGGGTGACATAAAGAACAGTACACCTTCATCGAAATCGCTTGCCTGCTGACCGTATTTAAATTTGGCGTTCTTTTACCCTTTTTATCGCGATGGAATAAAAATCATAGATCACACTAAATGGGCCTTCTGCCAGGGGCTTCTTAAGGTCGTCCATGTGCACTAAACTGATCAGCGGGTGTGCCGGATTAGGCAACCCCGCTGTCCGGTGATATTCTGTGATCGTATGAAAATGAAAAAGCGGGTTACTGTTCATAGCTATAATAAAGTTCGTTATTTTTTATGATAATCTGCGGCATAGCCTTTATCGAAATCTTGAGTTTGACCTTACTCATTTTTGGCTGGCTGTGGTGAAAGTACTCCAGAGTCTTGCGGTTATCCATGTACGTCGTCTGAAAAGCTATTTTTATCATCATCTTTATTATTAGATGAAATCTCTTTAGGATTCACGTATATTACGCGTTTTAGATCTTCATGTACCTGGCTGCCCGCCTTTTTACTAAAGTCTACGCTAGTAACTCGTTACAGTTAATTCTTATCGCTTGTTATTTGGTATAAACGCCGTTTTCAATATCAACAAGCAAGGTGGGGAGGGTTGGGTGCCAGTTTAAATGTTCCTGTGTCCACTTGCTTGATGTCGGGCAGTCGATTGCGGCCATCTGTGCGAACCAGCCAAAATGTTCAGCAGCTTTCTCAGGCGCGATTGATACTACCGGGACATTTAGTTGTTTGCCAATAGCTTCGGCAATCGAATTTAACCGTGATGGCTTCTTCGGCAGAACCATGAAAACGGGCTGCTGGAGTAGCGTTTTCTAAGGCCAATCTGAACAAATGGGCTGCATCCAGACGGTGTACGGCATTCCATCGGTTGAGTCCTTCACCAACATAGGCGGAGACTCCTTTTTCGCGGGCGATACTAATCAGTATGGGGATAAATCCGTGTTAATCCTCTTCGCCATGTACCGATGGTGATAAGCGAATAACTGCCGCACGCACACCCAGAGCTGATACAGCATCTGCTGATTGTTCAGAAGCCCTTGGCCAGGCTGGGTTGAACGGCGTGATGAGATCTTCGGTAGCCAGCTTTCCTGGGCTTACCAGTGCCGAGCCGGAGGTAACAATAAACGGGCGGTTAGATCCGGCAAGTACATCGCCGATGGTTTCAATGGCAATTTTATCTACCAGGCAAACTTCCTGAAACCGGGTAAAGTCATGGATAAAGCCGGCATGGATCACGCCGTCTGCAGAGGCCGCACCGCTGCGCAGGCTGTCGAGGTCTTCAAGGTCACCCCGGTGAACTTCTGCACCTGCATAGATTAGTTTTTGGGCTGATGCTTCCGAACGGGCAAGTCCCAATACCTGGTGACCGGCACTTATTAATTCCTGCACAATGGCAGTTCCGATGAAGCCTGTGGCTCCTGTTACAAATACACGCATGATTGTTTTTCTTTTTGGTGATACAAAGATGGGCTGTGCAAGTCAGCTTTTTAATTAAGTATGAAGCTGTTGAACAGGCGCTTACTCACCAGAAGAGAAATTTGTTGAGTATTATTGATGCTAGTGGAGCTGTGCTGGTTTATGAAGATCATATTGTAACACTTGGGGCAACACCAGATGAGGAGCAGCTTAAAAAAATGTTTAAATGGCTGGCTTTTAAACGTACCAAGTTTAAATTAGAGATAAAGACGCAGGTAAAAGTTAACTTATAATTTTGTGATGCTTTGGCCTCTACTATTCCAGCTTCATATTGTTTTTCAAGGCCATTCTACTGCCAGTGAATCTTCAAATACATCAAGTTTAGTTATCCCTTAATGATTTATCTTTAATTTATTAAATTGGTTTAGTTTGATTCTACTTAAATTAATTTAGCTTTACTTTTTCTCATTATAAATGAGTGAATTTTTTCAGATCTAAATTGTGATTTAATTAATTATTAACCTATAGTTAATTATGCCATTAAGTATTTAAAAAGGGATTATAAATCCTGTTTGCATAAAAAATATACAAGGACAAGCGAATTGTAAAGCTTGAATTAGGATGAAACTCAGCAGTATAATAGATTAACATATTGGATATAACATGAATTGTCAAGAAGAAAATATTGTTGCTGGTGCGGATATTGGGGGATCTCATATTACTGTTGCATTAGTAAACTTAAAGGATAAATTTTTAGTAAAAGAAAGCACAATAAGAAAAGACATAAACAGTAAAGGTTCTGAATCTCAAATTCTGGATGGATGGTTGTCTGCTGTAAAAGAAGCTATTGCATGGCATGATGGACGAGTGAATAAACTTAGTTTTGCTATGCCAGGTCCCTTTGATTATAAAAGGGGAATTTCTTTGATAAAAGGTCTTGATAAGTTTGAATCCATTTATGGCTGTAATATCAAACAGTACTTTGCGGATGTTTTGGACATGAAGCCTGAAAATATACTATTCAGAAATGATGCTGAAGCTTTTCTTCATGGAGAAGTGTTTTGCGGAGCTGCACGAAATCTCGATAAAGTAATAGGACTAACACTAGGAACTGGATTTGGTTCGGCGATAAGTCAGAACGGGATAACTACTGATTTAAATCTTGGAAGTGAACCTTTTCTGAAAAGTATAGCAGATGAGTATTTTACGACCCGATGGTTTATTAAAAGGTTCAAAGAACTTACTGGTCGGGATGTTTGTGGTGTTAAAGAAATATCAGGATGTATTGAAGAAACCAAAACCTGTTCCATTATATTTAATGAGTTTTCAACTAATCTTGCATCTTTTCTGACGCCTTATCTCAGTGAAAAACAAGTTTTTGATATAGTTTTAGGTGGTAATATTTCAAAAGCACATCATTTGTTTTTAGCAAATCTTAAAAGATATATAAAAGACAATAATTTGTTGGTTGATATCAAATTGGCAGAGTTAAGTGAAGATGCAGCTTTGATTGGAGCAGCAGCAAGTTTTGATATTTTAGTTAATTCCAAAGTTTACTAGTAAAAAATAGAATGTAGATCTCTTATAAAATATATAAAATGCGGCTTTATAAATAGATGGGATGTAGATGCATATCTCATAAAGTCTAATTCTGTGAAGAGAATTTTTGTGTCTTTCATTTCTCCGTTGTTTTTTAATAGGAAACTAAATCGGTAAATTAAAGCTTAACCTATACACCCCAGGATTAGCTTTAATTTACTTTTACTTATCTTTAAAATATTATTGTTACCCTTGCCCTAAAAGACGGAATAAGCATTCCATTTTAAACGATGAAGAAAAAACTAACAATAGGAGATATAGCTCAACAACTAAATATATCTAAAACAACAGTATCTTTTGTATTAAATGGAAAGGCACGTGAAAAACATATTAGTGAGGGTCTTGAAAAGAAGATACTAGAACATATTGAAAAAGTTGGCTATAGACCAAATCAGTTTGCTCAGGGATTAAGAAGTGGGAAGACCAAGATTATCGGAATGATGGTAGAAGATATTTCAGACCCTTTTTTTTCTACTGTAGCCCGGTTAATTGAAGAAAGTGCTTATAAAAAGGGCTATAAAATAATTTACTGCAGTACAGAAAACGATACTCAAAAGACAAAGGATCTCATTCAAATTTATCGGACAAGACAGGTTGATGGTTATATAATAGCTCCCCCTCCGGGTATAGAAAAAGAACTGAATGATCTGATCGATGATAATCTGCCTGTAGTTTTATTTGATAGAACAGTACCTGAAGTTGATACAAATAATGTTGTTGTCAATAATTATGAAGCGGCATACGATGCTATTCATCATTTTATACAGAATGGATACAAAAATATAGCAATGGTTAATCTCGATTCTGATCAGGTGCAAATGCTTGAACGTCAGGAAGGATATATCGACGCTTTGAAAAGAATAAAGGGAAAGCCGATAATCAAAAATATTCTTTACCATGATAATAAAGAGAATAGTATTAAGGAAATTCAGGAGTTTCTTAGTGAAAATAGGGATAAAATAGACGCTGTTTTTTTTGCAACTAATTACATTGCAGATAATGGATTGGAATCGATAAGGAACTTAAATTTGCATATTCCACAGGATATTGGCGTGATTGTTTTCGACGATCATAATCTTTATAGATTATTTACTCCCCCTATTACTGCTATATCTCAGCCAGTTAAAGAGATTGCTGAGAATGTAATTCATTTAATGTTAAGCATGCTTGATGATAGCTATGATTCAAAAGAAGTGCGGAATATCGTGTTAAAAAGTACTCTTATGATAAGGAATTCATCATTAGCCAGAGATAAGGTTTAACAATAGGGGATACCCTTATGCATCTTTTGATAGCAACCTATCCTCCTGGAGTGATACCAACAATTTCGTTGGCAACGACCAGCGTTTTGTAGTTGTCGGAAAAGCCATTCGTGCAATTGGGTGCTCAACTTTGCTGATGATCATATAACCCTGTTCGAGTTGATCGCTGGTAACCCAGTCAAATTTGGCAACTGGCAATGCAATATACCCCATTGCCCTCTGAGGGGGTACTTGGCAAGGTAAAAATGAAATTTGCTTTGGTCGGAAACGGGCTGGATGGGGCTGGTAGTCAATCCAAGGTTTTTGGCATACCATTCGTTCATCTCTTGCGGATTATCGCATTTAAAAATACGCCACCAAGGCCTGTTACATTTTTCATATTTAATGATGTTATACGATTAAAAATTGATGTTCAATGATAGAAATATTTTTACAGTGTATTAATAATCAATATACTGTAAAATGTTTTACGTCCATTGATTTTTTTTTAATTTACGGTCTTTTTGTATTATTAATCTGTTTCCAGACCTTACTAATATTTGTGTCAAATTTTATGTTATTCTCATTTTGATTATAAAAAATCTCATTTAGGCTACATGCCTCCATGGGCAGCAGTTGATCTTTGTTGCGTTGTTAATTAAAAACATAAAATTATGTTACATCAAAATGAAACTTCTGGTGCTGTTTTAAAATCAAATCCTGATAGATCTTATAAAGTTTGATTCATTGCAGGCACATCAAGGAGGATTGGGCATGCTTGGGTTGAAGCTGCTTTAAAGCGTGGCGATAAGGTTGCTGCTAAAGCACTTAAACTGGAAATTATTGCCTACCTGAATGAAAAGTATGGTGAAAATGTGCTGACGCTGAAGCTGAGGTGACTAAGCCCGAGCAGGTAAAGTCTGCTGTAAATAAAGCTCATGCTCAATTTGGAAGGCTTGATATTGTTTTCAACAATGCCGGATATTACCTTGTTGGCACTATTGAGGAAGCAAGTGCAGATGAAGTGGTAAGTTTGAAGCACAACCTGCTCATTTGATCGATATTCTTCCAACTTAGGTTGATCTAGGCAGAGTAAAATACCCCCTGGAATATAGTGGAAACAAGATTCAACGTTATGAAGGAGTGAGTTTAAAACCTGCATTTACCGGTAAGTCCGTTAATCGCAAACAACCGATTTGCTGAGAACATGAGGAAAATAAAGCACTTCGTGAAGGTAACTGGAAACTGGTTGCAGAAAGATCTGAGAAATGACAGCAGTACAATCTTGAAGACGACCGTTCAGAACTTCACGATCTACTTACACGATATTCTGAAGTTGCATCGAAATCAGAGACAAAATATAAGGAATGGTTTATACGTATTCATGCAGAAGAATAGGTGGAGCCTTGAAATAAATGGTTTTACAACTATGAGAAAGTGAAGGGTGGTGAGGTATCATCTCAATTAAAGTAAAAAGAATAATTTATATTGATCAGTAGGCTCTTCCGTTACATCGTCAGGCAATGGAAGAGCTACGCTTTTTCATAAAATCGAAATAGATGTAAAAATTAACATCTGCTATTCCTAAAGTAAATCAGTTTTCTGAAATAAGCGTTATAAATAAAACAATAAGGCTCCTTCAACGTGAATCAATGGGAGCCTGATTTATGTAAACCCCTATATTTTTTAATTGGATTTTTGGTAATCTCTATGGCCATATACACTTGATTTCAACAAGACTTTGACTTCTTGTCGTCGACATCACGGATTTAATCTTATAATTTACCTTATAAATCTATTTTTCACAGTTATCAGGTTATAAATGAAAAGGAATTTATATTTTAAATTTCCCTGTTAGGAGCAGCGTGATCTTGATTATCAGGAGAACCATCTTCTTTTTTGTCAGACAAGTCATCAAGTTCATCAATAAAAGTACCTTTCCATTTAGCAACTCCCGTATGATAAGCGGTTCTGCCAATCATGTGAGCGGCTACAGGAGTAGTTAATATTAAAAAGAAGACAATGGATAAAGCTTTTGTCGTCACAGATGCATCCGGAAATACATATGCTGCACAAGCCAATAATAAGCCAACACCGAGTGTAGAAGCTTTGACCGTTACCGATAGACGTAAATAAAAATCCGGCATTCTTAGTATTCCTATGGATGCGAAAAGGATAGCCAGAGAACCTATCGTACTCACTATAGCAATTAAAATAGATGTCATTTTTTTTCTTGTTTATCCAGGTAAAATGAAAAGGCAATAGTTCCTAAAAATGCAATAAGAGCAAAAATCATAGCCACATCTAAAAAGATGGCCTCAGCCGATCTGATGCTGTACACCGTTATCAAAGCAATACCAATCGTAATCAACAAGTCTAATGCAACAACACGATCAACTAATTCCGGACCTTTAAACAGGCGTATAAATACCAGAATTACGGTTACTGTTAATATTGGGAAAATGACATAGTCGAAGTAGAGATTTAAAGTCATCTTAATATTTCTAATAGTTTTTTCTCAAAGCCATTTTTCATCTGTGCTATAAATATTTCTTTATCTTTCAGATACATGACATGAATATAAAGCGACTTTTTATCTTCGCTGATATCAAGGACCAATGTGCCTGGGGACAGGGAAATGATGGTTGATAACAGATTTATTTCCATGTCTGAAGTGGCATCCAGCGGATAACATATTATGCCCGGGGTGAAGAAATATTTAGGCGTAATCACGTCATAAGCTACCTGAATATTTGCAACAATAATATCATACAAAAAGTACAATATAAATCCAATTGTTTTCGGTATGCGATTGAAATAGCGTTGATCTGTCTCCTGCCTGTTCATTAACCACAGGATAAAAAAACCGATTAAAAAGCCGAAGAGAAAATTAGAATAATACAGCGAACCAGTAAGTGCCACCCATATAAAGGAAAGCAGAAGGTTCATTAAAAAGTGTTTAATCATAATCGTCTATTTACCTAATACTGCTTTAATATATGGAGATGGATCTAACATTTCATTTGAAATTCTATTCGCTACCTGAATAATAAATTCCGCATAGAGTCCTATAAAGAGAGAAGTACATGCCAGTATCCCAATTGGAAGTATCAACAAAGTTTTTTTAAATCTACTTAAAGGTTGAAAACTGTCGGCAACTATCTCATCTGTAGATGCTTCTTTCCAGAAAACTTCAGCCCAAAGTTTAGCTATTACATATAATGTAATAAAACTGGCAATGATCAGACTTGCTAAAAATAGGTAGCTTTTACCTGCAAATGATGCTTCAAATAAATAAATTTTAGGCCAGAATCCGGAAAGTGGAGGAATGCCTACCAGAGAAAATAGTACCACAGCTATCAGCAAAGATATTTTAGGGTATTCTGCATATAAGCCACCAAGTTTGGACATATTCATTGTTCCTCGCAGCTTTCTGATCAAGCCCGATATTAAAAATAAATTAGTTTTGACCATAATGTCGTGTATCAGATAAAAAATGGCACCCATAAATGCCACTTTAGTGTATAAGCCGAGTCCCCCTACAATAAAGCCGATATGACAAACAATTAAATAGGAAAATAAATGGCGCATATTGTTTCTGATAATTGCCCCAAAAACTCCTGTTAAAATAGTCATAATAGCAAGTCCTACTAGAACAGTTTTTATAAATTCATTGGGGATAAATATGAGGGTAAACACCCTGAATAGCGCATAGAGTCCTGCTTTGGTGAGTAACCCTCCAAATATAGCGGCCACAGCGGATGGGGGCGTGTGATAAGAGGAGGGAAGCCAAAAATATAAAGGAAATACTGCGGACTTTATTCCAAAGCCTATCATGAAAAATATAGCCGTTAAGTTCACAATGTTTTGATCCTGAACTAAGGGGATTTTCAATGAAAGATCAGCCATGTTTAGCGTTCCTGTAATTCCATAAATGATGCCAATACCGGTGAGGAAAAAGGTTGAAGCCAGAATGTTTAAGGCCATATACTTTACCGCACCCTCTAGTTGTGCTTTGCGCCCACCTAAAGTTAACAGTACAAAAGATGCTATTATAATGACTTCAAACCATACATAAAGATTGAAAATATCGCCTGTTAAAAATGCACCATTCAGTCCCATAATCAAAAAATGGAACATAGGGAAATAGCCATAGTGCATTCTAGCTTTACCAATACCAACGGCAGAGAAAATAGATACTGCCAATGCGGCTATAGAGGTAAGCAATACGAAAGTGGAACTCAGGAGATCAGCTACGAATACAATGCCAAATGGAGCTTCCCAATTCGCTGCATTCATGGTTAGGATGCTACCATTGAATACATTAGTGAACAGGATAATTGAAAATATAAAGCCAATGATACAACCTGCGATACTTAATATGCGTTGGGTAATAGTTTTTGACCAAAAGGCCAGTTGTATTATTGCCGTGAATAAATGTACTACTACGGTAGCTATAATTTGATTATCAATCATAAATCTTCTTCTTCTTCAGGGGTATTTAAATCATCTAAATCATCAGTATTGATTAAGGCATATACCCGCTTTAATAAAACGATAGCAAAAGATGTTAAACCAAAACTGATTACAATAGCGGTCAGGATTAACGCTTGGGGAACAGGGTCTGCATAGATATCCTGAAATACCTTTAGGTTGGCCCCTATAATAGGAGGTTTGCCCTTAACGATGTTCCCCAATAGAAAAATTAAAATATTAGTGCCGTTCCCTAAAAGTATGATTCCTAAAAGAAGACGAACCATACTTCTTCTTAGGATTAAATATACTCCCGCTGCATACAGAACGCCAATTAAGAAGACCAACAGTAGTTCCATAATTAATGAGTATGTAAAGAGATGGTAAACAAAATGGTTAATACAACACCGATGACAACCAGATAAACACCTATATCGAATAGAAGTGCAGAGCCGAGCATTCCTATTACAGGGATGGGTTCATCGAGCCATAATCCGGTCATCACGGGTAAGCCAAAGAAAACCGGCATGAACATGGCTAAAGACGCAATCCCTAGTCCTATAGGGATCAGCGTTAATGGTTTATAGCGAAGAACTTTCATCGTATTCACAGTGCCATGAGCAAAACTATGTAGCACAAATGCGATAGATGCGACTAAACCTCCCACAAAGCCTCCACCAGGATAATAGTGTCCGCGGAGTAATAGGAAGACTGAAAATAACAAAAGAATAGGTAGCAGGTACCTGGATGCAGTTTGTAGTATGGCACTTCTCATATTAATCTTTTTCTGATGATTTTAATTTTAACCTAATCAAACTATATACACCAAGCGCGGCAATGCTCAATACAACGATTTCAAACATCGTATCCAAACCTCTAAAATCAACCAGAATTACATTGACTACATTTTTGCCCTTAGCAAGGGTATAGGCAAACTGACCGTAAAACTCACTGATTGTAATATCGGTAGGTACTTGCAATACTTTAATAGCTATTATTGATAATAAAGTACCAAATGTTATTGCCACAATTGAATCTCTGATAATTATTTTATTATTAGCCTGATTGATAAATGACGGGAGATTAAATAGTACGAACACAAATAAAACGACCGTTAAAGTGTCTATCGTAAATTGGGTCATGGCAAGATCGGGTGCACTGTAATAAACGAACATCAAACAAATTGCATATCCTATTGCGCTTGTTCCAACTACAGCTGTCAACCTCGACGATGTGGTTACTGTAAGTCCTACCGCCGCAATCAATATCAGTACATTAACGGCTTCATAAATACTAATGGGAGATAATTGAGTGTAATCAATATATATGGATCCGCCGATAAACAATTCATAAGCCAGCAGTGCTTCAGCAAAAATGATAATTTTGAGTAAATAGGATCTTAAAAAGCCATTGTGCATGATATTGGTATACCACGCTGAAAAATTAACAAACTTTTTGAATAGCTTTTTAGTGATATTTTGAGGGGAGACCTTATTTAAGGGCACTAATAAAGTCAGCTTTCGGCTGTCAGGTTTATTATAAAGGAACAAGATCGATCCTAATGCAAGTGTAACAAGGCTCAGCAGGAGCACTGTATTGAAACCATGCCATACTTGGAGATGAGCATTTACCGTTTCTGCAGACATGCTAGTTACCGCAGGGGAGACAATAAAGTAGCCTGCAACTGCAGGAAAAAGGCCAAAAGCCAATCCAAGTAAAGCTAAAATCAAAGGGGGGATCCACATCGATTGATCAGGTAAATGAACCTTTTCGTATTGCTGGGGCAAATTTCCAAGGAACGGTTTGATACCAGCCATAAACCCTGCTGCTACTAAACAAACATTGGTAAGTACGGCAGCGATCGTTAAATACAATGCTAGATGTTGCTCGGAATGTAAGGTCGCTTCATAGATCAGGTCCTTTGAAATAAAGCCAAATAACAGGGGCATGCCTGCACTGGATAATGCAGCTAACGTCCCTGCAATAAAAACCGGGAACAAAACCTTTCTTAGGCCCGAAAGCTTACTAAGATCCCTTGTTTCTGTTTCATGATCAATTATTCCGGTTGTTAAAAATAATGTGGCTTTGTATAACGCATGTACAACTGTAAATGTAATTGCCGCAATTAATGCTTCCTGTGTGCCGATGCCTATTAAAAATGTTAAAATCCCTAAAGCGGATATAGTGGAATAGGCGAGTACGGCTTTTAAATCTGTCCGGAATAAGGAGTGCAGTGCAGCATATATCATGGTAAAGCCACCCACTATCATTAACGTATAGGACCATGCAGATGTACCCCCTAAAATAGGAGTAAAGCGCGCTAGGAGAAATATCCCAGCTTTAACCATAGTGGCCGAATGAAGATAAGCCGATACAGGTGTTGGGGCCTTCATTGCATCAGGTAACCAGAAATGGAAGGGGAATTGAGCCGATTTAGTAAATGCTCCGATAAATACCAATCCCAATACTATTGGATACAATTCGTGATTTTTAATAATACTGGCGGATTCTATTAACTGCCCAATTGAATAGGTTCCTGCAATACTACCCATCAGGATTAAGCCCGCTAAAAGAAAGAAACCACCTAGTCCTGTAACGCTTAATGCCGTAATCGCACTTTTTCTTGAATCCGCATGGTCATTATTAAAGCCGATTAAAAAAAAGGAGCTAATACTGGTTAATTCCCAAAAAACGAAAAGAAGTATAATATTGTCAGACAGGACTATGCCCAACATGGAAGCCATAAACAGACATAGATAACCATAAAAACGATCTAAGTAGGAATGCCCCTTTAGGTAAGAGCTGGCATATATGAAAATTAATGAACCAATTCCTGTGATTAACAGGCTAAATAATAGCGATAACCCATCTAATCTAAGGTCAAAATTAATATGTAAAGAAGGGACCCATTCGTAACTTTCGTACAGCGTAATACCGGTACTTATAACAGGAATAAACTGCAGTAAATAACAAAATAATAAGATAGGCAGTATGGCAATAACAGCACCCCATTTAGTACGGAAATATTTTCCAAATGGAATGAAAAGACCTGATGTTATTAATCCTGATAATACAGTAAATAGCATTTAAAGGGAGTTTTTGAGGTTGAATTGGCCAAAATAATGAAGAATGATCACTCTTCTTGTATTATTATCGCTAAAAAAGGAGTTGTAACGCTTTATTTCTAATAATGTGATTTGCAGATCAATAACAAATTTACTCAAATCTTTCGATTTGCCTTTTCAATAGCTTACAACTTTCGTTAAGAAACTAGTCAATATTAAAATCAGTATTGATCCCTATTACTTCTATATTTGGCACCTCCTTAACATGAAATTCACCTCACATTTATGTGAAATTAATGAACGATAAGAAAGTTAATATCCTTAATGCTTCCCTGTCTGGAAGATGGGCCCTCGCCTGGTCCGAATCTCTTTTTAAGCAAAAGCTGCTATTAGCCATAGCTATGATGTTATGCCTTACCCCGGTTTTTCCTGTTTTTTATCAGTACATAGAAGCTCGACAGGGTTATGTGTACAATGACTGGTTACTAAATATTATCCCTGCAACTGATGTCTCCATACCCATTTTCACCATTACCTGGGGCATGGCAATCTTTTCGATCATAAGAGTGGTGCAAAGTCCTTCATTGCTTCTAAACTTAATGTATGGAATTATTGTATTGAATATCTCCAGGTTTATTACAATTTCTTTGGTACCTCTTAATCCACCTCAAGGGTTAATTGATATATGGGACCCAATTACAGACCTGTTTTACGGAGCTACCTATGTCACTAAAGATTTGTTTTATTCAGGACACACAGCAACCCAATTCCTGTTTTTTCTGATACTCCAAAAGAAAAGTGATAAACGACTCGCCCTGATCACCACTACTTTAATGGGGGTGCTGGTACTGTTGCAACATGCCCACTATAGTATTGATGTAATCTTTGCCCCAGCATTTACTTATCTGTGCTATTTATTAGCAAAGAAATTTGCGAATTAAAAGTTGAGAGAAATAGTATTGCTTAATTAAAGGTTTTAGTTCTCATGAAATAGCTATTTGATAGAATTAAACCTAATGCATAAATTGTTGATTGCCCCCAATGATAAATTACCTAAGGTTAAACAGATCGTTTATGAAGCGTTGTTATCAGCCGAAAAATCGCTTCAAACATATAAAAGCATTACAAATGTATTTCTAGAATTAAACAATCATCCTACTGAAACGCTGGAAGGAATCAAGCAGTTTTGTAAGGATTATAAAAAGAAATTTGCTATTGTTCCTGATGTCGACCAAATACAATTAAAAAAGGGTCAGGTATTCCTTACCCTTACTGAGTCAGCTTTGGCTGATCTAATCAAGATGGTTAGGTCTAAAGGATTAAAACTAGGAATTGATATTGGAATTATCTCCTTCAATGAAACGGTATTAAAGGAATTGTTAGACCTAACCGTTATAACCACCAACTTTGAAGAAATGAGTAATACTGCCGCTAACTTAATTCTGGATAAAGAGTTTAAGCAGGTTCGCAATTCATGTAAATTAATTGAAAGATCGTCACTATAAAGAACTTTAATGTATTTTTAAAATTTATTCCAGTCATTTTATGACTACTAATAGCTATTTCAGGATTGCGGAATTTTCATGAATTTGCCTGAAATAATTGTATTATGATTACCGCTACCACCAAAGATAAAACAGAAAGAATTGTTAATGTTTTTGAAACAGGTTCTACACAAGGTAAATATGATTCGTTGGTTAAATTGAAGGACTATACGGATGCTAAGACCAAAAGTAATATCGTTCAGATTACCTATGGCCGTTCGCAAACTACTGAATTTGGGAACCTCAAATCGCTGATTAATGTCTATATGCAGCATAATGGCATCTTTAAGAAGGAGTTGTTGCCTTATATAAACAGAATAGGTCAGAAGCCATCCCTGGCTTCTGACCTAACTTTTTGCAATTTGCTAAAAAAAGCAGGTAAGACTGATCCTGCTATGCAGGCTTCGCAGGATGATTTTTTTGATTCCTATTATTACTTGCCTGCTTATGCCTGGTTTAACCAAATGGGATTTAAGCTTCCACTGAGCCTCCTTGTCATTTATGATAGTTTTATCCATTCCGGTGGAATACTAAATTTTCTGCGTCAACGCTTCCCAGAAATGGTTCCGGTAAAAGGAGGTGACGAGAAGAAATGGACTTCTCAATATGTAGATGTTCGCGATGAATGGTTGAGAACGAATAAAAAAGTCATCCTTCAAAATACGGTTTATCGTACGGAATGTTTGAAGGAACAAATCAAGAATGATAACTGGGATTTGAAACGTCCGGTAGTGGCTAATAGAGTTACTGTGGCGTAATGCAGCGTGTATTGTGAAATTGAAATTGTTTTATTAATCAAAATAATCAAATCAAAACAAATGGCTACAATCAAAGTAAAAGACGGTACAGAAATTTATTATAAGGATTGGGGAACAGGACAGCCCCTTTTTTTTCATCACGGTTGGCCGCTATCCAGTGATGATTGGGACGCACAGATGACGTTCTTTTTACAGCATGGATATCGGGTTATTGCTCATGACCGCAGAGGACATGGTAGATCCAGTCAAACTTCCGAAGGGCATGATATGGATACCTACGCAGCGGATGTGGCTGAATTATCACAGGCACTTGATCTAAAAGATGCAATACACATCGGCCATTCAACTGGTGGTGGTGAAGTAATCCACTATGTGGCCAAACATGGAAAAGGACGTGTTGTCAAAGCAGTACTTATCAGTGCCGTTACCCCGTTAATGGTACAGACAGAAAAAAATCCGGAAGGCATTCCCATTTCTGTATTTGATGAAATACGAAATGGAACAGCAACTCAGCGACCACAGTATTTTTATGAATTTACCATTCCATTTTATGGATATAACCGCGACGGTGCAAAAGAATTGCAAGGTATTAGGGATAACTGGTGGCGGCAGGGAATGATGGGTGCAATAAAAGCACATTACGACGGTATCAAAGCTTTTTCGGAAACAGACTTCACCGAGGATCTTAAAAGTGTGGATGTTCCTGTACTGGTTATGCATGGTGAAGACGATCAGATCGTTCCATTTCCAATTACGGCACCAAAGTCTGTGAATTTATTAAAAAATGGAAAACTTATTTCTTATCCAGGTTTTCCTCATGGAATGCCAACTACAGAAGCTGCGACAATAAATGCAGACCTTTTAACTTTTATTAAATCTTAAAAGATTCTATATAAAGAGTATTAACAGAAGCTGATGTCAATAATAGCTGATGACATCAGTTTTTGTTAATACTCTTTGAAAATAACCAGTCAAATCTTTTACAATAACCAGTTAATTGGAGCAAATAACTATTCCATAGCTTGCATACCCATATTGGCCCACTCTTCTTTTGATGGTCCATAAATTCCAGGAACAGGAAGTCCAAGCATCCTCATTATCACAGTCATTTGTGCACGGTGATGTGTTTGATGTATAATCAGTACCTGCAAAATCTTTCCCTTTTCCCATTCCTCGCCGTACATATTTACTTTATCCTCAAGAGAAGAATCAGTCCATTTAGAATTTACTGCCTTACTAAGCTGTTCACAATAATCCTGATAGGTATTGACAAGTTCAACAATTGATTCAGGAATAGGACTATTTTCTAAATGATCAACAGGGAATAATCCAGCTTTGTGTCCCATCTCGGTAATGGTTTGAGTTAGATGCCATGCAAGTCGTTCTAATGAACGTACATTTTCATTAATTTTTACCTGACGTATTTCTTCTGTAATTACGTAAAATACTTTAATAGTACTTTCACTCTCATTTTTCCAGTCTGTTAAAAAATCGTAAATATTTCTGTACATAATTTAAGTTTTTTTATTTTTCATGTCAGGTAATTAACCAGACAAGAGCAAATATCGAAAATTAAATCATAACTAAAATTATTAGTGATAAAAAATTAATAAAACTAATTATTTTAGTTAATAAAGGGGTTTTAAATTGTAGCTTCAAATAGAAACAAGCGTTATTGGTTAGGTATTTTGAAAGAGCCTGATACCTGCCTTTTAGTAAAAGATTCCAGTAAGACTGCAGTAAGATTCCGATATAAGTCCGACTATAGCTAGTTTAAGTCGGACTTTTACCGGAAACTTACTAGTTTGAATCTGCTATCGATAAGTTCAGTAACTGCTAATTAATGCAGCAAATAAAGCTCCTAGTAGATTTATTCCTTTTTTGAAAGAAGAAGGTGAAAAGGTAAATTTTTTCTTAAATGCAGCAGAGAAATGGTTGGTGTGTTTATATCCAAGTTTGGATGCAATTTCCTTTAAGCTAACAGCATGTTCCTTACTTAATAATGCTTTGGCTTCCATCATTTTTAAATCTATGGTATACGTATAAATAGTTTTACCGAAAAGATCCTTAAATCCAGTTTGCATTTTTGTCCTGTTCATGCCGGCCACCATGGCTAAATCTCCAATGGAATAATTTTTACTCAGATTTTTTTCAATAAGTTCTTTCAGCTGATGAAATAACATTTTTTCCTTTTCGGTCCATTGGAATTCAGAAGTTGCTATTGAGGCAGTAGATAAAACTTGAATGACTAACTCACATACTTTAGTTTGCAGATATACCTTTTTGAATTTCGGATGACAGGAACAATGAAGAATGTCAGTGATTATATTTAGGATAGGAAGAGATGTTTTTTTAGTACCTGTTAGCTGATGATCGGTTATTTTTAGAAATTCCTCTTTAGACAAAGTAATTTCCATCAAACATGTATTAGTTATCAAATTATCGTTTTTAGCTGGTATTTCAGTCCACAAAAAGTCTGTTATTTTAATGCTTTCACTTGTAAAATAAAGATTAACCAACGGGTAATCAGGTTGTTGAAAGCCGAAAGGCAGTATCTTCTCTTTTGAATCTTTAATTTCTACCTTAAACATATTCCTGCTAAATCTGTATGCATTCCTGCAAAATTCGTATAAATAATATTCTATTTTTGGCCAAGTTAAGAATTAGTCTAAATAAGAACAAACAAATTTTATGCATATTTTACACAAGCAGGTATATTCAATCTTCCTTTACCTTTTCCTCTTCATCGGTATCTGCAATGCAAGTGCTCAACAAAAATATGCCTTTTCTGGTCGTGTAATAACTAAATCAGGAGTTCCTCTTACAGGGGCTAGTATCAAAATAACAACGGGTGGTAATTCGGCAGTAACTAATGCCGACGGTAAATTTTTTATTCAAAGTCTCCCATCTGGGCATTATAAATTCAAGATCAGTTATATTGGTTATAAGGAATTAAAAGAGGAATTAACACTGCCGCTTAAAGACAATCAGTCTATTTTCTTTACGCTGCAGGAAGAGGAGAACGACCTGTCGGAAGTTGTAGTTACAGGACGTACCGTGGTTCAGGAAACCAACAGGCAGGCTTTTAATGTAACTGCTGTCGACGCTAAAAAACTATATAATACAACACTCGATATTTCTGGGGCCCTGGATCGGGTTGCTGGGATCCGAGTAAGAGAATCGGGAGGAGTGGGGTCAAACTTCAATCTTTCTTTAAATGGCTTTTCGGGAAATCATGTCAAGTATTTTATTGATGGCATACCGATGGACAATTTTGGGACTTCTTTCCAGATTAATAATATTCCGATCAATATTGCAGATCGGATAGAGGTTTATAAAGGAGTTGTTCCGATGTGGTTGGGTTCTGATGCGCTTGGAGGAGCGATTAATATTATCACGGCTGATCGTTATCGTAATTATGTAGATGCTTCTTATTCATTCGGATCCTTTAACACGCATAGAAGTGTAGTTAATGCCGCTATGACTTCCCAAAAGGGTTTTACTGTACAATTGAATGCATTTCAGAATTACTCAGACAATGATTATAAAGTAGATGTCGAGGCATCAGATATTTATACCGGGGCTTATGCTGCTGAAGCCTCATTAAGGCGATTTCATGATACGTATCATAATGAAACGTTTATTGCAAATGTGGGGGTAGTGGATAAAAGTTATGCGGACAAGCTTTTGTTCGGTATTACCCTGGGTCAGAATTACAAAGAAATACAAACAGGTGCCCGAATGGTTACGGTGTTCGGCGGATGGCATAGAAGAGGGAATACCATTATGCCTACTTTGAAATATAAGAAAGAAGATCTGATAAAAGGACTGGATGTCACGATTAATGCCAATTACAATTTGGGAAAGGAACAGAACATCGACACGATGAATGTCAGATATGACTGGTATGGCACTACTAAACCGAATGGTTCAAATGGCGAGAGCTCAAGAAGTTTATATGAATACAAGAATAATAATGGTTTGGCAACAACGATGTTAAATTACCAGATCAATGACAATCAATCCCTTTCATTAAGTAATGTATTCAGCACATTTAACAGAAAGGGAAGTGACCCTCTTAATCCAGGCAATGCTCAGTATGAACTAACTAAGAAAACGAATAAAAATGTTTTAGGGTTAGGCTATAGCTTTGATGTAAAAAGTAAATGGAGTGCTACCGTGTTTGGCAAATTTATTAATCAGAATAGCATAAATGGGGGTGGCGCCGCGGCAGGAAATGATAACGTAAGCAAATTTGGTTATGGTGGAGCTACAACCTATTTTATTAAGCCAAACTTACAATTAAAGGCGTCGTATGAGTTAACTAACCGTATGCCTGAGGCATATGAAATATTTGGTGATGTGGAAAATCAGGAAGGGAACCCTGGCCTGAAACCAGAGAAAAGCGCCAACATCAATCTGGGGATGAACTATAGCTTTTCTTTAAATGAAAACAGCTATTTGTTTTTTGCTGCAAACGCTATTTATAGAAATGCAACTGACTTTATCTATAACAAATTAAATAATAATCAATCAAAATTAGTAGCTGATAACAGAGAGGGTGTCCGCACTTGGGGAGGTGATGCTGAAGTCAGGTATTCTTACAAGGACTGGCTTACAGCAGGTACGACCTTCACCTATCAGTACTTGCAAAACCTTCAAATGTTTGAACCCGGATATACCGGAGTAAGTATTGTTTACAAAGATCAGATGCCCAATATTCCCTATCTGTTCGGTAACAGTGACGTTTCTGTATCACTTAAAAACTTTGGCAAAAAGGGTAATAATTTAAATATAGGGTACAATTTATTATATGTACATGCCTTCTGGCTCTACTGGCCCAGTCAGGGAGGTAAGGGAGTAAATGACGATAAAAAGGTTATTCCTGAGCAGCTTTGTCATGACCTTAACCTGGTCTACAGTCTGGCAAAAGGCCGGTATAATATCGCATTAGAGGGTAAAAATCTTACCAACGCTTCCCTTTACGATAATTTCAGTTTACAAAAACCGGGTCGCGGTTTCTATTTAAATCTTCGCTATTTCTTTAATAAAAACAACAACAATTAATATGAAAACAAACATTCTAAAAACATGTGCAGCACTGGCAATTGCAGTCGCGATAACTTCTTGTTCTAAGTCAGATAATGGACCTTCGAATCCTGGTAATTTTATTGTAGCAGTTACTCCGGTTGCCTCTACTGGTGTTGCCGATTATTTACTAACTACGAGTAGCCTGGACACCGGTAAGATAACCACTGTTGGAAGCGGAGTAGAGCAGGATGGAACATACCGGTATTATGTAACACATAACAATAAATTTTTCAGTATGCTTTATGGACAAGGGAATCCGGGAGCTGTAACAACCTATAGTATTCTTAACGGTCAGTTAAACAAGCTTTCAAATTTTCAGACTGAAACAGTTCAGGCATTTGCCCCTGTAAATGACGATTTGTTATTGATTAAAATATCCAGAAACATAACAAACCCTTTGTCTAGCTGGTATCAGGTAAATACAAACACGTTGTTGATAACCGCTGAGGGAACCATCAATACGCAAGAACCATCTCATAATGGAGAAACTGCTCATTTTAGCTGGATCAAACAGGTAGGAAATAAAGTGTTTGCTCCTTATTTCTCTATTAAGGGACTCCCTGGGGCTGCATTTGAAACAAATTACCCTGACAGTGCATGGATTGCGGTATACAGTTATCCGGAAATGAAATTGGAGAAGGTAATTAAAGACAACCGGACCAGCTTTATCGGTCGATATTTCACGGACGGATTAGCAGTAGTTGAAAATGGAGATACGTATGCCTTTTCATCGTCCGTTGCAGTAACTAATAAGGTATTAAGTTCCACAAAACCATCCGCTATAACACGTATTAAATCTGGAACAACTGAATTTGATCAGAGTTACTTCTGCGATTTTGAGTCGATTTCCAACGGGTATGTCATAACCAACTGGATTTACATTGGCGATAATAATTTTGTAGTGAATGCCTCTCTTAAAGCAGAAAAAGGTGCTTACACTGTTGGAACTACTATTGGTATTGTAAACGTACTGAACAAAACCTTTACTCAGGTAACAGGAATGCCTGATGTTAACGATATTCAAGGTATCACAAATAATAATTACACCCCTAAAGATGGAAGGTACGCCTACATTGGTGTGAATTTGAAGAGTGGATTGGGCTATGTATATAAAATAGATGCTACCAATCACACGGCCACTCAAGGGTTAAAAGTTGAGGGTGGATTAATTACTGCCATTCAACATTTACAATAATTAAAAAACTTTATCTCACTACATACTAAAAAAACAATGAAGCCTGTCAACATGAACACAACCTCAAAAAAGAAAAGCGCGGATTCTCTTTTTATTAAGATCAACAAGTGGCTCCATCTTTGGTTGGGACTTGTATCGGGCATCATTGTTTTAATAGTATGTTTAACAGGCTGTATCTGGGTTTTTAATGATGAGATTACCGGTTTGCTTGAACCGGAAACTAAAGTAGAAAAGCAGAATAAGCCTGTTTTGCAACCCTCGCAAATAGGTGCTATAGCCGCTCATCTTTATCCTGATAAGGTGCCAGCTTATGCTTTCTATCAGCAAGGGCGCGCAATTAATTTGACACTTAAAGATCCAAAAGAACAAGGTCGTAGAGGTGGTGGCATCAGTATTCATATCGACCCTTATACAGGAAAGGTAGTTAAAACCGATGTCCGTAAAAAAGGCGATACTGATTTTTTCAGGTTTATACTAAACGGCCATCGCGCCCTTTGGTTACCTTATACTATTGGACGACCTATTGTGAATTATGGCACCCTTATATTTGTGGTGTTACTTATTACCGGATTGATCTGGTGGTATCCCAAAAAACGGAATAACTCTACGCGTGATAAAAGCTTTAAAATTAAATGGGGCGCTTCGTTTAAACGAGTAAACCTGGATCTGCATAATGTAGTTGGCTTTTACTCGCTGCTATTTTTGCTTGCTATTGCGCTTTCTGGAATGGTATATGGCATCAAGTGGTATAGAGAGGGGCTCTATTGGGTCAGTACTGGAGGAGAAACATTGGCCGAATATAAGCGATTAGAATCTGATTCGCTTCAGGCAAAGAAACACTACACTCCGCAGCAGGCTATGGATAAAGCATGGCTAACTGTAATCACCAGGCATCCGAAATCAGCTGGTTTTTATTATAATTTCCCGGACACAGCTCATTCAAAATCTACTATAGGAATTACTGTTTATCCCAACACTGGTCAGTTTTACAATAGTCAGGGTTATACATTCGACCAGCATACCGTGCAAGAGCTTAAGCGTGAAGATATTTATTCAACGGCTTATGCAGATGCCGGATTCGGGGGTAAATTAAGGAAAATGAACTATGATATCCATGTGGGCAGTATTCTTGGTTTTCCTGGTAAAGTAATCGCTTTTCTAGCTTCTCTTATTGGTGCCAGCTTACCTGTAACGGGTTTCCTGATCTGGTATGGTCGAAATTTCAAGAAGAAAGGTAATAAAAAAGTGGTATCGGTTAACGCTACTGATAGGCTTCCTTTGAAAAGACGAATTAATATAGTAAAGAATGAATCGGAGCCCGTTTTGGCTTCAACAAGCAATAATCTTTTGAATACTAAAAAATCATAATAATGAAAAATATAAAAATAATGATGCTGATATTTCTACTCAGCTTTGTTTCCAATAGCATCTTTGCACATGCGTTATGGATAGAAACTAAATCAACAGGTAATGTTGGTCAAAAACAGGTTGTAAAGGTATTTTATGGGGAGTTTGTAAGTAATGAGAGAGATAGTGTGGATAAGTGGTATTCAGATGTAAATGAATTCAGTTTATGGCTTGTTGGTCCTGATCAGAAGAAAACACAGATTGCTGTAGTTCCCGGTGTTAACTTTTTTGAGGGTGCATTTACTCCGGTGCAAAGTGGTGCTTACACTGTTATGGTAAGTCATGAAGCGAAGGAGTTGGGAGGTTTAACTAAATATCATTTTCTTTCCAGCGCAAATATTGTGGTAGGAAAAGTGCTGCCTACAGCGACTCAAAACACGAACGTACTTAAACTTCATGTTGATGCTGTTTTAACAGCAAAAGTCAATAAAATGGTTCAGGTAAAGTCATTCCTTAATGATCAGGTGGCGAAAGGTAAAACAGTGGCTGTATTTACTCCCAGTGGCTGGTCTAAAGAACTAAAAACTAATGATTATGGAGTAGTGGAATTTGAACCTCTTTGGGCAGGTAGGTATGTTATTGAGATTAGTGATATGGATAAAACTGCTGGTAAGCATCATGGCAAAGACTTTAATGCTACATGGAGAGGGGCGACTTACAGTTTTGAGGTAAAATAAATATAAGGTTTGGCAATCTAGTTAATCTTAGAATAGCTAATGTGCCCTTATCTGTTTGAAATAATGTGTTGTAGAAAAAACTATCTGTTCAATGTAATAGCGCACAAGAATACATTGGGTTTTATTAATTGAATATAAATTTGTTCCTTAAGAAATCGTGAATAGTCATATAGCTTTTTGTCGCAAAAGTGCCTGTAATTGTCTTAATCAACCATTTGTGGTTAGTTTAAGATAATTAATTTTGTAGGATAACGAAGCAAATAAGTCATGAGAAAAATTATTGTTACTACATATTTAAACCATGGATGGTGTGCTTCAGGCACCTGTTACTGGGGAGGCGCATATATGAAATATTTGCAGCACACTGGCCTTATCAGAATAATGACCCAATAGCCGAAACATTTAACCGGATCCAAAAGTATGTAGTAGCTACAACACATGGATGATGAAAGGGCAGAGACCAATTGCGGTAACAGCCGTTACGAGACATTACAAACCTGAAGTTTATCCTAAAGTGGAGGACGATGCTACTGTGATTTTGGAGTATCCAGGAGCAACTGGTCTTATTGAAGCATCATGGAACTGGCCCTTTTCTATTAAGGATATGGAAGTTTTTGGAGTAAGTGGTTATCTGCATGCGTTGGACGATGTGAATATCAACAGTCTGAACCGTGAAAAGATCTCTAGTAATCAAAAAGCTAAAGATCTGCCTACACAGATAAAGGATCCCATCACTTATTTATCTGCAGTGCTCCGTAATCAAGTTTCGGGTACTGACGACCTTTCTTCATTAAAATATAATATGATCGTAATGGAAATTCTTGATGCTGCAAAGAGATCAGCGGCAAGTGGTAAAAGAATTGTTTTATAAGATCAGGTTGATCTAAATAGACAACAGTTTAAAATGTTCTAACTGAAATTATGAATAGATATGTCCTACTTATTTGGATTTAAGCTTTATTAAGTAGATGATAGTACAACTATTCGGAAGAACAGGTATATTCGCCAAAAATTATGGGTTACGCAAAAGAAAGAGGAAAGCTTGAAAAGCTGGTTATAAAGATTGCAGGTATAGCTGCTTATGATGAGAAAAGTATGGCTGTTCTTATTGATATTCATGAGAATTACTCCCACACCATCAGAATCTTAAAGAATAAGCAACCGGATAGTTTTGGCGATTTATACAAAAATGAATTGCAGGAGATTAATCAAGCTAAAAAGGCTGTTAAAGAAGCAAATTCGGATGAAATTCGTCAAAGTAACTTTGTCTTATATAAAGATACATTGGTACGCGTTTTGGAAAAGACCATTCAGATTGCAAAAGCGATTTTATAATAAGCGATAAATTTATAGCTGAGATTCAAGTTCGGCCAGTCTTTTTTTGATAAAAATGAAAGGGACTGATTTGTGTATCACACCATCGGTCCAGGAGGGAAGTGTCAATTCCGTTATTATACTTGCTAAGCGAAATACAACAGATCTACAAGATCCACCAGCAGGTGTTGCTCGTCCTGAATATGACATGATCTTACGCATGCGGCCTACCGTCTATGCTAATACGAAGTTATCTACTCAGAAACTGTAGTCATTACTCCAGTTAAAAGGCCTGTTACAGCATCTAAAACAGTGATTTTATATCAGCAGATGTGTGGAAGTTGTCATGGTAATGATTGCGGAGAACGGACCGTGCTAAAGGCTTATTGGCAGCTAAACTGCTGTACGGCTCAACTAAGCCAGCTCTGTTCATACCATTACGAATGGGGATATGCTTAAGGGAATGCCAGCATGGAACGGGGCAATTAGTAAGCCTGACATCGCTAAAATTGCAGACTATATTATAAGTAATAGAAAGAGGCGGTAATAGTTAATTATTTTTTCTCTTTATCCAAAACCTCAAACTTTTGTTGCAGCGTATTGCCCCGGTCGTCAACTAAGGTAATCACATGTATGCCGTTGGATGGGGAGATCGCTATTTGGTGGAAACCTGTCGTCGTAGTAATGAATTCCCGATCAATAGACCAGTAGATTTTGCTCCTGGGATTTCGATGTGCAGCGTTGAAAATTACTTTTCCCCTAACGCCGTCTATCTCCAGCGGAATATAGATCTTCGCATTGTTTTTGGGATAAATAAGTTCCATTGGGCGATAGTTTTCCTGTTCATTTTGACAGGCTGGACTGAATGGAGGAAGTGTCTGGTAGTCGCGATGTCTGATTTTGTAATAATATTCCATGGCAGGAGGCAGTACAAACCAGTTGACATGTTGCATGTTTTCGGGAGATTCACAGGTCGAACTTACCCTGTATTTTCCTGAGCGGTCTAAATGAATCAGTTGATGATAAGGACAGAGTGGCGATTTCATCGATGCGGCTGGCATGTAGGTTGTTTTGGTGTTAGTGCAAAACTCACCGGCTCTAAAGCCACTCTTCAGGCATACGGATACTTTAATTAAATCATGGTAAGGAACTGTAAATTCGTTGTTTTTGGGTAAGAGATCGAAGATATCAAATAAGATCGGGGCAGCAGTTTGGATGCCGGTTAATTCAGGTCTGCCTTCACCGTCGGCATTGCCTACCCACACACAAACTACATAATCAGGAGTCACGCCAATTGCCCACCCATCCCTAAAGCCAAAACTGGTACCTGTTTTCCATGCGATCTTTTTTGATGAATTAAACTGTTCCCAAAGCAATTCTTCGCCGGGACGCATCACTTCCTGCATAGCCTGAAAGGTGTAGAATAGCGATCCGTAATCCATAACAGTGGAGGCAGAGAGGTTCTCTTTAAGAGGCTTTGACGCGCTCATATACACCGGTGGATGGTAATCGGAAGCATTGTACTTTCCCTTATAGCGGGAATAATGATTTAGTGTGCGGGCCATACTGGCATAAGCACCTGAAAGTTCCCACATGGAAACTTCACACCCTCCAAGAATCATTGACAAACCATAATAGTCCGCGGGTTTATTTAATGATTGGATGCCTGCTTTTTTAAGGAGCTGATGAAAGCGTTCATATTTATATTGCTGCAGCATCTTTACTGCTGGGATATTCAGCGAACGGCTTAATGCCCGCGAAGCAGGTATGGCGCCATCATAGCCGAGATCATAGTTCTGAGGGGTGTACCCGCCAATCTGAACAGGAATATCTGGAACCAGACTATTTGGGAGAAGCAGGCCGTCGTGCAACATACTCGCATATAAAAGGGGCTTTAAAGTACTTCCCGGACTTCTTAGTGCATTTATGATATCCACATAACTTTCCATTTCTGCATCCCCAGGATCATATACATTCCCTACATAGGTAAGTGTATGGCCTGTTTCTACATCGAGAATCAGTGCGGCAGCGTTATTTATGCCATTGGCTTTAAATTGTTGATGATGACGTTTGAGGAGGGCTGTTACGTTCTTTTGCAGAGCGGACTGGACTGTCGTTCTTAATCGTGTACTTTTTAATTTAAGCGTAGGGAAATCAGACTTAAACCTAGTTAGGAGATGTGGTGCATCCTGAGGTAAAGGTAGGGGTTGTTGCGAAACAGGCTCTAACATGGCTAGCTGAGCGGTGTTTTTATCTATTACCTGATCTTTTAAAAGTTGCGCTAAAAGCGCATTTCTTTTCTTTAGAAGGATGGTTCTGTTTTTTCCGGGATGAACCAATGCAGGTGAATTTGGTAATACGGCAAGCATAGCGGTTTCTGCCCAGGAGAGTTGTGCTGCATCTCTGCCGAAATAGCGCCAGGAGGCGGCGTCAAGTCCTACTACATTTCCTCCAAAGGGTGCATTTCCTGCATATACAGCCAGTATCTCCGCTTTTGAATAGGATAGTTCTAAGCGAAAGGCTAGCATTATTTCTATAATTTTTTGCCAGAGCGTTCTTTGTTTATTTCTACTCAACCTGATCACTTGCATAGTGATCGTGCTGGCCCCACTTACTGTTCTTTTATTCTGGAAATTTGATCTCAATGCTCTGAGCATCGCCAAAGGGTCAAATCCCGGATGGTAATAAAAGCGTTTATCCTCATAGGTTGTGATACACTTGATGAACTTTTCGGGGATGGTATCTGAGGCAGGGAAACGCCATTGTCCATCCCTGGCAATAGAGGCGTTCAATAGTTCCCCATGATCATCTTCTATGACATAGGATGTTGGCGTTTTAAATAGGGGAGAAGGCAACGAAAACCAAAACAGTAACAACAGGATTATTATTGCACTTGAAAACAAGACAATCTTCGGTTTAATGAAGATTGTCTTGTTCCTGAAGTTAGCTTTATTTAGAGTACTCAATTATTTAACGACCTCCACCCAGAAGCCTGTTTTACTTGCTTGAATTTCATTATCGTACATGGCCGCAGAACTTACTGCAGGTAGATAGAACCTGCCTAAATAGGAAGCGTTTAATAATACCTGATAAGTAAGTGTTTCGCGTGGTTTGATGTTGAAGTAGGTGAGCACCCTGTCGTCCCGGATATCTCTGTAAGTATAATTTGATCCACTGTTGTTGCCGGATTGATCACTTAAGCGGGTATTGATAATTTCCCAACCAGATGGGAAGATCTGAGTGAGGGCCATTTGTTCGTAGTATCCTCTTTTACCGGGATTGTTAATGGTGACTTCAGCAATGAAATCAGTGCCTTGTTTGATGCTTACAGGGTTAATGTGCATCCCGTTTTGTGTTTTGTAGACAATGCCCATGTCCAGCAATTCTGGATGGTTTACAAGAGGTGGGTTCTGGCCTTGTGCCGCCTGACCTTCCTGCGTTACCCTGATGTATAAAACATTGTCGCCATTGTTTAAAAGTTGAAGAGCTGATTTGCCTGCTTTATAATTCAATGGGAAACGTTTTATATAGGAGTTGGATGTAATGCTTTGTTTTGCTCCATTGATACTATAGCTAAAATTCATTTTTTTTCCGTCCTTGTTTACACCACAATATTTGGAGATGGCTATTAAGGAATAGGCCGTGGTTTGAGTACTGTACCATTGATCTTTTGAAAGCATAGCGGCTATTTTATTGACTAAAACAGCTGCTTGTTTTCTTTTTCCAAGTTCGGTAAGCGTCTCCAAAATCATGGCTTCATCTCTCAAATCAGAGCCATATGTATAACTCATTTGATTATATGGTTTTACCTCCAAGCTTAAATTTTTTATTAATGAAAGCGCTATATCTGTCTGACCAATAAGTTTATATGCGGCTGCCAATCGCCATTTAGCTGCATCAGATAAATAACTGAATTCACGAAGACGGTTCATTGCGCCGACTTCAGGACTCTTAGCAAATGCAAGTAAATACAAGCGATAGGCCTGAATTAGGTCACCTCCATAAAAATTACTGCTGGAAGGAGCATACGCATTTGCTTTGTTCTTCTGGTAGCGTTTCCATGAATCCCAAAGACCTGCAGGGAGACTATAACCTTTCCTTTGTGCTTCCAGTAAGAAGTGGCCTGCATAATTAGTGCCCCATTCATCCGCGTCCTGATTTCCTGGCCAATAAGCCATACCACCATCCTGCGTCTGGAAGGATTGTAATCTATTCAATACGCTTTTTATGTTTCTTTCTATAGCAGCCTTTTGTTGTGGGGATACGTCCGTAAGCTGGTTGAGTACCAACTGAGGGAATATGCCTGATACCACTTGTTCCACACAGCCATGCGGGTACTGAATCAGGTAATTCAATCTTTTACTTAGGTTCATTGCCGGAATCGTAGATACTTCAAGCATGCTACTTGTGGAGCCTGAAATACCAATAGGGGCAAAGACTTTACTATAGGATTTTTTGGGCTCCAGTTGGGCTCCTGTGACTACTGTTAAGTAAGGATTTGGATTTCGGATATCCATTTCGACATCGTACTCCGCTTTTTCATTTCCACTGGTAGCGATGATTTTAATTTTAGCGATTCCTGTCGCTTGTTTCACTGCGATGGTGGCATAAGCCATCTTTTCGCCAATGCCGCTGAAGCTGATGACCTGGCTACTGGAGCTTGTGTTTAATAAATTGCTGGTTTTGATTTCAAGCTTTACATTTTTAATCTGATTCTCCATGGCAAATACCGTAATGGGCAATTTGAAGGTCTCTCCTGGTCCTGCAACACGAGGAAGTGTTGCTAAAATCATCAGTGGTTTCTTCACCTGGATTTGCTTTTCAGCGAAACCATAAGCCCCATCTTTTCCGGCAATGACCATAGCTCTGACGGCTCCGATATACTGAGGGAGTTTAAAGTGATGAGTTGTTTTTTGACCTTCTTTTAAGTAGAAGGGGCCCATAAACTTGACTACGGGTTTAAACCGGTTTGCTTTTGCGGGATTGACATTTCGGTTGATACTGGCATCCCCTCCAATACTTAAGATCCGTACTAAATCGCCTCCCCAGGCACCTATTACATTGTCAAACAGGTCCCATGTTTTCACTCCCAAAGCCTCCCGTGCATAAAAGCTGGAATGTGGGTTGGGTGTATTGAACTTGGTGAGCGCAAGAAGACCTTCATCTACAATGGCAATGGTATAAGTCATCGGCCTACCTGATTGTTCTGAAACTGTTAAACTGCTGTTTGTTTCGGGGCGTATTACCGCTGCAGAACCGATTACAGGCTTCAGAATGGTTTTTGGATCTTCTACTAAAATAGGAATTACCCCGTACATCCGGATAGGAAGGTCATTTATCGTCTGGGAATGGGGTTGTAACAAGGTGACGTTTAGGAAAACATTAGGGGCCATTTCCTTTTCTACTTTAAAAGAAAATTTAGTTTGGCCTTTCTGGGTTTCAATCCACCAGGTCTTTAATACTTTGCTTCCACTTTCTACGCTGACCAGTCCTCTTCCTCCTTTACTGCTCGGAATAGTTAATTCTACATTTTCGCCTACTTTGAAACTCTCTTTATTTGCTGTAAAGGAAAGCATGGAGGCTTCGGTAGGGTTATTCTGCTGCTCCCTCTGCGCCCAGCCAGGCCAGTCTACATACAGGGTTTGTCCTGAAGTATGTCCGCTTTTTAGATCTTTAACGCGGATTAGGTAACGTCCCCATTCCGGGTAGTTGATCCGGAAGTTCCAGTTGCCCTTGCCATTGTTAAGGGTAATGATTTCTTTTTTCAGGAGTTGATTCACTTTGTTCTGACTGAAATTACTCAGGTTTTCTTCCCCTTCATCCCACCACCAGCGCCATTGGATTTTATACAACTGGATTTCTACTTGCTGTGTTCCTGCCAGGTATTTACCTGCTGTATTGACATTGATAATATTGATCTGATGATTGCGGTCTGTCAGCAGCATATCGCTTAACTGAGCACCCTGTGGTACATTGATTCCGGTGTAGGAATTGTAAATATGATAGGGCATTTCAAAGTTGTCAATACTGAAATTACCTCCAGGCTCAAACACTTTGGTAATGAAGTTGGCACGCAATACTCCTGGGGCGCTTTCTGTAGAGCTTAGATTGGCCTTCACAATTGCAATACCATTATCATTCAACTTACCGTCAAAGATGGTGGTGCTTTCTGATTCGAAAGCATTGGTAGGGTCATCGAAGGTATAGGGTTCGAAACCTTTAAAACTGGTTTTGGCGGGACTCAAAGTCACGTCGACCTTTGCTTTGAGATTCCTGGCGATGGATCCAAAGAGCCAGTTTACCGTTAATTTACCGGGATTGTCCTTTCCTTTAATCAGGGTGTTAGTGGACGCAAAATTAAGATTTATCTTTAAGCGGTTGGGCATAATGGTTTCAATCTTTACCGCTTTACTGAATGTAGATCCACCTACTTTTACCTTTGCCAGCCAGTTACCTGTAGGTGCTCCGCTGTTTGTATTTACTTTAAAGGTATAAAAATCAAGGACTCCCTTAGTTTGCATCAACTTTTTGTTTAGCTGCCCCTGAGGGGTATACAGTTCAAAAATAATAGGGAGTCCATCGGGAAGTTTCTTGTCTTTGTCTTCTAAAATAAAACTGAGATAAATAGAATCACCGGGTCTCCACACACCTCTTTCACCATAGATGAATCCTTTTATACCATTTTGAATAATATCTCCGCTTACATTAAACCGGCTTAATGGGAGAGAAGAGCCATCATCCAATTTTAAGTATCCGCGTTGTTTGTCTTTTTTTGCCAACAGCAGGAAGGGCTTCCTTTTTAACTGGAACACCGCGATTCCATCATTATTGGTATTTGCTGTTTGAATCAGCTGGTTTTGATAATCCAGGAGTTTAATTTCCACTCCTTGCATGGGTTCTGTGGTCAGTATATCCGTAGTGAAGACGGTGACGGTATTGTCGTCGCCTCTCTTAGTTATAATCCCGATGTTGGAAGCTATTACATTTCGGGACACCCATCTGTTCTGGTTGAAATAGGAATTGGAACAAGGGTCATCTTTCTCGTCCCAGTCATATCCAAAGGGATAATAGTCATTGTATCGTTGCCAGAATTCGTCATCTTCATCAATCTTTTCGCCATAATCGTAGCTGTTTGCAGGGCTTTCTTCCTCTGTTTGATCGGTGCATTTATAAAGGGAATATGATTTTCTGAAACCTATTGTGATCCGGTAAATGGCTCCGGGTTCTGTCTTAATCAACTTGTCGATATCGAGAGCGAAACGGTTTTTCTTTTTTAAGTTCAGGGTCTTGTCCTCATCCAGACGAATAGTTTTTTGCACAAGCGGTTTTCCTACACGTCTTAAATCATTAGATCCATCAGTGGCATTATTAACCTGTAGAAACTGGGGGATGTTATTCTCGTAGATCTTAATGATCGTTACATCTACTGCTTTCAGGTTGATGGCTTCAAAAGGGTAACTCAGCTTACCGGAGTCTGGAATAATCATCCCCTTGCCAGGAATGGTTACTGCAGGCTCTATGTTCTCGAAACTGACATTGCCTTTCAGAGTGGTTTTTAACTTCTGACTGGCTATGTTTTGAATGCCTTCATTGATGGAAACGGTGTAATTTCCATTCAATCTGTCCGGCGTATAAACCTTTATTTCACTTCCTTCGATGGTGAATTGCGGATCGGTGATGTTACTGATCGTAATTAGCCCATTTAAATCCTGACCAATCATGACTGGGTTGGACAGCTGTATTAAAACATATTGCTCATCTTTTTGAACTGCTTTCATGTCTAATACCTTGAAGACGCCTTTCGCCGGAACTTCCAGTTCTTTATTATCCTTGATATTTGAATGGATTGGAGTGCCATTCCAAGATAATTTTAAAGCATGACTAGCCTGTCCCATCTCGATGCTGTCGACAGTAAACCTGGAGGTATGCATTTCCGGGTGATGCTCCCATTTGATGCCTTTACTTTTTCCTGCATAGGTGGCAATAAGTACTTTTTCTATAGCTTTAGTTTCTTCCTGATCAGATGTAAGAATTGTTCCTGTGCATTTTAAATATGCTAAAGAGGAGCTGTTGATGGATTTGAGCCCATCCAGTTCAATTTTAAAAGAAGGTTTAATGATCTCAAAGTTAAAAATGAAGGTCTGAAGCGGTTCTTTAACTTCAACCAGTTTCCCTAAATGGAAAGAGGCCTGATAGGATTCCCCTGGTTTGAGCGACTCTGCAGGTGCAAATTCGATGGTGCTTTCATCAAGCCAATAGGCTTTCCCTTTTATAGCTGGACTGAAATCTAGAATGTCCTTACCTAGCGGCTCATTTACACGATGAAGCGTGTTTACTTGTCCTGTTAAATGGATCTTTATTTTTTCACTTTTAGAAATGACTCCGGAGGTATAGGATTCAATATAGGCTGCAAACTCCGGATTATTTTCATTGGTTGGATTGGGTTTTAATAATAAATAGGTTACAAATGCCAGAATAATTAGGCCCAATGCGGTTATAATCGAAATTATATTCTTTTTTGAGTAAAAAGTATTTGCCATTTACGTGTGGTTAATATTTAGGAAAAGTAATAAAATGGATTGTTTTTTAAGCTATATCTGCTCTGTTTTTTATTACATGCAAAGTGTTGAGTGCGGCGGGAGAAATGATGGAGCTGAGTAAACCTGATGTATCTTTATAAATATAGATTCTGCAATTTTATCTCTAAAAGGATAATTTAATCTTAAAATGTAGACAGTAAGTGGATTCCTATTTGAATGTAAGTGTCAACTTATCAATTTTTGCTTGTGGAACTTCGGTTAGGTTTAATACTAGAAAGCCATCGAGGCAATCAGAGAATTTAGGGTCGATATTAAACCCAATAAAACTTGCTTGAAGAGCGAGATATTGCCGAAGTAAAACTGGGATCTTAATGTGGCTTGTTTCGAGTTCAGAAATAAGGCTATTCAAGTCCTTCAATGAATCGCAGTTATCCAACAATAGGTTCTGATTTAATTTAGAAAAATTAACCCGGAAATGATGATAGGGTTTGATATGTTTCGCCAGGTCATGATTAAAGTGATGTTTCATGATATACTCCACCATGAGTGACTTGGAAAATCGGGAGTATTTATTACTGATGCTAACAGGTCCGATGAGGTATTTATACCTGGTATCCGTTTGCAGGTATTTTAATAATCCTTTCCAGAGCAAATATAAGGGTAAGGGTTTTTGCTGGTATTCCTTTCTGATCCAAGACCGGCCAAGCTCCAGACTTTCTTTAAGAATTGGGTAGAATTCCTTTTTAATCTTAAACAGTTCAGCGGTGTAAAATCCCTTTTTTCCCATGCTATAGAAGATCTCATCGCCTTTTCCAATGCGATAAGCACCTACTAGTAGTTTATTTTCATGATCCCAAATGAAAAGATGGTAATAATAGATGTCAAATTTATCAAGGTCAATTGATTTGTTGCTTCCTTCGCCAACTTCCCTGAAGGTGGTTTCCCTTAGGCGACCAATTTCTTTCAGGAGGTTAGGTATTTCTGCTGATGAAGCCAGGTAAACCTCATAGTTTTTCTCTCTGCAGATCAGCTGATTGTTGAGATTAGTTACTTCTTTTTCGAGTAACGCAGGAGAGATTTGCTCTACAATCAGTTGGGATTTACTTCTGATTTTGAAGATATTCCCTGGGTTTAGGATCTTTCTTTCATTCGCCAATCCAGCCCCTAATGCATATGTTTTTACCCTGAGGTAGTTTAAAAGTTCTGTATTATTATCCCGACCGGGAATCTGCTCTAGGGTGACAGGTTTACCAATTCGTATGCGGAGTACATGTCCTCTTTTATTAAACAACTCAGATGGAAGTTTTGCCGTTTGAAGCATTGGGTGGATGTACCTGAGCAGACTAAATAAGATTCCATTATTGCCATGAAAATAAATGGGAAGCACAGGCACATTCGCCTTACTAATGATTTTACCTACAACAGGGTGCCACTTCTTATCGGTTATTTGCTGTTTACCGGGTGTATAGGCAGAAACTTCACCTGCTGGAAAGATTGCCACAGGTGTTCCGTTCTTCAACATTTGGATGGTATTTTTTAGACCAGTAATACTGGATTTGTCTTTAATTTTTTCAAATGGATTTACCGGAATGATATAATCTGCCAGATTGGGAATTCTTTTTAGAAGGAAATTTCCCATAAACATGGTTTCAGGCCTGGAGGTAGTAAGTACTTGAAGCAAAGCGAGTGCCTCTATGGCTCCATAAGGATGGTTGGCAATAGCAATGAATGCCCCGTCTTTAGGGATATTGGCCAGGTCAGCTGGATCAAGTTCAATTGCAATGCCCAGAATATGAAGTAAATGAGCTGCAAATTCAGGTCCCTGCAGTGATTCAGCCTGATCTATTATTTCATTAAGATCGTTGATCTTCATGATCTTCATCAACAATAAATCGAGCCCAGGCATCAGTGTACTGTTTATTCCTGCTGTCTTTGAAAAATCTTCCTTAGATACTACTGCCATATCTGGCAAGGTAATGCTGTAAGATTTCCTTATTGAGAGTTTAAAATGAACTCTATGTTATTATAATGATGTATTCCTAGTCTAATAATTTAAATCAACAGCATTCCTGATATCAGTGTTACTGCATGTCCTGAAAGTAGCACACGGTCGCCTTTAAGCTCTAGTCTCATTTCCCCACCTCTTTGTGATGCCTGATAAGCAAAGAATTGAGTTTTATTCAGCTGCTCTGCGTAGTAGGGCACTAAACAGCAATGAGAAGAGCCTGTTACGGGGTCTTCATCGACACCAACGGAAGGACCAAATGTTCTTGATACAAAATCATAGGGGGATGAAGGGGCTCCTTTGCTTGTCACGATTACCATTTCATGATGTCTCAATATGTTGAAGTCTGGTTTAACATTATTCACTTCTTCGGGAGTACTTACTTCAATAATATAACGGTCTGCATAAGCGGTACGAATTGGTCGAACCTGCAGTGCTGCTAATACTTCTTCAGACACATCAACTGGTCTGTTTTCTTTTGCAGGAAGATCAATTTCAATCCAATCGCCCTTCTTTTTCGCAGTAAGTAAGCCACTTAAGGTATGATATCGTGCAGTTTCTTGGGCTTTAAGGATCCCTTCCTGCCAAAGAATATGAGATGTTGCTAAAGTGGCATGTCCGCATAAATGCACCTCAACAGTAGGGGTAAACCAACGCAGGTAAAATCCATCTTCTGCTTTTTGTACGAAAGCAGTTTCAGCAAGATTATTTTCTGCAGCTATTTGGAGCATAGTTGCTGTACTCAATTCTTCTTCAAGTAGGCAAATTGCTGCTGGATTTCCTTTAAATGGCTGATCAGTAAATGCATCAACCTGATAAAACTTAATGTTTTTCAAGAGCGTATTTGTTTATTTATAATGTTCAGTATCTATAAACATTCATCAAAATCTGAGTAAGTGAAACACAGTAGGGATGATCCTCTGGACTTTTAAATTAGAATGTTTCCGTGTTGCACTAAATCAACAAGGTAGTTCAATGATAAATAAAATTATACGGTTCTGCAATATGGAATTTCAGGTTTCATTATTCTCAACAGACTTGTATAGGTAAAATTTAAAAGCAAAACAACCTGAAAGAGGAATTGATTCTTCCAGGTTGTTTTGCTTTTAAATATTGTAATTAATAAAAACTGTTATTACTTATCCACCGGTTTTTGTTGTTCATTCATGTTATGTGCAACAACACTATCTGGCAATATATTACTCATTCCAATTTGAACTTTATTTTTAAAGCCTGAAATTACCTTATCTTTTCCGGCGAAAAGGGCTTCATAACCGTCTTTTGCAACATCTGCAGCATCAGATAAAGAGTCCTTATCCTGGACGGCTTTGCTGTCCTCCATTTCCGCTTTATTGAAGAAATCCGTATCTGTTGCACCAGGCATCAAAGCAGTAATTGTTATGTCGTAATCCTTATTCTCTTCGCGAATAGCTTCTGTAAAGGATAAAACAAATGCTTTGGTGCCATGATAAACGGATTGCCATGGTCCGGGAACCTTACTCGCAATGGAAGCTAAATTGAGTATTTTTCCAGAGTTTGCAGCAACCATCTCTTTTAAGAAATGTTTGGTTAAGATGACTACTGAAGAAATGTTCAATTCTATGATATCCAGTTCGCGCTGTAAATCAGTGTCTTTAAATTCGCCGTACAGACCCTGACCTGCATCGTTGACTAAAATGTCAATTGTAATCCCTTTACTTTTAATGTCCTCAATTAGTGAAAAAGCTTCTTCTCTATGGAAGAGATTTTTAGCTATAGTAATCACATCAACGCCTAAGGATTTAAATTCTTCTCCTTTGGCATCAAGTTCCTGTTGGTTTCGGGAAACAAGTACTAAATTGTCGTGATCTTTGGCAAATAGCTTTGCCAGTTCATAACCAATGCCAGCTGTGGCACCGGTTATAAGTACGTATTTCCTCGTATACGGCATGATTTTTAATTTTTAAGTTATTGATATACTTATTTTAAAATAAGGCTATGGTTTCAGCACTACTTTTACACAATCGTCTTCCTTTTCGTCAAAAATTTTATAAGCGTGTGTTACATCACTTAAAGGGAGGCTGTGCGTAATAATGTCATCAAGTACAACTTTCTCTTCTTTAACTAACTCGATCAGGTGGTCTATGTAGTTCAGTACTGGCGCTTGCCCCTGTTTGATAGTCAGTCCTTTATCAAACATGCGATGAACAGGGAAATTGTCATAGGGACTACCGTAAACCCCAACAATGGTAACTGTTCCGCTTCTTCTTACGGCTTTAAAGCAAAGGTCAATTACTTTGATACTTCCCTTTTCAAAATTAACGGTTGCTTTAACCTTATCTAAAAAAGAACGTTCTGGTTCAAATCCGACAGCATCCACACAAACGTCAGCTCCTCTGCCTCCGGTCATCGCTCTGATAGCTTCAACAACATCTACTTTATTTGGATTAAGCGTTTCGACGTGATTAACTGCTTTTGCTTTTTCCAAACGGTAATCCAATGGATCGATAGCAATTACCCTGCTGGCGCCATTGATCCATGCTGCCTTTTGTGCCATTAAACCAACCGGACCAGAGCCAAAAACAGCAACAACTTCTCCGCCTTTAAGCTGTGCCCAGTCAATTGCAGACCAACCTGTAGGGAAAATATCAGTTAAAAACAAGGCTTGCTCATCTGTAATATTGTCCGGAATAATTCTTGGACTAATATCAGCATAAGGAACTCTAACATATTCAGCTTGACCGCCTGAATATCCACCGTAAAGGTCTGTGTAGCCAAATAGTGCTGCTCCTTTTTGATCCATCATGTCGCCATTTGGACCGTAATGTTTGTAATTTGAGTTTTCGCAACTCGGGGAGGCGCCATGGCTGCAAAAGAAACAATGTCCGCATGCAATAGGGAAAGGGACAATTACCCGGTCGCCACGCTTTAAATTCTTAACAGAAGGTCCAACTTCTTCAACAATGCCCATGAACTCATGTCCCATGATCATATCCGTAGGTTGTGGTACTGCACCACTAAGGATGTGAAGGTCAGATCCGCAAATAGCGGTTGAGGTAACCCGTAAAATTACGTCCCCTCCTTGTTCGATACGCGGGTCGTCCACGGTATCATAGCTGATATCACCAGGTTTGTGAAATACTGCTGCTTTCATAGATAGTATGTTTATTAATAGTATGATAGATGCCGGGAATAACACTACCACACTTTAATAAGTTTTAAAGAATTTCAAATTATATCGCTGGCAAGAGTAGCTTTTTTTAAATTTCTTTTGATGAGTTTACTTACCCGATACATCAGCAGGATGCTGAGAATGGAGATGAAAACAATGACATAACCTACGATATCGTAATGTACAAGCGGACTTGCTTTATCCTTTTGAACCACAATCATTCCGGCAATAGCAGCAGCAACACCACCTGCAATTTGTTGTAAAGAGGAGTTGATGCTCATAAATGATCCACGATCGTATGTTTCGGGAACAGCACTAGTTAAAGCAGAGGAAGGAACCATTCTGCTCATAATGCCCATCATCATCAGGATATTAAAGATGATCACCACCCAGAAAGAGGTAACACCAAGATTGGTATACAGCACACATATGATCATCATCCAAATGGAAGCAAATGCAAATATTTTAAACTTGTCTAACTTGTCACTTAGTTTACCAACAATAGGCATGATAATTAGTGAACTCACACCAGCTACCATAAATAAGACCGGAAGCTGATCCATGGAAACCTTTAAATTATTGATTGCAAAAGCACTGCTAAAAGGCATCATCATAAACCCTCCTATGGACAATAATGCGGTAGCTGAAAACCCTATCCGATAGTCTTTTTTGGCCAGTGTATGCCATAGATGCAGAAAAGCGGATTTGTCATGCTGAGCAGCAAGATGTTGGTTAACTGGCTTTAGTTTTATAATAATGCCAACTACGGTCATTATTGCAATAGCGGCTACCATTAAAAAGGGAGCTTCCCAACCCCAGTAATTGGCAATATATAAGCTGATAGGAATGCCCAATACCTGACTGGCACCAAAACCCATTTGAATGAACCCCATTACTCGTCCACGCTGCTGCAAAACGAACAGATCGGTGATGATGGCCATTGAAATGGAGCCGATCACTCCTCCAAATAGGCCTGTGATGATCCTTGCAACGATTAATGCGACGTAAGAATGGGCTAATCCGCAAAAAATAGTTCCAATTATAAATCCTCCGTAGAAAAATACCAATAGATTTTTCCGGTCAAAACGATCAGCGAACCCTGCAGTGAGCAGTCCTGAAATACCTGCACTAAAGGCATAGGCCGATACAGCCAGTCCAAAGGAGGAAGGTTCTAAACTCAATGATTTCATCAACATATCACCCAATGGCGACATCACCATAAAGTCAAGGATGACTGTAAATTGAGTGAGGGCAAGAATGAAAATTGCAAATTTCTGGTATCCTGTAAACGATAGGGTATCTTCTTTGATCATAATTAAGTAAGTTCCTCACAGTCATATCCATGAACCTGAAGTAGTTTGATAATGTACTGATGATTAAGAGTGTAAGATATGATTCTTAATACATAATCTTCGTCATATAAGTCCACATTCCATTGTTTAATACTTTTATGCTGTTCAAACAATGGTTTTAACGTTTCTCTGTCTGCTGGAGTTTTAATATTTGTTTTAAAGACCAGGATGTGATTGAAGTTTTCCATAAGTCATAAATAATTGCTTAATTATTTGAAATAGTATATTTGATTATTTGATAACCAATATGTTACAAAAGTTTTATTTATTTTCTATGTGGTTTTGCGGTAATTCCAGATCGCCCAGCTGTTCAGGAAGATTCCAAATGCGATCAAATACAAAAACTCAGTTCGTACATCACTGAAGTTACTACCCTTTAACATAATCATCCTGACGACTTTAATGAAATGAGTTACAGGTAGCATATTAGAGATTCCTCTTGCCCAGCTGGGCATGCTTTCGACGGAAGTAAAAAGTCCACCCATTAACATAAAAATCATCATAAAGAAGAAAGCAACAAACATAGCCTGCACCTGACTGTCGCAATAAGTAGAAATTAGTAGACCGAAACCCAGCAAAGCAACCAGATAAACAGAAGCGAATGTGTAAAGGAGCGGAATACTTCCCTGGGAAATAATGCCATATACGATCCAGCAGACGAATAGACCAATTGTGAAAACAATCATACCTATAATCCAGAAAGGGATCAGTTTACCGAGGATAAACTCCCATTTTTTTATTGGAGTAACGTTGATCTGTTCGATGGTTCCCATTTCTTTCTCTTTTACAATGTTGAGTGCTGCCAGAAATCCACCAATCATCGTTAAAAGGATTACGAGTATGGCCGGAACGATATTGTATTTATACTCCGCCCGGACATTATACCAATTTCGGTACGTAACGTCAATCAGGCCCTGTGGCGTCTTGATATTGTCATTATTTATTTCAAGATTAGTATTGAAATCCTTGAGTACAGCTGCCAGGTAACTTCCACCAATGGATGCTTTGGCACCATTTATAGCGTCAACCGAAATCCCTATTTTTTGCATGCCTTCTCTAACTAAGTTGCGCTCAAATCCGGAGGGAATTTCCATAACTATATCCGCTTTATCCTGTTCGATGTTCTCTAAAGCGTTTGGATAGGAAGTTTCCATACTGGTGATATTGAAGAATCCCGAAGAACCAACTTTGCTAATCAGCTTTTGAGAGTACGTACTGTTATCATGATCAATAATGGAGATGTTGACACTTTTAATATCAAAATTCATGGCAATAGGGAGTACGATTAGCTGAATCGTAGGCATTAAAAACATCATGATCAGGATCGTTTTATCCCTGGAGATTTGCCTGAATTCTTTTTGTAAAATAAAGCCTAGTACTTTCATGACAGCCTGATTTTAAAGTTCTTTAATGCCACAGTGAGCAATACAACGGTCATTCCTATTAGAATTAAGGTTTCTTTCCATACACCTTCAAAACCCAGACCTTTTAACATCACCGATTTCACAATCAAATAATACCAGTGTGCGGGGATGATTTTTGAAATAGCCTGAAAGATCCAGGGCATGTTTTCCAGGGGAAACATAAATCCTGTAAAAATGAGCGTAGGGATTTGCAATCCCATCATGGAAATCAATAAGGCTGTTTGCTGTGAAGCCGTTACATTGGAAATCAATAAGCCGAGTGAAAGGCAGGTAATAATAAAGAGGATGCTTTCCATAAATAGCAACAAAATGCTGCCTTTTATTTCCACATCTAAAGCATAAACAGAAAGCAAAATAATCACAGTGAAGTTAGCTATGGAAAGAGCCAGGTAGGGTATGGCCTTAGAGATCAGTACCATAAAGGGTTTAAAGGGGGATACTAATAAAATTTCCATTGTTCCCAGTTCTTTTTCTTTTACGACTGAAACAGAGGTGAGTGCCGTGCATACAATCATCAGAATGAGTGCCATGACGCCTGGAATAAAGTTCAACGATCCGTTTCCTTCTTCGTTATAAAGCATTCGTGTTTCCGGGATGATTTTGTAAGGTAACCCTACGGTAGGGGATAGCTGTGCCTGATAATCATTGATAATGGCAGTAAGATAATTGACAATTGTTTTAGCTGTATTAGGATCAGAGCCATCAGCAATGATCTGTACCTGAGCTTTCCCTGAATGCACAAGATCCTTTGCGAAATCAGAAGGAAAAATTAAGGCGCTTTTTACCGTTCCTTGTTTGAATGCCTCTTCAATATCCGCATATCCCATAACAGATTCATCTACACTGAAGTAAGAGGATGCTTTAATTTTATTGATGATTTGCAGGGTATTGACATCTTTGGAGTTATCGGAGATGATGAGATGCACATTTTTGACCTCGCTAGTCAAAGCAAATCCAAACAGGATGATCTGCACGATAGGTAATCCGAACATGATCAATAGCGTACGCTTGTCCCGGATAACCTGGTAAAACTCCTTTTTTGTAAATGCTAGTAGCTGTTTCATATTAATCTGCTGATCGGCTCGCTCCACGTGCCAACTGGTAAAAAACGTCATCCATAGAATGGACAGAAAATTTGGATTTTAAATTCGAAGGAGAATCAAGTGCTTCCACTTTTCCATCAACCATAATCGAGATCCTATTGCAATACTCCGCTTCATCCATGTAATGGGTGGTGACGAATATGGTGATGCCTGTTGCCGCAGCCTCATAGATCATATCCCAAAACTGCCTTCGCGTAACGGGATCAACTCCACCTGTAGGTTCATCCAGAAATACAATCTTTGGACGGTGGAATATAGCTACCGAAAAGGCTAATTTCTGCTTCCAACCTAAAGGGAGTTCGCCTACCATTTTTTTAGCTTCTTTTTCAAGTCCTAATGTTTGGATGAGTAGGCCACTCCGCTCTTTTATTTCCTTTCGGTCCAGTCCATAAACGCCACCAAAGAATTCAATATTCTCAAGGATGCTCAGGTTTTCATAAAGAGAAAACTTCTGACTCATATACCCGATATTTTTTTTTATAAATTCCTGTTGTTTGTATACATCAAACCCGGCAACGGTAGCTTCACCTGAACTTGGAAAAGAGAGTCCGCAAAGCATACGCATTGCCGTTGTTTTACCTGCTCCATTTGCACCAAGAAAACCGAAGATCTCTCCTTTATTGACGTCAAAAGTTATTTCATTGACGGCATAAAAGTCCCCGAACTTTTTACTGAGGGATTTGCATGTGATTACTTTTTCTTCATCCATTGTGATGTCTTGAGTTCGTGTCGTGTTGACCTTGTTTTACTTATAAACGATTATTGTTTTTTTTGCTATAATAAATTAACCCTGTATTCAACTAATCTCATTCACATCACAAATGCGTTTATTTATCTTTAATATTGCAGTCTAGTCTTTTTCCTTAATTACGCTACGTTCATTTAAAATGACTTTCCTTATGCAGCTAACCTTGTTCCCCAGATAATAAAATAAAACTATCTTCAATTCCAGGTTTAATCTCTTCAATCCAGATATTAGAATGCCCATTTTGCTCCGCAATTACCCTTAAAATCTTCTTGCCATTTTCCTGCTTTTCCTTTAAAGTGACATGTAGGAACTCACCAAATGCATAACAGCTTTCCACTTGCCCATTTAACCTTAAGTCATTAAGCAGTTTATAGATCTGATCAGATTTCGCTCCATAAAGCGTATATGGAAATGCCTTAATGATATTTTCTGGCGTATCAACCGACATGATCTTTCCTTTTTGAAGAAGTGCAATCCGTTCGCATAAGTTAGCTTCATCCATATAGGGGGTAGATACCAGGATAGTGATGCCTTGTTTCTTTAATGTTTTAAGCATCTCCCAAAATTCCTTCCGTGATACGACGTCAACGCCAGTAGTGGGTTCATCCAGCAATAGAACTAACGGTTTGTGGATCAACGCACAGCAAAGCGCCAGCTTTTGTTTCATGCCTCCTGATAGCTTTCCCGCCCTTCTATTGCTAAAAGGTTTGATCTGATCATAAATATCCTTGATCAGATCGTAATTGGCTTCTATGGTAGTGCCAAATACAGTTGCAAAGAAACTCAGGTTTTCTGCCACAGTTAGATCTTGGTAAAGCGAAAACTTACCGGGCATATAACCTACATTGTTCCTGATCGATTGATAATCTTTAATCACATCGAAACCAGCAACACTGGCTTCACCTTTGTCTGCCAACAACAGCGTGGTCAGTATTCGGAAGATAGAGGTTTTACCTGCGCCATCCGGACCAATTAATCCAAACAGTTCACCCTCCTTCACCTCAAAAGAGATATTATCTACAGCAAGTACCTTCCCTTTATCGTAAGTTTTAGTGATGTTTTTGACTGTTACCGCATTCATATTATTTATCCTGAGCCGTAATGACTTCCCCGTACATGCCAATTTTAAGGTAACCGTCATTTTTAACCCTGACTTTAAGCGCATACACTAAATTGGCCCGTTCATTTTTAGTCTGGATTGTTTTAGGGGTAAATTCAGACTTAGCAGCGATCCAGGAAATGACTCCTGAATAGTTTTTATACTCCTTATCCCCTTGATCAATACGAACACGTACTACCTGACCCAGTTTAATGCCAGCAAGCAGATCGCCTGTGATATAGGCCTTTAGGTACAGCGTTTCTAGATTTGCAATTTTGTATAGCGGTTTACCAATTGCAGCAAGTTCACCCTTCAGGATATAGGTAGTCAGCACCGTTCCGTTAATTGGATTTATAACCAGTCCCTTATCAATTTGCTCCTGATATTGTCGTGCACCAACTTCCAACGGGGCTCTTTCACTCAAGATACTGCGGTTCTGAGTAGAAGTATTGGAATTATATAACTTAAGTTGCTGACGCGTTACGCCAATTTGTTTTTGAAGCTGATCAATACCTGCATCCAGGTCATCCAGTTGCTTTTGTGTTGCCGCATCAGCTTCCACAAGGTTCTTTGTCCGGAGTCGTTCCCTTTGTTGCTGATTCAATTGTGATTGCTGCACCAAAAGTTGTCGTTTTACTACTTCTGCTTGTTGCTCCGGATTGCTTGTTTTTTCCTGCAAAGAATGAATTGTCGCTTCAGCTTGCTCTTTTTGAAGTTTAACCAGGGTTACATCGATCTGTCCCACTAAACTGTCTTTCTTCAGTATGGAGCCTTCCTTGATGTTAAAAGATTCCAGCAAGCCATTCTGTTGAGCGGAAACTATCACCTCATCCGATTCAAAATTACCGGAAGCGACATAATCATGCTTATTGGAACATGATACGAATAGTAAGCAACACAGTGATATATAGAGCTGTTTCATAATTAATTTCCTGAAGTATATAGATAGTTGTATTGAGATTGCAATAGTTGAATAGTATGAAGTATCAATGTCTGACGGGCACTATTCTCTGCGTTAAGCTGAGAAATATAATCCCGCATGGTAATCACCCCGTTTTCCTGTTGTGCCTGAGCCGCTTTCTTGATAGATGCACGAAGTTCAATAACTTTTCTATCCTGCTCAATGAGGGCTTTAAATTTGAGTATTTCGTTTGTTTGCCGGGTTAAATTTATTGTGGTGTTCTGCAGGAAACTTTCCCTTTCGACCTCAATGGACAGCCTATTTAAATTTACTATTTTCTTATTGTCTTTTAATGTGTAAAGGCTGCCGAATGCCCAGTTTAATCTAACGCCTGTAATGTACCAGGGGCCAAATTCATTCTTGATAAAGTTTAATGTTGGCCGTCCATACCCTCCCTGAAAAAAGGCACTCAGCTTTGGTAAGTAATCCGTCTGCAGCTTTTGCTCGTCTATGGCATATATCTTCTTTTGTAAGTCGTATAGTTTCAGTTCGGGTCTATTGATAGTAGGCGGACTGCTTAGTGGTTTAGGAACTATTAACTCAGAGGGGCTTGTAATCGTACTCCCTGTCAGGATAGAAAGCATCTCTAAATTAGCCTGCGACTGCGTCCGGATCTCAATATTCGTCATTTCAGCCTGAACTAGTTCAGCCTTTAACTCATCCATATTGCTTCTAAAAGAAGTGCCATTTTTAATCAATGCGCTTACCTTCGCTGCCGAACTATTCAGGTCACTTATTCTGATTGCATTTTGTTTCAGCTGTTCATCCAGGAGTAGAATGGAGAAGTAAACCTGATTAATACGCTCCTTGACAGCTTGTAAGTTCACTTCCAGACTCTGTTGTTGAACCGCTTCATTCGCCCGTATAGCTGCTTTTTGATTGCGGGTATTCCCACCATCTAAAAGGTTCTGTGACACATCCGCTAAAATCTTATACTGATCTTTGTCTAACGAAGGAAACGAAATGCCTGCACCCATAGTAGGAAAACTAACGGTTTCCGATTGGTAAGAAGCCTGTCCGCTGACATTCAATTGAGGAAGATTCGTTTTTGAACTGTTCTGAAGCAAATATTTACTGTTCTGAAGAATCAATTCCCGCTTCTTAATTAAGGGATAATGCTCCTTTGCAAGCTGATAACAAACTTCAATAGTAAAAGGAGCAGTAGATTGTGCCAGAAGATCTTTCATACTCATTGAGCAGAGCAAGATCAGAATCCATTTTAATTTCATAACTCCACTTCTAACATGCTTTTAATCCATTTGGGAATCAATACCTTACGTTCATTCATTAGCTTTTGAAAGATTTCCTTGTCTACAAGCCCTGCAGCAGTGAATACAGGCTGACCGATAAACGGAAAAACCACCATACCCAATAGACTCATTAAAAAATGTAAAGGATTGATATCCGGCTTCTTTAATTGAATTTGTTTAATCAAAGAAGAGTTGCGCAATAGGTTATCGGCTTTTGTTGAATGAATAAACTGTTCCGGATTATTTCTTACCTCACTAAAAACAAATAATGGTAGATCGGGATGCTCTAAAAGCAAATCAATATAATTGGTTACAATCAGCTCGATTTTTATTTCCAGAGCTAAACTGGTATCGTTTGCGATGGGGATGATGACGCCGAAAAGCTTTTGGATCTTCTCTATCATGATGACATGAAACAGCTTTTCCTTACTTCTGAAATAATAATTTAGGAGCGCCAGATTAATACCAGATTCCTCAGCAATATCACGGGTTCGTGTTGCGGCGTAACCTTTTAAAGTAAAAACCTTTCTTGCTGCCTCCTTGATTTTCTCCTCTGCCGAAAGATCTAATTCCTCTTTTGTCTTCTTTGCCATACGGTGCACATCTTATAGAGACAAAAATAACTAATATATTGATTTAATCAAGTGTTTAAATCAATATATTAGTTTAACAAAGTGTAGAGGTGTTGAAGTTTTGGGTATGGTTTTACATAAGCATTACAAATCTCCAGAAGCTGTTTATATCTACATGAGAGCTGTCCAGATTGATTGTTAAGTAAGTTACCAGGGAAGATAAATAGATTCACTTATGCTATTGTGACCGGCTTCGCTATTTCAAAATTTATTAAAGAAAGCAAACGTGCTCCCTTTAATAAATGATTACCGTGCAAACTTCAATTGATTACCAGTCATCTTTTTTAACTGGTACCGTTGCCTTCGCCATATATCCTTTAACAGACAAAAGTGTTGAATCAGCAAACCTGCCTGCTTTAATTAGTATTGTTTTAGAGCTATACAATTGTGTTTTCTCTAAAGAAGTAAGGGTATTAAAAGAATAGGAATCGGGTATTTGTTCGTAATATCTCTCAATCGGACGTTTGGAAGAAGGAATGTACGATCCTCCAAAGCGAGCAGCAATGTTTTCTATCTGAAAGGGACTCATTATCAACCTGTATTTGCCATCTTTAATAGAGAATTCCATTTTTACATTTTGATAGTATTTTTTTGGAACCAATACGCCCAAAGTTTTAACGCTATAACTGTCTTCGGTAGATCCTTCAATGACAATCTTGCCGTTGTCCTTGTCCTGCAGTTTAATTACACCGGGTTGATCTTTAAAGGCTTCATTGATCCAGGATAATGCCCTGGAATATAGTTCGTCTTTAGACGCTTTTGGCACTTCCTGAATGATCGAATACGATAGTTTTTTATTGGCATCAAGAGGATAATCCTTCTTCTTGAAAGGAATATCAGTATCCTGTGCTTGTGCGAAATGGAAGAGTAAAAAGGTTAAGCTAAAAAAAAGTAGTTTTTTCATGATTAAAAAGAACAAAAAATAAGTGTATAGTTTTTATAGGGTAAAAACGGTATCCTCCAGTTCTTATTACACCAATGGAATATCATTTTATGCACAACCGTAAATTATACTGCTTATGACGTATGCTGGTGTCATTCTAAATACAAATTTTTTTAATTGCTAAATAAATTTGTAATTTCCCCGTTCAGTCTTTAAAATTATTCCATACAATATGCGAATTAAGAATATTTCTTATGTATCCATGGCAACGCTCCTGGTAGGCCTCACGGCATGTAATAAAGGAACTCAAAGCGGTTCCGAAAAATTTATAGAAACGGCGAGTTTAGACTCTTCTATAAATCCGGGTGATAATTTCTTTCAATATGTAAATGGTAAATGGATCGGAACAGCTAAAATTCCTTCTACACAAACCAGTACTGGTACTTTCGACGAACTGTACAACAAAACGAAAGAGAATATTAAAAGTTTACTCGAAGAGTCAGCTGCTTCAGAAGCAGTGAAGGGAACTCTCGAACAAAAGGTAGGTGATTTCTATGCCTCAGGTATGGATTCTGCTGCCATTGAAAAATTAGGTTATACCCCTATTAAGCCCTATCTGGACAAAATTAATGCCATCAAGACTCCACAGCAGGTTTTGCAGTTCGAAGCTGAAATGGAGAAACAGCAATCTGCAATCTTCACGGGTCTTTATGTTGGTCCTGATGAGAAAAACAGCTCTACTAATATCCTTGCGCTGTATCAAACTGGTTTAGGTTTACCTGACCGCGATTATTATTTTAAAACAGACGCCGAGACCAAAGCAATTCAAAAAGCATATAAAGAATGTATTACTAAACTGTTTGTATTAATAGGTGACAATCAGAGTACCGCAACCAAGAAATCGGAGGCTGTTTATGCTTTCGAAAAACAATTGGCAGAAAGTCATCGTACCAATGTAGAATTGCGCGATCCGCAGAAGAACTACAACAAATCAGCCGTTTCCGATCTGGATAAAACGATGCCTGTTTTAAAACCAAGTGCATATTTAGCCTTGATTGGTGTTAAAACAGATTCGGTAAATATAGGTCAGCCTGCCTATTACGCTAAAGTGAATGACTTGCTTAAAAGCACCCCTTTGGATATCTGGAAAGCCTATCTTGCCGCACATATCATCCGGAATGCTTCAATGGCATTAAGTACTCCATTCGAAAATGCTGACTTTGAATATACGAAAGTGCTTTCCGGTCAAAAACAAATTAAACCTCGCTGGGAACGTATCTACAGAAGTGCTGATGCTAATCTGGGTGAATTATTAGGTCAGCTTTATGTGAAAAAGCATTTCTCGGAAGATGCCAAAAGTAGAATGATGGAGCTGATTGATAATCTGCAAAAAGCTTTTGATAGCCGCATCAGTAAGGTGGATTGGATGACCGATAGCACAAAGAAGGTAGCCAAAGAAAAACTGCATACTTTTATTAAGAAAATCGGCTACCCTGAAAAATGGAAAGATTATAGTAAAGTTTCTATAGACCGTTCAAGGTACTTCGAGAACATTGTCGCTTGCGATAAAGTGGAATTTGCTTACCAAATTAATAAAGTGGGCAAACCTGTTGATAAGACAGAATGGGGCATGACTCCTCCAACGATCAATGCCTACTATAACCCCACTATCAACGAGATTGTATTCCCCGCCGGAATTCTACAATTTCCGTTCTTTGATCTTAATGCAGATGATGCAATTAATTATGGTGCTATAGGCATGGTAATTGGTCATGAAATGACCCATGGATTTGATGATCAGGGTTCTCAATATGACAAGACAGGTAATCTTAAAAACTGGTGGGCTGTATCAGATAACGTCAAGTTTAAGGCTAAGTCTAAACAGGTTATAGATCTGTATAGTAGTTTTACAGCAATCGATACGCTTCATATCAATGGTGCGTTAACAACTGGCGAGAATATGGCTGATATTGGTGGAATAGCTATTGCTTATGATGCCTTTAAGCTGACTAAACAAGGTCAGGATACAATAAAGATTGATGGTTTAACACCCGATCAACGTTTCTTTATATCTTTCGCTCGTGTATGGAAAGAGAAAAGAGAAGACAAATCATTACGTCTGCAGGTCAGTACCGATCCTCATTCACCAGCACAGTATCGTGTGAATGTACCACTGATGAACTTTACACCTTTCTATAATGCGTTTAACGTTAAAGAAGGCGAGAAGATGTTTTTACCAGTAGATAAGCGGATTAAAATTTGGTAATCTACCAAATTAATTAAAATATAAGAGGTATTGGTTTTAAACCAGTACCTCTTTTTTTTGAAGAGAAATCTCATCCGAATAGCTTTTCCATAACAGGTATCCGCCAGAAAGATTAAACACACTGTCGAATCCGCTTTGCACCAGTATGCGTTGAGCTAAATACCCTCTCAAACCTTGCTGACAGAAAATATAAAGTGTTCTGTCACGAGGAATTTCATTCAGCCGATCCCTGATTTCATCCAGAGGAATCAATATCGATCCTGGTATTGTGCCGGCAGCGTGTTCTGCTAAGGTGCGCACATCCAGTATAACAATGGATTCATCTGCATCGGCGATCTCTTCACATTGCATAATCTTTAACCGGCCTAAAAGTATGTTTTCTGCTACATAACCAGCCATATTAACCGGATCTTTAGCTGATGAAAAGGGTGGGGCATAAGCATGTTCGATCTCCGTCAAATCAGTTATCGTTCCTTTGTTTTTAATGACGGTAGCTAGTAAATCCAGGCGTTTATCCACTCCCTCTTTCCCAATAACCTGTGCACTCAGCAATGTGCCATTATCAGGCGAAAAAGCAATTTGAATAGTCATACGCTTAGCTCCGGGATAATAACCGGCATGCGAATTACTGTGAATCGTAGAAACAATATGTTCAATTCCTTGTGCCTTTAATTGTTTGGCTGCCATCCCTGCAACACCTATTGTTAAATCAAATACTTTTACAATAGCGGTATTAATTGATCCTTTGTACGTGTGTTTATTGCCGAATACCAGGTTGTCTGCACAGATTCGTCCTTGTTTGTTGGCTGGTCCTGCTAAATAGGTAATCGTTGCCTGTCCGGATATAGGATTTGGGAATTCAATCGCATCCCCAACTGCATAAATATCAGGATCAGAAGTCTGCATATATTCATTTACAAGGATACCTTTGGCATCACCTAATTTTAATCCGGCTTTTACTGCAAGAAATGTATCGGGTTTTACGCCTATAGAAAGGATCACCAGGTCTGCATCAATATCCGTTTCATCTTTGAGCTGTACCTTTAAACGAGCATCCGTTTTAATAAAGCCTTCTACAGCAGTATTCAGATAAAGATGGATTCCTTTATCCCGTAAATGTTGCTGCGCTATTGCTGCTATAGGGAAATCCACGGGGGCAAGAATTTGATCTCCCATTTCTACCACTGTAACATCAATTCCTAGTTCATGGAAATTTTCAGCCATTTCAAGACCAATAAACCCGGCTCCCACAACAACTGCCTTCTTTACGTTAAACTGGCTGATATAATTTTTGATGTAATCGGTATCTGCCACATTGCGGACGGTAAAAATGCCTTCCATATTAATGCCCGGTAGCGGCGGACGAACGGGGAAAGCTCCAGGTGATAAAACTAACTTATCATAACTTTCCTGGTACGTTTTGCCAGTTTCAAGTTGAATAGCCGTAATCGTCTTTTGCTCAGCATTAATATCAGTTACTTCAGTACCGATCCTCACATCTACTTTAAATCGTTGTGTAAAAGAAGTTGCTGTTTGTACAAATAATTTATTTCGGTCTTTTATAACATCACCAATATAATATGGAAGTCCGCAATTCGCATAAGAAATATACTTTCCTTTTTCGAAGATCACTATTTCGGCATGCTCGTCCATTCTTCTTAATCGTGCGGCTGTGGTAGCACCGCCAGCTACAGCGCCTATAATTACATACTTCATATGGGTAATTTTTATAACTCGCACAAAAGACGGAAGTAAATCTTACATTGTATGTGCCTTATGTCACATTGGTTAATAAAAATTTTATATAGTAGAAGTTTATAAGATAAAATAAAAAGATCAAACAGTCTTTTCCCTACAAGTTCTTTATCATTTCTTTTCTAATATAGCCACTCAACAATTATATTTTTGTAAATGAATTCTGTTATGCTATAATTTTTAAATTTAAGTTTATTATCTATTAATTCAAGTGTATAGTATTGATCACTTGTTTCTTATCGGCTAACCAATAAACGAATCTAAGCTCTTTCAAAAAGAATAAAGCTGCTAATGATGAAAGTAAATGGTATCTTTTCGATTCCTCAATTCATGTTCATTGGTGTTGCAGGTAATGAGAAAGCGAAAGGTATGCTGATTAAGTTATCGGTTTGCAGCTGAGAACGGATCTAGAACAGCAAATATTTATTTTGTAAGGCTGTTACATTAGATTGTATTTGTATCTATCAGGCTCCTGTATTTAAAAAACGATATATACCTGTTTTTTTGGATAAACACGTGTTTTAAAAGAAATTTTTGAGTCATGCAAAACTTTTAGCAAAGGAAATTATTTTGTAATTAAAATCATCTATTATGAAATTAAATCTTTTAGCAGTTATTGCAATCACTAGTATGGCATTAGCAAGTTGTGGTTCTAGCAAGACAAATGATCAAAGTTCAGATTCTACCATGATGCAGGATTCCTCAATGGACACTACAGGTGGTACACCAACAATGACTGATTCCATAAGTTCAGACAACAGTAGCACAACATCTGGATCGGGTTCCGCTACAGGTAATCCTTCACCTTCAGGAATGGATTCAATGAGCTCTGGAAGTTCTACTACGCCCAGATAAAGGGAAAGAAATGGGTGTGACTATTTTAGCTTGCACCTATTTCTTCATTTATAGTACTGCTCAGTTTATTTAACTGCTTGTTCTTAACATCTCTTTAATCCGAATGGGATATAATTTACCTTTAATCACGTTACGGATCAACTTATAATAAAGCAAAGCGGCTGTAATTATAAATCCCGCAATCCCCTCAATAAATACGACCGTCTGCGCGCCATAGAGATGGGCCAAAAATCCAATCAATAAACTTCCTATAGGGAGAATTCCCTGGTTAGCCATAATGTAATAGCTAATCGTTCTTCCCCTCATTTCAGGTGTAGAATGCGTTTGTATATACGTATTGATGGATGAATTTTGTACCATTAAGCCGATTCCTGCGGCTGCAGTAAAAATAAGTGCAGGCACTAATGATGGGGCTATAGAAAGAGCAATAACGGAAAATGACATAATAAATCCGGAGATGATGGTAACCTTATGCAGACTTATTCCTTTCCGTAAGCGCGCCATATAGATGGCACCAAACAAAGCGCCAAGGCCTGCAGCGCTTTCAAACCAGCTGAATGTTCCTGCATCCCCATGAAAAATATCTTTCGCAAACACAGGTAGGAGTGTGATAAAAGGGATGATCAGTAAGCTTGAAGCTGCCATGGTCAATATTAATGATAGGACGTTTGGCGAATTTTTTATATGATAAAACCCTTCCTTCAGGTCCGACCAGATATTTTCAGTAGCCTTCATGCTGGGTTTAATGTCCAGTTTCATACATAACAAACAAATCAGTACAGCGATGAAACTGACAAAGTTAATCGTAAAGCACATCTCTTCACCGAAGGTGCTGAGTATAATACCCGCTAATGCGGGACCAACCAAACGGGCTGAATTAAATACAGTTGCATTTAGAGCGATAGCATTGGGCAAATCTTCCTTATTATCTACAAGATCTACCATTAAAGCTTGTCGGGCTGTTACATCGAACGAATTAATAATTCCTTGCAATAAGCTAAGTATTCCAATCCACATGATGCTGTAGTATTGAAACCAAATCATCAGGGCTAATAATCCGGCTTGAAGCATTAGTCCCGCCTGAGTAACCAGTAATACTTTAAATTTATCGTGACGGTCGATAAAACTACCGGCATAAGGGGAGAGGAATAAAGAAGGAATAAGACTTGCAAAAGTGATGAATCCTAATAGAAAAGCAGATCCTGTGAGCCGGTACACTAACCAGCTAATTGCTACCCTTTGCATCCATGTGCCAATAAGGGATATGGCCTGCCCGGTGAAATGTAGCCTGTAGTTGTAGTATTTAAGTGAGCGAAAGATATTCATAAATCAAAATATAGTAAAGCAGCTTTACAAAAATAATATTTTTTTGTTGTTTAATGATAATTGAATGGTCATATGTTTCTTATCTTTATAAAGTTAATTTAGTTTAAATGGCAAATCAAGATTACGAATTGGCGGTTCAGTTTCGAACCTTAGTGACACGACTTACCCGTCAGATCCGTAAACAAAATGTGCGTACCGAGTTTTCCAATACTGAAATTCATACCCTTTCCTTACTGGAACAATATGATAAACTACTACCCTCAGATCTTGCAG
>NZ_AQPN01000111.1 GCF_000403135.1 Arcticibacter svalbardensis MN12-7
CATTCATTTAAAGTCAAACCGGACAGGCGAACTTGGGCCCAACAGCACTACGCAATATGTGTATATATTTTCTGCAATAGCTCTTTTTATACTCCTTATTGCTTGTGTTAATTTTATGAATCTGGCAACTGCTCGTTCGGCTAACAGGGCAAAGGAAGTAGGGGTACGTAAGGTTTTGGGTTCATCTCGAAGCTATTTAATTACGCAGTTTTTAACGGAGTCTGTATTGGTAACTTTTGTGGCAGCGGTACTTGCTTTTACGGCAGCTTTGTTTTTATTGCCTTTATTTAATCAGCTATCGGGTAAAGAAATGGTTGTTTCTGCTCAGTCGTTTACCTGGCTGGTTCCCTTATTTGTAGTTTTAGTGTTGCTGATTGGAGTATCAGCAGGTGCTTATCCGGCATTTTTCCTTTCTGCGTTTCAACCTATTCAAGTGTTAAAAGGTAAGCTGTCCACTGGATTTAAGGCATCAGGATTAAGGAATTTTTTAGTGGTCTTTCAATTCTCCATCTCGATCTTTTTAATTATTGGCACCCTGGTGATCTACAAACAGCTGAACTATATTCAGACCAAGAATTTGGGATATAACCGCGATCAGGTAGTGATTGTACAAAATTCTTTTGAGCTGAATGATCAGGCCAAACTGTTTAAACAGGAAGTAAAGCGGCTACCTGGGGTGCTGAATGCCACGCTAACCGGTTATTTACCTACCGCTAACTGGCATAATACCGCTATGTTTTATAAAGATGCTTCGCTGGATCCCAAGCGGTCGTTATTTCCGGAGACATGGGGTGTAGATGAAGACTATATTGATGCTTTGGGGATGACCATGGCTTCAGGACGGAGTTTCTCCAAGGATATGCTGACAGATTCATCGGGTATTATAATTAATGAATCGGCTGCTAAGTTTCTGGATTTGAAAGAGCCTCTAAACAAAACACTATTTAAATCAAATGGGGGCGAGCGCACGCAATCGAATACAAAAACCTACCATATTATTGGCGTTGTAAAAGACTTTAATTTCAGTTCTCTACGGGAGAATATTAGTCCGGTAGTCCTGTTTCTGGATACGAACAATGGCGCATTGAGCATTCGTGTAAAGACCACGGATATTAAAAATGTGATGTCGCAAATTGAACATACCTGGAAATCTATTTCACCCAATGTACCGATTAACATGTCGTTTATGGATCAGGATTTTGATGCTACCTATCGTTCTGAACAACGGATTGGGAAGCTTTTTGTCTTGTTTACCACATTGGCGATCAGTATAGCCTGTCTGGGTTTATTCGGTCTGGCTGCCTTCGCAGCAGAGCAGCGCAGCAAAGAGATCGGGATTCGTAAAATACTAGGTGCAACGGTACCTGTGATCGTTCGAATGTTATCATTCGATTTTTTAAAGCTGGTGATGCTGTCTATCGTGATAGCCTCTCCACTTGCCTGGTTTCTGATGTATAAGTGGTTACAGGATTTTGCCTATCGGGTAGAGATCCAGTGGTGGATTGTGCTTATAGCCGGAGTCGCGGCGTTACTCATTGCTTTCCTGACGATCAGTTTTCAGTCGGTAAAAGCAGCGTTAAGTAACCAGGTAAAAAGTTTAAGGTCAGAATAATAATGGAATATTATGCTTAATAATTATCTTAAAATAGCCTGGAGAAACCTGTATAAGAACAAGGTGTTTTCACTCATCCATATCCTCGGGTTAACCATTGGTATAACGGTTTGCATGATGATCTTTCTATTCATTATGAATGAATTTAGTATGGATAGATTCCATCAAAAGGGTAAGAATATTTACCGGGTCATGCGTAGTGCAGAGGCTTTTAAAATTAAAGTGCCCTACCTTTCCGGACCTTATGCACCTGCTTTATTGAATGATTTTCCAACTGAGATCAAAAAGGCAGTGCGGGTAATGACCTCCCAAAAACTGATCTCCTTTGGTAATCATGCTTTTAATGAAAAGAAAGTCTATGTTGTGGATAGTGACTTTTTTAGCTTATTTACTTTTCCGCTTATAAAAGGCGATGCACATACTGCTTTAAAAGATCCTGGAAATGTAGTGCTTACCGAATCAACAGCGAAAAAATATTTTGGTGATGAGGACCCGATGGGTAAGGTGATTGAAATGGATAAACACCAGCCATTAAAAGTTACCGGAGTGGCTAAGGATGTGCCATCTAATTCTCATTTGAACTTTGATCTGGTTATTCCGATCTCCAATTATTTTAAAGAAAACTGGTTCAATGAGTGGATCAATAACAACGGTTTTACCTATGTCCTGTTGGATGAACATGTAAATCCGGCAGACCTTGAAAAGCGATTTCCTGCTTTTATGGAAAAGTATATGGGCAAAGATATGGCACGTATCCAAGCACACTTCGACCTTTCACTCACGCCGTTAAATGCGATTTATTTCGAGGATTCCTCGTCGTTTGATGATGTTAAACATGGGGATAAATCGGTCGTATATATTTTCCTTTCTATTGCGGTACTGATCCTCGTAATTGCCTGTATCAATTTCATGAACCTGTCTACTGTTCGTGCCGTGGAACGATCAAAAGAGGTGGGCTTACGTAAGGTTCTGGGTGCATTACGGAATCATTTAATGTGGCAATTTATTGGTGAGTCGGTCCTGTTAACTGTAATTTCCTGTGGGTTTTCTATGTTATTGCTTATGCTATTAATGCCCTGGTATAACAATCTGCTTGGTTATAGTTTATCGGTGTCCTGGACAGCATGGCCTATTTATTTGTTTCTTATAGGGGTTATTGTCGCGGTAGGTTTTCTGGCGGGCAGTTATCCTGCATTTATTCTCTCTGGTTTTTCACCTATTCAAGCGTTAAAAGGCAAATTTAAATTGGGTAAGGGGGGCGCTATGTTCAGACAAGGGTTGGTCGTGTTACAATTCAGCATCTCTGTTTTTTTAATTGTCGGCACCTTGATCATCAATAATCAGATGAGTTATGTGAAGAACAAAGACCTGGGATATGATAAAGAGCAGTCGGTAGTAGTTCCTGTTAGCAGTGATGATTTATACCGCAACCTGAACTTATTTAAAACAGAATTGAAGAGTAACAGTAACGTCGCTTCTGTTTCCCTAATGTCTGGCGAACCCGGAGGATTTTATGACATCCACTCATTTGAAGTAGAAGGTCAACAGGATGTATTCAAGCCAAATACGGAATTTGCAGATTTTGATTTCGTTAAAACATTAGGTTTGAAAGTGATTGCAGGAAGAGACTTTTCTGCGCAATATCCGACAGACTCCACAAATGCCATACTGATTAACCGTACAGCTGCAACAAAGCTTGGTTTTACGCCAGAACAGGCGATTGGTAAATGGGTTAAAAATAATATGCGGGATGAATCCAGAAGAAGGATTGTTGGTGTTATTGAAGATTATAATTTCCTGTCATTAAAGGAAAACATAAACGCGCTGTTTATTTCACCTGTTGAAGATTGGCGAGTGGTGGTGATTAAGTTGAAACCAGGTCGTATTCAAAACGGCTTAGGGGTTATAAAAGACGCTTACCGTAAAGCAGCACCTGTTTATCCGTTTGAATATAGTTTCCTGAATCAGAAGTTTGATACGGTTTACAAGGAAGATCTAAGGCAGCAAACGATCCTGAGTATCTTTTCAGGTCTTGCTATTTTTATTGCCTGCCTGGGGTTATTTGGTCTTTCCTTATTTACCGCGGCAAAACGAACTAAAGAAATAGGGGTACGGAAAGTGCTGGGCTCATCGGTTCATAATATCATGTTACTTTTATCAAAAGATATGTTGAAACCGGTATTGATAGCCACTTTTATTGCGATGCCTATTGGTTACTACTGTATGGATAAATGGCTGCAGAATTTCGTTTACCGAACCCCATTACATTGGTGGATATTTATGCTGGCTGCCATGATCACCTTTGGCATTGCCATTCTTACAGTAAGCTTTCAATCCATAAAGGCTGCTAGGGCAAACCCGGTAAAAAGTTTAAGGAGTGAGTGAAATAGTTAAAATACTACTGGTTATAAATGGTTCGGTTTATCTATAATAAAACAGACAATCATGTTTAAAAATTATCTTAAAATAGCCTGGCGTAATCTGATGCGGCATAAGGGATATTCTGCACTGAACATAGCAGGTCTTACTGTAGGCATAGCAGCATGTTTGCTTATTTTTATTGTGCTGCAGTATGAAACGAGTTTCAATACGCAGAATAAAAACTATAAAAAGATCTATCATATCGTTACGCAGTCCAGTCGGGGGAATGAAGTTGCATATACCCCTGGGATTACGGTTCCTGCTGTTCCTGCTTTGCGTACGGATTTTCCAGGTGCAACAATTGCCGCTCTGGATATGAGTTATGGAAGTCAGCTAACGATTCCGGCTGCTAGTGGTCATGCTGATAAAAAGTTTATAGAAGATGTTGGTGTTGTTTTTATTGAACCGCAGTATTTTGACCTGTTTGATTCGGAATGGATCACTGGAAATAAAGCGGTACTGGCTGAGCCAAATATGGTTGTGATTGATAAAAGTACGGCTATAAAATACTTTGGCGACTGGAAGCATGCGGAGGGCAAGTTTTTAAAGATGGATAATCTGATTAATCTGAAAGTTGCAGGAGTGATTGAAGATGCGGTTTCAAATAGTGATTTTCCATTTAAGGTGCTTGTATCTTATGTGACCTTGAAAAATTATCCCAATGATTACAACTATTCGGACGAGTGGGAATCCGTAAGGTGCTTGGTGCATCGATAGGCAGTATCGTCTATTTGTTTTCTAAGGAGTTTCTGGTATTGCTAGGTATTTCGTTTTTGATTGCCATGCCTATCGGGTGGTACATGATGAATGGCTGGTTGCAGAACTTTGTATACCGGATCGATTTAGGTGCTGGTGTTTTTATTGCAGCGATTCTACTGTCTGTGTTGATTGCAGGTTTAACTTTTGGTTATAAAGCCATTACGACTGCATTGGTTAATCCTATAAAAAGTCTTAAGATTGAATAATTTTAAATATATATCAACTATGCTTTCATTACAGCATCTTTCTAAATACTATCAGTCCGGTGGCAACAAAACCTTTGTACTCAATGATGTGAGTCTTGATGTGGATGAGGGGGAGTTTGTGTCTATTATGGGACCTTCGGGATCAGGGAAATCTACCTTGTTGAACATTATCGGTATGTTGGATGAGCCATCCGAAGGGTATCAATATTTCGCCGGAGAGGCAGTGCATTTGTTAAAGGACAAACAACGTTCGGCACTGAGCAGGACGTATATGGGCTACGTTTTTCAGGCTTATCACTTAATTGATGAGTTGACCGTGTATGAGAACATTGAAACTCCTTTAATCTATCAGAATATAAAGGGTTCAGAGCGTAAAGCATTGGTTGCTGATATCCTGGATCGTTTTAATATTGTAGGTAAAAAGGATTTATTTCCATCGCAACTCTCAGGGGGGCAACAACAATTGGTTGGTATTGCCCGTGCATTAATTGCCAAGCCTAAATTGTTGCTGGCCGATGAGCCTACCGGGAACCTGAATTCTAAGCAAGGTGACGAGATTATGGAGCTGTTTCTTAAGTTGAACAAGGAGGATGGGGTTACCATTATTCAAGTGACGCATTCAGAAAAAAATGCTGAATACGGAAGTCGCATTATCAACCTTTTAGATGGTAAAATTGAATCATCACGGGTTTTAAATCATCAATAACATGTATTCTTTTCGCGCTATAGTTACTGCTTTTCTTGTTGCTTTTTCTTTTACGGCTTACGCCCAGACAGACTCTGTTCTTACTTTGCAGCAGTGTGTGGATATTGCTGTGCGGAATAATTTGCAGGTAAAGCGGAGTGAACTGGATATGGAAACCAGTCGTATTTATTATAACCAGGCCAGGGAGAATCTTTTGCCTACAATAAACGGTATAGTAAACCATTCTATTAGTACTGGACGGGATCCTTTTAGTAATGGATCTTCTTCGAATCGGTCTATTAATGCCGCTGATTACAATTTGAATGCGGGATTGGTTTTGTTTAATGGCATGTCGCTGCAGAGTAGTATCCGGCAAACGTCACTGGCTTTTCAGGCGGGTAAGATGGATTTTCAGCAAGCAATGGATAACATTACCCTGAACCTGATTACGGCCTATCTGCAGGTTCAGAGTAATACGGATCTGTTAAGTCAGGCACTCGCTCAGGCAGAGGTTTCAAAGAAACAAACCGAGCGATTGGAGATTCTGAATAAAGATGGTGCAGTGAAACCCTCCGAATATTATGATGTGAAGGGGCAGTATGCAACAGATCGGTTAAACTTAGTGGATGCCCGCAATACATTAGCGGTATCTAAATTAAGCCTCTTGCAGATGATGAATGTGCCTTATCAAAGTACAATCCAGTTACAACGCTTAAATGCGGAGCAATTGCCGGGTAAATACAGTACACCTGTTAACACCATTTATAACACGGCCTTATCGGATCTGGCATTAGTGAAGGCGGCGGTTTTAAGGAGGCAGAGTACGGAGAAACAAGTTAAAGCTGCCAGGCAGTCGATGTTTCCGGTGATTTCGCTGCAGGGTGGGATCGGTACGCGGTATTCAAGTGCTGCAAGTCTGTCTAACTCTGCCGATTCGAGTACGGTGAATTCGGGATCTTATGTGGTAAACAGTAGCGGACAAAGGCAACCTGTCAGTTATACGCAATATGGCTCGCTTAAATATAAGTATTACGACCAGTTAAAAAATAGTTACAATACGCAGGTTAGTGTGGGATTAAGTATTCCTTTTTTAAACTTTTTTCAGAATAAAAACCGTGTGGCATTAGCAAAGATCAGTCTGCTGGATGCCAGGTATACCGAAGAAAATACAAAGATTCAGCTGAAGCAAAATGTGGAACAGGCTTACCTGAATATGACGGCTGCTTATGAGCGTTACCAGGTATTAACGGAACAGGTTGCTGCGTTTTCTGAATCTTTTCGTACAGCAGAGATCAGGTTTAATGCGGGGGTATTAAATTCAGTGGACTTCGTTGTAGCTAAAAATAATATGGACAGAGCAAATACGAATCTGATTAATTCGAGGTACGATTATTACATCCGCACTAAAATATTGGATTATTACCAGGGGAAATTGACATTATAATAAATTCCTAAACAAAAATTAGAAATGGAAGGTTACTATATCCGAGATGCAGGGATGCAATTTTGGGAAGCTTATTTTTCGGGAATGGATGAGCATAAGATGGCTTTAACGAGGCAAATGGATATATTAGGTGCAGTTGGTGGCATTAACATAAAGCTGGTTGCTGCAGATGCAAAGCCCTGGGAGTTGATATTCCTACCATGGTAAAGCATTTTGGTAAAGAAAAGATCCATTTATACATTTTAGGAATGTTCGTGGAGGGAAGTTTAAGTTTTGAAGAGACGTTTCAGGATGATGGGCAGACTGATATGTTACGCAATTGGTTACATCAGGGGGTTAATGGATGCAGTAGTGCGTAATAAAGTGTAATCTTCTTCGGTATCAATATCCATATCACCTTTTGGGAAAGGTATTGTAGCCACATCATTTAGATGGTGCTTGATTAGTTTCTTTGCACCTTCCTCTCCTTTGAGTTGCAGTAATGCATGGAAGTACTGATGATCAAATAAAACAGGGGTTCCAATGGTATTGGAATAGCTACATGCCACAATGCTTTTTCCTGAATCTGTTTTCATTTGTATTAAGTTCAGCAAGAGGTCAGCTGTTAAGAATGGCTGATCGCAGACGGCGATAATAACACTTTTAATGTCTCTTTGGAGTAGTGCTAATTGGGATAGACCTGCAACTATTCCTGAAGCCATTCCTTGCTGCCATTGATCATTGTGTATGATTGTTATTCCTTGTTGTACTATAGAGGCTAAAATCTGTTCTGCATGGGATCCTGTGATGAGTATAATGGGATCTACATGAGCTCTGATACCTTCATCTATAATATGTTGAACCAGGGTTTTGCCCTGATAATTTAAGAGTTGCTTGGGCCGGCCTAAGCGGGATGAACTTCCTGCTGCCAGAATAATCATACCTGTGTCCATCATTGTGCTAATTTCATCGTGTTTATTGCCCGGGCATGGATAGGCTGTTTCTTTTCTCTTAAGGGAATTCCTGATTGGCCAGCGAGTACAGATTTGATTTCTGCTACTATAGAAAGTGCAATTTCTTCTGCGGTTTCGGCTCCTATATCTAATCCTACAGGACCATAAACAGGGCTGAGATGTTGTTCGTTTAAAGACTGCCCATTGGCCTTTATTTCTTCAAGCATCCGATCTAACTTTTTAGCCGGACCCAGTGTGCCAATATAGGCACAATTCTTTTGCAGTAATTGTGCTAACAGAACGAGGTCATAGTTGTAATTATGCGTCATCAGCACAAAAACGGTTTGTGCATCGATGTTTACTTTTGATAAAACCTCATCGGGTTTGACTACCAGAACCTGATCTGCTTTGTTAAAGCGCTCCGGGGTAGCATGTGTTGGTCTTCCATCCAAAACAGTGGTATGCCAACCTAATAAGGTGGTCATCTCTACAAGAGGTATGGCATCATTTCCTGCACCGGCTATGATAACGGCAACGGGGGGACTGATAAATTCAATAAAGGCATCCTGATCTTCGTAGTTTTTTAAGAAGGATAATTTAGTTTGCATGGCATCTTGTACATCGAAAAGGATGGCCTGCTGTAAGTTAATAGGTAGTGAACTAAGAATTTTATCGAATCTATATAGTAAACTGGTGCCGGGTTGTTCAGTTTGGTTTAAGGAAAATAGGGTGACTAGTACCGCATCTTTTCTAACTTTAACCAGTTCTTGCAGAAGTTGAATGGCATTGTTCGCCTTTGCAGGATCTATAGGCTCAAACAAAATATGTACTATTCCATTGCAGCCCAACTGAACACCAAATTTTGCATCGTCTTCATCAGTAGTATCATAGGTGACCAATTTGTTTCTTTGTTCCGAGATGGCTAGTAAGGCCTTGCGTAAAGCATCACCTTCCAGACAGCCGCCACTTATTGCACCAGTTAACTGGCCTTCATCGGTGATCAGCATCCGGGCACCGGCTCTGCGGTAAGAAGAGCCCTCCACTTGAACAATAGTGGCCAGGGCGGTTTTCTTTCCTTCTTTATCGGCCAGACTAAAGGCCTTTAGAATATCCCTGATTTCTTTCATTTTATTGAGGTATGATGTGTTAATGGAAATTAAACTACGCTAATACCCTTTTTGTTTATTGATGATGCATATTGTTCGACTAGAGTAACGAGTCGAAATGGATCGGAAACTGGTTAATTCTTTTCCCTGTCGCATGAAATATAGCGTTAGCAATTGCCGGAGGCATTCCTACAATCCCTATTTCGCCTACGCCCTTGCTCCCCAGTTCATTAATGATTTCATCTTTCTCCTCTACGAAAATGACGTCCATATCATGTAGATCTGCATGCACAGGGATGTGGTATTCAGCCAGATTCTGATTCATATACTTACCGAGCTTATAATCGGTAATGGTTTCTTCGCGCAGAGCCTTACTGATACCCCATACCATTCCACCTAAGATTTGACTGCGTGCAGTTTTAGGATTGATGATGTTACCGGCTGCAACTGCAGTCAGAGATCTGGTTACCGTTACGACACCTAGTTGTTCGTCCACTTCCACTTCTACGAAAGCTGCACTATGAGCTGCACGGGAATACTTTTTTAATTTGAATGCCTTTGGTAAGGAAGTATTAGTGGTTTTGATCGCGCCTTTGTTTAAGGCTAAAATATCTTGAAACGATACCCGGAGTGCTGGGTTGTTTTTTGAAATGATATCCCCATTTTTAAATACCACATCCTCCAGATCTGTCCCTTTTAGAGGTGAGTTTTTAATGTCTTTCGCCTTCTTAAAAAGCTTTTTCCGTAATGCTTTACCGGCGGCTTTTATGGCCGATCCAACTGTAGACACGGTAAACGAGCCTCCCTGAATAGGGGCAAAGGGCATCTTGCTGTCGCCATAAGAAAAGGTGACATCTGCTAATGGTAAACCAAGTTCGTCAGCTGCAATTTGCGTCATCACCGTTAAGGTTCCAGTGCCAATATCGGTAACGGCGCTGCTTACCAGTAGTTTACCCTCTTTAGTAAGAATAGCTTCTGCACGGGCAGGTAGTTGCATCGATTCCCAGATTCCGGTAGCCATTCCATATCCTACTAATTTATTACCTCGGCGCATACTTCGTGGTTCGGGGTTACGGTTAGACCATCCGAACTTCTCTGCACCCTGTATAAAACATTGCCGAAGTTCTTTACTCGAATAAGGCCGGCCAACACTGGTATCGGTTTCTGCGTAGTTAATCAGCCTGAGTTCTATAGGATCGATATTGAGTTTATACGCCAATTCATCCATCGTGCTTTCTATGGCATGACTTCCGGTACTTCCACCGGGGGCACGCATATCCAAAGGGCTATACACATCAAGTGGAACGAGTTTGTATTCCATTAAGGTGTTTTCTGCCGGATACAACATATTTGACCAGTTGACTACTACTTCCGTATAATCTTCAAATTGAGAGGTCTCGGCAATAGCGGAATGATTCAACGCGGTGATCTTTCCATTGGCATCAGCCCCAAAACGGGTGTTTTGTATTGTTGGTGGCCGGTGTCCGAATGTATACATCTGATTTCTTTCCAAGGTAACCCGAACAGGTCTCTTTAGTTCCAGTGCGGCCATTACGGAAAGAAAGAGTTGATACTGGGGTCTTAATCCAGATCCAAAACCACCACCCACATAAGGAGCGATCACCCTTACATCTTTGAAATGGAGCCCGAAAATATTACCTACATAGAGTTGGCTATTGATCGTGCCCTGTGTTTTATCGTAGATAGTCAGCTTTCCTTGTCCTTCATAGATAGTAGTGGTGGAAAATAGTTCTAATGGATTGTGGTGTTCAGTGCCATGATAGAATTCACCGGATGCTTTTGCAAAGGAGTCATTATATGCTTTTTCAAAATCGCCTTTAGGCTTTGGTGGTAAAGGTTTGAGGAAGGTAGCTAATCCGGGTTGAGGAGCACGTGCTTTATCTATGTTTTCTTTAAGATCAGTGCTAAAAGGTTCTTCCGTATATTTTATTTCTACGCATGAGGCTGCATAACGGGCAAGCTCAAAGGTTTCGGCTACCACAAGGGCAATCGGTTGACCATTGTATTTAATATCCGCAGTATGCAGAGGCCTGAAAGGTGATCCCGGAGGGGCATCCATATCGGAATACTGCATATCAAACCAAGCTAGTGAAGGTCTGTTTTCATGCGTAAATACTTCAATTACACCAGGTAAAGCTTTAGCGATTTTTGTATTGATGCTGCTAATTTTTCCTTTGGTGATGGTGCTGTTGATAACATAGCCATACAACAGACCGGGTACATTGTATTCGCCAGCATATTTAGCGGTACCGGTTACTTTTAAATGGCCTTCCAGCCGGCTGATCGGTTGTCCTATTAGTGGTTGATCTGACATCATTATCTTAAATTTAAGCTGAAGGTTGTGCTCCTGGTAGTTGTGATTCGGGATGTAGTGCCATGATACCGTTACGAATGATGGCCCTTTTGGCTAACTCTACTTTAAAACTATTGTATTGGTACACCTTAGCCCCTTGAAGGATGATATCTGCTGCAACAGCAAAATTTTCAACTGTTGGCGTTTTATCTCTTAAGAAGTCTTCGGCCTCTTTTACCCTCCATGGCTTATGTGCAAGTCCTCCTAATGCAATTCGCGCTACTTTAATCAGATCTCCTTCAAGTTCTAAACCAGTAGCTACAGAAACAAGTGCAAATGCATATGAACTGCGATCTCTTAGTTTTAAGTAAGAATAGTTTGTTGAAAACCCTTTGGCAGGAAGATCTATACTGGTGATGATTTCACCGTATTCCAGGTTGTTATCTAAGTAGGGCGTGTCACCGGGTAAGCGGTGGAAATCAGCGAATGCTAAACTTCGTTCTCCCTCAGGTCCTGAAATGTGTACTACTGCATCAAGTGCTGCCAGGGCAACACACATGTCTGAAGGGAAAACAGCAATACAAGATTCACTAGTGCCCATTATGGCCATGATTCGGTTATACCCTTTTATTGCAGAGCAACCTGAACCAGGTTCTCTTTTATTGCAGGGTGTATGGACATCGTAAAAATAATAACAACGGGTACGTTGTAACAGGTTGCCTCCATTGGTAGCCATGTTACGGATTTGTGCAGAGGCTCCTGCAAGTATCGCTTTCGAAAGTACTGGATAGCGTTCTTCAATTAAAGGATGATAAGCTGTATCTGCATTCGTAACTAAAGCGCCAAGTCGTAATCCGTTTTCTTGGTTTTCTTCTATTGTATGGTAGCCTGCGATATGATTGACATCAACCAAAGCATCCACTTGTGTGATGTTATATTTTAGAAGGTCAATCAGGTTAGTGCCGCCTGCTACAAATTGCGATCCCTCTGTTGCACGGATCAGGCTGATGGCCTCTTCTACGTTTTGTGCTTTTGTATAGTTGAAATTATTCATGATTGCCTCCTTCTACCACTTCCATTATGGCATCAATAATGTTTGTATTTGCACCGCAACGGCAAAGGTTGCCGCTCATCAGTTCTTTAACCTCTGTACGGGTTTTTGCTTTCCCTTCTTTTATCATGCCTATTGCGCTACATATTTGTCCGGGCGTACAATATCCACATTGAAAAGCATCGTGTTCGATAAAGGCTTTTTGTAATGGATGTAGTTCTTCTCCTTTTGCAATGCCTTCAATGGTGGTAATGGCTGCGCCATCCTTCATTACCGCGAGTGTTAAGCAGCTTAAGATTCGTTTACCGTCACATATTACAGTACATGCACCACATTGACCATGATCACAGCCTTTCTTTGTGCCCGTTAAGTTTAGATTTTCCCTTAACTCATCTAATAAACTTACCCATGGTAATACATGAAGTGTCTTTTCTAATCCATTAATAGTAAGCATAATGGTCTTTGTGTTTCCTAATACAACAGTCAATTCCATATTATTTGCTTGGTTTAATATCTCCATGTAAAACTTCCATTAATGATCAATAAAAGGGTTTTATAATTTATGTACAACGGTTTTATAAGAAAATCAGTGCTGGTATTTCTTATTAAGTAAGGCGTCAAACAGTTAATACATATGTGATTAATATGTTTGGTTAAGATATAATTCAGGTATTAGCCACTTGTTTTGTGCGTATATTTCCCGATATCTAAAGCTTATTACTGGATTTAGTTTGCTTTTTTAAGAATTTTATGATCAGCATTATTCTGAGCGCCCGGCTCTTAAAAAGATCTTCAGACCAGTAAAATGGTTACGTTTTTGTACAATGATTTAATTTTTTCTTCAGTTGAAAATTCGCAATTTGGCAATATTGAAATTAGCTCTTATCATCAGGTTTAAACTTGGTTTTTTGTTTAA
>NZ_AQPN01000112.1 GCF_000403135.1 Arcticibacter svalbardensis MN12-7
CGCCCAATGAAGCATTTTTTCCACCTGCTATGTCAATATCATAAATCCCGACGCTCTTCAGGTCGACTACTAATGTTGAATTTCTTTCCATACCATAACGTTTTGATTATGATAAAATTAACTGAAATAAATATTGTTATTTAACATAGTATTAACTACTTTTAATACTATGTTAACCTATTTTAAAGATTAATCTATTATTTAAGTTATAATACTATTAATATGAATCCACATCTTCAAAAAATTCCAATGGATGGAGGGCAATCCTTCAGTGTTCAGCTAGAGATGGGATTAAAATTCAACAAACAATGGCATTACCACCAAGAAGTTGAAATCATTTATATTATCCACGGGTCAGGGACAAGGTGTATTGGTGATAGCGTAGATTATTTTAAGGAAGATCAACTTTTTTTTATAGGTTCAAATGTTCCTCATATGCTGCGTCCTGATCAGGATTATAATCCAAATTATCCTGATGAAGTTGTCGTTATTCATTTTCAACCAGAACTCTTTAATCCCTTTTTATCCTTACCTGAAAACAAGAAGATTGCTGATTTATTGAATCAGGCATCTTTTGGAATCAGCATTCATAGCGAAACACTTCTGTCAGCTAAGGCCCTCATTCATTCTTCAATGATTGCCCGAAATACGGATAGGTTTATAATCCTATTGCAATTGCTTAATTTAATTGCTGGGTCACAAAGTAACCGGATAATATCACATACAGCCTTCGGCTACTCCTTTCATAAGTCGGATGATAGTCGATTAAATCGAATCTTCCATTATACGCTGGCTAATTTTTCCAAAGAAATCACTTTAAAAGAGATTGCTGAATTGGTACATTTATGTCCACACTCCTTTTGCAGGTATTTTAAATCCAGAACCCGAAAGCGGTATTCCTTCTTTTTGCTTGAATTAAGAATTAGTCATGCCTGCAAATTACTCACTGAAAGCAACCTGAGTATCGCCATTATATCTTACGAATGTGGATTGATGAACTTTTCAAATTTCAACAGGCATTTCAAATCCGTTACAGGCAAAACCCCTCTTGAATACAGAAAGAAATTTAATGCTGTGAAAAAGACGGGTTAAGTTTATTATTGAAATACATTTTGAAAAATAACCTAATCAGATAATTCACGACATAATATACGTTACAACCATATTCACCTATGCTATTTAGGTTCGGTTTGTTAAATCATAAACAAAATTTGGTATATGATATGGAAGTATTTGGCTCTTGATCTGAAAATTTGAGATTTGAGCTTGTCCCTGGACACAATGTAAAACGGTGTAATTCGTCACAACAATTTGCTTACCAAATTAACCCTTATGTTTTTATGGAGACTAGTTTTTATTGCGGTAAAACGGGCTGACGCACTTTCCAGGGTTCAGTGGTTATGGATCTCAAAAATGCTACCAGGGCATCTCGTTCTTCTTTAGAAAGGTTTAACTTTTGTAACAGGGGATCTGTTCGTGGAAACAACGGATCATTAAGTTGCTCGGGCTTTGGTTTTGGCCTTGCCATACCGGCGTTATACATATTCATCACGCCATCTATATTTCCAAATAGGCCATTATGAAACCATGGCCCTGTCCGCATTACGTCGCGTAAGCCAGGTGTTTTAAATTTGCCCACATCTTGTGTTACTTTGGTTACGTTGTATAAACCCAAATCCTGAAATTTGTCACGGCCATAATAGGTTAAGCCTTCGTTATGAAATCCGCCATCAGTAAACAGGGGTCCATTATGACAGTTCATGCAACGTGCTTTGGTACGAAACAGATGCAGACCGAGGATCTGTTGATCCGTCATCCGCTTTTTGTTTCCCTGCAAAAAGTAATCAAAATCGGTTTGCCTGCTTACTAGGGTGATCTGGTAAGTTGCCAAAGCTTTTAAAATGCGAGCTTCTGTAACTTTTTTATCTCCAAAGGCTTCTGCAAAAAGCGGCTCATATCCTTTAATTTTCTTCAGCTTACGCGGTAGCGCTTTGATCTCCTGGTGCATTTCTATATCCGAACCGATTGGGCCAGTAGCCTGCTCTTCCAGACTTGCTGCACGACCATCCCAAAACAAGCGCTTAAAAAACCATATATTCTGTACGGATTGTGCATTCCTGGTGTTAGCCATGTGACCATGCCCGATAGATACCTCACGACCATCAGTCCAGTTAAGGTCAGGAGCATGGCAACTGCTGCAGGAAATTTGGTTAGAACCCGAAAGTCTTGGATCGAAGAATAACATTTTCCCAAGTTTAACCTTTCCTTTTACCGAATCTGTATTTTCTGTGAATGGCGGTTTCGGTAATTGACCAAGCTCATTAAATTCGACCCCAGGATCAAGAAACGGCTTGGGCCAGTTTTCTGGTGATTGTGAATATATCTCCCTTAGAGAATCTATGCTTAAATCTGCAGTATTACTAAGTTTGAAAGACTGAAAAGACAAGATGAATAAAAAAAACATAAAAAGAGATATCGCTGCCAGGATCTTTTTCATCGGACTAAAAATAAAGGTTAAAATTCAAATCAATTAGGGTGCGGGATTTACCGGGAATGCTATAGACCGGGTAAGTAGGAGATATCGATTCAAGGCTTCTCAGGTAAGTCGCTTGTAGTTTAATCCCCGTATTAAACTGCTTTATCATATTCCTGGACAAATATTCTATATTTCCTTTTAGCTGTCCCGCTTTGGTATTCTGAAAGTAATAATCAGGATAAATAACGCCTCGGGTGAAACGTGTACCTTCTTTCCTTGGAACAGAGAGGTCACTTTTTAAAGGAAAGATAGCTGAGGGTGCTACTTCAAAAGAGAGGTGTTCCTTATTTTTAAGTTGTTTGTAAAAACCTAAACTTAAACCTGTATGTAATGAGGTATAATCAGCAACAGTAGATTCTCCCGCATCCCTTTTGTAAGTATTGTTGTATAAAACGTTTATTCCAAATTCAGGAGATAGCTCTTTTTCCTTCTTTAAATAGGTATAAGAAAAACCCAAGGAAGATCCTCGGTATAAGTAATTGTTCGCATAAAATTCTGATAACCAATCGTCACCCCTGCTTGAAAGTACATTAATTATGAGTTGCTGATTACGATCAGCATTATTTTTTGAAACTAAAACATCTGCCTTATAGGTGTCCAAACGAAATTTACTAAATATATTATTGTTCTTATAGTCATTAAAACTTGCAACATTGTTATCCAACCAGAATACACGTGCAATATTAGCCTTTAGCTCAAATTCTTTCAATGATAACAGGTAGCTTAGGTTTAAGCCTGAATATTCACGATACCTTGCATTAATCAGTCCGCTACCCGTTCTAAATTTACCATATCCATAAGAAAGATAAGTAACCCTATCTTCATACAAGGTGTTAAATCTAAAGTTCTGGTTTTTGTAACCAATTCCTATTGTTTCATTTCCGTAACCCCAGTCTACACCGAATCCTATCAGCTGATTTTTTAAACGCACTGTTATTTCAGGCTTGATAACAAAAAGGAAATTGCTAATTTCTGGCCTTGGGTCAACAGATCGTGTACTGAGATGATAATTATGTTCTGCACCTAATGATAAATATACCTTGTCTTTCAAAACGTCATAAGAGATTACACCATTTAAGTTATAGTCCTGCCGTTCATATTTCCCTGCTTTTGCTGCAAAAAAATAATACGGCTCTTCCATAAAATTAGTGCCTCGAAGGGTCCATGACAGGCTATCGTCCCAAACTTTATCAAAATTAAAACTGCCCGCAACCTTAAATCGCCCAAGTTTACGTATGCCTTCGGTGTAGAACCTTGTTGTAAAAGTTGAGTAAGCCTGCTGAGCCTGTTTAAAAGGCCCCTTTTCGTAGCTTAACCCAATGCTGGCTTTACCTGAGCTATCAATTCCTGATCCGTTAAGCAGCGTTGCACTATATTTTGCAAACGTTAAACGCTCCCGGCTTTGTTTAAAAAAATAGATACTATCATCCCTGTTTTGCCCAACAGCAAAACAGGGTACTGATAAAACAGCAATTATTAAATAAGCAGTCAACTTATTCATATGTAGTTAAGGAAGTGGCGTAAAATTGAATGAAGCTTCTGATTTTGATGCATCAGCCCGTTCTTTATATCCAAAATCATTGTGAGAATTATTGGTATCCTGCAATACACGTCTTCCGTTTACCGTTTTCACCGTTTTACGAACAAGTGATTGAGATGCGTATTGCCCGGCAGGCACATATGCCGGTCCGGCATCTAATTGATTCTGTAATCTTTTAGGAACGCGCAGTGACGAAACCGGGTTTTCAAGTTCTACGGCATCAATGATAGTGCTGATTGGAATCTGCGGATACAGCTGGGTAGTACTCGTTATGGTTCTGATATTAGGAGATGAATAAGCTGGCCATGTTGCAGGATTTACTGTTGCAGCGACTTTAAAAATTACTAAAGCTTCGTAACCTTTAGCATTAAAAGTAAGGTCATTATCATTCGAGTAAAGCACCTTTAAGTCTGGCACAGCCGGGTTGTTCACATCCCATTTATATGGCGTTGTTGATTTGTTGTAACTAACTAAATTAGCTTCAAATTCAGCAGTACTTAAATCAACGGTCAGGCTTGGATCACCTACGTTTTGAGCAACACCACTGTTCATCACATAAGGCTCCTTATGATTCACAGCAGTCACGGCAATAATAAAGCTCTTTCCCGGTAATACAGGATATTGCTTTCCTGTTCCCGGAACCATAAACATCGAATTAGCATATACATAATCTTCATTAGCGCGCGCGCCAATCATATTTAAAGACTGGTTCCAATCAAATTGGTTGCTGGACAAATAGCCAATATTCGGATAATTAACAGTCACATTGTTCACACCTATTATTTGCGAAAAATAAAGACTGTCGGCATAAAGGGTGCTATTCGAGTTATTATAAATCTCTACAAAACAATCTCTAAAAACCGCACCATTTGTCGTGTGCGAACCGGAATAATAGATTTGTTTAAACAGCCAATCCCCTATTTTCCCTGAAGATAATTTCATTTCAATTGATGAATTGTCTTCTACTACACTTTGATTAGACAGGTTTGTATTGAACACTATATCATCCTCTGTTTTAACACCCGTGATTGTGCTGTAATTTTCAGCTGAAATCGTGATACTACCTTTAATCGTATAGATTCCGGGAGAAATTTTCACGAAAGATGCTACACCACTTTCATTGGTCTTAGCCTGAATGGTTTCATTGTTGCTTAGGTTAATTAATGTGATTTCCGCATCTTTTTTTGGCATTTCCAATCCTGCAGCCTCATCGGTATAAGCTAAGCTAACAACTAGGTTAACTGGCTCTACCGTATTCCAATCATCCTTTTTGCAGGAGAAAATCACACATGCCAATGCCGTTAATAGTAAAATTTGTTTTTTCATTATTTGGGGGTTAAAATTTAAATGAAACGCCTCCTGTTATCGTTAACGGAGAATTTAATTGAGTATATGTTTGTGTTTGTTCAGAAGAGTTATAAGACAGATAAGATGGCCGGATATTAAATACGTTATAGGCATTTATAGCAATATTTATTTTTTTTCTAATCTCTTTTGCTATCTGCAAATTAATGTTTGCGTAGACAAATGGCTGTTTCGTTAAACTCTCCGCAGAGTCATTATAAGTCAGGTAACCATAATCAATATTTGCAGGGTCAAAATTGGTAATTGGATGTATGACATAGTTCTTGTCAATGTAGGCAATTGGGTAACCACGGTTTTCTGGCTTTTTATTTTGCCTTTCCCAGAAAATATCGGCTGATGTTGTGACTATAAAACCTAAACGGGGTATATGCGTACTGCTGCTAAGCTTTGACATGCTTGACCAATCCTTATGTTCTTCAGGCGGATAGACGCCATACCAGGCTTCACGGCCGGCATTGATAAATGAGGCTTCAACTGCTTTAATATTTTGATCTACACTTTTATAATCGCTGTAATTAAATGTCGTGTTTAGCGAAAAAGATGTCTGAATTAATGGTATTTTCTTAATAGCGATAGCAAATTCTGCCCCTTTATTATCTGATGACAACCCATTTGAAGGATTATAATCGCTTATACCTGCATAATTGACAAAGCCGCCTGTCGGGTAATACGTTGTTGGCTGCCCCGATGTATAAATAAATTGAAACTCGGGCAAAGTAATAGTTCTGAAATTTTGCTGATTGCTAAAACCATTCCGGTTATTCTTATAATATAAGAAAAGAGATGATGTAACCCACTTAGATGTAAAGTGACTGCCTATTTCGAATTGAGTTGACTTGGAAGGCTTTAACCGGCTGTTGTCTGAAAGTATCTTTTCTGAATAAACAAGGAACAGGTTAGATGGAGATGTATAAGATTCATAATAATCTTTTATCACAAGGTCTGTATATATTGCGGCCGGATAACGATGGGCAAGTGTTGGGGATTTAGACGAAATGCCATAAGCAGCATTTAATCGCCATTTTTTAGAAAGCTCCAGATTCGCATTTAGACGAGGCTGAATGCTCGAACTGCCATTAGACAGATCATACCGAAGCCCTGCATTAATATTTAGACCTTTTTTGAATATTTTACTTTTATAACTATCCTGAATATAAAAACCATAGTTTATCATTGCTGGTACCAGCTTGTCATAATCGTAGGGGCGTTCATTGGTACCGCCAGTGTTTACCCACCGGGGGTTATCACTATTATCTACAATACCAAGCCCTTTGTTAGCAGATGAAGAAAAATTAGCTCCCGCATTTACTGAATGTGATGCTTGACCAACATAGATTGTATTACTTAAACTTAACGATGCGCTTATATTTTCTGGTTCACCAATTATCTGTTCTACCGCCAGATACCGGCCTGGTAAATAAAACCCTAAGTAAAATCCGGTGGTATCCTTATTGGCTATTCCCTTTGGCAAGCTATTTAAAAGCCATTGCTTATAAGTATCCTGGTAAGCTCTGTTATAAGAAAAGGTTGTGCTGATGTTTGAAACATAGGCGCTTTTTAAATCTAATGATGAGCGGTTACTGATACTCACGGATCGGCTTTTCACATAAGTAACTAGCTGCTCTGCATCATCCGGATCTTGCTTTTCATCATCCGAACGAGTATTGTAGTCAAGGGAAACGGTATTTTTAAATCTCTCTTTAGATTTCCAGGTCCACATTAAACCAGTATTTATACGGTTATAGCTTTGAATTTTATCTCTTGGGTCTTCATTACTATTTAAGTATCCCAAACTGATGTTGACAGCTCCTAAGTTGTTATCAAGCAGATACCCCTTCGATAAAGAAAACTTAGTTGAACCGGCATTTATAGCCACATTTGCCTGGTAAGGTGTTTTACCTGCCTGCCGGTTTATAATTACAGCACCATCTGTCATTTCGCTATACTTTGCTGCTGCTACCCCCTGTACCACTTCAATACTTTCAATATTGTCGGCAGGAATATCGCGTAGATCTAGTCCTGTAAACGGAACATCATAAGAGGTTCCTCCAACACGTCCACTTATGGTTGAACCAGCCATCCCCCATTGAGAAACTGCACGATTTTGCATATTTGCATCGTTTGATTGGCGTATACCATCAATAATAATAGCAACGCCAAGGGAATTACTCATCGCATAGTTGCCGCCCGCTTCACCACGAAGAGTTAGTGTTTGGGAATGATGCAGGTCGGGAGTGACGGACGCTTTTCCGGGCAAATTATTCAGAACATCCATAATACTAAATGCCTGAACTTGCTCAATAGCTTGACGGTTAAACACAATAGAGGAGTTAGATACATCGCTACCATTTCGTTTAGCCGTTACTTCAACATCATTTAATGTAAGGCTCAAATCATCTAATACAAAAAGGATTTCTTTATTGTATTCTGTAGCAAGAATAACCCGTTCTACTGTCTTCTTACCTACCACAGATACTTTAATCGTCACTGATGGTAAATGAGTTATCTTCTCTGAAAATGTAAAATTGCCCTTATGATCTGAGTACACTACACGCTCCAAACTTACCAGCCTAACCGTTGCAAATTCTATGGGCTGGTTTCGCTGATCGAGGACTTTTCCGTGAAGAACAACATATTTACTTTGTGCATTTACAGATACCGAAACAAGAAGAAATAAAAAGAGTAAAAGCCTGTCCACCTATTAAGATTAATTCTAAACAGCCGTAAAGATGCATATAGAAATTATAATTTCAAAGGCTTATTTAGAATTATTAAAAATAATAATCAACAAATCTAATTAGAAATCATAGATCGAAAAAAAGGTTTGGAATGATTAAACAAAGAAAAAACCGCAATTAATTTATTACAGTGCTAAACTTACATAGATAGCGAAATTCTAGATTCCTATTAGGATTTTCGGTTTAGGATGATTTAGGGACAGAAGCATGCCAGTCTTAGCCTATTCAGTCGAGCAGTTTAAAATAAGCCAGTTTGACGCTTGCACATTAAATGTGGTTCATTTGCCGACACACATGCAGATGATCACATTAATTCTTTACACTCATCGTTGTAAATAATGAAGCATTTGTAATGCATTCTTAATCAGTTACCTGGGGAGCCCGGCTATAACATACTCAATTTAAATCCGGGGCACTTTCAAGGAGGCAATCGATATTGTAACAGACATTCTTAGCTGCTTAGCAGCTTAAGGCTGCATATCCAGGACCACCAACGACATGTTCTTGCCTGTAAAGGTTTAAGAAAGATACCTGTCTCCCTCTGCAGGATAGTTTGACGGTTCATACCGAACATTACGGCCAAGCTGGTTAAAAGGTCTGCGTCTATGTCTATTATTTAATACACAATTGTTTTTAAGTTTAAATAGGTCATCTATACTTGCCGAGGTGAATTTTACTAAAAAACAATGGCAAAAGAAAATTTAGACCATCTTAAAAGACGAACTTTCATAGAACATGTATCCAAGGCAGGATTATTTATGTTTCTGCCCTTCTCTACAACTCCACAAAATGAGCCTAAAGGAGCATCTGAAAGTACAAAAGGCAATTCTTTTCTGGTTGAACCTTATCTGCAAAACATGACCTCCGATGGTATTACAATCATGTGGATAAATACAAACAGCAGTGTTAATTGGGTTGAGATTGTTCAGCCCGGAAAATCAAATCAGACAATTTATCAAGAAAAGAACGGCTTAAGAGCAGCAAATAACCGCATTACAAAAGTAAGAATTGATGGATTGTTGCAGGGTACCACTTATCAGTATTATGTAGTATCAAAAGAAATCGAGGTATTTGATCCGTATAAGATCATATACGGTGAAACCATCAGGAAAGGTCCTTTTACATTTAAAACACTATCGAAAGAAACAGATGAAGTGAGCTTTGTCGTTTTAAATGATCTGCACGATCATCCTGAGAACATAACCGAGCTTATGGGAAAGTTGTCTAAAAAGGGTGATTATGATTTTGTCGTATTCAATGGCGACGCATTTAACTGGGTAGATGGGGAAGATCAGATCGTTAAAGATTTGCTTGCACCATCTAATACGGTATTTTCTACTAATTATCCATTTTTGATGGTTCAGGGAAATCATGAGCCAAGAGGCAAATTTGCACGCCAAATGTTTGATTACTTTGATTACCCATCCGACTCTTGTTATTATGCGTTTTCTCAAGGTCCGGTTCGTTTTATCATCATGGATTCAGGTGAAGATAAGGCTGATGATCACATTGAATATTCAGGACTTGTTTCTTTTGACAAGTATCGGGAGAAACAAGCTCGCTGGTTGGAAAAGGAAATACAAAGCAAAGAATTTAAGGACGCCACATTTCGGGTGGTTTTTATTCATATTCCTGTTTTTCATTCTGGTGATGGACATGGTACCCTACATTGTCGGGAACTTTTCAACCCACTATTTAATAAGGGGAAAATAGACCTTTCCATTTCAGGTCATACGCATCGTTATGGAACTTTTGACGCTGATCCTAAGACTCACAACTATCCTATTGTTATCGGGGGAGGGCCAGGATTTGCAGGCAAAGGTGGGGGTACCCGTACCATCATCAAAGTCAAAGCCACAGAAAAGACTCTAGCACTGCAAATGTTAATTGATGACGGTACTGTAGTAGGCGAGTATAACCTAAAGAAATAAAACAAGTCCTATTCATTTTCAATAAATTTTAATTAAAATGTTTAAAATATTAGCTGTATTTTTCAATGCTGTCATGCTGATTTTAGTTACGCTTATTGCATCATCCGGTGATTCCAAAGCGACTATTATTCCAGTTTCCCGACATGCTCAAGACCTTATTGTAACCGGTAAAGTTGTGGATGAAAAAAGAGAACCGCTACCAGGGGTTTCGGTGAGGTTAAAAAACACGACTATAGCAACTAGCACCGATTCGGAAGGAAACTACCGAATAGCTGTTCCTAGGTCAGGTGCTGTATTGGTATTTAATATGCTTGGATTTTCAAGCCTTGAAAGAGTTGTTACCGGTACTTCATTAAATGTTTCTTTAGAAACAACATCAAGCAGTTTAGAGGAAGTTGTAGTTGTCGGGTATGGCACACAAAAAGTAGCCACCGTAACCGGATCAATAAGTTCTGTAAAAGGCGATGTACTTACTTCGTCTCCCGCTATAAACTTATCCAATTCCTTAGCCGGCCGACTACCAGGTCTTGTAGCTGTAACACGGTCGGGGGAGCCAGGTGGCGATGCTTCTACATTGCGTATCAGGGGAGGAAATACACTAGGAGACAATTCTCCCTTAATTGTTGTAGATGGAATTTCCAATAGAGGTTTGGAAAGGTTAAATCCCAATGATATTGAAAGCGTAACGATTCTAAAGGATGCCTCGGCTGCCATTTATGGTGCACAGGCTGCGAATGGTGTTATCTTGATTACTACAAAAAAGGGAAAGCTTGGAAAACCACAAGTGACACTTACCTACAATCAGGGCTATAGTACACCCACAGTCATTCCTGAAAGCACAGATGCTGCCACTTACCTGGAAATGCTAAATGAAATAAGCAGTTACGCAGGACAAGCTCCGAAATATACCCCGGAGATATTGCAGAAATACAGGGATGGTTCAGATCCCTGGCTATATCCGAATACAGATTGGTTTGCAGAAACTTTCCAGGATGCAGCTCCTCAAACAACAGCAAATCTGAATATATCCGGAGGACAGGAAAATCTAAGATATTTTATTTCTGCCGGAATGAATAATCAGGATGGGATTTATAAAAACAGTGCGACCAAATACAAGCAAATGGATTTCCGTATAAATTTAGACGGTAATCTTTCGAAATATCTGAAATATGGAATCAATGTCGCTGCCAGAGAAGAAAACAGGAACTACCCAACCCGTTCAGCAGCTGACATTTTTAGTATGATTAGGAGGGGAAAACCGAATATGCCCGCCTTCTGGCCAAATGGAATGAATGGGCCTGATATAGAATATGGAAATAACCCTGTCGTTATTACCACTAGCCAAACCGGATACGACCGGAATAAGACAAATATCCTGCAAACAAACGCCAGGTTTGAGTTGACTGTACCTTGGGTGCAAGGGTTGTCGCTTACTGGTAATGCTGCACTTGATAAAAGGAATGACAATGACAAATTGTGGCAAATTCCCTGGTATTTGTACTCTTGGGATGGTGTAACGTATGATGCGAATAATTCGCCTGTGCTTATAAAGGGGCAGAAAGGCTTTACCAACCCCCAACTCACCCAAGAAATGGAGGATAGTGACTTACTTACACTAAATATGCTCCTCAATTATCAAAAGAGTTTTAAGGAAAAGCACAATCTTAAATTCCTGCTGGGTGTAGAGCGAATTTCAGGAGAAACCATGGGATTCTCTGCTTTTCGTAAAAACTTTATATCACCGACCATAGACCAGTTATTTGCTGGTGGGGATGCGGAAAAGACAAATTCCGGTTCTGCCTCTGAACAGGCTCGCTTAAACTACTTCGGGCGTGTAAACTACGACTTTAAAGGGAAATATCTATTTGAATTCCTGGGGCGTTATGATGGTTCGTATATTTTCCCTGAGAGTAAACGCTTTGGTTTCTTCCCAGGCGTATCATTAGGTTGGCGAGTATCGGAGGAAAAGTTTTGGAAGCCTCTAAGTCCGGTAATTAGTAACTTGAAAATCAGAGGATCATGGGGCCAAACTGGAAATGACCGAATCAGTACTTATCAATACCTATCCAGCTATGGCTTTGCCACAGGCGCCTCTAACGTTTACACCTTTAACTCAACTGTAGAAAATAAAATTCTTAGTGAGCTGCGCATACCAAACCGGAATGTAACCTGGGAAGTGGCTAATCAGTCGAACATAGGGGTCGATGGAGAACTCTTTAAAGGAAAAGTTTTTTTCACAGCCGAATACTTTTACAATCATAGAACAGATATACTTTGGCAGCGAAATGCTTCTGTACCTAGTTCTAGCGGCCTAACCTTACCGAGCGAGAACATCGGTGAGGTAATTAATAAGGGCACAGAATTTGAACTAGGTTATCGAAATAATGATGGCGCATTTAAATACAGCGTATCAGCTAATTTAAGCAGTAACAACAACAAAATAGAATTCTGGGACGAGACACCAGGCATTCCCGAGTACCAGCAGTCTACCGGCAACCCAATGAACGCTGCGCTTATTTATAAAGCCATTGGTATTTTTCATACCCAAGCTGATGTAGATGCCTATCCGCACTGGACAAACGCACGTCCAGGCGACATCATTTTTGAAGATGTTAACAACGACGGCGTAATTGATGGTCTGGATAAAATACGTATGGACAAAACCGATCTTCCTACGAAAATAGTTGGGCTAAACCTTAATTTATCCTATAAAGGCATCTATGCCAATCTGTTATTCCAAGGCGCTTTAGGAGCTGTACGCAACAACTACTTTGAGATGCAAGGAGAAGGAGGGAATTATCTTATTCAGGACGTTGAAGGCAGATGGACAACAGAAAATCCAGATGCAGACAAGCCTAGAATTTGGAATAGGTATAGTGAATATTGGAGAAGTAATTCAAACACCTACTGGTATCAAAGTTCAGACTATTTAAGACTGAAAAACTTAGAAATCGGTTATACATTACCAGCTTCTTTTACCAAGAAATTAGCCGTTAGCAATGCGCAGATTTATTTCTCCGGGATGAATTTATTGACTTTTACAAAAGTGAAAGACTTTGATCCTGAGTCTGTATCCGGAATTGCGTATCCTTTAAACAAGGTCTATAATTTAGGAATTTCCTTAACTTTTTAAACAAACAGATATGAACCGTATATCTAAGTTATTTATATTATTTGCCATGTTATCAGTAGTTGGTTGCAAACAGGATTTCCTTGAAACACAACCTTCTTCTGAGTTTTCAGAAACTACCGTGTGGAGTGATCCGGCATTAGCCGAAACCTTCTTGAATCAGATCTACTTCAGGCTTGATGAACCCCTTACCGTTGGCAGAATGAAAGCCAATCTTGTAGATGAAGCACATTATCGTGGAAATGCCGCCTCATTCAACTTTAATAACAGTTTAATTACCCAGGATGATATCCCTGGCTGGGGAAATCAAAGCAGGTACCGCTCTTGGGCGGATGTGTATAAATCCATTCGATACTGCAATATATTCTTTAACAAAATTGCCGAAGTACCTGAAAGTGATGCTTTGGTTGATGGAAAAACGGTTAAAGACAGGATGACAGGAGAAGCACATTTTCTTAGGGCATATTTGTATTTCAATTTAAACAGTGTGTATGGAGGAGTGCCAATTCTAACAGATGTCTATGAACTGGATGGTGATTTCAACGTAGCCCGGAATACTTTTAAGGAAACAGTTGAATTTATTGTTAGCGACCTTGATCAGGCCGCAGCGCTTTTGCCCAACGTAAATAGTGGCAATAACAAAGGACGAGCAACAAAAGGTGCTGCACTTGCTTTGAAGGCACGGGTACTATTGTATGCGGCCAGCGACCTTTATAATACGCCTGTATTTTCAAATTATGCTAATCCCGAGTTAATTGGTTACACAGATGGCAACAGAAGTACAAGGTGGCAGGCAGCGAAAGATGCGGCAAAGGCAGTGATTGATCTTGGTGCATATCGTTTATATAAAGCGATTCCCGCCCAGACAGATTCCATCGCCCAAAACCTGACAGAAGTCATTCTTTCCAACTATACAGAGGAAGACATTTTTGTCAAATTTTTCACCACGCCTATGGCTCAAAATTTTGGTTTATATTCTGCACCCAATGGTTATCATGGCTGGGGTACCAATGCGCCGATCGCAGAACTAGTTGACGATTTCGAAATGGCAGATGGAACAAAATTCGATTGGAACAATCCTGCAGAAGCTGCTGAACCCTATAAAAACCGGGAGCCTCGCTTTTACGCTACTATTCTTTATAACGAAGCACCATGGAGGGTACGTCCAGATGATGTAAAAGGATTGGATCCGCTAAATAAGGTACAGACTGGTATCTCGCAAAGATGGAACAGTACAACGAACAGCATGGTTGAAGTATATGGCGTTGACACCAGAAAAAGCACTATTGAGGACTGGAATGGCTCTTATACCGGCTACTATGTACGAAAATATATGGATCCAACTGTAGAGCCCCTGTTTGTCAAACAGTCTTTAACCTGGCGCTTTATCAGATACGCAGAAGTATTGTTGAATTATGCTGAAGCGTGCATTGAACTAAATCAAGATGAAGAAGCACGTACCTATATCAATCAAGTGAGAACAAGGGCCGGTTTACCAGGTCTTACAGAATCCGGATCAGCACTACGTGCACGCTACAGGAATGAAAGACGTATAGAGCTTGCTTTTGAAGATCACCGATTCTTTGATGTAAGGCGCTGGGTGATTGGCCCCGATGCCTATAAGCCCATACACGTAGCCAAAGCTTTGTATAAGTTAAATGCAGATAAGAGCACAGCCCTGCGCCCGACAGTAACCCACGATCCTTTTGAAAAACATGCCTGGATTGATAAAGCATATTTCTTGCCAATTTTACGGGATGAAATGAGCAAAAATCCACTCTTAATACAAAACCCGGGCTATTAGCCGAATGTAATCCAATCATTAACATAAATGATACTATAAATATTAAGATACAAATGATTAATTTATCGCTAATTAGACCATGATTACTTCGAAAATGCAAACATGTTCATTTGGTAATCGTGAAATAGGCCTCGTTTATGTATTTATAATCGCTAAGACAGGATGTTAGGTCCAAAAAATAATATTTAGAAGAAACTACTCACCGATAAAGCGGTTCGTAAAAAAATTACCAAGTTTACGGCATGTTGGACAAACTCCCTCTATAATGAGAGTTTGTCCTTTTTTACTATGAAGATTGCGAAAAGCTTAAACATCTTCTATGGATCAGTTTGGTTGCGAATATGCAATTTTCAAATTGGCTTTAAATCCGCTGATGAAGTGAAGGATAGACATGGTAATGCAGAGAAAAATAGGCATACAACTTTGTAAGCTGTTTTCCTTTGAAACGAAATCCGATCAATATCAAATTTAAGATACTCCAACTAAAAGTCATAAATCTAAGCACCCCTGCGACCATTTTTACTAAGATACTATTTAGCCCATTTAAGGATGAGCATTTCGAGAATATCATCTTTATTTAGTCGCTGGCGAATCGAACTGTGTAAAAATTTCTTTTGATCTAGGGGCAGATTTTTTGTGGCAATAATATACGCCCGCCTCGTCCATGGCGAAAAGCGATCTTGCTCCTCTTTTAATTGAAATATCCAGCCTTCAGCGTCCTCATACTGTGCGCTCGACAAAAGGATTTTACGTCGGAGATCTTCGTTCCCGTTCTTAAAGAGCGAAATAAGTTTATCAATATGATTCAGATTATTATTATAAACGAAAAGATTTAAAAGCGAAATTTGATAAAACGGATTAGACTGAACGATTTCATCTTCAAATATTTCGAATATGATATCGCCCACATCTTTCCAATCCGACTCATAATTTTCTGCACATGAATTAATGTAAAGACAGACATCATTTAAAGCAGGAAGTAGATCTTCAAAGTTCTCCATCGAGTAATCAATAGCATCGGGAAGTCCGATTTGTGAGAGACGACGATAAAACCATCTCAACTTGCTGAAGTTTTTATCCGCTAAATACGTATCCAGAAGGGTTACAATATTTTTTTTGGAGAGTATGGCAAGGTGTTTGTCGCTGATCACTTCAAGGTTTATCTTTTTATAAGGATCTCCTCCGGTATACCGTTGTATAATTTGAATAATCTCTACCTCTGCATCATAAACTGCGTCTTCAATCAACAATTGTTTAGTATGATTTAAAAATTCAACTGCAGTAAAAATTTTTGTCTTTTGCCGTTGCAATACCAGCCGTTGTTCCTTATCAAGCATCTCTGCTAATTGTTGAATACGAATACGGGCTTCTTTCTCGCTGTTACAAAAGAATACAAAGTCATCCACGTACCTTTTGTACTCAATACCTTGCAACCTTAAGCTTTTATCAATTGGCACCAAACTTAGTTCTGCTAACAAATGTGTAGTATGTGGCCCTATCGGAATACCTCTGGAACTATTTGCATTTAAAGATAAAAGCAACTCTTTGATAGCTTTTTGTGCTTGGTTGGGTATTGTACAAGCTGCTAATTGGTTTTCAATAGTATGTAAGTAGATTTGATTATAAAAATCTGAAATATCACAGGTCACGACATGACTGTAATCATCAGTCAATGAAAACTCGAAGGTGTCATCATCGTCATCGTCACCTTCATGGTGCCTAGTCGTTTTCATAGCTATCTCTTGCCGATAAGCACGCCAAAATGTATTCCAAGGATTTTTATTTGCATATAAGGTACCATCTGCCAATGGCTTAAAGCGATAGCTGAATACGGTATCTTCATTTGCTCTACGACTTTCGATGCTATTTCCAAATTCGTAAATAATCGCACCCAAAACGATGCTATCAATCAACTGCAATTGAGTACCAATTCTATACGCAACATCATCTTTAGGGACGACAAATCTCCTGGCAGCGTTCCAATTATAAGACCCTAATTCGATGTCGATCAATTTTGTGATCAAGTCTTCTTTTAAATCTTCGACCACATCTAATTCTTTTGGCCTTGGAAATAAATCGGTATCACTTTCTTTAAACAGATGTTTGATAGCCCAACGGTAGGAATTTTCTGCGAGTTTCATTAAGTCTTGAGTAAGGTCCAAAATTGCGAAAAAAAATCATTCCTTATCTATTTCCCTATTTAAAACTCATCCCCTTGCACAAAATCTCATCCGCCGGCGTCTTTATCCGTTTTTCTGTTTGATACTATGAATCAAATATCCTTTACAGTAAATCTTCCAGCACCTGTTCTGTATTTGTTCGGAAACTATAATCCTTAAGTATCGCATAAAAAAGACTGCAGCTTTTCCTAGTATGAGCCTTCCTCTCACTTACATTACCCTAATCTCGCTAAATGATTCGATGGATTTTCTGGTGCATTTTATCCCCAGTTGAGACTTATAGACTATTTATGCGCCTACAATATTTTTCTGACCTGCAGTTGAAGTTCACTGAAAACAAGAAATTTATTGAAAACAATCCACTTGAACCGAAAGGAGATGTATTGGTGTTGGCAGGAGATGTAATACCGGTTACATTGATTGATCAGTACATGGACTTCTTTTAAAGATGGTCTGCTCTTAGAGCTAGAACGAACCTGCAGAGAATTCAGCCTGTAATATTTCGCTAAAGTAAGGATTTAAAATAGGTTTCCGTTTCTTTGTCAACACAATAAATATAACACCCTTTCATTCCCCTTGACATTAACGTTCGGTAAGTATTTTTGATAATCTGATCCAAAAGCACCTTCGTTTCTGATGCATTGTTTTTCAATCGTTGCCTTTTACCGTAAGTGGCTGTGTCGTCACTTGCTCTTTTAAAGGCATCAGTAATTATTTCCCCATTCCTAACCACTAAGTCGGGACCAATAATAACCCCTATATAATCTACTTCGAGACCTTGACTAGTGTGGATGCAGCCAACCTCTGTTACAGATTCTGGGTTCATGATCCAGAGCATTCCATCTGAGCCTAAGTTCCAACGCATAGAAAAATCATGCTCAGGAATTGTTATATCCTTTATCGATTCGTCATTCTTACCCGTCCATTTCCAACAAATACCTGCCAACAATCTTGCCTTATTCCTTTCTTTGTTTTTTTCAAAAATAATATCCCTAAGCTTATTAGGATCGTCAAATACCCGAAAATCATATTCTTTTGTATCTAAAATAACATTGGCAGTTACTTTGACTTGCAACGAATTGTCTAACCATGCAAGATAGCCGTCAGAACCTCCACATCGAAATTGGGAAGTCAAAACATTAGTTGTTATCGCAGCATTATAAAAGGTTGCCCACTTCCTTATTTCATCGTCCGATCCTATATCGTTTAAAGTTACTTTTTGATCCTCATCAAGAAAAAACACCGCACACTTAGAAGAATTTATAATTTCTTTGATTTGATTTTCTCCCTTTTTAAACATCCCTGATTTTTCGTTCAAACGATGGGCTTCATCTATAATCAATACATCATATGCATTGGATTTTGTTTCAGTAAAGGAGCCTGATCCTTTAAAGAAATTAGATATTTCACTTTTCTTCATAGAACCAGTGAGTTTACTTTCGTAAACGACTCGAGGTGCCGAGTTTCGTGTAACATATGATGCAAAGAGGCCCTTTTTGGAGAGTTTTGCTAACAAATTGATAGCTACAACAGACTTACCTGTTCCTGGTCCTCCATGAATAATTATGACATTTTTTTTAGGCACTTCCGAACTCGTCGCAAGAGCCAGAACTTCCTCTTGAACGATCTTTTGCGCATCAATCATGATGAACTCTGCATTGTTCTTGAGCATTGAATTAATATTGTCCGCTAATGCCTTGGATGGTCTTATTCGACCATTTTCAATACGTAGGATCATATCACGTTTATCCCCGTATTTAATAAATGAAGCGATGAATTCCCTCAATTCAATTTTATTATCTTTACAAAACACCGGAGCCTTGGCTAGATATTCACTATAAAACGAATTTGTAATAACGGATATATCCCGACAATTGTGTAAATAAGCGCATGGTTTCAGCTGAATATTTTCAGAGTAGACAGTTTCGTTAAACCCATAAAGCAATGCTGAATAAGACCAAGCCTGGTAGCTAGGGTGTAGCTCTTCACTCATACCCTGCTTAAAACGGGTGCGTACAATTGCATCTTTATTTGTCATCTGGATAGTATCCCACTGTTTCAGCTCGATCAAAATTGCGTGTTCAGTACCAATGTCATCCTGTCCAGAAACAATGAAGTCAATCCTGTTTCCCGTACTTGGAATATTATATTCTATTGCTATACCTGCATCATTAGGAATTGATCCCGATCGTAGAATAGTAGCCATGTATTGCAAAGAATTTTGCCATGAGCGATATTCACTATCGCCAACTTTTCTTCGCAGTTTAGTAAGGACACCCTCTCTTACTATATCTTCAATAATCAAATTGTCAATATCACCTAAAAATTCACCTTTAGACTTTTTATAAACGATCATAATTCATTATACTTTTTAGCATTCCCTTTGGCTTTATCTGCGGGATATTTCAGGTTGTTTTTGTTGATCTTGTCCTGGATGATTTCAGGAACTGACAATTGATGCTTTTCTGCTAATAAAAAGCAATAGGATAAGATATCAGCCAACTCATCTTTTAGCTTTTCCCTAGAAATTTCTTCATTCCCTTTCCAAAGAAAAAGCTCTAGCAATTCTGAAGATTCAATGGAAATAGCAAGAGCCAGGTCTTTTGAATTGTGAAACTGTTTCCAATCTCTTTCATCCCTAAACTTAATTAGCTTTTGGATAATAATCTCTATCTCTGACATGTTTTTAGTTGGACAATTGTTTAGCAATTTTATATTCCTGATCAAAGGGCAAGCCTATTTGCGATAACATATCAGGAATTGCGATTGCCCAGCTTACATAAAAATAAGCGATCATCTGGTAACCACTAAATTTTCTTCCATTAAGTGACGGTACGGAGTAATTATCTTTTTTGGGATCAATACCGCTGCGCCCTAACATTGCAATTTCAAAGGCAGTTTCTTTTATTTTTTCTTGGGGCTGCTTACTGAATAGCTGGATAGCACCAACCATATACATAC
>NZ_AQPN01000113.1 GCF_000403135.1 Arcticibacter svalbardensis MN12-7
ATTTATTTGCTTTATCTATAGGTCAATTCGAACTGATAAAACCTTTAATAGGTATGTTCCAACTCCTCTTTTTCAATAGGATCCGGTTCATGCATCATCGCCTCAATATCATCTCCCTTTTCATTGAAGCCTAGTCTTCCCATGATCTTATCAAAAGCTTCATAGATAACCGGTACAATAACTAAGGTCAGGAATAATGAACTGGTCAGACCACCAATAATTACCCAGGCTAAACCATTCTTCCATTCAGCACCTGCACCTGATGCAAGAGCAATTGGAAGCATACCAATAACCATCGCAATAGTGGTCATCAGGATCGGGCGTAAACGCGCATGGTTAGCTAAAATCAAAGCCTCCCTGGTAGACTTACCTTCAGCCTTTTGCTGATTCGTAAAATCGACCAATATAATCGCATTTTTAGCAACCAATCCAATTAGCATGATCATCCCTAGTATAGTAAATATGCTCAGGGAATTGTTGGTTAATGCCAGAGCCAGTAAGGCACCAATAACGGACAGTGGAATGGAAAACATGACCACAAACGGGTGCACATAGTTATCATACAAAGCCACCATAATCAGGTAAACCAATATCAGCGACATCAGTAAAGCCACACCTAAGGTACCAAAACCTTCAGATTGATTTTCCTGGTCACCACCAAATATATAACTCACACCTGAAGGCCTTTTCAAATCCTTTATTTGAGTCTCAATATCGGTGAACACAGATCCGGATGGACGACCAACAACTTGTGACTGAACAGAAACCTTTGTGCTTTTATCCTGACGTTCCAACTGACTAGGACCAGATCCCTCAGTAACCGAGGCGAATTGCTCCAACCTGATCCGCTGATCGTCCTTATTCATAAAAGTAAGACCTCTTACGTCGTTAATGCTTTGTCTGCTGTAATCATCCAGGCGAATATTGATATCATATTCATATTCCCCCTGACGGAATTTACTATCTGTGTTTCCACTAAATGCAGTTTGCATCGTAGCTCCTACCGTTTGAAGCGATAGGCCTAATGAAGCCATTTTGTCCCGGTCTACTTGTACCTTCACTTCCGGGTTCCCGCTTTCTACAGAAAGCTTTACACCTGTTGTACCATTGATTTTTTTTACTTTACCTTCTACTACTTGAGCATAAGCCATTACACTTGGTAAATCAGGACCCATTACAATGACTTCAATGGGCGCTCTTTCGGCACTTCCCAAAATACTGATCGGTGTAGTGGTTATTTTAGCCCCGGCTAACTGACCCGAAAGCTCTTTCTTTATTTTTGCAGCATATACATCCGACTGATCTGCCCGTTCGTTTCTTTCCACAAGATGCACGGTTATTTCCGATTTATAAGCTGTAGATTGACTGGCACCCATACCATCGCTGGTTTGTCCTACCGTAGTGATCAAACGAATAATCTCTGCCTTTTTCGAGAGTATATTCTCCGCTTTTGAAGTCATCAGATTGGTTTGCTCAATCGAAGCATCCTTAGGCATTTCAATTTGTACAATGAATTCACCTCTATCACTTTTCGGGAAAAATTCCGATCCAATATAACCTGTAGCAAGTAATGCGATTGAGGCAAACAACAAGGCCACTGTTCCCAGTACAACCGTTATCTTATGCCGCAGAGACCAATTCAGGATTCTTGTAATCCACGCAGTGAATTTATCAAGTCCCTTTTCAAAGCGAAGAATAAGTCGCTCAAACATATTCTTTCCCTGCAGGTGTTCCAGCTTTCCAAAACGGGATGACAATAGCGGAACAATAGTAAAGGAAGTAAGCAAACTTAAAAGCGTTGCTATAATTACAACCACACAGAATTGTCTCAGAATATCTGAAACCAAACCGGTACTGATGGCAATCGGGAAGAACACCACCACAATAACCAGTGTAATCGACATTACCGTAAATCCAATTTCACTCGTCGCATCATAGGCAGCCTTCACACGGTTTTTGCCCATTTCCATATGCCGGTAAATGTTTTCCAAAACCACAATGGCATCATCTACCAGGATCCCTACCACAAGCGATAATCCCAATAGCGACATCAGGTTCAAGGTATAACCTAATAGTTTAATCCCTATAAAGGTCGCAATCAGCGAAGCCGGAATAGAAATCATTACGATAGCTGCATTTCTTAAACTATGAAGGAAAAATAACATCACGAAAGCTACCAGCAATACAGCCAGTATCAAGTCATGGATTACAGCATCTGCAGATTCCAAAGTATAAATGGAACTATCAGAAGCTATAGTAAGCTTTAAATTATTCTTAGCATAATCGGTCTGCAAAGAACTGATGATGGCATGAATTCCCTTACTAACCTCTACCGCATTCGCATCCGATTGTTTAATCACCTGTAAGGCAATAGACGCTTTCCGGTCTACACGAGCCAGTTTCTCTACATCTTTTTGTGCATCCTGAACATCAGCAACCTCTCCTAAACGAACCTGAATACCCTTCTTATCTGATACGACCAGGTTCCGCAGTTCTTCTACACTACTGTACTTTCCAGCAAGCCTTACCAGGATATCTCTGTTATTTGTTTTTACAGATCCTGTTGGGAAATCCAGATTGGAACTCTGGATCACTTGTTGAATCCCCAGTAAAGACAATCCGTAAGCCTGAAGTTTGTTGTCGTCAACACTCACCTGTATTTCACGCTCACGTCCACCAATAATGTTGACCTGTGCAACCCCGTCCACACGGGAAATTGCAGGCACAATACGGTTGTCCATTAAGTCATAAAACGCGGCATCATCCATATTGGAAGTTGACGACATGGTAATAACGGGCAGGTCATCCAATGAAAACTTATTCAAAGAAGGTGCATCTACATCATCAGGTAACTGAGATAAGATGGCGTTAACCTTTCTTTGCGCATCATTCAACGCTAAGTCAACATCAGTGCCACTATTTAAAGTGATAACAACTGACGATAAACTTTCGTATGACGTCGCATTTAACTTTTTAATATTTTCCATGGAGGATACCGCATCCTCAATCTTCTTAGTTACGGTATTTTCCACCTCACTTGGAGATGCTCCCGGATAGATGGTAGTTACCGATACAACAGAAGGAGAAAACTTAGGAAGTAACTCGTAACTCAGTGATCTATAACTAATATACCCTAGTATGGTCAGTACTGTAAACAGTACGACCACTATGGTGGGCCTTTTTATTGATATTTCAGCAATTTTCATAAGGACAATTTGTTCTATTTAATATTCTCTACCAGACTTCCGTTAACCAGGTTAATCTGACCGCTTACAATAATGGTTTCGCCTACTTTCAATCCCTCAAGTATTTCAACAGACTCGCCAATTATGCGTCCGGTTACCACCTTACGTTCAACCGCTTTATTGTTATTTTCCAGCATAAACACCTTATTACTGTTCACGCTGCCTACAAAGGCACCTCTTGGAACCGTAATAATAGCAGCCTGTTGTGGAAAGCTAAATACAGCTGTTCCATACATTCCTGCCCTTAACTGATTTGTGCCATTGTTAATCAGCTCAATCTGTACTGGGAAATTAAGACTGTTGTCTGCCTTAGAAGCAATAAAGCTAATTTTTCCCTTAAAGTCCTTGTCTGGGAAAATAGTCGATTTGATGCTCACCATATCTCCATTTTTAAGATTCACAACCTGGGACTCATTTGCTGTAACATTCAACTTTAACTTCGAAACATCTACAATTTCAAATAAAGCAGTGCCGGGAGATACATAAGATCCCTGTTCAATAGAACGTTTGTTGATCACACCGGAGAAGGGGGCCTTTATGTTAGCATCCCTTGATTTCCTTTTTGATGATTGAACAGAGGCCTGTGTAGTCCGCACTTTTAAACGTGCATTATCCAATTGTTGACGCGTAACACCACCTGTTTTAAAAGAACTTTCATAACGGGATAAATCACGTACTGCATTTTCATAATTTGCATCAGCAGTTTCTGTATCTACATTTAGGAGCTCATTATCAATTCGGGCCAAAACCTGTCCTTTGCTCACGTGGTCACCTTCGTCAACCGCTATACGTGTTACTCTACCTGAGTTTTCAGCAGAAAGTACTAACTGCTGATTGGCTTCAAATGTACCGTTAGATGAAAAGTCAAGTTCAACTTCCTTTTTGCCAACCTTAATCGTTCTTACCGCTACAGCACCAGAACTTCCTTCCGCTACAACTGCTGTTTTTGCCGCATTTTTTTTCTTGTTATTTTGCAGTACCCATCCGATTAGTACGAATGCTGCGAGTACTCCTATAATGGAAATTATAGTATTTCTTTTCATGTCCTTAGTTTATGAGCGATTTGATATTACCGTTAGATTTCATTAATTGTATTTCAGCCAGTTTGTAATTTAATAAGGCTTGGGTATAGCTGTTCTGTGCATCAGTTAGTGAGGTTTCTGAATTAAGCAGATCGGTTAATGTAGCTAACCCATTATTGTAATTATTCTGTGTGCTGTTGAATACTTCACGTGCTAACCTTTGATTTTCATTCTGATTTCTGATCGTGTTGACGCTTGTTGATAATTGCACTTTAGCATTACTGTAAGCCAGGTTGAGCGATTGCCTGTTGTCTTTTAAATCTTCGCCCAACTGATCAATTTCAATCTGTGACTGACGAACACGGGATCGTCTACCGAAACCATCAAAGATGGGAATGCTCAAATTCAATCCTATAGCCGACGAAGGAATCCAGTTTGCTGTGCTAGATGACTTGAAAAGATCAAATTTATTGCTCAAACCACTTTTGCTATAGTTGGTGACAAAGGAAAGTTTAGGATAGTATTCAGCGATCTTTGATTTCTTTTGTAAAATCAGCAGTTGTTCCTGTTTCTTTAATAGTGTGTACTCCGTTAAACCAGATACATCTACTGTATCAGCCAAATTAGCTGCGCTCTGCTGCATTTGGTTCAGTTCTTCTTTCGGAATTTGAATAGTGATGCTGATCGGCATACCTATATAATATTTTAGCATATTCTCCTGCTGAAATGCTGCTTTATCTAATTCGTCTTTTTGAGTTTGAATATTAGTCAGACTTACTTTCACTCTATCCACGTCGATACGTGTAGCCAATCCATTCTTGTATTGATCAGCCAGTATTTTTTCGGTTTTTTTAAGGGAGTTTAAATTTGCTTCAACAGCAGCTATTTTCTCTCTGCTTACCAATACCTGGTAATATGAGGATGCAACCATTTGCAATACGTTTTCTTCACTCAAGTTTACGTTCAGGTTATAGTACTCTTCTGCAGTTTTGGCTGCCTTAAGACCTACAAAAACACTTTGGTTAAAGAGCTGCTGACTCAGTTGCACCTGTGCGTTTGCTGTGTACTTCTGACCAAAAGAAACTAATACATCTTCTCCCGGTTGCCCAAAAAGCGCGCCTGGAAGTAAACTTTTTTGAAGCTGTAAGTTATCTGTTAAATTTCCGCTTGCAGATATTTGAGGATAGGCATCAGACCGGATCTCAGTAGTCATCTCTTTTCCTTTCTCTGCTTCCAGTCTGGCTTTTCTAATCGTTACATTATTCTTTAGTGCGAAGGTTAAGGCTTCTTTTAAGGATAGTTGTACAGTTTGGGCCTGGATATTGCCCATATTGATTACGCTAAGAAATAGCAGTAATGCTATTCCAGCGATCTTTTTCGGTGTGTTCATTCGTATCAGTACTTGTTGCTTTTTATATATGTATAGTTGTAGGCATGCATTGAAATTCAATAGCCTGGTTATTTTGACATTTTTAGTCCTGAAATAAAGACCTGGGTAAATTCTTCTTGTTTCTTGAGTATAGCCTCAAACTCTTCATTGCCCGGAAACAGTTTTTTGTTCTTTGTGATAAAAACAAACATGCTCAAGCCGGTTAATATATCTATATATAATTCACTCATCTTTTGAGGGTCTATTTTCGAAATACTTCCATTGTTCACAGCCTTTTCTAAAAGGCCCGTAACAAAGGCTGCCTCTTTAATATGCGCATTTTTCATTATAGGCTGGCAGGAATCGTGGATCTGTCCAACTTCCTGGGTCGCATCAGTCAATTTTAACATGAAATACCGCTCCATGAATTTTTTGCGGAGAGTAAGGATGCAGTAAAATTCTTCCTCCAGACTTTGTAAGCCATCCATGCATTTATGCAGTTCTTCAAAATACTGATTCATTATACGTTCTACCACAGCAATAACGAGCGTCATTTTATCGGGGAAATAATAATACAATGCAGGCTGAGTAACGGATATGTCGTCTGCTATTTCATTCATCGTAGTCTTTTGTATGCCAAAATGAGAGAAACGTTTTATGGCACTCTCTACAATTAATTCCCTTTTCTTATCTAACTCACTCATCTGTTTTAATTATCTGACCTTTTTTATAATTTGGTCAAAAATAAGGCAAGATTCTTAATTCTCAAATTTTATATTCGTATTTTGAGATATATTTAAAAAATTAACGTTTTCATGATAAAACTTAAGACTATTATAGATTTGGACGGTATATCTGTTAATAGGAATCTAATATCCCATCTATCTAATTAGACGAAATATCTAGCTATTTGAGTAGTATATTTAGGACTTGTTACTGACCTGTTTATAATTGATAGCGAATTGATGCTAGTAAGTTTCCGACAAAAGTCCGACTTAAAGGCCCTAAGGTTGGACTTATACTGGATTCTTATTGCATTCTTACTGGAATTATTTATATGAGGTCAACAAAAGTTGCTTATTTCTTATACTAAGATTACCGTCCCCAAAAGGGAGAATTAAGCTGTTTTACATTTACATCAAAAAGAAAACAGATGCCTGCCTGTTTTTACAGTCGGTTCATCCACATGATTCCCTTTGGAAGGATATTACCTATTGGGTTTTTATTTCCAACGAGCTTTTTGTTGTTAGACAGCTGCGGTAATAGGAATGAGGACTATAGCCAAGGTTAATAAATTTGATGGATGGTGACCATGCAGCGTATATGAATGGCCTGGAAAAGTAAAAAACTGTATGAAGTAGAATTTATAAGAATGTCTATATGAATTAACAGATCTCTAGAGCTGAGCGGACCATTAAACCCTTAAGGAATATTTCACCAAGTTTTTTCTGACGCATCAGTATGGTATCAAATTGCTCTTTTTCGGGAAAAAAGGCTTGAGTATGTCTTTTTAAAACTGTAAAGTAGATCCCTGATAAGGCATCCTTTAATAATCTGGCAGTTTCTTCCAGATCAGATACTTCAAATTCTCCTGCAGAGATTCCAATTTCAAGGACGCTTATTAATACAGTTACTTCCGAATCTTTTGCTTTAGTAAACATACAGGCAAGGCCTTCCGGTAGTTCAGATCCTGTAACCTTAGTAAAATCGAGGAGGTTGTAGTACTTACGGATAAAATCCTGTCTCTTGTCCAGGCAAATAGTAAGAGCTTGCTGACTGTTAGTCGCACAACTTACATCTTTCTGAAGTTCCTTATCCATGTTTTCAATGATGCTTTGAAGCACTGCAGAGTACAGGGAAATTTTATCAGGAAAGTAATAATACAAAAGCGCTTTGGATAATGACAAATCAGTAGCAATCTCTGTCATTGTTGTTTTAGAGAGTCCGAAATGGGCAAAGCGTTTAAGGGCAGCGTCAATAATTAAGTCCTTTTTCTTATCCTGATTTTCCACGTTAGTCAAAAATAAAGTTTATTTTCCTAATGCAGGTATAATCTTAAAAATATAGGATGGTTTTATTTTGGGGAATTATAATTTATAAATGCGAAATTCGGCCATTAAAACATAGATATGCTCCTGATAACCGAAAATGTTTCCCTAAAAAGTATGAATACTTTTGGCGTAGAAGTTTACGCCCGTTGGTTCACTGAAATTAACGCAGAAAGTGATTTGGAGGAACTATTCTCAGGTGATAAATGGAAATCTGTTCCCCGATTGATAATAGGGGGAGGAAGCAACATGCTTTTTACTAAGAATTTTGAGGGACTTGTAATTAAAATGAATATTCAGGGGATAACCCAGCGTATAGAAGGTACACAGGTTTTTGTTACGGCAGGAGGAGGGATGGTATGGAATGACCTTGTGAAATATTGTGTAACGCATGGTTTTGCAGGTATGGAAAACTTAAGTCTTATTCCTGGTTCTGTAGGAGCGTCGCCGGTTCAGAATATCGGAGCATATGGTGTTGAATTGAAAGATGTGTTTTTTTCCTGCAAAGTGTATCATATTGCAACTGGAGAAATGAGGAAGTTCAACTTTGCAGATTGTCATTTTGATTACCGGGATAGCATCTTCAAAAGAGAACTTAAAAATCAGGTCGTAATTACATCGGTTACCTTCGAGCTTAGTTTAGAAGCGGAAATTAATATTTCCTATGGTGCCATCAGTCATGAGTTAGAGGCAAGACATATAAACAATCCTACTATCCGGGATGTTTCCAAAGTGGTAGCTGATATCCGGGTAGCTAAACTTCCAGATCCTTCAACAATAGGAAATGCGGGGAGCTTTTTTAAAAACCCTGTTATAAATACTAGTCAGTTTGAACAAATACAGTCTGCTTTTCCAGACATAGTACACTACTGTCTACCAAATAGTACAATTAAATTAGCTGCTGGATGGATGATTGAACAGTGTGGCTGGAAAGGGAAACAAATTGGTCAAACGGCAACATGGCAAAACCAAGCCTTGGTTATAGTCAATATTGGAAACGCCTTGGGTACAGAGATATATAATTTCTCACAATCGATTATTGACGATGTAAGTGAGAAATTTGGTGTGCTATTAGAGCGGGAAGTGAACGTGATATAGTTTACGTTAACGTTAATTCCGTATTAAATTACCTTTTTGAAGGGGATTTAGGAGGATAACAAAAGTTTTAGCATAGAGTTTGTATGATTGTTATCATATTATTAATCTCTAAAACTTTTTAATATGACAAAGATCGAATTCAACACTATGGTTATGCATCAGGCAAGTTCTTTAAAAATGTATGCATTACATTTTACCCACGATGCTGATGACGCTAACGACCTGGTTCAAGATACTTTACTAAAAGCTATTACATACTATAATAAATTTAAAGAAGGAACGAACTTGAAAGGATGGTTATATACGATTATGAAGAATACATTCATAAACAACTACCGTCGTTTTGTAAAGATTAGTTCTTTTGTAACCAAGTCTGACGAGATATCATCTGCTAACCTTGTTTTTTCATCAACTAAGAATCAAGGGGAATCGAAATTTATAATGGACGACATAAAAAATGCTTTAGGTAAGTTACCTGACGAATATTATGTTCCCTTCAGCATGTATTTCGAAGGACATAAGTATCATGAAATTGCCGATCATTTAGCTATCCCTATTGGAACAGTGAAAACACGGATCCATGTAGCAAGGAAATTGCTTAAGAAGAATTTAAAGCCTTATGATAATGGTGTTAAAAAACCAATATATGCTGAGGCTGATTAAATAGAATTAACAAACTCATAATGCATAACCTCGGATCTTATTCGGGGTTTTTTTATTACAAATGATATTTCAGGAACGAAAACAATCGTTTGAACACAGGATTATATAATAATTAAGTATGTTTGCAGTTAACCTGCATACCATAAACAGGTGATCATGTATTCAGGCCTTCATGTCAAAGTTAGACGAAATAAAAAAACCTATAGAGAACGAACTGGAATCATTTGAAGATAAGTTCAAATCTTCCATGAAAAGTTCAGTTCCATTGCTTGACCGAATTACTCATTATATCGTAAAGCGTAAAGGGAAACAGATCAGACCCATCTTCGTATTCTTTTCTGCAAGCTTATGTGGAGGAATAACTGAAGCAACCCACAGAGGTGCAGCATTGGTTGAACTTTTACATACGGCTACTCTTGTGCATGATGATGTCGTAGATGCATCGTATGAAAGGAGAGGTTTTTTCTCTGTCAATGCGTTATGGAAAAATAAAATAGCAGTGTTAGTAGGTGATTATCTCCTTGCTAAAGGTCTGTTGTTATCTATCGATAATAATGATTTTCAATTATTGAAAATTGTTTCATCAGCTGTTAAGCTGATGAGTGAAGGGGAACTGCTTCAAATAGAGAAAGCACGTCGTCTGGACATAAGCGAAGAGATTTATTATGAAGTAATCCGTCAAAAAACGGCCTCTTTAATTGCTTCTTGTTGTTCTTGTGGTGCAGCCTCTGCAGGAGCAGATGACATCATAGTAGAAAAGATGCGGTTATTTGGCGAAAAGATTGGAATGGCTTTTCAAATTAAGGATGATCTGTTCGATTTTGGAACTGATGATGTAGGAAAACCCTTGGGGATAGACATCAAAGAAAAGAAGCTTACTCTTCCGCTCATATATGCATTGAATAAAGTTTCGAAAACAGAGCGGCAACGGATCATTAACCTGGTCAAAAATCATAATGAGGACAAGTTAAAGGTAGAAGAGGTGATCTCTTTTGTTAAAAACAACGGTGGCCTTGCTTATGCGGAAATGCAGATGCTTCGTTTTCAGGATGAGGCTTTTGAAGTATTGAACACCTTTCCTGATCACCCTTCCAAAACTGCCCTGGAGCAGGTGGTACGCTTTACTACAGAGCGCAATAAGTAATCAATTACTTAGTTTCCGTTCATCTGAGCAATAATCTCTTCCACATACTTTCGTTCATTTGCTAGTCGGGGTACTTTATGCTGACCGCCTAATTTGCCACGATTCTTCAGCCAGGTATAGAAAGTTCCTTGAGGGGCAACATGAATAGTAGGGCGCTGTAAGGCTATGTTTTTAAAGCGTTTAGCGTCGTAATCCGAATTTATTTCCCTTAGTGTCTGATCAAGAATTTCGGTGAAGTGTTCCATGTTTTGAGGAAGGCTTTCAAACTCTATAATCCACTCGTGTCCACCTGTTGCATGGTCGCTAAAGTAAATAGGGCAAGCTGTAAAATCGCGTATAATGGCACCGGTTTCTTTACTGGCCACTGTCAATGCTTTTTCAGCATTGTCAACAATTACTTCTTCGCCAAATGCATTCATAAACTGCTTTGTTCTACCGGTAATCTGAATACGATAGGGCAAAATAGAAGTGAACTTAATGGTATCACCGATTACATAGCGCCATAAACCACCATTTGTGGAAATGATAAGGGCGTAATTTTTACCTAGCTCAACTTCGGACAGGCTTTTGGTAGGAGGGTTCTCTTCGTTAAAATTCTCCATGGGAAGAAATTCATAAAAGACGCCGTAATCCAGCATCAGCAGCATTTCTTCGGAGTCGGGTAAATCCTGAATGCCAAAAAAACCTTCTGAAGCATTATAGGTCTCCAGGTAATACATGGAAGAAGAAGGAATCAACTTTTTAAACTGCTCCCGATAGGGGCCGAACTTAACAGCTCCGTGAATATAAAGCTCCAGATTAGGCCATACTTCAAGCAGGTTGTTTTTGCCCGTAATTTCCAGGATTCTTTTGGCTAGTACAATGGTCCAGGTAGGTACGCCAGCTATAGAGGTCACATTTACATCTTTAGTAGCTTGAGCCATTAGTTCAATCTTCTCTTCATAATTGTCCATTAAGCTGATGGACATATCTGGCGTACGATGAAACTCGGCCCAAATAGGCAGATTTTTGATCAGTACTGCGGAGATATCACCAAATGAGATATCTGCATTGTAGTTATTTACCTGGTGACTTCCGCCAAGGACTAGTGATTTTCCGGTGAATAACTGGCTTTCGGGTCTGTTATTACAGTAAATGGAAATCATGTCTTTACCACCCTTGTAATGGCATTCTTCGAGTGATTCTTTACTTACGGGTATAAACTTGCTTCTGTCGTTTGTGGTACCCGATGATTTAGCAAACCATTTGACCTCAGTAGACCAAAGGATATTTTGCTCCCCGAGCATCATCCTCTCGATATAAGGTTTTAGCGATTCGTAGTTCTGGAGGGGCACACGTTCTTTAAACTGTTGTTGATTAAAGATGGAATCGTAGTGATATAACTTGCCCCATTCGGTTGACCTAGCTGAAGAAATAAGCGTGCGGAACACTTCATCTTGAACATCATGAGGGTGATTCATAAATAGCTCAATCTGATCCATTCTTTTTTTCATGAACCAGGTCACAATCGTATTTACAAGTGTCATAAGGGATTAGTGTTGCTGTTCTTTTTTTTACGCAATTCGAAATGTTGTCCAAGATAAAACTTTCTGGCCATTTCATTACTTGCAATTTCTTGTGGGGTGCCGGTAAGCATAATTTTACCTTCGGTCAGTAAATAAGCGCGATCGGTAATAGAGAGCGTTTCCTGAACATTATGGTCGGTAATCAAAATGCCAATATTCCTGTCTTTTAATTTAGAAACTATCGATTGGATCTCCTCTACTGCTATCGGATCTACCCCTGCAAAGGGCTCATCCAGTAGAATGAAATTTGGCTCAGCAGCAAGAGCGCGGGCAATTTCTGTACGTCTTCTTTCGCCTCCTGAAAGCAGGTCGCCACGATTTTTACGTACGCGGTTTAAACTAAATTCAGAGAGTAGCTCTTCCAATTTATGTTTTTGATCCTCTTTGCTCAAAGAAGACATTTCCAGCACTGCTTTGACATTATCTTCTACACTCAGTTTTCTGAATACAGAGGCCTCCTGAGCAAGGTATCCTATTCCTTTTTGTGCCCTGCGGTACATGGGGTCATCTGTAATGTCTTCCGATTCCAGATATACATTTCCTTCATTAGGCTTTATTAAGCCTACAATCATATAGAATGAGGTGGTCTTACCTGCTCCGTTAGGACCTAGCAGACCTACTATTTCTCCCTGTGCTACCTGAAAGGAAACGTGATCTACAACAGTACGCTGTTTGTATTTTTTAACTAAGTTTTCTGCTCTAAGTATCATCTTATTGGTGCTGAGGTGTTCGTCTTACACCCTTCAAATTTAATTGAATAGAACGTTTTTCTTTCCAAACGTTCTCCTCAATGGTATAACAAATATCAAAATCCTGATTTTCATTAATGATATCGAGTGACTCCCCTAAGCCAAATCCAATGCAATCAAATGGTTTTGAGTCTCCTTGTTTAACAGTCATTTTAATATGATTGTTTCCTACTACAAGTGCATGTCCTATACATGTTACCTGCTCACTTATAAAGATAGGCGTAGAATTTAACGGTCCAAATGGAGCAAACTGATTTAATACTCTAAAAAACTTACCATCAATTTTGTCGAGCTGGAGTTTAGCGTCAATGACTAATTCCTGTATCAAAAGTTCGTCAGGAATTGTTTTTGATACCACATCTTCAAATCTTTCCTGCAGGGCAAGGATATTTTCTGTTTTAAGTGTAATGCCGGCAGCGTATTTATGACCTCCGAATTGTTCGAACAAGTCACTGCATGAATTTAAGGCCTCATAGAGGTCGAATCCAATAACAGAGCGTGCAGATCCTGAAACCTGTCCGTTCGACTGTGTAAGTACAATAGTTGGCCGGTAATATTTTTCTGTCAGCCTTGATGCAACTATTCCAATAACGCCTTTATGCCATCCTTCATTATAAACAACGGTAGTTTTTCGCTTCAACAGATCAGGATCTGCAGCAATCATAGCAAGCGCCTGCTCTGTAATGGAGGCATCATGCTCTTTTCGTTCCGTGTTTTTGATATTGATAATATGGCTATGTGCGCGTGCAATATCTCTGTTTTCGGAGATGAGTAAATTTACGGAATGACGGGCATCATCTATTCTTCCTGAAGCATTGATCCTTGGTCCGAGGGTAAACACGACGTCGGATATGGTATATTGTTTTTTACCTGTTATTTCAATCAATGCTGCCATACCGTGGCATGGTGAGGTATTCAAACGTTTAAGTCCAAATTTAGCAAGTACTCTATTTTCTCCCGTTATAGGAACAATGTCTGATGCAATGCTGACCACTACAAGGTCCAGGTAACATTCAAGCTCTTGAAAAGTGATGCTGTTTTTCATGGCAAAAGCCTGTACCAGCTTAAATCCTATACCACATCCGGAAAGTTCTTTATATGGATAAGAGCAGTCGGGCTGTTTCGGGTCGAGTACGGCAACTGCATCTGGAATAACGCATCCCGGTAGATGGTGGTCGCAGATGATAAAATCTATGTTTAAACCATTGGCGTATTCTACCTTGTCAACGGATTTGATACCACAATCTAATGCGATGATTAAGCTGATGCCATTTTTATGGGCATAGTCAATTCCTTCGGTGGAGATGCCGTAACCTTCTTTATAACGGTCGGGGATATAATAGTCTATGTGATAATGATACTTGCGAAAAAAGCCAAAGACAAGTGCTACGGAAGTGGTTCCATCTACGTCATAATCGCCATAGATCAAAATCTTTTCCTTTGAAAGGAGTGCTTGTTGGATCCGGCTCACAGCGATATCCATTCCTTTCATTAAAAAAGGATCATGTAGCTGCGCTAATTCCGGTCTGAAGAAACTTCGGGCATCTTCAAATGAAGTAATATTCCTGTTTACCAGCAGCGTTGCTAGAACTTCGTCAATATTAAGTTGTTCCTGAAGTTCCTTTACAGCTTTCAGGTCTTTTAACTCCTGTTCTGCCCACCTTTTTTGCATATCTTTGTTTAGGTTGTGGGGTAAAGATACTATTTAAAACGTTATTTTACCCTCCTCTGTTTATAAGCAATTCATTGTCAACTCATACAATTTACCGTGAAAGTATACGCACTGACTGAGGGTTCCTATTCCGTAGATAGCTCTAAAAAATTTATTCCGTTTAATCCTGAAACAGATAATCCTAAAGACAGGCCTGCTTCGTTATTTATTTATGTGCAACCTTTTCTGGTTGAAATAGCCGGAAAGCTGATCTTATTGGATACCGGTTTAGGTTATAAAAATGAAGCCGGCAAGCTGATTATTCATGAAAATATCCGAAAAGCAGGATACGATCCTGATGATGTAAATATGGTGCTGATGTCGCATCTTCACTTTGATCATGCAGCAGGAATGGTGTATGAAAATGATGGGAAATGGCAGCTGTCTTTCCCTCATGCCGAATATGTGATCAATAGAGATGAGTGGGAAACGGCCTATAGTGGTGAGTCGGCCTCCTATCATACTGATATCTTCGATATTGTTCAGCGCAGTGGAAGTATTCGTTTTATAGAAGGGGATGGAGCTTTAACCGATGAGATCAGTTATGAGGTAACAGGTGGTCATTGTAAGTATCACCAGGTTTTTCTGCTAAATGAAAACGGGGACAAAGCCTTTTATGGGGCTGATATTTTACCGGAACCGGAACAGTTACTCCGGAAGTTTAAGGCAAAGTATGATTATGATGGTGCGAGATCACTGGAATTGCGCAGCCATTATGGTAAACTAGCGGCTCAGGAGAATTGGCTGTGCCTCTTTTATCATGCTAAAAGTGGTGCTTTGGGTAGGGTAGAAGAAATAGATGGAAGTTTTAAAATCAAGAAGGTTTAAAAAATAAAGAGGTCTATAAGGCCTCTTTATTTAGTTTGACCTATTATTTCTTGGCTACAAGATTGATAGACAACGTGAATTCATCACTGATGGCCTTATCTCCAATACTGGCGAAAAAGCTTTTTGAATTATAACGGATATCATATTGTGTTCTGTCAATCTTAACATTTTGTGCTACTGCGACTACTGTATTCTTTTCTCTTTTTACGGTTGCAGGAAATGACAATGGTTTAGTGATTCCTTTGATCGTTAGAGTTCCAGCAATAGTAACCTGGTTTACACCTGTTGCGGTAACTTTTGTAATGTTGAAATTCGAGGTGCCATATTTTACAGTTCCAAAGAAATCCTCTGAATTCAAATGACCTTCTAACTTTTGTTTGTATTCACCTTCAAGATCACTAACGGAGATTGTTTTCATATCTGTTATGAAAGATCCACCCTGAAGAATGCTTCCGTTAAAAACTAGGGTTCCTGATGCTAACTTAATTGTTCCGTTATGCTTTCCTGTTACTTTTTCGGCATGCCATGCAATTGATGATGCTTTGGTATCAATAATAAAAGTTTCTGATTTTAAAGCGGGCTTAAATGCGGATAATAAAGCAATTGCTGCCAGGGCTAATACGGGTGCTAATTTCATTTTATTTGTTGTTTATGCAGCAAACATAGGGTTAAGAAACGAATAATGAATGTTTGAACAATTATTTGTTATAATATGACAAAACACAACATTTGAAAAAGAACTCAGCGCTCTATCGGGAGCTGTTTAAATCGAAAATGGTAGCTAAAGCATTAAATTGATCCATTCGATATGTAGCAAGTGCAGGATGAAAAATCAGCAGTCTTTTCTTCATGGGTCTCTCCCGTTGGATAATGCCCTTGTGAGTGTCTGTATAAAATTGAGAAACGGATTGTTTTTTTCTATATTCTCTTTTTTAGTTTTAGAATAATATATCTATTATCAGTGCCTTTGCTCAGGATGTTTAATATAAAACTTCGATTATCCTTTGAACTAAAAAGGGCATTAATTTCTTCTAATCCTATTTCTCTTACCGGTTTAAAATCTATGCTTAGTATTTCATCTTCGGTACGCAAGCCAACGTCTTCCCCTGCGGAAAGAGGTTCAACCCGACTGATGAAAATCCGTTTAAAGTCGGGCCCTATACTGATCAATTCAAGACCGCTCATGTCGTGTTCAAAAGGCTCTTTAAAGTGGCTGGATGGTTTCAGATAGATGCCCTTGCGGCTATAATCAAAGGTTACCTGAAACTTTTTAAGAACCGGATTGCCGAGGTTTCCGTTTCTATTAGGGAATACAAATCCTTTAACTGTTTCCGTATATTCAGGGAAAGAAGATACCACATCAGTGAGCGTGAATTTACTAATCTTTAGTTCTTTTATGCGGGCAATATGTCCGTTTATAGGCCCCAATAGACCAACGCCCAGATTAGCCTTGATATTTTTTGGGGGTAAAAGGAAAGATTTCCCTTTATAGCTTTCTAAGGAAATGGCATGACCGGCACCTGTATCAATGATTAATTTAAGAGGAATAGTGGTGCCATTATCGGATTTCATGGCAACAAGGACATAAGGCTTTTTATCTTCTAATGATATGGGGATGAAGGTGTGTTTCTTTCCTTTAAAACCTTGTTCAAAGGGGTGAAGGATTAATCGTTGTGTTGAATAACGTATTTCTACAATAAAGCTATTAAAGAAATCATAGCCAATTAATCCATGAATAGGAATTCCTAATGTTTCGGAGAGCTCTAAAAGATCTTGATTGAGTATAATTGCAGGGATAGAATCCGTTTGTGTTCTGCCAATCTGCATAGAAATCTTTGAAGCAATAGATGCTCTCAGTTCATTGCCCTGACCAAAGCCGGTTATTCTGATCGACCCCAGGTTCGTCAAATTTAAGGTATCTATTAATGATGGATTGGTGATTAGGCACATCCCTATTCCTGTGTCAAGTAAAAAATTGTAAGGCCCTTTTTGGTTGATCTTTACAGGAATAACGATCAGATTTTTAACCAATTTAAATTCCAAGGTTTGTTGTTTTCTCTTGTTCAGAAAATGAAATTCCTGAGCACAGGCAATCCGGCTTTCTAAATAAAAAATAAGTAGCATCAATAGAGCTACCTTGAGATATTGTTTTAAAGCAATCATTAGATTACAACTGGCATATAAAATTACGTATTTTTTACCTTACATTAGGGATATTCGCTCTTAGGATAAGAGCTATTAGATTATGTGTTTTTTATCCATCAAACTAGTGCTTATCCGGTATATACTGTTTTATTTTAATCGCTATTACTTATGCAAGTTCATTCTAAAATCGGTTTTTTGTTACTGCTGTTTGTCATGGCTTCCTGCAGACAGAATGTGCAGATGAAAGATAAATCACCCCGGGACCTTTATCCTGGTTTGTTTGCTGCAGTGCAAGTAAGTCACCTGTTTCCTGATAGCAAAACCTTTCCGGATTGCATTCCTAAAAGTGACCCGGCAGACATCATAGAGGACTACGAGGAGCAGAAGAAAAAAAGTGGCTTTGATTTAAAAACGTTTATAGAGGAAAATTTTACCTTACCAGAGGAGGCTGCTAAAAACTATAAGAGTGACATCAAGGCGGGTGTTGAAGCGCATATCAATACCTTATGGGATGTTTTAAAACGCCGGCCGGATAAGTATAATCAATACAGTTCATTGATTGCATTACCTCAGCCTTATATTGTGCCAGGAGGGAGGTTCCGTGAGGTGTATTATTGGGATTCGTATTTCACTATGCTTGGTCTGGAAGAAAGTCAGCGTGTGGATCTCATTGAGAACATGGTTAATAACTTTGCTTATTTAATCCGTACTTATGGTTTTGTTCCTAATGGAAACCGGACCTATTATTTAACCCGTTCGCAGCCCCCTTATTTTTCCCTGATGGTTAAGCTGTTAATGGAAAATAAGAAACTCAAAAGTGATTCTGTGCTAGCCGCAAATAAGGATGCACTAGAAAGGGAATACCATTTTTGGATGGATGATAAAGGACTGAAAAAGGGTGCCAGCGCACGTGTAGTATATATGCCTGGAGGCGAAAAGCTAAACCGATACTATGATGCAGGTAACTGGCCGCGTGAAGAAGCCTATGCGGAAGATATAACCGCTGCTGCTCAGAGTAAATTGCCCAAACAAGAGGTGTACAGGCATCTGCGCTCTGGAGCAGAATCTGGTTGGGATTATAGTAGCCGGTGGCTTTCTGATGGTAAAACATTAAAAACGATTCATACTACTGATATTATTCCTGTTGATTTGAATTGTCTTTTATACCACATGGAAATTATGCTCGCCCGATCTTATAGGACAAGCAGCGATAAAAAAGCAGAAGAGTTTATGATTGAATCTGCAGAAAAGCGGAAGAAGGCAATTGTTAAGTATTGTTGGGATAAGGGCTCCGGGTGGTTTAGGGACTATGATTGGAAAGCTTCTAAAATGACACCTGCTGTTAGTCTGGCCGGCGTGTATCCTTTGTTCTTCAATATTGCCTCCCTTGGACAGGCAGATAGTGTTTCGCTGATGATTCAACACCGGTTCTTAAAGCTTGGGGGACTGGTTACTACACTTGCTGATACAGGACAACAGTGGGATTCGCCAAATGGCTGGGCACCTTTGCAATGGATGGCTATAGCCGGATTATCCAATTATAAAAAAGAAGATCTTTCGCGGGAAATTGCAAAACGCTGGAGCCAGCAGAATATTCGTGTTTTTAATAAAACCGGAAAACTGCTTGAGAAGTATAATGTGATGGATACAACATTGACCGCAGGGGGAGGGGAGTATCCGAATCAGGATGGATTTGGCTGGACTAATGGCGTATTAATGAAGATTATGAGTAGGCAAAAACTGCAGGTTTTGAACTAAGCGCTTGTTATATTTTATAATGGCAGAAAGGAGGACAATAAGGAATATTTTTTTCATGGTTAAAGCAATAGTAAAGAGATAAAATTAGTGAATAATTTAGTATGGTTAGTTTTAATATGCCATTGGAAAGATAGATCAGGGATTATATTACTCCTTATAAAGGACTTGGGTCCTCTGTCTTTTAGTTTCCAGGCGTTAAAAGAATAAAAACAAGCTTTAAATTAGTTTAATGTGTATTCAGCAAGTTGAAATAATATATAATCCTAAAAGGTTTTGAAAGCGGCACGTGCAACTGCATGATATGAGTCAGAAGCAGCCAGTGAAGTCATTTATTTCAATGGCAATCATTAGGTAAAATATCAGAATAAAAACAGTTTTTTACGTAATATTGAGGCCATGAAAATCCTGATTGTAGAGGACGAAAAGAATCTGGCCTTAGAGATGACTGAGTTTTTTGGAAAGGAAGGTTACTCCATAGAAAACGCCTGGAAGAAATCGTCTGCTGAAGAGAAAATAGCGGAAAATACATATGATTTTATACTATTAGACCTGGGATTGCCGGGAGGAGATGGTTTTGAATTGCTGCATCAGCTCAAAAAGTTAAAGGGGCGTGAAGATGCTGTGATCATCCTTACTGCCAGGGGAGATGTGGAAGATCGCATTAAGGGATTAGAGGCAGGAGCGGATGATTATCTGCCTAAACCCTTTTCCTTAACGGAGCTTTTAGCCAGAATGCATGCTATCATCCGGAGGAAACATAATCTGGAGATGAATGAAGTAAATGTGCATGGTTTTGTACTTGATATTAGAAATCATGAAGTCAGTTTCAACCGGCAGCGTTTAAGCTTAACGGCAAAGGAATTTGAGATCTTCAATTACCTGGTATTGAATAAAAACAGGGTGATTTCCCGTATCAACCTCACTGAGCATGTGTGGGGCGATATTCTGGAGATTAATGCCGATTCAAATTATGTAGATGTACATGTAAAAAACCTACGGAAGAAGCTGTCTGCTTTTGCCCCTAATGAATGGTTCGAAACCGTAAGAAGTATTGGTTATAGAATAAATGTAGGCGGATGAAACTGCAGTTAAAACTCGCTTTTTATAATACGTTAACTAAGGTTGTCATAATTACGATAATGGCTGGCCTTATTCTGGTATCTATTAACCGGATCTCCGTGCATCATATTCAGCAGCGTCTTCTGCATAAAAAAAGTAAACTTATTTCCAATCTTTCGTCAGTGGAGATCAACGACCTGTTAACCCAACAGGGGACTTTTACTGATTATAACTTACTGAAGGAGGAATATATTATATTAAAAAGAGGACCGGCTCAACTGATTAAACCCAAGCAGTACTTCAGACAAGAAAACCGCAGCATTGAGGGTAGTGACGAAGAGTATCAGATTTTAATAGCAGAATTTGCCTATAAAGGAAAAAACTATTTACTGGAACTTGGCGAAACGACTTCTACATTGGGACAGTTGGAGCATACCATTTCTATGTATACCTTTTTTATCCTTTTAGCCTCCATTATTTTAACCTCTTTAACTGATTTAGCATTTACCGGATTTCTGCTAGCCCCTTTTTATAAAATCATTGATCAAAAGCTCAATAAGGTAAACGACCCGATCAGCTTTAATTATGAAGGCATTGAAACTACAACAGAAGATTTTAGGATTCTGGATCAAAGTATCAGCTCTCTAATGAAGAAAATGGCAGATATGTTTAGCCGGGAAAAAGAATTTATCGCTAATGTTTCGCACGAATTATTGACACCCATCACTATACTAAGCACCCGATTAGAGAATTTGCTGAATGACGAAAAGTTATCTGCCGCAGGGGAGACCAAATTATTTGCTTGTTTAAAAACGCTTACACGCCTAAAATCAATTATTAATAGTCTCCTGTTGATTTCTAAAGTGGAGAATAATCAATACGATAAGCTGCATATGATCTCTGTGGAGGAGGTTGTGAACGAAGTCTATGAGGAAATGGAAGACCGATTGGTAACCATGGATTTAAAGTTTACTATCGACCTGCAGGAAGATCATGCTTTTAAAGGTAACCGCTACTTGTTCCATACGTTGTTAATGAATATTGTGAACAACGCGATTAAGTACAATCGTCCCTCTGGGTCAGTTTCTATTAAGGGGAGTCGTGCAAATGATCAATTTATGCTTACTGTGCAGGATACAGGTCAGGGAATGCTATTGGATGAGGTGAAAAATGCTTTCCAACGATTTGAAAAGTTTCAGTCTAAAAAGGAAGATAGTTACGGTTTAGGCCTGTCTATAGCACAAAGTATCGCTACTTTTCATCACCTGGAGCTTGACATTCAATCCGAAAAGGGTAAAGGAACTCAGGTAAATATTATTTTCCCGAAATAGCTTTTGTCTTCATTCAATCTTCATGTACCGTTGGGAACTTTGATACATCAAATAACAAATAGAACATATATCATGAAAAGATTCATTTTAGGATTAGCATTCGTTGCATCAACAGTAGGAGCATTTGCGCAGACTACACCAAGTACTACAACATCAAAACCAGTAGCACACAAAACTATGTCACACAAAAAAGTAACTAAGAAGGTGACTACTACAACCCCTGTTTCAAAGACTACAACAAAAACAACTGCAAAAACTCCAGCAAAGAAATATTAGTATTTCAGTAGAGGAAGGCTTAAAAATAAAAGAGGATGTGTCGGTTAGGGCACATCCTCTTTTATTTTAACATCTGTTTTAAATATAAACAGATTAATTTAATCTTCTTCGTGAAAAGAATAACGGTAATCTGTAGCCGGATCTAAAGTTTCCTTTATCGTTCTGGGAGATACCCAGCGCAATAAGTTAATCATCGAACCTGCTTTGTCGTTTGTACCTGATCCTCTGGCGCCACCAAAAGGTTGTTGCCCTACAACAGCTCCTGTACATTTATCATTGATGTAGAAGTTGCCCGCAGTATTCCGTAGAGCATTGGTCAATTTCTCAATCACATAACGATCGGAAGCAATAATTGCGCCGGTAAGTGCATAAATAGAAGTCTTGTCAAGCAGCTCAATGGTTTCATCCAACTTTTCGTCATCATAAACATAGAGGGTAAGAACAGGGCCGAAGATCTCTTCGCACATGGTCACTGAAGAAGGGTCTTGAGTGACGAGAATAGTAGGATCTATAAAATAGCCTTTTGACTTATCATATTTACCACCAGCAATGATTTCTATACCTGGATCAGCTTTTGCCTGATCAATAACAGCTGCTAATTTGTCAAAAGATTTTTCATCAATAACCGCATTAATGAAGTTTCTGAAATCTTCAACCGGACCCACTTTTAAACTAGCAAGATCACGAACCAACAGCTTTTTAAGTTCAGGCCATATCGATTTTGCTACATAAGCACGGGATGCAGCAGAGCATTTTTGTCCCTGATATTCAAAGGCACCTCTAACGAGTGCTGTATTGGCAACTTTAAGATTGGCAGAACCATGAACAAAGATATAATCCTTACCGCCCGTTTCGCCTACAATACGGGGGTAGGTTTTGTATTTGTGGATGGAATTTCCAATTGTTTTCCAGATGTTTTGAAATACTGAAGTTGATCCGGTAAAATGAATGCCGGCGAAGTCTGGGTGCTGGAAAATAATTTCCCCTGCATCAGGACCGGATACATAAATCAGGTTGATTACGCCATCTGGCAAACCAGCTTCCTTAAGCACTTCCATAATTACGCTTGCAGCATAAACCTGGGTATTAGCGGGCTTCCATACGACCACATTGCCCATCAAGGCGGCAGATGTAGGCAGGTTTCCAGCTATAGCAGTAAAGTTAAAGGGAGTAAGTGCGAATATGAATCCTTCGAGGGGACGTTGTTCTAAACGGTTCCATGTTCCTCTTGAAGAAACGGGTTGTTGCGCATAGATATCGGTCATGTACTTCACATTGAAACGAAGGAAGTCAATGAGTTCGCATGCAGAATCAATTTCTGCCTGATAGGCATTTTTAGACTGCCCAAGCATCGTTGCAGCATTCAATTTATAACGGTAAGGACCTGCTATAAGGTCGGCGGCTTTAAGGAAAATAGCAGCCCTTTGTTCCCAGGCTAGGTTTTCCCAGCCAGCCTTTGCTGCTAATGCAGCATCTATAGCCTGCTTTACATGGGTTTTGTCGCCCTGATGAAAGTGTCCCAGCACAAATTGATGATTGTGTGGTGGTCGTATGGCAATTTTATTGCCGGTACGCACTTCTTCTCCACCAATATACATGGGTATATCAGCCTGTACGGAATAGGCTGATGAAATTGCTTCTTTTAAGAAAGATCGTTCCCGGCTACCCGGACTATAGTTTTTTACCGGTTCGTTTACCGGTGCAGGTACATTAAAAAAACCTTTTGTCATATTTTAAAAAACTTAAGACGCAAAGATATTAAACCTTTAAGTATATAAAAGGATTGTCTTTTGATTGAAAAGCTATAGCGGAGCAATCATGGTATCGCTGCAATTAATATCAGTTTCAAATGACAATATTTGCCTATATTGCACATTCTTATTATTTGTTACCTGAGCTTTGAAAATATTTTAGTGTATTGATATGGAAAGCAATGTTCAATTGCAATTAGCGTCTGATTTTGTACAATTTACAGATAAAAATATTTTTTTAACAGGCAAAGCAGGAACCGGAAAAACCACCTTTTTACATGAGCTTAAAAAATATTCGGTCAAGCGGATGGCTATTGTTGCTCCAACAGGGGTAGCTGCTATTAATGCAGGCGGGGTAACTATTCACTCGTTTTTTCAATTGCCATTTGGCCCCTATATCCCTGAGGATGCTGGTAATCCTCCTCAAAAAAGAAATACCTCTTTTAATGCCAATAGATTTCATAAAGAAAAAATTAACCTGATCAGGAGTCTCGATCTTTTAGTTATAGACGAGATTAGTATGGTTAGGGCAGATACTTTAGATGGAATCGATGAAGTATTGCGCCGTTATAAGGATCATTCAAAACCTTTTGGTGGGTTACAGTTATTAATGATTGGTGATTTGCATCAGCTTTCGCCAGTAGTTAAGCAAGATGACTGGCAGATCCTCAAAGACTACTACCCTAATCTTTATTTCTTTAACAGCAAAGCGCTTAAAAGAAGCTTGCCGGTTAGTATTGAGCTAAAACATATCTACAGACAGTCTGACACCGCTTTTATTGATCTTTTAAATCGCATTCGCGAAAATGCAATTGACGCAACTGTACTGGATAAACTAAATGAAAGATATATTCCCGGGTTCAATCCACCGGATGAACAGGGTTATATTACATTGACCACCCATAACAATCTTGCACAGGAAATAAATGTGAAGAAACTCCTTCAGCTTAAGGTAAAAGTACAAACTTTCATTGCTGAGATTGGACAGGAATTTCCTGAATATTCCTACCCTACGGTTGTCGATCTTGAACTCAAAGTAGGGGCACAAGTGATGTTTGTAAAAAATGACAACTCCCGGGAAAAGCTATTTTATAATGGTAAAATTGGAAAGGTTGTTCGTTTAACTGATGACACCATTTATGTTAAATGTCCCGATGACCAGTTAGAGATAGCCGTGCAAAAGGCAGAATGGCAGAATATAAAATATACCTTAAACCCGGTAACGAAAGAAGTTGTGGAAAGTGTAATTGGCACTTTTAGTCAATTTCCTTTAAAGCTTGCCTGGGCAATAACCATACATAAAAGTCAGGGTTTAACATTTGAACGCGCGATTATTGATGCGAATGCTGCATTTGCGCATGGGCAGGTTTATGTAGCGTTGAGTCGTTGCAAAAGCTTTGAAGGTATGGTGCTTAGTTCAGCAATCTCCTCCTCAAGTGTAAAAACAGATGGAACTGTTGCTGAGTATACCCGAAACGCGAGCAATAATGAGCCTGGCGAAAAGCAACTGAACCTTTCCAAGATCTCCTTTCAGCAATCCTTATTATTTGATCTTTTTGATTATAAAGATATTAAACAGTATTTCTTTCAGTTTCAGCGTATTGTGCAGGAAAATGATCGGATAGTTGCACCATCCCTTGCTGATGATTTAATAGAAATGAGAGAAGCCGCAGAGAAAGAAATCTATCTGGTAGCTGCTTCTTTCCAGAAACAGCTGCAGTCATTGCTTCAGGAGGATCAGATTCCGGAGGAAAATGATACGATTCAGGAAAGAGTCAAAAAGGGCTGTGCCTATTTCGTAGACAAGACAAGAATTATTTTTCAGGAGGGACTTCGCAAACTGAGTTTGGAAACAGATAATAAAGCCGTTAAAAAGAGCATGAGCGATGTCTTTGAACGACTAAAAAAGGCAACGTTTATTAAGGGGGTATCTTTGAAGTTTTGTAGTAATGGATTTAATACGCTGGGCTATTTAAAGACAAAAGCCAATGCGGATATTGACTACGAAACTTCCTTAAAGGTCATTCCAGCAACACGGAAAACGCCTCTAAATACCAATGTACATTCCGAATTGTATTCCACTCTTTGGAAATGGCGATCAGATATTGCAACAGACAGGAATGTTCCTGTTTATATTGTGCTGCCTCAAAAATCACTTATTGAGCTTGTGGAGCAGTTGCCTTCCACTTCAGAAGAATTAGAGAAGATAAATGGCATCGGAAAAACGAAAGTTAAATCGTTTGGGAAAGATATATTGGAGATGATCGCTTCATACTGTGAGAATAAGGGTATCGACAGGCATCCTATGGAAATTAAACTTAAGGAAACGAAGGTTAAAATTGACACGAAGGAAGTCTCTCTTCGTTTATTCAAATCAGGTAAAAGTATTCAGAATATCGCGACAGAAAGAGGCTTCAACGTAGCCACCATTGAAACTCATCTAACACATTTTATTGGCACTGGTGGTATTGGCATTCATGAATTGGTGCCCAAAGAAAAGGCAAATAGTATTGCCCAATATATTAAAGCACATCATCCAGCATCTATTAATGATGTTAAAGGGGCACTTGGTGATGCAGTGACTTATTCAGAAATACGGGCGGTAATGAAGCACTTGGAATATGTGCAAATTGCCGTATGATTTTAATAATACGAATGCAAGATACCTAACAGTTTTAAACACAGATTGTGATTAAAGAATATTTTAAACCTATCATTTTAAGCATTTGCTGCCTAACCGTAATTGATTGTTCTGCCGGTTTGGATATGGCAAAGTTTCCCAAAGCCAATAGTGGTATAATCAAGACTATTGATTCTCTAAATGATTTGGCATTTAAGGTGAAGCGAAATAATATTAACCGGGCGCTTGATATTCTGTATCAGTCATCTTATCTGGCTGAAAATAATAATTATGAAAAAGGAATTGCCACAGCTCTGTTAACCGAAGCGGGTATATATCAGCAGAATGGGTATTTTAAACGTGCTTTAACATTATATTATAAGTCGTTAAATATCAGCTCTAAGAATGGTGACTCCTTGAATATTGCCAGAGCCAATCAACAGATTGGTAGTATCAGTATGGAAAGCGGTAATTATAGTGAGGCAGAGCGCCTGACAATTATAGCAATGGAGTACTTTACCTTATTAAACAAAAGAGAGGATATCATTAACATGAAGAATAGCCTCGGTTTAATACTAATGAATCAGGATAATCAGGTTGATGCTATGAACTATTTTAATGCTGCGTTGCTTGATGCCAGTAAAATTCATTATGAATATGGTATAAAGAAGGCGTGTTACAATATAGGACTGGTGAATAGCAGTACGGGAATGTTTAATAAAGCGAAGATCTATTTTTTAAGAGCACTTACTTTTGATGTAAAGAATAAAGATAACTATGGTATTGCGCTGATTAAAAATCAATTGGCAATCATTGCAATCAAAATGAAAGATTATTCTGCGGCGGAAATCCTGCTTAAATCATCCATAGTTGCTTCCAGATCAATATCAGCTGCGCAACTGGAAATTGATGCCGTTAGTAGTTTATGTCTTATCTATAAAGAGCAAAAAAATTTGGAGAAAGTTGTTGAATGGCAACAGGTACTTATCCAAAGGCACCAGAAACTTTTGGAGAAGGAAAAGGTTTACGCCATGAATTTCATGGAAATTCTAAGGGAAAAAGAGCAGGAGCGATTCTTATTTCAAAAGAGAATTCTTGAGGGACAACAGGACGCAAGATACGTCAGCATGATTCTTGGTGTGGTAGCTCTTGGCCTTATTATATTTATCGTAGTTGCGCTTTTATGGTATAAGAATTACATTAAAATTAAGGCCTACAGCAAGGAATTGATGAGTAGTAATATTGTTGTTCAAAGTCATATTCTTTCTCTTAAAACTTTAAATCAAGAAATCTCCGGTCAAAACACCAGTCTGGAGGAATCAAACCAGATGAAAGATAAACTACTATCGATCATTAGTCATGATCTCAGGCAGCCCCTGGCCAATACAAAGGGGATTTTGGATCTTATAGATGGCGATTACCTCAGTGTTGCTGAGATGAACCAACTTTTGAAAGATTTGGATACCCAGTATGTAAGGTCTCTAACCTTGCTGGATAACCTGTTGTTCTGGATTAAAAGTCAGATGGCTGGACAGAAAATTGAATCAAAGCAGATCAATTTAAGGACCCTTATTAATGAGATCAGTCACGAACTTGAAATTTCGGCCAGTAAAAAAGGTATCACTATCATAAATGATATCCAGGATAAGGTTAACATATCAGGCGACCTTGAAATGATGAAGGTTGTTTTCAGGAATCTGATCTCCAATTCAATCAAATTTACTGAAAAAGGCTTTGTGAAAGTTTTTGTAACAAATGGTGCTGAGCTCTGTGTTCATGTGCAGGATAGCGGCGTAGGCATGTCTGATCAAGCACTGAAAAAAGTATTAAGCAAGAATTATTTCACTACCAGGGGGACGCATAAAGAATCAGGTTCGGGTTTCGGACTGTTAATATGCAAGGACCTGATCAGCAAACATGGTGGGAAATTAGAAGTGAAAAGTGTAATAAACGAGGGCACAGAATTCACTATTTTCTTATCTAATATTATTAAACGTTAAATTTTGTCTTCAATTACCTACCTTAGCTTCATTATTTGTTTTTGAAAATGACTACATCCTTTGATTTTGAAAAGCCTATAGCTGATCTTCTACAGCAGATAGAGAAAGTTCAGCAGATTGCTGAAAAGACGAAAGTTGATATGAGCGGAACGCTTGAAGAGCTTAATCAACAGTTAAATACAACAAGAGAACAGATTTATTCTAATCTTACAGGTTGGCAGAAGGTACAGATTTCCAGGCATCCAGAAAGACCTTATACTTTGCAATACATCGAAATGATGTGTCAGGATTTCATTGAACTGCATGGCGATAGAACTGTTAAAGACGACAAAGCAATAGTTGGAGGCTTTGCATCTATTGGCGGACAGACTGTGATGGTTATTGGTCATCAAAAGGGTACAAATACAAAATTACGTCAGTTTCGTAATTTTGGTATGGCTAATCCTGAAGGTTATCGCAAAGCACTTCGCCTGATGAAGCTGGCGGAAAAGTTCAATAAACCTGTTATTACTTTGATTGATACTCCAGGAGCATTTCCCGGTCTGGAGGCAGAAGAACGCGGACAAGGAGAAGCTATTGCACGTAACCTGTTAGAAATGTCTGTCCTGAGAGTTCCCGTCATTTGTGTGGTTATTGGCGAAGGTGCATCAGGTGGTGCATTAGGAATTGGAATAGGTGATAAGGTGCTGATGTTGGAACATTCCTGGTATTCGGTTATTTCCCCTGAAAACTGCTCAGCCATATTATGGCGTACATGGGATTTTAAGGAGCGTGCAGCAGAATGTCTGAAACTTACTGCTGATGACATGCTTAAGAATCGTTTGATTGATGGCATAATTCCAGAACCTTTAGGTGGTGCTCATTATAACCCTGCAATGATGGGTGGAATCCTGAAAGAAAGAATCCTGAATGAGCTAGCTGAACTAAAGAATAAAGATATTGACACGGTTGTAACAGAAAGAATTAATAAGTTCTGTGCAATGGGGGTGGTAGTTGAATAAATTACGAATAGGTATAAACAAGAAAG
>NZ_AQPN01000114.1 GCF_000403135.1 Arcticibacter svalbardensis MN12-7
GTTTATAATCTGGAATTAGAATTTTCCAACTAATTGAGCCAAGTCAATTATTTTGTTTGAATATCCCCATTCGTTATCGTACCAAGATACAACCTTAACGAAGTTATCGTTTAATGCGATACCAGCCTTAGCGTCAAAGATTGAAGTTCTTGAATCAGATAAGAAATCCTGAGAAACAACATCATCTTCAGTGTAACCAAGGATACCCTTTAATTCACCTTCAGAAGCTTCTTTCATTGCAGCTTTGATTGCTTCGTAAGAAGCTGGTTTTTCTAAGCGAACAACTAAGTCAACTACAGAAACGTCAGCAACCGGTACGCGAAAAGACATACCTGTTAATTTTCCTTTTAAAGCTGGGATAACTAAAGCTACTGCTTTTGCTGCACCTGTAGAAGAAGGAATGATGTTTTGGTAAGCACCACGTCCACCTCTCCAGTCTTTATGAGAAGGACCATCAACAGTTTTTTGTGTAGCAGTAACTGCGTGAATAGTACTCATTAAGCCTTCCAGGATACCAAATTTATCGTTTAATACCTTAGCAATAGGAGCAAGACAGTTAGTAGTACAAGATGCATTAGAAACAATGTGTTGATCAGCCTTAAGCTCTTTGTGATTTACACCCATAACAAATGTAGGAGTATCATCTTTCGCTGGAGCAGACATTACAACTTTCTTAGCACCTGCAGCAATATGTTTTCCAGCTGTTTCCTGAGTAAGGAATAAACCAGTTGATTCAATAATTACTTCAGCACCAACTGCATCCCATTTCAAATTAGCAGGATCTTTTTCAGCTGTAACACGGATAGTTTTTCCGTTAACAATTAAATTACCATCTTTTACGTCAACAGTTCCGTTGAAGCGACCATGGGTTGAGTCGTATTTTAGCATGTAAGCCATGTATTCTGGCTCAACAAGATCATTGATACCAACAATTTCGATATCAGCGCGATCTACTGCTGCTCTGAATGCTAAACGACCAATGCGGCCGAAGCCGTTAATTCCAATTTTCATGTTATTAATTTTTATTCGTGTAATAATTTAAAATATTATATATCGGTCTTTTAATAACCGATGATATAGTAAGATTGTACTTTACTGCAATTTTGTTTAATGTTCGCTGAAAACCATCAGCTACCGGCCCGGTAAAATGCAGTGGTAAACCAGGGTATTTATCTGTTAATGGTACGATAAAACTTTCGAAATATAAAGTAAGTCCTTTCTCTACCAATTGTTTAACATAAGATTGATCAAAGTGTTCAATTAAAAAGTCATTATAAGAACTTAAAAATAACACTGGACTTGCCTGCTTGTAAATCTTCTCCAGGATCAACTTTCTATCGGGTTTGTATCGTTCTACAAATATAGCTTCAAAATCCTTAGGCATTGTCCCCGTAAAGTAATCACGTAATAAATTTCTTCCCAACCAGTTCGAAGATCCCTCATCAGCAAGGATATAACCCATGCCATAGTTGTTTTCTTTTACCTTTTTACCATCAAAGTAAGCCGCGTTAGAGCCGCTGCCAAGAATACCTACAATAGCAGGCTGATCTCCGCAGGTTGCCAATGCTGAAGCTTTCAGGTCATGGTCAATTGATATTTTAGCATTCTTGAAAAAAGAGGCAAAAGCATCTGCTACCACCTGTTGTCTTCCTTTCGAAGATGCCCCTGCTCCAAAGAAATAAATTCGCTTTATATCTTCCGCATGTGTGATCAATAGATTGTTTTTGCTTAAAATAGAGGTTATAGCCCTCCCGTCATTAAAAAAAGGATTAATGCCGGGTGTCTTTACGTCGCCTACTATAATTCCTTTCTCCGAAAGTTTCCAGTCTGCATTACGTGAACCACTATAAACAACAGCGATCATCTTTATATGGATAGAATTGCTGACATCTCCAGAAGATCCTCTTCCAGTTTGTATGAATGATTATTTATAGATTCCACAATATCAGTAAGCTGAATGAGGTTTCCACGTAAACCAACCATCTTTCTTGATTCACCTGCTACGAGTGCCTTCACTGAAGCATAACCCAACCGGCAAGCTAATACACGGTCAAAACTACTTGGTGTTCCTCCTCTTTGCAAATGTCCTAAAATGGTTACCTTGATATCGTAGAAATTAAACCTTTCCTTCACACGTTTGGCCACATTGTAAGCTCCTCCGTTTTTCTCTCCTTCTGCAATGATCACGATACTGGAGCTCTTATTGCTTAAAGCACCTTCTTCGAGCTTCAAAATAAGATCATCAATAGCCGTTTCCTTTTCAGGCAATAAAATAGCTTCTGCACCACCTGCTACACCTGCGTGTAAGGCAATACAACCTGAATCACGACCCATTACTTCAATAAAGAAAAGACGGTCATGTGAGGCAGCTGTATCACGAATTTTATCAATCGCTTCCAGTACGGTATTCGTAGCGGTATCATAGCCCAATGTGAAATCTGATCCGTACAAATCATTATCAATCGTTCCCGGAATACCAATAATAGGAATATCATATTCGCGGGATAAAAGTTCCGCGCCAGTAAATGTTCCGTCGCCACCTATAGCGACCAATGCATCAATTCCTTCTTCTTTTAAATTTTTATATGCTGTTGCTCTACCTTCAGGAGTCCTGAATTCTGCACATCTCGCTGTTTTTAAAACAGTTCCACCCAGTTGTATAATGTTACGTACTGAACGGGCATCCATGTTGATAAATTTCTTATCAATCATTCCCTGATAGCCCTGATAAATGCCAACCACCTCTTTGCCAAGAAAGATGCCTGTTCGAACAACAGCCCGAATACAAGCATTCATGCCGGGCGCATCACCACCTGAAGTAAAAACACCTATTTTTTTTATCTCGGACATATTATTTTTTGTTTTATTTGGCTAATATACTGTGTGTAGGTTACACTAAGAGAATTTTTGATTATTTTTTCCGTATTTGTGATGAAAATCATTATAAGATTTAACTATTAACATAATGCTCCCTAAATTCGAATCTATATTTTCAATTGACTGTGTCATCTTTGGCTTTGATGAAGGTGCACTCAAAGTTTTATTAATCCAACGTAACGACCCGCCTTTTGAAAATTGGTGGGCACTACCTGGCTATTTTGTTGAGAAAAATGAAGGCATTCAAGAAGCGGCAGAACGGATCCTGTTTAACTTTACAGGGTTAACAGATATCTTTCTGGAACAATTTTATACTTTCGGAGATGTCGACAGGCATCCTCAGGGCCGCGTGATCACCGTTGCTTATTACGCAATGATTCGCATTAGTAGCAAAGATAATTTACATCCCAACACACCATTTGTGAAAAAAGCATTCTGGTGTCCGGTCAATGAAATTCCTGCATTAGCCTTTGATCATTCCCTGATCTTCGAAAAAAGCCTCCAACGCATCCGAAGAAAAATTAGCTATGATCCTATCGCCTTTGAACTCCTTCCTGAGAAATTTACACTCACCCAACTGCAAAACGTTTATGAAGCCATCCTGAATAAAAAGTTGGATAAAAGAAACTTTAGAAAGAAAATGCTGAGCAATGGTATCCTGAAGGAGCTCGATGAAAAACAGCATGGGGTTGCTTTTAGAGCGGCTACCTTTTATAAGTTTGATCGTCGAACCTATAATAAACTCTTCAAAAAAGAACTTACTTTTTCTAAAGAATAAAAGGGGGGAGGTTTATTCAACCCCCCTTTTGTTTTATACTACTTGTTATCAATGTGGAATTTAACCAGATTGTCTATAGGTGAGCGTATAATGGTACCCATCTTCATGCCAAACTCTTCAGCAACTTCTTCCAGAACATTTCTGAAATTATAAGCTACTGAACCAATACAGTTCAACTCAAGTGTTTTGTAATCAGGGTAACCACTCACAATGTTTTTAAAGAAATCAGTGAACGATGTTTTTACCAGGTTATGTGTGTAAGCGATGTTATCGGTATTATCATATACAAATTTACTGAAGCTTGCACAAAAGCGATTAGCCAAAGGTTTGCTATACACATTTTCCTGAATATCATCGGGAGTTAAATGGAAAGTCTCCCAAAATGAGTCTCTTACTGCTTGAGGCATATAACCTCTTAGGTAGTCAGTTAACAGTTTTTTACCGATGTAACAACCACTACCTTCATCCCCTAAAATATAAGCGGCCGAATCTATCTGGAAAGTAATTCCGTTTCCATCATAGATCCCGGTATTAGTTCCTGTTCCAAGGATGGCGGCAAAACCAGTGCTTTTTCCAAGAAGGGCACGGGCAGCGGCTAATAAATCGTGACCTACGAAAATTTCACTATGTACAAACACAGTGGACATGGCAACTTTCAGCTGATCTGCTTTTTCTTTGTTATGAACCCCGGCACCGTAAAAGTAAACCTCTGTTATTTTGTCAAATTCCAGGTCTTCTGGAAGATTTTTCTTTAAAGAGTCTTCCACATACGCACTTGTTACGAAATAGGGATTATAACCCTCCGTATTGAAGTATATTTTCTTGTTGTCATCATTAAGAAGACACCAATTTGTTTTCGTTGATCCACCGTCAGCTATAATTATCATGTTTCAGTTAATTTTGGTTTAATAATATGGGGTAAATGTAAATAATCTTTGAGATTGTATAAAAACAAATCAACTAAATTGATTTATGTCATTATTTTGAACTTATTAGGATAATTGATCTGATGTTTAATAATTTACCCGAAAAGATCTGTACTCAGATACCGGTCACCACGATCGCAAGCAATAAAAACAATCACACCCTTTTCAAGTGTTTCAGCAACCTTTAAAGCTGCAAATGCGGCTCCTCCCGAACTCATCCCTGCAAAGATTCCTTCTACTTTAGCCAGTTTACGGGTCATGTCTGTGGCCTCTTCCTGTGAAATATCAATAATCTGATCTACTCTTGAGGCATCGAATATTTTAGGCAGATAAGCTGCAGGCCATCTTCGTATTCCGGGAATGGAGGAATTTTCTGTAGGCTGACACCCAATAATCTGAATTTCAGGGTTCATTTCTTTTAAATACATAGAATTGCCCATGATACTTCCTGTAGTACCCATCGAACTTACAAAATGAGTGATACTTCCTGCTGTGTCTTTCCATATCTCCGGACCAGTGGTTTTATAATGTGCCAGGTAATTATCCGGATTGGCAAACTGGTTCATCAGGAAGTAACCCGATTCTGCACCTTTTTCCTCTGCATAGTCCCGGCATAATTCAATACTGTCCATTAATATCACTTTTGCACCGAATGCCTCCATCGTAACGGTACGCTCCCTGGTAGAATTAGCAGGCATGATCAGTTCAATTTCCAGACCGAATAATCGGGCCATCATAGCTAATGCAATGCCTGTGTTGCCACTTGTAGCCTCAATAAGGCGCATTCCCGGTTTAATATCACCACGATCCAGCGCACTTTTAATCATATTCAACGCAGCCCGATCCTTAACACTACCACCCGGATTATTACCCTCGAGCTTCGCATATATTTTAACATTTTTATTGGTATTGAGCCTTGTAAGCTCAACCATTGGGGTATTTCCCACTAAATCAATTATTCCTGCCATTAAAATTAAAGCTTGCGTTCAACCACTTTGAACTGTGTTTCATGATATACCACCGATCCCGGTGGGACACTTTTCGTTAACCAAACGTTTCCTCCTATGATACTGTTTTCACCAATTATCGTATCACCACCCAAAATGGTCGCGCCGGAGTAAATAACAACGTGATCTTTTACCGTTGGATGTCTTTTCTTCGAAGCCATTGTTTTCTCTACACTCAAAGCACCCAGTGTAACCCCCTGGTAGAGTTTAACGTGACATCCGATCTCTGAAGTTTCGCCAATTACGATCCCTGTTCCATGATCAATATACAGATACTCGCCGATAGTTGCCCCCGGATGAATGTCTATTCCTGTTTTAGAATGGGCAAACTCTGTTAATATGCGGGGTAACAAAGGAACATCCAGCTTCAATAAAGCATGGGCAATCCGATAAAAGGATATAGCATAAAAACCAGGATAAGCCCTGATGATTTCAAACTCAGTCTTAGCAGCCGGATCACCACTCAGGATGGAACTGATATCGGTATTTAAGATTCTGTATAATTCAGGAACCTGATTGAAAAACGCTCTTGCCGTTTGCTCATTATTGCATTCTGCACAAGCCCGCGTAGAATCCATTATTTCTTTAAGCTTGATTTCCAGCGCTTTTACCTCAACTTCAATGTCGTGTATGGAGTAAAAAAAACTTTTAGACTGTTCCGGATACAAAATCCTGATCAACCCTAATGCCCAACCTGCTATCTCTTTATTCGAAGGAACAGCCTCCGTCTTTTGATGTTTCTGAAAAATATATTCGTAGAATTCTTTATTCATGGATAGGTAAAATAAAATAGAACGTAGAGCCTTCGTTTAATTTGCTCGTTACTCCGATCTTTCCATTGTGGGCTTTAACAATTTCTGAAGATATATATAAGCCAATACCTAATCCACTTGTAGCATAGGTATTATCTTCCACACGATAGAAACGTTCGAATATACGTTCTTTCTGATAATCTGACAATCCAATTCCAAAGTCTTCAACAGAAACCTTTACCTCCGTTTCGGTTACTTCAGTTACAATATGGATATCTTTGTGTACAGGAGAATACTTTACTGCGTTGCTAATTAAATTCATCAGCACTTGTTCAAGTCGTTCCATATTGCCCGTAGCCCTACCATCTTTATCCCCATGTACTGAAATAATGTAATTGGGATACATAAATTGAGCACTCTCAATACAAATATTGATCAAGTCAGAAATATTTAACAACGAGGTGTTAAACTCCAGTTTCCCCATCTGTATTTTGCTTACATCCAGCAGGTCATTAACCAGGTTGGCCAGCTTTCCGATCGCTTCGTTCGCTTTGCCCGCAAACTGTTTAATAATTGGAGGTAATTCATTTTGTTTGTAGGCACTGATTAGCTGCATGTAACCCTTCAAACTCGTGAGAGGGGTTTTTAACTCGTGACTCGCTATTCCAATAAACTCATCCTTTTTAGCCAGCGCTTGTTTTTGTTCTTCAATATTGGTCATGGTGCCAAACCAGGCTATGATACAGGAGTTTTCATCAAAAAAGGAATAGCTTTGGTAAGATGCCATAAGTATTCACCTGAATCTGATTTTCTTATCCGGCACATGGATTCCAGAGGAATGCTGGCAGCTAAGGCATTTTGCCATGCTTCCGTGATCGTCTTGATATCATAGGGGTGAACAACCATCATCCATCCTTCATTTTTAGAGTCATCCACACTTAAACCGGTATAATCAAACCACTGCTGATTGAAGTAGTCGAATTTTCCTTCCCGATCAGCTGTCCATACCATGACCGGAATGTTATCTGCTAAAAACTTAAAATTACGCTGACTAATTAAAAGATCCCGACTTTTTTCTTTTACTGTATCCTTCAGCTCTTTATTCAGTTTCGCAGCAATGCGCTGAGCTTCTTCCAACTCGATGTTTTTGGCTTTTAATTGATTCTGGTTTTTAATAATGGAAGTAAGGTTTGTTAAAATAATGCTGATCGCTTCGCCTTCATCAAGTTCCAGCTTAGTAAAGGATAAAAGAAAGGGAATCCGCTTAAAATCTTTCCCCAGGAGGTTCAGCTCTTCTTTGATATCTACCTCCCATCCTTTACTCAGAAGTGCTTTAAAGTCGCCTTTACACTCATCCGGAACAAAGCTTTCAAAAGGAACTCCAATGACCTGCTCCAACGGAAAGCCTAAAAAAAATGCAAAACGGGAATTACTGTACAAAATCACTCCATTGTCATCCAGCGTAATCGCTCCCTGGGTCATTTTTTCGACAATAACCCGGTAGTTATGGTCAGCATTTTGTAAAGTAAATAACTGATGACCAGTTATTCTTGGAACCATAACAGCATCAATTTGTCCGCTGAGCATAGCATCAATAGTTTCTTGTGTCTCGTTGAGCTTTTCTTTTAGCTCATAGATAATAGCAATGAGCTCCGGCAGCGTTTTTGTTTCCATACGTTTAAATTACTTCGTTGATTCCAAGTCCTTTCAGTACTTTTTTAAGGTCAGACATGTCACCAAACATTCTGCGCTCCGGAAGCGGATTTTTTTTAATCAAAAGCGGTAAGGCAATTAGTTGCTCTTGTTGTGCCAGAAGGGGCTGCTGATAAACATCAACGATCTCTAATTCATATCTGTTTTTTAGATATAATTCACAGATGGACCTGATGTTAGAGATTGCCCTTGCCGAGTTAGCCGAAGCGCCCGCAACAAACAATCGCAACACAAAGTTGTCTGCAGATTCATTTTTTTTAATATCCTTATCTAACACAATACTTCCTGATTTATTTTTTTGTATTTAACTTAAAGGGTTCCGCTCTGTTGAAGAAGAATGTCAATTCTAAAAACATAGCAGAAATTTATTTTTCGCCCCATTTAATTGTGTTTTAGGTTTCAATATGAGGGCCATTCTCCTCTGTATTGTTTTCGGATGATGTACCCCGGATATTCGTAATCTCTTTTCTGTTTTTTTCCAGAATATTCCTTGTCAGGAGTTCTTCAGTATAAGTACGGTTCAATTCTTCTTCTACCGATTCGAATTCGGCTTTTAAAGTTAAAATAGTAGCCTCCAGAATTTTTTTCTTTCTTAAAATTTCCCGATCCTTACGGGTTTTTTGATATCCTTTTAACACATCTCCTGTATGTTCCTTTAAGATCTGAGCTTCCCTTGCCGAGCCTGTTAAAACACCATCAGGACCTAGGTATACATCTACCAAATCCAGTCCATTGTCTGTTATAATAAATTCCCTGATTTGGTTAGAATGTTTCATTCCTCTTGATTTCATCAGATATACACCCCTGTTGCGTTCTCCGTTAAATTCGATATCGCGCAATAATAACCAGGCATCAACAAGTGATGATATTGCTTCATAGGTTTGTTCTGCCACACTTTTATTGATTGTCAAAGCTGTAAATAGAACCGTTATTTGTCCTCTTTGTAAAAAATCAATCAGTCTGATCAACATAGATTTTACGTCATTTACCGAACCTACTGTCACCAGATTAGTGATCGGGTCTATGATTACTGCGTCAGGTTTAATTTCTGTAACCTTTTTATGCATATCAACTAGGTGCATTTCGAGCCCGAACATGGTAGGACGGGTGGCGCAAATTTCCAACAGACCAGCGTCAATGTGTTTCTGTAGATCCAAACCAATGGATCTCATATTACGAACGATCTGGTTGGCTGATTCCTCAAAAGAAAAATAGATACACTTTTCGCCTCTGTCGCATATACTGGAAGCGAAGGTGGCAGCGATATTGGTTTTTCCTGTTCCTGCGGTTCCGGAAATCAAAATGCTACTGCCACGAAAAAAACCTTTTCCACCCAGCATGCTATCTAAACTAGTAATTCCTGTAGAAATTCTTTCTGATGTAGCCACATCATCCATGTGGAGAGAGGTGACCGGTAAAACCGAAATCCCATCACTGTCAATTAAAAAAGGATATTCGTTTGTGCCATGTGTAGATCCCCGGTATTTGACTACCCGCAATAAACGGGTAGAAATTTGATTCACAATCCGGTGATCCAGGAATATGACACAATCGGAGACGTATTCTTCCAATCCTCTGCGGGTTAGTAGTTTATCACCCTTCTCTCCGGTGATAATAGCAGTTACACCTTTGTCTTTTAACCATTGAAATAACCGGCGAAGTTCGGCCCTTACAATGCTTTCATTAGTCAAATCAGAAAATAAATTTTCAATCGTATCGAGCACTACTCGTTTTGCGCCTATCTGATCAATGGCATAACCTAAGCGGATAAATACACCGTCCAGATCAAATTGCCCGGTTTCCTCCATGTCGTTGCGGTCTACATAGACATAGTCCAGACTTACTTTTTTGCTTTTAATCAAACTGGCCAGGTCGAAACCTAGAGAGGCCACGTTCAAAATCAACTCTTCGGTTTTTTCTTCGAAAGCCATAAAAACACCGGGTTCATTGTATTTTGTTGCCCCGTTAATTATAAATTCAAGCGACATCAATGTCTTTCCCGATCCGGCTCCACCACAAATTAAGGTTGGACGACCTTGAGGTAATCCACCCCTTGTAATATCATCCAGCCCTGAAATTCCGGTTGGTGTTTTAGGGAGTACATTTAATTTTGACTTGTTTTTTGCGCTGTAATCCATTGATTGTCATGTTTATGGAATTCTTTCATATGATAGGAAAGAATGGATTAATATTCTGTTTTCGCGTATATGTAACTTATTTTACTGCTGAGCAACTGAAGGGTTTGTATTTATAAAGAAAGTTAGTCAATTTTTATTATTTTTTCGATAAGGATTGATTTTAAATTATTAAATCCTCAGGATTTCTGCTTTTTAAAGGCTTTATCCTGAGGATTTAATAATTTATAAATAACGATTCTGCCTTTAAGGCCTTCCCTGATTAATGATCAAAACCGATTTCATTTCGATTATTGAATATGCCGTTTCCAATCAATGAATATTATGCCGCATCGTATATAACTATTTTTTCGAAATATACTTTAAATGAATCAAGAAAAGCTAAGTGCAAAGGATGGGTTTGGTATACATCATGGCCGGCAAGGTCATCAAAAATAACGGTCAGCGAATAGGTATAACTTGAGTCTACAACTGCCCTTTCAATTGGAGCAGGTGTCCCAATATAAACGGAATTTGCAGTTTCAACTCCTTTTAAGGCTTCCAAACTTTGTCGGAAAGCAGTTTTTTGGTCAGTAGTCATGTCGGCTTTAAGCCAGAAAAGTACGTGGTGAGTCAGCATGCGGTTATATTCTTACGTGATTAAATGGTAAATATAATGAGTTGTGCGATGCTTGCTTCATTCAATATTAAAAATGACATGTCTATTAAGGTAGCCTGATAGTAAAATAGTCTGGTAAGAATGCAATAAGAATCCGATATAAGTCCAACTGTAGCATGTTTAAGTCGGACTTTTACCGGATTCTTATTGCTTTTATTTTACTTTCAACAGCAATCATCTTACCATGTTTCAACGTTAACTACATTTTATTTTCAGCATGGAATCTTTTTGTTTTTAAACATTTTTTTTAATAAATGATTCGAAGATGACTTGTTTATTACCGAAAACAGATCATCTTTACTGTTGAATTAAGATTGAAAATTTTAAACCCCTGGTTTATTTATGAAAGAGCTTGAGCATACGATCAGAAGTCATTATCCGAATGTAGAAACTGGTAATGAAGTAACAGAATCCTATTTGAACTTTCTGCAGCATGAATATAACGCCGACTTATCAAAAATGCTTTTCGCCACCTCTTTATGTTGCGATGACATAAATGTCTCTACCAATTTTCGAAAAGTATTAACTCGTCCGTTTTCTATGGGCGGACTTGGAGGTTTGCCATTTTCAGGTTTTACAGGAATGGTAGCTTTTGCTCACCATATACCCGATGGTGGTGATGCTTTTATCTTTTATGGACCTCATATAGGGATGACGGATGATGGTGAATTGGGTAAAATGATCAGACCCGGACAAACGCAATTAACCAATAGTTGTGGGGCCCTGATGCTGGCCCTGCAAAGGCTGCAACAGGAGTCAGAAGTATATGTTCCCATTAACTCAGAACTTGATTATCAGCAAACTTTGCTTGAAAGGACCGTTATGCCATACAAACACCGGATCATTACTGCTGCAAATCCACAAAAAGAGATAACCGAGGTAGCCTATGAAGAAATTCATAAGAAGTTGAAATTATTAATCCGCATGAGTAGGCAGGAGTTTAAATGTGATCGGATCTTTCTTTTGGGTGGAGTTATTGTGAATACCAGTCCTAATCATCAGGACGCAGTCGATATCCGCAATTTTGAAGTCGTAAATACACGTGAAAGTGATGATAATGTGCCGGCATTCTCCATATTGGAATCGGACGCTTTTATGAATTTGTAGCATATAGGGAAGGTTTAATTGTTCATATATTTCGAGTATCTTCCTCAATGTGTTGATCTTAGAAATGAGGTCAGTGTATGGTGTGTTCTTTTTTGAATAATCTATTCACAAATTGATTGAATTGTGAGTCAAATTAACGAATTTTGTGTACTTTATAGAAAGAGGTTTGTAGTTCTTACAAACTAACTAAGACATTGCCAAAATAAAATAATTTATAAGATAGTAAATAAAGTTATAGGATAACATTGAAAAATTTGTCAACTTTTTATTTATGAAATACGATTATTAGTCTGTAAATCAATTGTTTATAATTTAAATTTGCAAACATTCTAAAAAAAATTCTCTATATGGCCTTGTTAATTTGTAACTTTGGAATCATTAAAAAATCAAAATAAGAAGTAATGAAAGTTGCAAACCCTGCTGAAATCAAAAAAACATATACTTCCGATGAAGCCTATCAGGAGTCGCTTAAATATTTTGATGGAGATGATCTTGCGGCACGAGTTTGGGTGAATAAATACGCGCTAAAAGATTCCTATGGTGCTATATTTGAAGGCACTCCAGACGATATGCATCATCGTATCGCTTCAGAAATTGCCCGCATTGAGCAGCGTTATCCAAACCCATTAAGCGAAGAGGAAGTTTTCAACTTAATAAAAAACTTTAAATATATCATTCCGCAAGGAAGTCCGATGACTGGTATTGGTAATCCATACCAGATTGCATCATTATCCAATTGTTTTGTGATTGGAAATGATGGTAAATCAGATTCCTATGGTGGAATTATGAAAGTGGATCAGGAGCAGGTGCAACTGATGAAAAGACGTGGAGGAGTAGGGCACGATTTGTCGCATATTCGTCCAAAAGGCTCACCCGTTAAAAATTCGGCCTTAACATCAACTGGTATCGTTCCTTTTATGGAGCGTTATTCAAACTCCACCAGGGAAGTAGCGCAGGATGGAAGAAGAGGCGCACTGATGTTATCAGTAGCGATCAAACATCCCGATTCTGAAGGATTTATTGATGCCAAACTAGAGCAGGGAAAAGTAACCGGCGCAAATGTTTCGGTACGGATCGACGATGCTTTCATGAGAGCAGTTGAAGCGGGAGAATCTTACATACAACAATATCCGATAGATAGTTTGGATCCTACCTATAAAAAGGAAATCGATCCAACACTATTGTGGAAAAAAATAGTGCATAATGCATGGCGTTCTGCAGAGCCCGGAATCTTGTTCTGGGATACGATCATTCGGGAATCGGTGCCTGATTGTTATGCTGACCTGGGTTACAAAACAGTATCTACCAATCCATGTGGAGAGATTCCATTATGTCCGTATGATTCCTGCCGTTTACTGGCTATCAATTTATTTTCTTATGTGGAGAAGCCATTCACTAAAGAGGCTTATTTCAACTGGGATCTGTTTAAGAAACACATTAACGCTGCACAGCGGATGATGGACGATATCATTGATCTGGAACTGGAAAAAATTGATGCTATTTTGTTGAAGATAGCAGAAGATCCGGAAGGAGATGAAGTGAAACGTACTGAGCGGAATCTGTGGTTAAATATCCAAACTAAGGCCAATGAAGGAAGAAGGACAGGAATTGGTATCACTGCAGAAGGTGATATGCTAGCCGCTTTAGGTCTGCGTTATGCCAGTGAAGAAGGTTCTGCATTTGCAGTGGAAGTGCACAAAACCATTGCATTGGAAGCATACCGTGCATCTGTACTTTCGGCTAAGGAAAGAGGACCTTTCAGTATCTTCGATGCAGAAAGAGAAAAGAACAACCCTTTTATTCTGCGCTTGAAAGAGGCAGATCCTCAGCTTTACTTTGAAATGCTGGAATATGGCAGAAGGAATATTGCTTTATTGACGATTGCTCCAACGGGTACAACCAGTTTAATGTCGCAAACAAGCTCTGGTATTGAGCCTGTATTTATGCCGGTTTACAAAAGAAGAAGAAAGGTGAATCCTGGAGATAAGGATGCACGTGTTGACTTTGTAGATGAAGTAGGTGATTCATGGGAAGAATATGTTGTATTTCATCATCGTTTTAAACAATGGATGGTTGTAAACGGACATGATCTGACAAAGAATTACGGACAAAAAGAATTGGATGACCTGGTGATGCAGTCCCCTTATTATAAATCTACCTCAAACGATGTGGATTATATGAAAAAGGTGGAGATGCAGGGTGAAATCCAGAAATGGGTAGATCATTCGATCAGTGTAACCATCAATATGCCTTCGGATGTAACAGAGGAATTGGTTGGTGAGTTATATATGGCAGCATGGAAAGCAGGATGTAAGGGCGTAACGGTATATCGTGACGGATCGCGTTCAGGTGTGCTAATTGCCAATACGGAAGCACCGGAGAAAGAAGATGAAATAGAATCCAGTCATTTTCCTACGATCAGACCAATTACGTTGAAGGCAGATGTGGTTCGCTTTCAAAACAACCGCGATAAATGGATTGCTTTCATTGGTTTAATTGACGGGAAACCGTATGAAATCTTTACCGGATTTTCGGATGATGAAGACGGTATTTTGGTTCCAAGATGGGCTAATGATGGTTTGATTATCAAAAACAGAGAACCAGATGGTAGTTCCCGTTATGACTTTCAATATCAAAATAAACGCGGACATAAAACTACGATCGAAGGGTTATCTTACAAGTTTAATCCGGAATACTGGAATTATGCGAAGTTGATTTCCAGTACGTTGCGACATGGGATGCCTATTGTGAAGGTGGTAGAGCTGATTAACAGTCTTCAGCTGGATGAATCAATTAATACCTGGAAAAATGGGGTTGCCCGTGCGTTGAAACGCTATGTACCGGATGGCACGGAAGCTAAAAAGCAGAAATGTCAGAATTGTAATTCAACAAATTTAATGTACCAGGAAGGATGTTTAACCTGCAAGGATTGCGGTTCGTCTAAATGTGGATAATAAATTAAGATAATGATTAAAAAAAGGGTGTTCAAAGAAATTTGACGCCCTTTTTTGGTTGGTTCTGCCTGTTTCTTATTAAATCTACAATATGGGGTTCAAATATTTCATTATAATTTATTTTGTATCTCACTTTTTAAAAATTGCACATACAGCTATATATTATATTTAAAAAACGATTTAGGTAGTAAAAACGAAAGGTTTATTGAAGTTTCAAGTACAAATGAAATTATTATGATGACAGGTTATCGTGGGAGATTTACATCTACCAGGTAAACTTTTTCCATTAGGCGAATGCTTGCTTATTAATAAAGTGATGGTTCATTAATTCTGTAGCAAAGCGCAGGCAGGCCATAATGTCTTCAAGTTCTAAAGAAGGATATTGCTTTAGAATTTCTTTATGTGTTTCTCCGGCACTCAAAAACTCCATAATAGTCTGAACTGTGATCAGACCATTGAAGATATCGATTATTTCACGAATATAAATTTCAAGCGTACACTGTTACTGACTCAAACTATTGCCCGGAAAAGGGTAGTCAACCAGGTTGAGGGAAGTATTTATACCATTACTTCGATAAATGCAATACAACCGGGAATTGGTTTAAGTGTGTATGGAGCAACTAAAGGTGCTTTGGAAACGCTCATGAAAGGGGTGGCTTTGGAGCTGGCGCCACATCGCATTAAAATAAATACTATTGCAGTGGGGGCTATTGAAACGGATATGAACAGTAGTGTTTGGCAGGATCCGGAGAAGCTGAGGCTGGTTAGTTCGGGTATCCCGCTTAAGCGTTTGGGTAAACCTGAAGAGGTCGCAACAGTTTTGATTAATTTGTTGAAATCAGGTAGTTATATGACTGGGAGCACGATCCGGATTGATGGGGGCTGGTTATTGAAAACGGGATATGCAGATCCGGAGAAGTATCCGGAAGAATAATTAGTCAAATGATGCGTAGTGCGACAAAGTTTATATAATTATTTTTAATTTGCCGGCGGTAAATGAATTGCCAGCTTTTGTACCCTTTTACGCGCAAATTTTAGATGAAATATAATTTTAAGAATGATTATACTACCGGATGTCATCCCAATATTTTAGAAGCATTAGTCTCAAGTAATCTGGTCGCTCAGGAGGGTTATGGTGAAGATCAATATTGTAATGAAGCAATTGATTTAATCAAAGCAAAAATTGATCATGGAGATTCCGTTGTTCACCTTGTTTCGGGAGGAACGCAGGCCAATCTTCTAGTTATTGCCGCTTTGTTAAGGCCATATGAATCTGTTATTGCTGCGGAAACTGCACATATTCAGGTACATGAAACTGGGGCAATTGAAGCGACAGGTCACCGGATTCAAACGGTAAAATCTGCAGATGGGAAATTATCACCCGATGGTATTCAGAAGCAATTGGATCTGTTTGAGGAAGTTCATACCACTATTCCCCGTATGGTTTATATTTCCAACTCCACTGAAATCGGAACTATCTATTCCTGTGATGAATTGAAAGCACTATCCCTTTTTTGCAGAGTGAATGATTTGATCTTATTTATGGATGGAGCGAGATTAGCATCTGCATTGACTTCTGCTGCAAATGATGTGACGCTCAAGGATCTGGCCATTTATACGGATGTTTTTTATATAGGCGGAACAAAAGCAGGAGCGCTTATAGGCGAAGCCATTGTAATTAATAACAAAACGCTGCAGAAGAATTTTATATATAATATGAAACAGCGTGGTGCCTTGCTGGCTAAAGGAAGGTTGCTTGGAATTCAGTTTCTGGAATTGTTTAAGGATGATTTATTTTTTGAATTAGGAAATCATGCTAATAGAATGGCGCAGAAGATAAGTTCTGGGATATCGGATTTGGGACTTTCGTTTTTAACGCCAACTTATACCAATCAGTTATTTCCTATTTTGTCTAATGTGGTGATCGCTAAACTGATGGAAGATTATGTTTTTTTTACCTGGATCAAAATAGACGAAGAGGTTTCGGCAGTAAGATTGGTGACAAGCTGGTCTACTGAAGAACAGGCTGTTGATGAGTTTATAGCGGATTTGAAAATTGCTGTAGGAGGGTAAAAACTTATTGAGTAAATTTGATTATGGCTGCAAATTTAGATATCGGTATTCATTTAAATGAATAACAGATTTTAATGTTGCGGTTGTTGAAAAATCCTCTTCCTGAAAGGGATTTTCTAGAGATTCGTAAGCTTGCGGTAAAACTACTGTCAAAAAATTAGACGAAGTAATAGAAGATTGGGAAATTAAAATTGATATTAAACCTGAGTATTACGATAATTTAAGTAAAGGCCATTTCCGATCTTCTCTTGCTTTTAAAGCGAAAGTTTTGCAAGTTTTAACTATTCCTGAATGATATTATAATCAATTCTGCATGATGGATCAAAATGTATCAGGTTCACGTAAATCATATAAATGGGAAATGCTGGCCTGGCTATGGTTGGCTTTTTTTCTGAATCAGGCGGACAGGCAGGTTTTCAGCGTGGTTCTTCCTTTGATCAAGGTGGATTTGAAACTGACGGATGGCGAATTGGGATTAATAGCTTCCGCACTGGTTTGGACGTATGGGGTGCTGGTTCCATTTGCCGGATTTATCGGGGATCGTTTGAGTCGCAGAAATATTATTGGAACGAGTTTACTGGTATGGAGTGCGGCAACGCTAACAACCGGATTGTGCCATACTTTAATTCAGTTTATCTTTTTAAGAGGTGTGGCTACGGGGGGAGGGGAGGCTTTTTATGCGCCGGCAGCAAATGCCCTGATCAGTGAGGAGCATACAAATAAGCGGTCCTTTGCTTTAGCGCTGCATCAGACAGCGGTTTATTTTGGGATCATACTAAGCGGCTTAATTGCGGGTTATATTGCTGAATTATATGGCTGGAGGCATGCCTTTTATCTCTTTGGTGGGTTTGGAATTTTGATTGCCGTGATTATTTTCCTTCGCCTGAAAAAGGATCTGCCTGCACAAGTAACTGAAAAAGTGGATGTGGTAACCACTGCTAAACTGATCTTCAAAAAACCAACAGTTATCCTGTTAACCTTTTCTTTTGCCTGTATGGTTTTTGTAAACGTAGGGTATCTGACCTGGATGCCCTCTTTGCTTGCTGAAAAGTTTGATCTCTCTTTGGCCGAAGCAGGGTTCTCCTCCATGTTTTATCATCATATAGGGGCTTTTATAGGAGTGATATCTGGAGGGTCTCTTTCGGACAGGTTCTCGAAGATTAATCCGGCAAACCGATTAGTAGTACAAGGTGTTTCGTTGCTTTTGGGTGCACCTTTCATTTATTGGATTGGTGCAGGTGAGACGGTGACGATTACATATGCCGCTTTATTTATGTTCGGGATTTTCAGGGGTGCCTATGATTCCAGTATTTTTGCCTCTCTTTATGAGGTGGTTAAACCGGAGATTAAATCATCTGCATCAGGTTTAATGTTGATGTGTGCCTTTTTAATAGGTGCTTTTTCGCCTGTGCTGTTAGGTTATTTAAAACCTACTTTGGGAATTGAGACTGGTGTTTCTTATTTATGGCTCAGCTATTTTATTGGAGCCTTGAGTTTATTTACTGCGGTATTATTTTTCTTTAAAAAAGATAGAGAAGAGATAGTGGATAAGATATAGATTGCTTTTTACAACTAATAAGTTTTAGGTATACTTGCTTAGCCAGAATATTACTATGACCTATTTATTCAAACAAGCCCTTCTTATGTCCTTTTTAAGTTTGGTTACTATCCTCTTTTTGCTCAAGAAATAGTTTTGCATGGCCACCTATGCTGCCATAACACGGGTTCCTGTTTATCTGTAGCAAAAACGGGGATTAATATCTTCACACAATGGCTGGCAACAGAGTTGGCGCTTAAGTTTAGTGAAAAGGTAAATGCCTTAGCTTCCGGTTTTTTATTGATGATCAGAATAGAGCGGTTTTAAGTAACCCGGACTGGAGTTATACAGAAAGAAGTGTGAAGGTTTTAGCAAGAACACCAATGAATCGGTTTGGAGATATCTCAAAATTTAATGGTGCTATTCAGTTTTTATGTTCAGATGCTGCGAGCTTTATTACGGGTGTATTTCTTCCGGTTGATGGGGTTTTACTGCTTTTAGTGGGGTTTAAGTGTTAGTTGTTAATTTCAAATAAAGATAGTACTATATGAATTTAAGCTTGCACGCTGTTTAAATGTCTGTTATTTATGATAAAATGTAGTCTTTTATGTTATATAAATTGGTTCAGCTTGCTTAGCTGAACGTACATAAAATTGTATTTATCTGTTCCAATATTCTGGGTTTAATTTGATTTTAGTTTTATATCATCAGGACAATTGTTTCATTAAGAAGTTGGAATGAGATCTAAAAAAGAATGCCTTAAAATAAAACCCCCTTTAAAAGCTTTAAAGGGGGTTTTATTTATTGAAAGTGTCCTCGGGCGGATTCGAACCGCCATCAATGGTACCGGAAACCATTATTCTATCCATTGAACTACGTGGACATAAGTACGCAAATATAGATAATCCTAGTTAAGTTTTTTGGTTTTGTTAAATAAGAATAAAGGAAATGTAATTAATGGATGTGGTAGCTTCAAACTCTGTTTATTTTTAGCAGATGTTTAGTTGTCGCTTCTCTTTTAAACGAAAAAACTTACAATTGCTTCAAATTAACTGAATGTTTGAATATGATCCTAAATACACTATTCAATCTGGTATCAGGGAGAGAGTAATGCAGATCGTGCATCTCAATATCGTACGCTTTTCCCTGCTATGATTACTGATTGGAGAAAGCGCTGGAATATAGGTAATTTCCCTTTTTTACTATGTTCAGGTAGCTAATTTTATGAAAGTAAATGAGGAGCCAGTGCCTTTTGCATGGGCGGAATTGAGGGATGCTCAGCTTCAAACTTTGTCAGTGCCCAATACAGGTATGGCAGTGGCCATTGATATAGGAGATGCTGTGAATATTCACCCGAAAAATAAACAAGAGGTAGGTCGCCGTCTGGCTTTAATTGCCCTTGCTAACACATATTGAGACAAGATAGCTTACTCCGGACCTCTATTTCAATCTCAAAAAATAACAGGTAATGCCATTAAACTTAATTTTAAATTCAACGAAGGAGGTTTAAAAGCCAAAGACGTTGGTGTGTTAACTGGACTTTCAATTGCGGGTGTTGATCAAATATTCGATAGGGCCAATGCAGTTGTTCAAGACAACGAAATCAGTGTGAGTAGTGATGAAGTGCAGAATCCCGTTGCAGTTAGATATGCGTGGGAAGATAATCCGGTATGTAATTTAGTTAATGGGGCAGGACTTCCGGCTTCACCCTTTCGTACGGATAAATGGACTGAAAGTACTTTTGGAAAGAAGTAAAATATGGGATTCATGTTTTCTATTCTTCGATACTAAAATTAGTTATATAAGGAATTGGTTTGTTGAATCTTTAATAGGATCAACGAGACGAGCCCTTTTGTGAAAATAGCTTATTCCTGAAAAATAAAGCAGTTGAAATTTAATCAGGGAGCAGACCTTTGCTGCCTGATTAAATAATTTAAAGATGGGATAATTTAAGTAATCAGATTATACAATCTCTTTCAAATTCAATTGAACGTTAAGAAATTAAATTAAAGGAAGGATTGTAGGAAAAGCCTGTATATTTGAATGCCTGTTTGTCTCAAATAGTATAATATTGCTTTTAATGGATTCTATAAATATAAAACAACTTGCGGAAAAACTTAAGGTCTCTACCTCTACTATTTCTAGGGCGTTTAGGGGGCATAACGACATTAGTAAGGAGACCAAAGAGAAGATCCTTGCAATGGCTCAGGAGCTTAACTACCAACCTAATCATTTAGCAAGTAACCTCCGGGAACAGAAAAGCAAAACTATCGCTGTTATAGTTCCCGAAATTGCCAATAATTTCTTTTCCAGAGCAATAAACGGTATTGAAAGAGTTGCCCGTGATAACGGTTTTCATGTCCTGATTTATCTTACCAATGACGATTTTGACAAAGAGGTCGCTTTTATAACAGAACTTCATCATGGAAGAGTGGATGGCATCATCATGTCTGTAACCGGTGAAGCTCAGGATCATAGTTACATGCATAAAATCAGGAAGAAGAGCATTCCACTTGTCTTTTTTGATCGTGTATACGATGATGTGATCACTTCCAAAGTGGCTACTAATGACTACGATAGCAGCTATCTGGCTACCAGGCATTTGATTGATCAAGGCTGTAAAAGAATAGTTTATCTCGTTGTAAATAAAAATCTATCTATCGGTAAAATGCGGATGCAGGGGTATTTTGACTCCTTAGAGAGCTCCGGTGAAACGATCAGGGAAGAATTGGTTATTGATTGCAGTAATGATATGGTTAAAACTACACTGATCCTTGAACATGTATTTAAATATTTAAAGCCAGATGGCGTATTTGCTTCCGTAGAGCGGCTTGCTTTAGCGAGTTATTACGTGTGTCACGATATGAACATTGCCATTGGTACTGATGTAAAGATCGTATGTTTCTCCAGCCTTGAGATTGCACCATTACTTAATCCTTCACTATCTACCATTACACAACCCGCTTATGATATGGGTGTTGAGGCAGCACAAATTCTATTCAGAAGCTTAGAAAATCCTGATGATAATGAGAATTACGAAAATGTAGTACTAAACTCGGAGCTTATCATCCGTAAATCTACATCAGGTATATAATCCATATTATTTAAAGTTTGAACATTAATTTGAGCAGTCAAAAATGCTGAAGCAGGAAGTGTATTTTCTAAAGTTACTAACATTCGGGAACGATCCCGAAATAAACAAAGATCTTTTTAGTTCGTGTCATAACGAAAAGTTTAAATTTCATTAATATACCTATCAGATAATCAGGGCGTTATTTCGAGCCTAGCTTAGTGTATTCGATACACGGGAATCAATTAAAAATAAGAATAATAAATGTGGATAACTTTTATGTTAAATGTTATTGTTCGGGAACGTTCCCGTTTATCTTTACATCACTGTAAAACGCAGATGTGATTACTAACCACATAATGTAAAACTTAATAAACAAACCAAATGAAAAAACATTACATGCTTCTAATGCTGTTTTTCGTCGTGTTATCCAGTTGGAGCTATGCTCAAACCGGAAGCATCAGTGGACAGGTTTTAGATGAGACCAATCAGCCACTTCCTGGCGCTTCTATTAGCATCACTTCATTAAACAGAGCCACTTCCACAGATGGGAACGGACAGTTTAAGTTAAATGCGATCCCAACTGGGACTTATTCGATATCAGCTTCATTTATAGGATTTCAAATTCTTAAACGTAACGTTACGGTTGTAAGTGGAGACACTAAGGTGAATATCAAATTGACTCCTTTAGCTCAAAACCTGACAGAGGTAGTTGTAATTGGATACGGTACCCAACAAAAAAGGATGTTACCGGTTCCATTGCAACAGTTGGAGCTAAAGATTTCCAAAAAGGTACTATAACATCACCCGATCAATTAATTGTCGGTAAGATTGCCGGAGTTCAGGTCACTACCAATGGTGGTGCTCCCGGTAGTGGTAGTACTATTCGTATTCGTGGAGGAGCATCCTTAAATGCAAGTAACGATCCGCTTATCGTGGTGGATGGGGTTCCTTTATCTGGAAGCACTATCCCAGGCGTTAGTAATCCTCTTGCGATGATCAATCCGAACGATATTGAAACCTTTACGGTATTGAAAGATGCAAATGCGACTGCTATTTACGGTTCAAGAGCTTCAAACGGTGTTGTTTTGATTACCACTAAAAAAGGTAAAAGCGGCGCTCCAGTTATTAATTTCAGTACTCAGAATTCAGTAGCTACGGTTGCAAAGGAAGTTGATGTTCTGACAGCCGACCAGATGCGAGAATATGTGAACGCAAATGGAAATGCAGCTCAAATAGCCATGCTTGGTACAGAAAATACCAATTGGCAGGATGAGATCTATCGCAATGCTCTTACTACTGATAATAATTTTAGCGTTGCAGGCTCTACAAAAAATATGCCTTACCGAGTATCTTTTGGCTACTTGAATCAAAATGGAACGTTGTTAACGGACAACTTGAAGCGTACTTCCGCTGCCGTAAGTTTAAATCCTAAGTTCTTTGATAATCATTTGAAAGTCGATTTGAACTTAAAAGGGTCCTTATCCAAATCACAGTTTGCAAATCAGGATGCGATCGTGAATGCTATTCAATTTGATCCTACTCAATCCGTTACTGCTGAAAATAAGTTTGATAACTACTTTGAGTGGACCACTGGATCAGGAACTACTTTGGTACCAAATCCAAATGCTCCAAGAAACCCCGTATCCCTTATTAAAAACAAGGATGATCATGGTAATACAAAAAGGAGTTTTGGTAATGTACAATTTGATTATTCGTTCCATTTCCTGCCTGAATTACATGCTAATCTAAACTTGGGTTACGATGTATCAAGAGGTAAAGGAGCAACCTTCATTTCTGCCGATGCTGCTCAGAGTTATTCAACACGGGGTTCTTATCATGAATATCAGTCAGACATATCAAATCAAGTTGCTGAGTTTTATTTAAACTACAATAAGGATTTAAAAGCAATTAAAAGTAGTATCAGTGCCACTGCAGGCTACGGTTATTACGCTAATAAAACCAAAAACTTAAATTTTAGTACGTATAGGGCCGACAGTACAACTGTTATTTCTACTCCAACATTCCCATATGATCAGCCAGAAAACAGGTTGTTGTCCTATTACGGTCGTTTAATTTATACCTATAACGATAAGTATACAGTTTCCGGAACTGTTCGTACAGATGGATCCTCACGTTTTAGTGAAGATAACAGATGGGGTGTATTTCCTTCAGCAGCATTTACCTGGAGAATTAATCAGGAAAACTTCTTAAAAAGTACTACTGTTTTATCTGACTTGAAGCTTAGATTAAGCTATGGAGTAACCGGACAGCAGGAAGGAATAGCTAATTATTCTTATCTGCCGAATTATTCTACCAGTGTTAATGAAGCCATGTATCAGATAGGCGATACTTTTTATAGTATGAATGCCCCAATTGCCTATGATAAAAATATTAAATGGGAAACAACCACAACCATTAACGGGGGTTTAGATTATGGTTTTCTCAATGGTAGAATAAATGGAAGTTTAGATATATACAAGAAAAAAACAAAAGATCTTTTAAGCTCAATTCCTATTCCTATAGGTTCAAATTTTAGTAACTTTCTGTTAACCAATGTCGGTAATATGGAAGCATCTGGAGTAGAATTTGCTATTAATGGCAAACCGATATTGAAAAATGATTTCTCTTGGGACTTAGGATTCAACGTTACCTATAACAAGACAAAAGTTACCAACCTGACTGCCTCTTACGATCCAAGTTACCAAATTTCAACTGGTGGTATAAAAGGTGCAACAGGATATTACATTCAGTCACACACCTTAAATGCTGCTCCAAATACGTTCTTTGTATATAAGCAAGTTTATGGTGATGATGGTACACCATTGCAAGGCGTTTATGCTGACTTGAATGGAGATGGAGTAATTAACGAAAGTGGTGACCGGTATTTTTATAAATCACCTGCTCCAAAGGTAACATTAGGTTTCTCAACCTCGGTTAATTATAAACAATGGGCATTAAGTACAGTATTAAGAGCCAACCTGGGCAACTATGTATACAATAATGTGGCTTCCAGTTTTACTTCGAGAGCCAGCCTGCTGAATTCAGGAGCCGGAATTCTTAATAACGTCCCTACAAGTTTTTTTGATACCCAATTTATTAATAATCAATTAACTTCAGATTTATACGTGCAGAATGCTTCATTCATGAAAATGGATAATATTGGATTGAGTTATAATGCAGGTAAAATTTTACATGATCATACAATAGGAAATTTGACTATCTCTGCCAATGTTCAGAACGTGTTCACCATTACCAATTATACTGGTATCGATCCTGAAGTATATAGCGGTATTGATTATCAATTATACCCAAGACCCAGGACATTTGTATTAGGTTTAAACCTTGGATTTTAATTAAAGAAAGGAACTAAGATGAAAAAATATAATAAAATAGTGTTAGCATTCTGTGCATTGCTATTCATGGTCACTTCATGTAAAGATGACTTAAACCTTACTCCAACCAATGATATAACAGCTGATGTGGCTTATGCTACCCCTGAAGGATATAAAAAAGGGATTGCAAAGGTTTATGGAAGTATTGCAACTTCGGCCAATGGAGGACCATCTGCTGCTACAGGAGATATCGGTGGTGTAGATGCTGGAACATCAGATTTCATACGCTCTTTCTGGATGTCGCAAGAATTACCAACTGATGAAGCTGCATGCGCATGGGGAGACCCTGGTCTTCCAGAGCTTAATTTCAATACCTATACTTCTTCAAACGTACTTTTACTAGGATTATACGCCCGTAGTATTTATCAGATTACTTTGGTTAATGAATTTTTAAGAGAAAGCACTGATGAAAAACTTTCTGCCAGAGGAATTACAGGAGACGATGCCACAGAAATTAAATACTATGTATCTGAGGCCCGTTTTTTTAGAGCCTATCAGTATTGGATCTTGATGGATGCTTTCGGTAACCCTCCTTTTATTACCGAAGAAAGTACTGTCGGCAAAGAGTCTCCGAAGCAAATTTCAAGAGCAGATTTATTCACTTATGTTGAATCTGAATTATTAGCTATTGAACCAACGCTGAAAGAAACCAATGAATATGGACGTGCAACACAAGGAGCAGCATGGGCACTTTTAGCTCGTGTATATTTAAATGCTCAAGTTTATACCGGTACTCCTAAATTCACTGAAGCTGCTACCTATGCAGAAAAAGTGATTAATTCAAAACGTTACTCGCTGAATCCTTCTTATGCCAATCTTTTTAAAGCAGATAATAACCTGAATAACCCAGAGGTTATTCTATCTATAAATTATGATGGTATAAGCACTCAGAATTATGGAGGTTCAACCTTTTTAATCAACGCTGCAATTAATGGCGATATGGGTACTGCAAATTTTGGTGTTCCTAGTGGTGGCTGGGGTGGTAACCGAAGTAGAGCAACTCTTCCACAAAAATTTGGTAATTATTCCACTACCGCTGACAAAAGAGCCATGTTCTATGGAACAACGCCAGCGATTACTGATATAACGATCTTCACACAAGGTTTAGCCGTAACCAAGTTTACCAACATAACATCGACCGGAGCAACAGCCCCTTCTGTAAACGGTATCTTTTGTTCTACAGATTTCCCGCTTTTTCGCTTAGCTGAAATGTATTTAGTCTATGCAGAAGCCGTATTAAGAGGAGGATCAGGAAGTCAAGCAACCGCTATCAATTACGTCAACCTTTTGCGCCAACGTGCTTATGGAAATGCATCAGGCAATGTCAGTTCGCTTACAGTGGATGATATCTTAAATGAAAGATCAAAAGAACTGTATTGGGAATGTTTCAGACGTACTGATTTAGTAAGGTATGGTAAATTTACTGAGGCTACCTACCTATGGCCCTTTAAAGGCGGAGCGGAAAATGGTAAGGGCGTTGAGTCTTTCCGTAATCTCTATCCTATTCCTTCAACTGATGTGATTGCCAATACTAACCTAACCCAAAACCCTGGCTACTAGTTAAAGATATAAGTTCTTTATGAAAAAGATATTCAAAAATATAGGGATCATTACGCTAACCATGTTAGTGTTTGCATCCTGTAAAAAAGACGAAGAGAAGTTGAGTGTTACTGCTGGAGAGTCTCCTGCGTTAGCGGTATCAACCAACACCTTAGTATTAACCCCGGCAACAGCAAGCGATACTGTTATTACATTCTCATGGAATAAACAGGAAGTAACCTGGTCCACTCCGGCTAATGCAACTGATATTTCCACTTACACACTGCAAATTGATTCTGCTGGCCAGAACTTTGCTTCTTCTTATGATGTGGATTTTACTGGATTTGTTAAAGAAAAATATACTGGTGCTGATTTTAACGCTTTGATGGTCAGTAAGGTTAACTTACCAAGCGATGTAGCGTCTCATATTGAATTGCGCTTAAAAACTTCTATTGCTCCTAATCAAAGTCCTGTTTATTCCAATGTGGTCTCCTTAACAGTTACCCCTTATATGGTCATTCCAGAATATGTATCCTTGTATGTTCCCGGTGGTCATCAGGGATGGGCTCCTGAAACTGCTACAACTATAGGATCAGTTAAGAATGATGGTACTTATGAAGGATTTGTTAACTTTCCTGATGCCTCGACAGAATATAAGCTTACTACTGAAAGAAATTGGACTAGTACCAATTATGGAAGTGGTGGAGAAGGAATTTTGCTTGCTAATAGTAAAGACAATATCATTCAAGCTGGTGCTGGGTACTATTATATCAAAGCGGATATTAATAAATTGACATACACGGCTACAAAAACAAGCTGGGCTGTATTAGGTGCCGCAACTTCAGGTGGTTGGGATACAGAAACTGCTCTTACTTACGATATAAACGCGAAAGTGTGGAAAGCAACGGTTAATCTTACAGCCGGAGAATTTAAATTCAGAGCGAATAACGATTGGGCATTGAATATGGGAGCAAGTACTATCGATGGAGTGTTGAAAATTGCTAGTAATGATAATCTTTCAGTTTCTGATGCCGGAAATTATACTATCACACTGGATCTATCACATCCTGCGTATTATATGTATAAACTCAAGAAAAATTAATGCTAAAACCTGTCTGCTTATTAGCAGGCAGGTTTTTTTATAAACCACCAATATCAGTAAATGCCTGTCTGTCTAATCTGTATTCCCCAATAGCTATCATTCTAAGAAATTAATTAGTTGAATGCTAGGAATCATTTATGCTGTTTTTTTTATAAGCATTAATACCTATTGCCTGATGGACAACTAGCAGTGACTTACCTTTCAACTCAAACGCAGTTTGCTTTCATGCGGAGCGAACAAGGTGCGGAGAAGGTGCGCATGAGGTGGGGTTAATCTGAAAGACAGATAATAGCATGATCAGTAAAAATTAAGATCATCTATTGATGAATTAGTATACAGCATGATCGTACTACACATCGCCAATAGTTGAAATTAATGTAATTTAAGTACTATAAATAATGAAAGTTAAAATCAGTTCCATTCTGTTTTTTCTGTTGATCAGTGTATCAGTTTTTGCACAGATCCCAGCACTTGAACGCGTTGAGCCCTCTTTTTGGTGGGTAGGGATGAATAATCCGAAGCTACAGTTAGTGGTTCATGGCAATCAGATTGCTTCCCGCGAAGTGAGTTTAAATTACGAAGGAGTGAAGCTGGTTAAAATAAATCGGGTTGAAAACCCAAACTACTTATTTCTTGATCTTGAAATCAATTCAGGTACTACACCAGGAAAGTTTGAAATAGCATTTACAAAGAAAAATGCAAAGAAACTGAGTTACAGCTATGAGTTAAAGGCAAGGGATAAATCGCCCAACCGCATACTTGGCGTAACCAATAAAGATTTTGTTTATCTCATTATGCCTGATCGTTTTGCAAACGGAGATAAAAAGAATGACATCGTTAAGGGAATGGAGGAAACATCTCTAAACCGTGATTCGATGTATTACAGGCATGGCGGTGATATCCAGGGGATCATTAATCACCTGGATTATCTTCAGGAGCTCGGTGTTACCACCTTATGGCTCAACCCTGTTCTGGAAAACAATCAGCCTAAAACTTCCTATCACGGCTATGCCGTTACCGATAATTACAAAATAGATCCCCGCTTTGGTACCAATGCGCTTTATAAAAAGCTCGTTGATGACTGCCATTTAAAGGGTATGAAGGTGATAAAAGATTTAGTACATAATTATTTAGGAAGCGAACACTGGATCATCAAAGATCTGCCATCAAAAGATTGGGTGCATCAATGGCCTACCTATACCAAGTCTTCCTTTAAAGACCAGGTGCTTTTTGATCCCTACGCAGCTGCCAGTGATAAAAAACAAATGACTGATGGATGGTTTGATCACCACATGCCTGATGTCAATCAGAATAACGAATTTGTAAAAAACTACTTCACACAAAGTCATATCTGGTGGATTGAATATGCCGGAATAGATGGTTTCAGACTGGATACTTATGCCTACAACGATCCGGTTTACATGGCAGAATGGGGAAAGGCAATCAAGGCAGAATATCCACGCTTTACCTTTTTTGCAGAAACATGGGTACGCGGTATTCCTAATCAGGCCTTCTTTACTCAGGGCAATACCATTAACCGGGGCTTTGATACTGAGTTACCGGGTGTAACTGATTTTCAGGCACTATGGGGAATAAATGAAGCGTTGAATGGCAAACCAGGATGGGATGGCGGCGTTAATACGCTCTATACCACCATTGCCAGTGATTTTGTTTATCAGGATGCTACCCGAAATGTTGTGTTTCTTGACAATCATGACCTGAGTCGCTTTTATTCAGTAGTAGGTGAAGATTTCAATAAGTATAAATCGGGTATCGCCTGGTTATTGACTACCCGTGGTATCCCTCAGTTGTATTACGGAACAGAATTACTGATGAAGAACTTTTCTAATCCCGATGGATTAGTACGTAGTGATTTCAAAGGCGGATGGGCAGAGGACAAAGTCAATATGTTTAAAGCCTCAGGCAGGACAGAAAAAGAAAATGAGGCCTTTAACTTTGTGAAGACGCTGGCTAATTACCGTAAAAATAATGAGGTATTACAAACGGGGAAACTCATGCAATATGTACCCGAAAATGGTATTTACGTATACTTCAGGTACAATGCGGATAAAACGGTCATGATCATCATGAACAGCAATGACAAAGGGGAAATATTAACTACATCACGCTTTGATGAACGAACTGCTGGTTTTACCCAAGCTTTAAATATTACCTCAGCAACAAAAATTAATTCATTAAAAACTTTAACGATCCCTGCCAAAACTACACTGGTACTGGAATTGCAAAAATAATATGGCACAAATAACAGCTTGTATATTCGATCTTGATGGTGTAATTGTGGATACAGCAGTATATCATTACCGTGCCTGGAAACGCCTGGCAAATGAACTTGGTTTTGACTTTACGGAAGAAGATAACGAAAAATTAAAAGGAATAAGCCGGGTGAAATCACTGGAGCTTATTCTTGGATGGGGAGGTATAGAAAAGACCGAAACAGAGCGCGAAGAACTGGCATCACGTAAGAATAATTGGTACGTAGAGATGATTCAATCTATGCGTCCTGATGAAATTCTACCCGGTGCTAAAGAATTCCTGCAAGAGGTGAAGGCCGCTGGTTTAAAAACAGCATTAGGCTCAGCTAGTAAAAACTCAGGACTGATTTTGGAAAGAACAGGTTTACTTCCTCTTTTTGACGTACTGGTAGATGGTAATCATGTTTCGGCATCGAAACCCGATCCTCAGGTTTTCTTAAGAGGAGCTGAAGGTTTAGGGATTCTTCCAGAGCACTGTGTGGTGTTTGAAGACGCTGTAGCAGGTGTTGAAGCCGCTATAGCAGCAGGCATGAAGGTAGTAGGTATTGGCTCTGCGGAGGTTTTAAATCGTGCAGATCTGGTAGTAAAGGGACTTTTTGAAATACATGTCCCTCAACTCAATAACTTATAAGTTAAGCATATATTTTACAGGAAAATGAAGAATTATATCGTTGAAGATGAATGGAATATTATTGAATCAGGCTTCGATCCTCATTTAAATAAAATATCTGAAAGTATCTTTAGTATTGGCAATGGCCTTATGGGACAGCGTGCTAATTTTGAGGAGTCCTATTCAGGTGATACCTTACAGGGGAATTATGTGGCCGGAATCTATTATCCGGATAAAACTCGTGTAGGCTGGTGGAAAAATGGTTATCCGGAATATTTTGCGAAGGTTTTAAACGCAGCGAACTGGATAGGGATTGATATAAAAATTGGTGAAACAACACTTGATCTGAACAAATGCGAAATCATTTCGTTCAAGCGTATCCTGAATATGAAGGAGGGGTATCTGGAACGTTCTTTCGTTGTTTCTTTAGAGGGAAACAGGCAGGTAAGTGTTGTAACAAAAAGGTTTTGTAGTATTGTTGATGACGAAACAGGTGCAATAAGCTATGCAATTACTCTTCTGAATTTTGATGATGAACTGACTATTACTCCTTTCATTGATGGTGATGTGCAAAATCAGGATGCTAATTACGATGAGAAGTTCTGGGATGAGGTTTATCATGAAGTGCATGATCAATCTGCTTTTCTGGGACTGCGTACTAAAAAGACCAATTTTGAGGTGTGTACCGGAATGCAGTTTGAAATACATACTTCAAAAGGACCTTTGGTTTCTGGATCCCAAAAAATAACCAAAGAGAAGTATGTAGCGAATGAGGTTAAAATAAGGGTACAAAAAGAGGAGAAGCTGACCATATATAAGTATGCGGCTAATTTATCTTCAGAAAATTACCCTAAAGGAATTCTTTTGTCTACTTGTCATGATATGCTTCAGCAGGTTGCTGCAAAGGGTTTTGACAAAATGTTAGCTGAACAAGCTGCAGCATGGGAAAAAAAATGGGAAGAAAGTGATATTGTGATTGAAGGGGATGTTGCCGCACAGCAAGCTATCCGCTTTAATATATTTCAGTTAAACCAAACCTATACAGGAGAGGATGCCCGTTTGAATATTGGTCCGAAGGGATTTACCGGTGAAAAATATGGAGGTTCTACTTATTGGGATACCGAAGCCTATTGTGTGCCTTTTTATCTGGCAACTGCGTCTCCTGAAATTACCAAAAACTTACTTATTTACCGGTATAAACATTTAGCGAAGGCAATTGAAAATGCTGAGAAGCTTGGCTTTAACAATGGAGCGGCGTTATATCCAATGGTGACCATGAATGGTGAGGAATGCCACAATGAGTGGGAAATTACCTTTGAGGAAATCCATAGGAACGGAGCAATTGCTTTTGCGATCAATAATTATATCCGGTATACCGGCGACAAAGACTACCTGATTTCGTATGGCCTTGAAGTGCTGATAGGTATTACGCGCTTCTGGAGTCAACGTGTGAATTGGAGTGACGACAAAAAGCAATATGTTATGCTTGGTGTTACAGGACCGAATGAATACGAAAATAACGTAAATAATAACTGGTATACCAGCACGATTGCGATCTGGTGTATGAAGTATACGCTGGAATCACTGGAATATGTTCGTACGCAATCTCCGGAAAGCTATATTGAACTAACAGAGCGGATTAGGTTCGATGAGTTCAAAGAAACAGCGGAATGGAAGTCCATTATCCAAAATATGTACTTTCCAAAGGATGATAACCTGGGGATCTTTTTGCAACAGGACGGCTATCTTGATAAAGAGCAGGTGTTGGTTAAAGACCTGAATCCTGCAGACAGGCCTATTAATCAGAAGTGGAGTTGGGACAGGATTCTGCGTTCTGTATTTATTAAGCAGGCGGATGTGCTACAGGGGATTTACCTGTTGGAAGATCAGTTTGATGAAGCGACTATCAGGCGTAACTTCGATTTTTACGAACCACGTACGGTTCATGAGAGTTCACTTTCTCCTTGTGTACATGCTATTTTAGCGGCTAAATTGGGTGATGAGCAACGCGCCTACGAATTCTATCTGCAAACATCACGTCTTGACTTAGATGATTATAATAATGATACCGATGATGGTCTTCATATTACCTCTATGGCAGGCACCTGGATGAGCGTTGTGGAAGGCTTTGCCGGTATGCGAATAAAAGATGATCAGCTTTATTTTCATCCCTTTTTGCCTGTAAAATGGCAATCATTCTCCTTTAATATCCTTTTCAGGGGATCGGTGTTGAATGTTAAAATAGGTCATGATGGGGTTCATTTAGAGAATAAATCAGTTACACCTCTTACGGTTTGTATTTTTGATAATGCATATCGGGTAAATGAATTTGCCAATTTATATGTGGCTAACTCTGATTCAAGAAATGACATCCAGGTTTAATAAAGCTTATTGTTAAAAAATGAAGACATTTTTCTTTTTTGCCTTGTTTAGTTTGTGTATCTTGAATGCTTGCGGCGATCGATCAAAATCGGTTAAATCTTCTATGGATAATAAAGAAAACCCGGATAATCATAAATTGATTATCTATCAAATGATGGTACGCCATTTCGGAAATAAGAATACAAGTAATAAATTTTATGGTTCTATAGAAGAAAATGGAACTGGTAAGTTTAATGATATCAATGCGAAGGCTCTTGATGAACTTAAGAAATTAGGTGTTACGCATCTTTGGTTCACCGGCGTGATTGAACATGCTACTATGACCGATTATTCGGCTTATGGAATCAAGGTGGATGATCCGGATATTGTTAAAGGTAGAGCAGGATCGCCTTATGCAATTAAAGATTATTATGATGTAGATCCCGATCTGGCTGTAAATGTAAAGAAGAGGATGTCCGAATATGAGGCCTTGATAACACGAACGCACAAACATGGCTTAAAAGTGATCATGGATTTTGTTCCTAATCATGTAGCCCGTACCTATAACTCGGATGCCAAACCTGCTGGCGTAAAAGATTTTGGTGAGGGAGATGACAAGACTAAGGCTTTTTCTGCGTCCAATGATTTTTATTATATCCCAGGTAAACCTTTTGTAGTGCCTGCAGGAACTGATGCTGGTGGCAAAAACTTTAAAAGTCCGCTTAAAGATTTGCTTTTTGATGAAAATCCTGCTAAAGCAACAGGGAACAATGTTTTTACAGCAAATCCGGGTTTAGGCGACTGGTCTGAAACGATTAAATTCAACTATGGGATCGATTATCAGAATGGAGAAAAGAAATATCTGGACCCTATTCCTCCGGTTTGGTTAAAAATGAAGGACATCCTGGTGTTCTGGTCCAAAAAAGATGTGGATGGTTTCCGATGCGATATGTCTGAAATGGTTCCTGTAGAGTTTTGGAACTGGGTGATTCCTCAAATTAAAAAACTACATCCTAACATCATCTTTATTGCTGAAGTGTATAATCCTAAGCTATACAAAGAATATATCACCGTAGGTAAATTTGATTATTTGTATGATAAAGTAGGTTTGTACGATGGACTGCGGAA
>NZ_AQPN01000115.1 GCF_000403135.1 Arcticibacter svalbardensis MN12-7
TTTTAAATGTAATTTGAGTAACTGAGCCTATAGGTAAATCCACAAGGAGTTGATTATTTTTTGTTGGATCTAATGTGCTAATTTCTCCTTCAGTCGTAGTGTCATTATTTGTATCTTCTCGCCACTGTCTTACAGTAGCTTTACCATCAACGCTAAAATTATTTAATATCCCAATAACATAATTATGATAAGAAATAGGTATTAATCCAGCTACATTAGGGTTTACAACATTGATTAAAAATACATTTACTTCAATACCCCTTAAATAAGCTCTTGAGTGAAGTTTACCTTGAGTGAATGTTTCTTCCCCATCGTGGTCAACCATTCTAATTGGAGCTGAACGAAGTATGGCATCTGAGTATGCTCTCATGACAGGTTGATTAAATTTAGTACTTCCGGTTATTGGATAACCCCACCACATAAATGCTTCCAGTCCAAGATCTGTATGGTCAAACGTTACTCCAAGTGCAGATTCTGCTGCATAAAGCTCTCCATCTCCATTCCAATGTGGTTCAGTAGCCCATTGTGGACGTGTTTTATCGCTTTGTGCCAGATCAAACTCATATTTTAATTTGGCAAAACCTGCGACAGTATGATCTCTTTGATAATAATGATCTCCAAAGATATCATAACTATTTTGAAAACCTTTATTATATAATGTGTTCATGTAGCCACAAGGGATATTTCCTTGAGGATCTAATAGTTCAGGAGCTACAATTTTAGGTACTTCATAATCAAGCCTTTTTGTTCTAGCTCTTAATGTGTCAACAGCTACTTTAAATCCATCAATTCCCATTCTAACACTTTCTTTATCCAAAGCAATAACATTTATTACGTGTCCCTTATTGTGCATAAACGTTATGAAATCTACAAGCATTTGTGCAAACTTTTCAGGATTAGGCACATCCCCCTGATCTGTTGTTATTCAGTCGGAAAATATTTGTTTTGCATTAGAGGTCATAACTTTAATACCTGCAAAAATCATAAATGGCTCAGTTCCACTATAGGCTGACTTTGCGTTAGAAAGAGACTGGAGAGGAGCTTTATAGACATCATCTAGTACAATACCTTCTTGAAGGTGTCCTCCGTAATAATTTCCACAATAAATTGGAAATCGAACGCCATTCATTTTTTCCTCGTTAAAAGCAACATTTGCGGTAGCCATACTCGCAACTTTATTAGGGTCGCCATTAAGATCCAGTAGATGATATTTTATAGTAGTACCAAATGTCTGAAGAGGAGATATGGTTGCTTGATTTATATATGTAGGTTCTTCATAATCAACAATTTCCACGGTGTATTCTTTATAATTGATTCCTGCATGAAGTCTAAATATTTCTTTAACACCCCAATTACCGATTTTTGCCTCTGGAATTGGAGTAATTAATGTCACCCCATCTGAATATTTATAAATAACAGATACAATCTTTGAAGGATCTTTTATACCCTTTAATGCTATGTGCTGGTTTACTTCATCGATAATTCCGATAGACTTTTCTCCTGTTGACAAGGTTACATCAAATTGAATTAATTTGATTTCTGAGATACCGACTTCATCTTTATGCTTCTTTTTATCACAACTTACAAACAGAATGATGGTTACAATTAGCAAATAAATTTTTTTCATGATTTCACATTTTATTATTCTCAAAAAAGTTATAATTCCCTGTAGCTTTTGCCTCAATTGTAGCTCCAACAATATGTTACTTCGTGATTAATAGAACTGTCTGTAAGTATATATCCTACGCTTTGTGGGTTCGTATTATATTGTCGATATTTATAATTATATAATTAAGGCAAATTCTTATTTTTTAAAAAATCTTTAAATAAGAAATACACGTTTTTACAACCTCAGTATATCATGGTTAAGAACTGCTATTGCTTTAGTTTACATTTAATAAATAGACCCCAGCATTACAGCCCGATTTACTTTGTAGTATAATATCGTTGGCACCTGCTTGTAGTTTATGTTTAATTATTATCACTTTCCAACCATCTACACCCGACTCATTTATCTTTGCATTAAACTGATCTACTTTTGTATTATTGATAATGAGACTTAAACAATTGGTATTATCATTATCATTTATACTTTCTAGGTAAAAAACAAGGTCAAACATTCCTTCGCTTCCGTCATTTTCTTGATACCAACGGATATACCCTTCTTTATCAAACCTTAAACTTGACTGATTGTTGATCGTAACTTTTTGAGCTCCTTTATACTCGGCATTTATAGCTTTCATACCTTTAATGAAACTACCATTACTACTTTTAGCCGTATTATCTAACCAATAAAGCCCTAAGTTCCCATCAAAATTTTCCTGCATATTTAATATCACTTTTGAGTCTTTTACAACAATGGCTTTTACAGTAGTACCTAACTTTATTTCAAAGGTCCTTGTGTATAAAGTACTTTGTGGCGTGGGCGAACTACCATCAATTGTATAATATACTTTAAAGCTGTTAACAGTAGGTTTGCCTCTTAAAACCAAGCTTTTAACATCAATTGCAATCTTATTGCTGGTCATTAACTGCTTTTCTCCTAAAATAGCCCCAGTAGTTAGTGTAACAGGTTGATCTGATCTATCTAGTTTAATAAAAGCATTTGACAAACCCATAAAACCTTTATTTTCAAATACACCGAATTTTGCGGTAGTATCTACAGGATCTCCGTTTTCGAGTGTTAAGAAACGGGCTGGTCCCTGTATATTATAAAATAATTTATTCTCTCCGTAAGGGTAACAAATTCCTTTATCATCGTTAATACTTACAGTAACAACAGCGATATTATCTTTTTTAGGCGATACATATTTATCATCTAAAGTTAAACTGAGTGTTGCGGGTGTGCCGGCAGTAACCTGACTTGTTTCTACCACTTTTCTCCCATTCAAATATCCTACAGCTATTAAAGTTCCCTTTTCATATGGCACCAACCATTCGCATTGCATTTCGTTCCATTTTTTTCCGGGTTTGTCTTTACCTAAAGATTTCCCGTTCAAAAACAGTTCTACTTCATCGCAGTTTGAATAAACCCACACCGGAATTTTAGTACCTATTTCCATTTTAGGATGCGTCCAACTTGGTAAAATATGAACCATAGGTTTTTTAGTCCATTGACTTTGGTAGAAATAAAAAAGATCTTTTTTAAACCCTGCAACATCCAACGCCCCGCTCATAAAAAGCCTGAAAGGCCAGCCCCCGTGTACATAACCGGCTTCTCCAAAATAATCAAAACCTGTCCACCTAAAACTGCCACTATACCATGCCGAATCACGCAATACCTCCCAACCTTTTCTAGCAGAGATACGAACAGTTGCATTATCATACGAAGAATTAAAATGCTGTTTATAATTGCTCCACGATGTTTGCGGTGCCCATTCGTAAGTAAAAATTTCTTTATCGGTTAAATCTGGTAATGGAAATGACGTTAAGCCATCATTTTTATATTCATCTCTAAACCAAGTCAAAGAACGGTAATAGCCTCTGGTTTGCCAAGTATGAGGTGCTTCTGTTGCTATAAAAGGTATATTTAAACGTGGTTTAATAAGAAAATCCATTTTTTCGCTATTTCCATTAACACCATAAACATCCATTTCTTCTGATTCACTATGGCCGGAAGTAACCAACCGAGTACTATCTAATTGGTGGCAGTAGGCTACTAATTCTTTGGCGATATTTCCACGGGTTTCGTTTCCGAGGCTATAAATAATTACAGAAGGATGATTACGATCTCGGGTAATCCATTCTTGTATATCTTTGCGCCACCAATCGCTAAAGGCTTGTTTGCCATAATCTTCAGGTGCTTTTTTAGACCAGCCATCAAAAATTTCGTCCATTACCATAATTCCCATCTCATCACATAAATTATAAAACATCGGAGGTGTAGGGTTGTGAGCTGTGCGAATTGCATTAACGCCCATTTCTTTTAATAAGCCCAACTTCCAACGTAAAAGCGGTTCCGTCCAGGCACCTCCAATGGGTCCGCCTTCGTAATGTTCGCATACGCCTAAAAGTTTGGTTTGTTTACCGTTAAGCCAAAAACCAGTTTTTGTGTCCCATTTTATAGTTCTAACACCAAATTTTGTATTTATTGCATCAATAACCACCTTATTATTATTCTTGATTTCACTGGTTACGTGATAGAGATATGGGCTTTTCGGATCCCATAATTTAGGGGCCTGTATATTTACATTTGTAATTATTTTACTTCCTTCAGCATTAAAAATAATAGGTTGCTCTTTTTTAATCACTAACTTTCCTGAAGCATCAATAATCGATGTTTCGAGCACTAAATTCTGATTTGCGTTTTTATAGCTTTTAATACTAGTTTTCACACGTACTGTTTCACTTTTATCTTTTTTCCTTTGAGTGGTTACATGTACGCCGTTTGGCTCAATGAAAGTAGTGGAAGTGCTGATTAAATACACAGGAGCGTAAATTCCACAAGCATGGTACCACCTAGCCGATGGTTCTTTAGAATTATCAACTCTTAAAGCAATTACATTTTTTCCCGTTTTTAAATACTTTGATAATTCATATCTAAAGGAAATATAACCGTAGGGTCTTTTACCTAAATAGCGCCCGTTAATCCAAACTTCGCTGTTCATGTAAACGCCATCAAACTCAATGGTAGTTAATTGAGAATCGAAATTCTTTGGTGCTTCAAATTGATAACGGTACCAGCCAATCCCACCACCATAATATCCACCACCATCACTTTGAGAACCGTTTTTTGTGATTCCGTTTTCAAAAGCCCAGTCATGTGGCAAACTGACTGTACGCCATTTTGAAGCATCATACTCAGCCATTTTTGCTTCAGGAATATCCTCATTAACAAATTTCCAGTTTTGCTCTAGCAATGTAACTTTTCTTGGATTTTGTTGGGCAAAACCGTTAATCCCTAAAAAGGTTAAGAAAACAAATAATATATTTTTTTTAAAAATCATTGTGTTCCAGTCGAAATAAATTTTTTAATTAAATCAATTAATTGGTTTAATGGTTTCGGGAGCAAAACCTTCTTCTATTAGCTAAAGTATATACTTTCTACGCAGTAAAAATCTCAAAAACTTACAATATTGTATCTTATACTGTAACCTTCCGCTTTTTTTAAACATTGATGGTTTTATTTAT
>NZ_AQPN01000116.1 GCF_000403135.1 Arcticibacter svalbardensis MN12-7
GCTCTACCAGCTGAGCTACGGAATCATACTTTTTCTTGTTCGTTTAAGCTGTTATACAGTCTCCGTTTCCGTTAAAGTGACGCAAAGATACAGCTACAGGGTTTACAGTGCAAGTATTTCCTAGTCTTTTTTGGTAGTTTTAGTATAAGCACTTCTATTTCAGTTATAAAAAATTTAATTATTGTTTCAATTACATTAATTAAAAGCAAGAATTAGGCATGTTTTACTAAATATGGCCTTCATGAAGCTGAAGTTGACATTTGCAACTATAGAAACGTTCCTGAATTACAATTCCTCCAAATTTAGAAAGAACGATAACTATTCAATTGATTGCAAAACTCTGTTCGATCAAGGCTGGTTGTTTAAGTGAAAAGTCATCACCATGATTTAGCAAAATCTCCCCCCTTATTTTTGAGAGCGGATCCATGCCTTCCCTGCCCGAAGTATCAATTGAGAAATTAAGATCGAGAATAATAAGTTCAAGGTCTTTCGTTTTGATCATTTCCATGGCCAGATCCGTATTATCTTGGCAATACTTCATATCCCGCACTTTTCAAAAGCAACAGTAATGAAGTTCTTACGGCAATATCATCGTCTACGATTAATATCATAAGAGATGTTAATATAGTTATTATTCTTCATGTAATGCTACTGCCGGATATATCGATGACGCTTGTTTTCCAGGATACAGCGAACAAGCAAAAACCAGCATATAGATAAAAATCAAAGAAAGAACAGTGCAATTAAATTAAGAGCTAATTTATCTTAAGAACAAATAAAAAGGGGCTGTTTCTAACGTATAAGAACAGCCCCTTTTTTTATTTATTCAAGTAAGGGTTGGTGGACCCTATCTTATTATCAGAAACTTAAACTGACTTCTTTACAAACTTGGTAAGAATCACAATGGTATCCCCATTAATTTTTCCTTCAAGTTGTTCAGCATTATCAGATACTAGTCTAACTTTTCGTACCATAGTGCCTTTTGGAGCAATATAGCTTGTTCCTTTTACATTGAGATTTTGAGTAAGAATAACGTTGTCTCCCGTTGTCAAAAGAATACCATTGGCATCTTTATGAATTACTTTTTCAGCTACCTGTGTATCTTCATCATTGGCCCACTCGATAAGCGATTCTTCTAAAAATACAGCGTCAACTGCATCCATTGCCCATTCATTTGAAGTTAATTTCTTCAGTATTTTATAGGAAAGAACCTGTACTGCGGGTACTTCACTCCAAATACTGCCTTCAAGACAACGCCAATAATGACTGTTTGAATAATCTCCAGCCTTAATCTGATCAAAACATTCAGTACAAAGTACCACCTGGTTTTCTACCAACTCATCCTTTTTGGGAGGTACAGTATATGAATATAGGTTATTATCCTGTTTCATGCAAAGTTCACAGGTTTGATTACTTCTGTTCTGTAATTGTGTATTTATCGCCATTGGCGGCAAAGTAATTTTAAAAAAGGGGAAAAGGACTATAAAAGTCAAATAATAAAGCTTAATTATTTACGATTTGGTGTTTGAAAGAAACAACAATGCTGTTTAATGTATTTTACGATGAAAATAATTTGTAGGATATTTACACCATGAAACTTTTCTACTTTGCTTTTATTGTTTTGCTTGCAACTTCTTGTTCAACGAAAAGAGAAGCTGATATGCTAGTTTACCATGCGAAAGTGTATACGGTTGACGAAAGCTTTAGTCTAACTGAAGCTTTTGCGGTTAAGGACGGCAAGATTATTGAAACCGGCACATCTGATTTTATTAAGAATTCGTATAAAGCAGCAAAAGAAATAGATGCTGGCGGAAAGCCAATATACCCTGGCTTTATTGATGGACATGCACACTTTTTTGGTTACGGATCAAGTTTGCAACAAGTTAATCTGATAGGTACTAAAAGCTGGCAGGAAGCAGTGGATAGGTTGACTGCCTTTGCTCAAAACAATAAGGAAGGCTGGCTCATCGGGTATGGTTGGGATCAGAATGACTGGGAAAATACAAGTTTTCCTGACAATTTGCTACTCAACAAATTGTTCCCAGACCGTCCTGTTTCTCTTTCCCGAATAGATGGACACGCAACTATTGTGAATGATGCTGCAATAAAAGCTGCAGGTTTAATGCCTGACTTTAAACTTGACGGTGGCGAAGTAGAAACAAAAGAGGGCAAGTTAACCGGTATTCTGATAGATAATGCAACAAAATTGGTAGAAAAGGTTATTCCTTCCAGGACAATCAAACAAAAAACGAAAGAACTTCTTGACGCTCAAAAAAACTGTTTTGCTAAGGGATTGACTACTGTAGCGGATTGTGGAGTCGATTATGAGGCTATTTCTTTTGTCGATAGCTTGCAGCGAGCCAATCAGTTAAAAATGCGCATTTACATGATGCTCTCTGATAAACCAGCTAACTACGATTATTTATTCAAAAATGGGGCGTTTAAGACAGACAGACTTGATGTCAGATCTTTTAAAGTATATGCCGATGGTGCGCTAGGATCCCGTGGGGCTTGTTTATTACAACCTTATTCAGATCAGCCCGGCCATTATGGTTTTTTATTAAGTGACAAAGCCCACTTTGCAGAGGTTGCAGAAAAGATCTTTGCAAAGGGTTTCCAAATGTGTACACATGCTATAGGCGACTCTGCAAACCGGGAAATATTAACCGTTTATGGGAAGGTTCTTAAAGGTTCAAATGACCGGCGTTGGCGAATAGAACATGCGCAAGTAGTCTCTCCTGAGGATTTAAAGCTTTTTAAACAATTTTCTATTATCCCTTCTGTACAATCAACCCATGCTACTTCCGATATGTATTGGGCAGGTGAAAGATTAGGTGCAGAACGGTTAAAAGGGGCTTATGCCAATAAACAACTTATGCAACAAAATGGCTGGATTATATTGGGTACTGATTTTCCGGTTGAAAAGATTGATCCGCTTATCACATTTTATGCAGCAGTTTTCAGAAAAGACGATAAAGCTTATCCAGCAAACGGTTTTCAAATGGAAAACGCTTTAAGTAAAGAGGAAACTTTAAGAGGAATGACAATATGGGCTGCAAAAGGTAATTTTGAAGAGAAAGAAAAAGGAAGTCTCGAGAAAGGCAAATTTGCTGACTTTGTTATCCTAGACCAGGATATAATGACTGCTCAGCCAAAAGATGTGCTGAAAACTAAGGTGCTGAACACATATCTAAACGGTGAGCAAGTTTTTGAGTTCGAATCTGGTGAATAGTTTTATCATATTACTCCCCTATTCTAATAGCCAATACATCCTATGTCTGTTATAATAGACACCATAAAACAAGAAAACTTCTTCCATAGCTTACTTTAATTCACAATTTTCGAATAAGATAGAGTTCTAAGACATTTTTTTACAATTTTATGATTTTAAATTTTAAAGGATCTTCCCTTCCTTGCATTTTTAATAAGATGTGGTCAAATAAATTGCGCTGAAGATATCTTACTGCACTATATGCATTAAAATTCATACTTAAATGTATAATAAAAATGACGTTTTTTATTAAAATCAAAGTTTTAGCTGTAAATTATTCTTATTGAAAATCAAACATTTGAGATGTTTTGCTTTTATAAAACCGCTTTTGGCAGGATTATAGAAACAGGGTGTTCAATCAGATTAATTAGCTCTGAAATATTAATAAGAAAATCATGTTACTAAAAATTACAAAATCTGCAATGATACTATCCTTATTAGGGATATCTTCATCTTTATTTGCCCAGGAAATGAGTTCGGATTCTACAACCCGTTTTGATAAGAAATCATTTCGTACCTGGTCAATCGGTTTAAATGGTGGTATGTTGACACATTATACTCCTTTTAACAGTAAAACTAATGGCGACTTTATGACTCCACAAGAGAGTTGGGGTTATGGTGGTTATATTAAAAAACAAATTGTTCCAGGATTTGGAATCCAAGCAGACTTTCTTGCTGGTAAATTGAAAGGAATGCGGGCAAACAGTCTTGCTACTCCTGATGCACAGAATAACAGTGGATTTAATTCACGTATTGACTGGTCAGCTGCATTAAGTGGTAATTTTACTATTGCGAACTTAAGTTTAAATCAGAAAAGAAACTTTATATCTCCTTACTTCACAGCAGGTGCAGGATATATGTCCTCTAAAGGAAACGCATATGGGGTTACCGGTGCAACTACAAATGCTTATGATGAAAACTGGTTTATACCTGTTGGAGCAGGATTTAAATTAGGCTTATCCAAAGGGGTGAACCTTGACTTAGGTTACAGCGTAAACTTTACGAAAACAAATAACCTTGATGGTGTTGCAGGTAATGCCAATGATCGTTTTTCATATGCCCATGCTGGTTTAGAGATTGCATTAGGTAAAAAGGGTACTTCACAATTACAAAACTATAGTGCCTTGGCTGCTTTACGTGAAGAAAGCGCTGCTGAAAGTGCTGATTTAAGAAGCAAATTATCTACTGCTGAACAAAACAGACTTCGTGATCAGGAACAATATGCTTCTGACATGGGTGATGATGATGCTGATGGTGTTGCTAATAAATTTGATAAATGTCCAGGAACCCCACCTAATACTGTAGTAGATGGTGCTGGTTGTCCTTTAAAAGCTCCTGCTCCTATTATCAGAGAAAAGATTATTGTAACTGAAGCAGATAAAAAAGTAGTTGGTGAAGCGATTAAAAACTTAGAGTTCGATCTTGGAAAAGCTACTATCAAAGCTAAATCTTACGAAACTTTAAATCGTGTTGCCAGATTATTAGTAGACAAAGACTTTAGCTTGAAGCTAGCTGGTCATACTGACAATTCAGGTTCTATGGCTTTAAATCTTCGTTTGTCTAAAGAAAGAGCTGAATCTGTGAAGGCTTATTTGGTGTCTCAAGGTGCCAATGCTTCTCGTATTGAAGCGACAGGATATGGTCCAAATCAACCAATATCTACTAATAAAACTGCTGAAGGCCGTCAACAAAACAGAAGAGTAGAATTTACATTGTATTAATCAAATCTTAACTATATAGAAGGGGCTGTCTCAAAAGTATGAGAACAGCCCTTTTTGTTTTTATATATTCAGGTAAGTGATTGTAAATGTTTGCTTATCAGTTTTTTACTTTTAATTGAAACCACTCTTTTCTGTTTTAAATTAGATTGTACAGAAACTATTTGTCATTACCGGTTTGAAGGCCTTCATTTCTTTATCGGTAAAGGTTCTCTTAAAGAGTTAAAAACTAATAGTAACACAATCATTTAGGAGAATCTATTTGTAATCATAAGTAGATTCAATTTCCTTCTGACGTTCAATTTAATACATTTGTAGCTGTGCCTACTAAAAGAACCAAGATACCAGAGAAGAACCCAATTGTAAAGCAAACAAGGAAAAAAAGTTCAGTTAAAAAGAAAACAAGGAAAGTATGGCCTTTAGCTTTGAAACTAGTTCTTGCAGGAATTACTCTGGTGCTATTATCTCCATTTTATTATGGGTATGTATTAAAGACAGGAACCTCCACCTGGCAATGGATTAAGGACATTGGACAAGATAGTAATTACCCTAATTATTATGATTTTGATATCCGAATTCCTAAAAAATATTCCATACATGGTATTGATGTTTCGTATGCTCAAGGAAAAATAGATTGGCAAAAAGTAAAATCTATGAAGGAAGGTGATGTCTCGATTACTTTTGCTTTTATAAAAGCAACGGAAGGACTTTTAACCGTTGACCCTTATTTTAAGCGTAACTGGCGGGAAGCTCCTAAGGCTGGAATTGTTTGCGGGGCGTACCATTATTTTCGACCGAAGAAAAGTGGCAAACAACAAGCTCGCTTTTTCTTGCAGACAGTAAATGTAGAAAATGGAGATTTGCCAGTTGTGGTTGATGTAGAAACACTTGATGGAAAAGACCCGGCAACCATGCGTAAAGAGCTTCATGATTTCATTGTGCATATTGAAGCAAAAACACATGTAAAACCGATCATATATTCAGGTTTAAGCTTTTATCAGGACTACCTGCAAGGGTATTTTGATGATCATATTTTATGGATTGCTCATTATTATAAAAAAGAACTAAAGACAAGAAACACCAATAACTGGCAATTCTGGCAACATTCTGATATAGCCAAAGTTAACGGAATCAATCATGCTGTTGACTTCAACGCTTTCAAAGGAGACCTTGCTGCCTTTCAGAAATTGATAATTAAGTCTGATGACTTAAACCGTTAATCATTTTTAGCCTTCAGATCCACCCCTATTAGGTAACCTCAACGCTATTTATTAGTAAAATTAAATATTATAATTAATTATTTAATTTTGTAAAAATGACATATTAGTAACATGAGTTAGGTAAAATTGGGTATGATAATACTTCGATTATTCATCATATCAATACTTAGTATAATTGCATATTCCTTATTAACCCAGTTCTTTTTCTGTACACAATTTAATTTCAGCGCTTCAACATCTTTTTAAGGGAAAACGCTTTATAATCCCTATGATTCATTGCGATCAGGCCAATGGTTGAAATGTAATTTTCATGCACATGCAAACGCATGGAAAGGTATAACAAATGGCAAAGGCACAGCCAAAGAGATTAACCATGCATATGATTCGCTACATTATGATGTTCATTGCATATCCAATTACCATTCCATAGATACAACAACAATTAACTCACAAATATATATTCCCGCATATGAACATGGATATAATATCTCCAAAACACATCAACTGGTGCTGGGGAATAAAAAGGTTTGTTGGTTAGATTATATTTTGCCTCAAACTTTGAGTAACAAACAAGATGTGCTGAATTATCTTTCTGCTGATACTGGTACACTTGTCATTCTCAATCATCCCAAAATAAGAAATGGGTATCGAAGGGATGATTTTTCTTATCTTACTAACTACCACTGTATGGAGGTTTTAAATCCGGCAGGAAACTCATTTCCACAATGGGATGCGGCATTGTCAGCAGGAAAACCAATATTTATAGTAGGTGATGATGACTTGCATGACATAATCAGCAAAGATCGGCTTGGCAGGATGTGTACATACGTAAAAGTAAAAGAACGCAATCAACATCAGGTATTACATGCACTCAAAAAAGGAAGAGGCTATGGAGTACTTATTGGCCCTAACCAACATCCTGATTCTATTCCTAAGTTGAACTATCTGGTATTGAAAAAAGATACCATTCAGCTTCAAATGAATACAGCGGCCTCAACTATAACCTTTACAGGTCAAAATGGGAAGATCCTTGCATCATTTTCACAAACTGCAAATGCAAAATATGTGATCCATAGTAAAGATCATTATGCAAGGGCTTCGATTAATTATCCAAATGGAACAAGCATCTATTTAAATCCTGTTTTTTACACAGATTCATATGATTTGGCTCAAACAGCTATTTATCCTGATGTTCGAACTACCTTGCTTTATCGTACCATTGGTTTTAGCCTTGCTGGAATCTGGCTATTTGGTGTATTTGTATTTATTCAGGGCAAAAGGACCATTTATATTACTCTCCCATTCAATCCTCGTACCATGTTAAAAAACAGATTTAAGAATAGAAAGAAACCTTCCTTACTCAATTAATAAAAATGGAAGTGATAGGAAAAATTTTCCTCTTCGGTTTCGTAGGGTTAATTGGTATGTGCATTGACTTTGGACTTACCTGGCTTTTCAAAGAAAAATTAGGAGTCAATAAATATGCGGCAAATACTATTGGATTCTCTGTAGCTGTTGTAAACAATTTTATTCTAAATTACATTTGGACCTTTCAGCCTGAAGACAAGAATATTCAAATTTTCTTTTTGAAGTTTCTTTTGTTTGCAGTCATCGGCCTTGGAATAAACAACTTAATCATTTACTTTTTTAATGAAAAAATTTTAGTCCCCTTCTATTTCTCTAAAGTCTTAGCCATAGGAATTGTTTTTATTTGGAATTTCACAACCAATAATTTCCTGAACTTTTAGTGCATGAAAATATCCCCGTTAGCAGTTTTAATTCTCATCTGTGTGCTTGCGCGCATGTGTATAGCCGCCCTGATCGAGTTCGGTAACGATGAAGTGTATTATTTCACCTATGCTTTACATTTGCAAAGTAATTATTTTGATCATCCGCCTGGTATTGCATTTTTAATCCGTCTGTCTACTTTAAACCTTTTGTTTCAGAATGAATTCTTTGTACGGTTAGGCCCAATTATATGTTCATGTATCGGAACTTATCTAAGCTTCAAAATTGGCAATCTGATTAGGAATGAAAGAACGGGTTATTATGCAGCGTTATTATATAATACCAGCATTTATAGTAGTATCATTTGCGGTGTTTTTATTCTGCCTGATAGTCCACAGGTAGTCTTTTGGTTATGCGGAATAGGGTTAGCTATAAAAATCATTATTCTTTCACAACAAAAGATACCTATTCCACTTCTGCTTTGGTTATTATTTGGGCTCACTTGTGGGTTTTGCATGATGTGTAAGGTACATGGTATATTCCTTTGGTTTGGATTAGGCATATATATTCTTTTGTTTGACAGAAAATTGTTAGGTAAACCTTTGTTATATCTGTCTGCTATTATTTCTATACTGGTTTTCAGTCCTGTGATAATATGGAACATCAACAATCAATTCGTAACCTGGAACTTTCATAGTAACCGAATAAATGAATCCGTCAGCTTGATTAATCTTACGACATTCATAAGAGCTTTTTTGGGTCAACTTTTTTATAACAATCCGATCAATGTGGTGCTTACAGGAGTTGCTTTATTTCACTTGCGTAAAAGCGCTTTCTTAAATAAAAACATAAGTAGAATCTTAATGTGCTTAGGGCTGCCAATTATCATCGCAACCGTATATATTTCTTTATTTAATAACGTTTTGCCTCACTGGAGCGGTCCAGGTTTTCTAACACTAAGTTTTATTGCTGCAGCTTACCTGGATAAAATTGTCATAACATCACCAAAGCGAGCATCTTTAATTTTAAAGTCAAGCAGCATATTGATTATAACTGTAATGATTGCAGGTATTTCTATTATTAACTTTTATCCAGGAACATTAGGAAAAACAAAAGAAAAAGAGTTTGGAAAAAGTGACTTTACGCTTGATATGTGGGGTTGGAGGGAATTTGGTAAACAATATGCTGTTTTTGTAACTCAGCAAAAGAAATTGAAAACTGATATACCAGAGAAGATTGTATGTAATAAATGGTTTCCGGCAGCACATATCGATTATTATGTGGCAAGACCACTTCAAAATGAAGTAATTGGTTTGGGTAGTTTGATAAATCTACATCACTATGTCTGGCTTAATCAGTATAAGTCGGGCTTAAAAAAAGGTGAGAATGCCATCTGCATGATGCCTGGAAACTACCCGGAAGATGTTTGTGAAGTATATAAAAAGTACTTTTCCTCTATTAAGCTATTAAAAGTGTTTCCGTTATACAGAGGAGGAAAAAGAACAAAGATAATTTGGGTTTATTTGTTATCTGATTATAACGGTAAAAAAGATTGATGTATTACATTTCGGAATGACTGTTCAACCGGTATCTAACACCATTCAAGGGTAAAAGCATATTGTATCAAGAATTCTGAAATGATCCTATTCCCCTTACCCTTATTTTAGTGCTTGCATATGGGGCACCACTAGTCTGCTATACCTGCACACCAGCAACCTTTCCCGCTAATGCTTGCCCTAAAGTGGGGGCGAACAAATTCAAATCACTTGATTTAACGCTCGCAATAGAACCTGTTACATCGCTTTTACGAATAGTTTGGTAACCAATGGCCACTACTTCATTCTGCATATTGGCTTGGGGCAATAACTTAACATTCAAAACAACAGAATTACTTACCGGATGTTCTTGCGTAATGTAACCTATAAAGGAGAAGACTAGTATTGCGTCTGGGTCAGCACTTATGGTGTATTTGCCATTAGCATCTGTAGTAATACCTTGAGTAGAGTTTTTAACCCGTACCGTTACACCTGGTAAAGTTTGATTTCTTTCGTCGGTAACTGTACCTGATATTGGTGCGGCCTTTATTGATAAGGTGTACGCTTTGGCTTTATAGCTTGTCAATGCAAGCAAAAGCAGTAATAATGAGAGGCCATGTTTAATTTCAAACATGGCTCAAAGATCATAGGTAATCTTTTTTTTCATATTTTTAAATGTTAACTGTTTACAAATTAGGGATAGGCAGCTGGAAGATCTTAGAGATGATTTAAACAGGATATATTAGCCCTATCCAATAGATAATTGAGGATCGAGAAAAAGCCAGATTGACTTTTTTTATTTTACATAGGCTTTTACTTAAAGTGTAGATAATTTTGAAAATTGTTAACGAATAAGATTCTTTTAGCTAATTAAGGTGAAGTGTAGATGAATTGTAAATGTTGCGGCAAAACTAGTTTACCAATTTTAAGAGAATGCTATATAATGCTTAAATTTATATTAACCCAAATATAAAAGGTCAGACGCTTTGCCTGACCTTTTTATTTGAATTTAGTCCCATCTTACCAATGAGAACGTTATATTATTTGAATGCGACAATGTGACCGCAATACTCGTTTATGGATCAAGTGGTTCATCCTGATCTATTTGTAAAGATTCTACTAGCGGATAGAATTCTAATTCGGTTTCTGAGATGCGCTTACCCAATTTGTAGGCACATATTTTAATTCCTTTTCACAGCGTTCGGCCATATTTGTAATAAAGTCTGCTTGGTATTTATCGGTTACAATGTATCCAGGCTTGTCGAACGGTATGCCATACCGGAATATCAACCGGGCATCGTTACGTATATTAGTAGTAGTATGCCGGGCATGAGGATCAATGATAATTGCATTTTCATGGATATGATGTGCCTTCATCAGATAGATCTTCATTTCAGCAGCCTCGTTATATTTAGTCTTAAAGGGGTGCACAGCTCCACCGGAAACAACTATAAAAGGTGCCTTACGTTGATTGTATTGTTTAACAGCAAGTCGGCATCTCAACATTCCTTCGCCACTTAAAGGTGTGGTTAAATTATCCGGTCCTGCACCAGGCACCAGAATATGCGAGTAAGCAAACTTACTCCAGTCAACTGTTTTTACTTTATTAAATGCAGCTTGATTCGTTAAGGATATCATCGGCTCATAATTGCCGGCATCTTGCCTTTCATTGATCTCTAAATAGGTTAATGCAGCCTGTAAAGCCGGTTCAAAAAACAACGAAGTGTTTTTAACATCAGCTAAAATAACTGTTGAGCAATCGTACATCAATATGTAATAGGCCTTGTCTTTAATATTAAAACTGATAGAATCTATAGCCGGATAATTTGGTTTTTTCGCTTCAGCATAGATAGATATAGTATTATTTACAGCAGCAGCATCCTGTTCCCCTGCTTTGATTAGCAGCTCCACAGGTGTAAAACTTTTGTAGATGTAGGTCTGGCAATGATCAACGTAGTAAGTAAAGGGTATCCTAAACAAATTATCGACGTCAAAGATATTATTCATCTCGCTAAAGATGAATAGATAGGTCGAATGGGATCTCCCGATAAAATAGATTAGCTGCTCTTGAGCTGTATATTCTTTGATACAATAAGTCCGTTAACTTTTCTCATCCTTAAATGAGTTATCATTCTTATATACACTAGAACCTTCTGGTGGATAAGGAATTGTATTTTTCAAATCGTCGATATAATCAGGATTAAATGCGGGGATGGGCATATCACCTGCTTCTCGCCATTTTTTAACTTTCTCATGTATTTCCTCTGCTTTTTCAGGTGATGGAGCATGATCCTTGGCAAGGTATAATGTCTGAGATGGAAAAGCAAAGCCAGTACCACTTTCCGTGATGATATCCATCATGCGTAAATACAAATCTTCCTGAATTTCCAGAAACTGGTCAAAATTAACAGCATGAACATAAGCGAAAACTTCCAGTTTAAGGGAGTCAGAACCAATTTCTACAAATCGTACCCTTGCTGGCGATGGATCTACTTTTGGATGCGCGTATAAAACTGAACGCAACTCCACAAGAAGATACCTGATTTGATCAGGAGTGGTTTCAAAACGTAAACCAAATGTAGGATGAAACCAAAAGCGGTCGCGATGAGCATAATTTTCAATCATGTTAGATGAAAACTCACCATTAGGAATAGTAACAATGGTACGATTAAGAGTACGTATACGCGTGGAACGCATTCCAATTTGCTCAACTGTACCCACCACATCCCCTACCTTACAAAAGTCACCTACTCTTACCGGCTGATCTGCAATAAGTGTTACACTGCCAACAAAGTTTTCTACTGTCTTTTGTGCACCAAGTGCCAAAGCAATACCTCCAATTCCTAACGCAGCTAAGCCAGTAGTAACATCAAAGCCAAAAGTGCTTAATATCATGATCACACACATGATTACGAGCGCAATCTTAGCGGCACGTCGTAGAAATAACACAGCAGATACACCCGCCTGATTACCATGTCGGGCTAAGCGCCTCTCTGCGTATCGGGATACAAAATCAACCAGCTGCCAAATAAGAAGAAGTACGGCAACGAGTAGTACCACTACGGTTATATCGCTAAAACGCTGACGGACAATGATATAGATTCCTGCTTGTCGACTGCCAATTACAAATAGCCAAACTGCTAGATACAAGCGAATCGGAAGGGCGAAAGCAGTAATAATTCCAGAGACAGGCTCAATTCTTGCCTTATGCCAAAAAAGAGGTATTACAATAATAGCTGCTTTGGTTATTCCCAAGGCTAGCAGATAGGCCACTATAATGATCAGGAGCATGGCCATCCAGTGTGCTAAGGGAACACCTCGCCATTTATTTTCCTCTAATACTTTCGGTGCTAATTTACTGAGAAGAGGTGCAGACGACACTGAATCCAGTTGTAGGGGTATTCGTTGAATAGTTTGTATGGAAAATAACCAAATAGGTCCGCCATCTGATCCTTTTGTATTCTCCAATAAAATTTCAAACTTATCTTTGTCAACGGTAGCATCACCAATATGATCAAAATTCTCACCTAAATTGTCACCTTGCTGTCCTTCCTCCTTATCACTTATCATGGAATAAGGAAATATATTGCCTTTCTGATCGAGTAACTGCTGAAGTCCTTGTGCTTGAAGCACTCTGTCTTGCTTTCTCTTTAAGGTTGAGTCTATACTAAGGTATAAAGCTGCTTTAGCGTAGTCTTCTTGCGAAACTGCTTTAATAAACCCTTCTACAGTTCCCCGGGGGGTACGTCTGCCAAGCGTATCATTGGGCCATGAGGGTTCTTGCTTTACATTTTCAGCTGTATCGTTTAAAAGCAAATTCCCTTGGGCATTCGATTGACTTGCAATACATGTTAAAATAAAGCACAGAAATAAAAAGAAGTATTTTGAAAATTGTTTTTTAAAGTATAGCATTATTAAAAAAAACAAAACTAATCTATTTTATTTAATATTGATTGTCAATGTTTTGCCATGAAAACATTACCGTAAATATCAAATAGTAGTATATATTGCGTAATTCATCTTGAGCTTGTTTTGTTAGCCTGTTTCTATTTATTTGAGCCCTTCTAAAATTCCCTGGTAAGCAGCTTTGCGCTTGTAGTTGCTATCAAAAGGAAGTGGCCAATCCGGACGGCTATACTCACCAGTGATCCAGGTATCTCCATCTGTTAAATTCCATGTAGTTATACCAAATTGTTGAGCTTTAGGTATTGCATTGTATGTTTTAACAATGAACTTATATTTTTCTGCTTGTTGTTGCGCAAGTGAAGAAGTAAAGGTCAGACTTTGATTATTATCCGGATTAACAGCAATATCAAGTTCCGCAATATGTACTTTTAATCCTGTTTGAGCAGCCGAATTTATTGCAATAGCCAGATTAGCATCCGATTGATTATACCGGGTATGCATCTGAAGCCCAATACCATTAATCGGAATTCCTCTGCTTTTTAAACCATTCACGAGTGCTAGTATCGCCTCACGCTTAACAGCGGAGTATTCATTTCCGTAATCATTATAAAACAATAAGGCATCCGGATCTGCCTCATGTGCATATTGAAAAGCTCTGGCTATATAGTCATTGCCCAATTTCTGTTGCCAGATGCTTGCCCTGAGTGTGCCATCCTCATTAATCGCTTCGTTCACGACATCCCATCAAGCTACTTTACCTTTGTAACGGCCCACAACTGTCTGAATATATTCTTGAAACATCGCTTCCCATGCCGCTGCATCACCTTGATAAGTATCCAGCCATGCTGGAGAGCGATGCCAGATAAGCGTATGACCATGTATACGGATATTATGTTCCTGCGCGAAAGATACAATGTAATCGGCATCAGTAAAATACCATGCTGTTTGTGAAGATCTGATGCGCGACATCTTCATTTCATTCTCAGAAGTCAAACTGCTCATCTCCTTCTCCACCAATGCCCTGTAGGCAGCATTGCTTTTCATTAAACCCACATTAACTGCGGCCCCCCATGGAAAAGAAGCACTACTTTTTAATGTTACTCCATCCGATTCTTCGGGAGTGATATAAGGTATTTTAGTTGCGGTGTTTTCTTTTGAGCAAGCGGCAAATAACAATAGCAGCGTTACTGCGAATAATCGTTTATAAGTTTTCATATTTGTGTTGCTTGATTTCTGTGTTACTTATATTTTCTTTCATGGCATTGTTAAAGTTTTGAAGAGTAAAGAATGCCATTTTCTTTATCCCTGTTTCAGACATTAATCCCTTACGGTTCCAGAAATTCTGATATACTGGATGTTGTCTCCTTGGAGACCTGAAATCTGTTAAAATCCAAGGGGGCATTATTTTGTCGACTTGATCTTCTTCTCCATTAACAAGCCAACAGTGAACTGATAATTAATTGATTATGTTAAAAAAGCTTAAAGAAATTATAAATCTTTAAGCTTTTTTTATTGCCCTGTTGTTTAAGAATGCACCATGTGCTACCGGTTTTATTTTATAAAATTGGAATACAAACAGTTTATCGTTTTTCGTAGTACCGCATTAATATCATTACCACCAGGAAGATAAGCCGGATTACTTCCATTGGTAATTACAACAATACCAAACTTCTCATTTGGCTCAAAAAACATAGCACTGGAAAGGCCATAAGCCGAACCGGTATGTCCCATCATTGCTTTACCCTGAATCAGGTCATGCGATCCACGGAGTGCCAAACCATAACCCCCTTCTCCCTCTGATACCTTAGTCTGCATCGTCAATGCGCTCTCTTTTGAAATGATCTTTACCCCATTATATTGCCCGTAGTTCATGTGCATCATCATGTATTTTGCCAGATCAGTAGCGGAAATCTTCATACCACCTGTAGGCGAAAATACGGGTGTACTGTAACCCATAGTATAGTTTTTGATTAATTCACTACGTGGTTCATAAGCCATAGGTGCTGGAGTTAATTTCCTTGACAGAGAATCATACTCATATAAAGTAGCAAATCTTGATTTATCTAAAGAATCCACACAATAGCCTCCGTAAAGTCCCAGTGGATCAAGGACATGACCTTTAATATACTGATCGAACCTTTCGCCTGAAGTTTTTTCTATCACAGCACCGATCATATTGTAGTTCAGGTTACAGTATTCGTATCCTGCTCCTGGTGCATAATCATTATAACACTTTGCAAAGTCCCTGCTTTTATCCGGATTAATACTATCCAGGTTAAAATAACCCTGACTATCGTTTATACTGGAGGTATGAGACATAACCATTTTTAAAGTAATCACGGTATTTGGGAATTTAGGATTTCTTACTTTAAAGCCTACCAGGTTGCTGAAATCATCGCTAAGCGATAGTTTACCTGCCTCAACCAGCTGCATAATAGAGGTAGCTGAAAAAGATTTTGATATAGACGCGATTCTAAAGAGTGCATTTTCTTTAAGCACCTTATTGCTTTCAATATCCTGAAAACCGAAGCAATTGGTATAGATGATCTTGTTATGTTTTACAACGACAACAGAAAGTCCCGCAACATCCAGATCTTTCATAATATCTTTAATTTCAGCCTCCGCTTTTTTCTTTTGAGAAAAGCTAGAAACCGAAATAGATAACATCAAGATCAGCGTAAAGAAAATTTTTAAGGAAGATAATTTGCCCATGTTCTAAAGATTTAAGACTGAAAGATAATAATTCTTAAATGAATTTGTGCCTGCTGTAAGATGATTATCCAAAGCAAATCACCTCCTATAGCCTGTTTAAATTTAAAAAGGCTTATACTTGGCATTGGATTAACAGCAGTATTTCGTGATATCCTCAAATAAAAGACAACATGCCATTTACTTCATTAGGTTTATCGCCCGCTTTATTAAAAGCATTGGCAGATCAGAATTATACATTACCCACTCCTATTCAACAAGCGGTTATACCCGCCATACTGAATAAAAAAGATATTTTAGGAATTGCTAAAACAGGCTCGGGGAAAACAGCTGGTTATGTATTGCCTGTTTTAATGAACCTTCAACATACCATTGAAACAAAAAACAGACATGTGAATGTTTTGGTATTGGTTCCTACCCGTGAACTGGCTGTACAGGTAAAAGATGTATTTCAGGTTTTCAGTCCATTCCTTACTCATCCCATTAAAACATTAGCTGTTTTTGGTGGCGTTTCAATAAATCCACAAATGATGGCTTTACAGGGTGTGCATATCCTGGTTGCTACTCCCGGTCGGTTATTGGAATTACTGGATTCAAAAGCAGTACACTTAACTGATATTGATACCCTGGTGCTTGACGAAGCAGATAAAATGCTGAATTTAGGTTTCAAGGAAGAGATGACAAGGATTATTGACTTGTTGCCTAAAAAGCGTCAGAATTTACTTTTTTCTGCTACGCTGACTGATGATATCAAACAGATAAATCAAATTGTATTAAACGACCCGCTTGTTATTAAGATAGATGCTGAGCAGGATACGATCGATACCATTACTCAAGTAGGCTACTTAGTACCTGATGAGAAAAAAGGTCCACTGTTACGTTATCTGATTAAAAAGCATGACATGAAACAGGTTTTGGTATTTGCAGCTTCCACTTACCAAACCGACAATATTGCGGATAAACTTCGCAAAAACGGAATAGATGCCAAAGCTATCCATAGTAAAAAAAGTCAGGGCGCAAGAACTGAAGCATTACGGGATTTTAAATCAGGAGAACTAAGAGTGTTAGTGGCAACGGATTTAATGGCTAGAGGGATTGATATCAACTTTCTACCTTACGTAATTAATTACGAATTACCCCGTTCACCGAAAGATTATATACACCGGATTGGAAGAACCGGACGTGCTGAAGCTCCCGGTGATGCTATATCTTTAGTAAGCCCTCAAGAATTACATCATTTTGGAATTATTCAAAAAAAGATGGGGAAATTGATTAACACGATTGATAGTGAAAGCCTTGGCTTTTAAGCTAACGTATTTTATATAGGGTTAGAACATAAGCGCATAAAAACTAGCACCTGCCTTCAAAAAGCGGGTGTTAGTTTTTATGTAGATATTCGAAGTCTAAATGAACACTCCTCCTGATACTTCAATTCGTTGCGCATTGACCCATTTGGCATCATCAGAACATAAAAAAGCCACTACACTTCCAATATCATCTGCCCGACCTACCCGGCCCAAGGCGGTACCACTAGCAATTAGCTTGTTCATCTCTGCATTATCACGCACCATACCACCGCCGAAATCAGTTTCAATAGCTCCCGGAGCAACTACATTCACGGCAATTCCACGTGCTCCAAGTTCCTTGGCCATATATTTAGTTAAGGTTTCAATAGCACCTTTCATCGAAGCATAAGCAGCGAATCCAGGAGTACTAAACCGGGCAAGTCCAGAAGAAAGATTGATAATACGTCCACCCTCATTCAGTAAAGGAAGCGCTTTCTGAGTTAGGAAAAATACTCCTTTAAAGTGAATGTTCATCAGGAGATCAAACTGCTCTTCAGTGGTCTCCTCGAAAGAAGCGTGGATCCCAATACCAGCATTGTTAATCAAAAAATCAAAATGATCGGCATCAAAGGAGGTTTTTAATAATTCACCAAGTGATGCAAAAAATGAATCGAAGCTTTTAATGTCTGCTGTATCTAATTGCAAAGCTTCAGCATGAACACCTGCCTGCTTAATTTCAGCTACAACGGACATTGCTTCTTCTTTTTTACTCTTATAGGTAAGGATTACATTAACCCCTTTTTTGGCAAGACTTAGGGCCATGTCTTTACCTAAACCTCTACTGCCTCCGGTAACCAGGGCAATTTTTTTATTTAATATCATATTTAATTTTCGTTTATTTAAATGATCTAATCTATACTATTTGTTGCTCTTAAGATATCAGAGTAGGGTAATATTTTCTATCAGGAGGATTTTTTTTACTAACCTTTTTATCGGGTCTAATACTTATTGATCAGATAAAATATGCAATAAGAATCCGGTAAAAGTCCCACTTAAACACGATAAAGTCGGACTCATACTGGATTCTTATTGCTCTCTTATTGCAGTCCTTAAGTGCAGTTTCACTAAAAGCTAGCCAGGAAACCACGAGTGAGTTCTAATTTTAGCAGAGTTACATCATTTAAAAAGAAGATTAATTATTTCAATGATATTAAATTAAAAAGAAAGGTCTGAGGTTAAATTTTAAATAAATTAAACTATTTAATTCTTATGAGGTTAAGTATGCAGTAATTTCAGCAAAACAGAATACAGGCTACTATTTCATCACTCCAAAAATAAATTTAAAATGAAAACATCTACCTATATACGGTTTAACTTCAATCTTCTTTTAACGACTTTTTTATTACTAAGCTTTTCTCTAAGTTCATGCTCTAAAAAAGTAAGATTTGATACTTCTCAAGTGGTTCCTGCGGCGCAGGGATATGTAAAGATAAGCCGGGATGATAATAAAAATTATGCTATTCAGATTGAGATTAAAAATCTCGCAGAGTCCACACGATTACATCCCCCAAAAGCTGCTTACGTGGTTTGGATGGAAACCACTGATAATGGAACAAAAAATCTGGGGAACTTAAAAAGTTCTAGCGGCTTTTTTACCAGCGGACTTACTGGAACTTTAGAGGCCGTAACTCCTTTTAAACCAAAAAGAGTTTTTATAACTGCTGAAGATCGTTCAAATATAAATTACCCTGGAACACAGGCTGTACTCAGTACCAAAACCTTTTAATATTTTGAGTAAGTAAAAGAGATTAAATGGTAGTTTCCGAGATAAACTCATACAAAAAACAGTGCTATTTATTGGGTTTTAACATTTTTATTGCGGCTATCGTTTAGTTGGTTATCCAGATTGTAAGCAGCACTTATCAAGCCCAGATGAGTGAATGCTTGTGGAAAGTTACCTAAATGTTCACCCTGAAAGCCCAGTTGTTCTGAATATAAACCTAAATGATTGGCATAACCCAGCATTTTTTCAAAGTACAACCGGGCCTTTTCCAGTTGACCCGCTTTTGACAAACATTCTACATACCAAAATGTGCACATGGAGAAAGTTCCTTCATGACTCACAAAGCCATCAGAGGCTGCAACTTGGGGTCTGTACCGATATACCAGTGAATCAGATACCAGTTCATTTTCAATTCGATCTAATGTAGAAAGCCATCGGGGATCTATAGGACTAATGAAGCGGACAAGTGGCATCAGTAAGGCAGAGGCATCTACAGTTTGTGCACCTGGATACTGCATAAAAGCTTTTTTATCTTCATCCCAGAAATCAGTATATATACTGTTGAAGATCAGGTCACGTTCTGCTTTCCATTTATCATTTAACGGAAATGAGCGCGTCTCTCCAATTTTTATGGCTCTATCAAATGCTACCCAGCACAATAATCTGGAATAAAGAAATTTCTTTCTACCACCTCTAACTTCCCAGATCCCTTCATCGGGCTGATCCCAGTTATCGCTTAACCAATCAATATGTTTTTCCAGATTCTTCCAAAAGTCGTAGGATATCGGTTCCCCGTATTTATTGTATAAATATACCGCATCCAAGAGTTCGCCGTATATATCCAGCTGCAACTGACCATAGGCATTATTACCTATTCGCACTGGAGATGACTTTTTATACCCTTCAAAATGATCCAGGATCTTTTCTTCGAGCTGCCTGTGACCGTCAACAGCATACATAATACCAAGTCGTTTCCCATGCTCTATATCATGGCAGAGTCTTTCAACCCATTGGATAAATGCTCCAGCTTCCTTCGTATATCCCAGGCGGATTAGACTATACATAGAAAATGAGGCATCTCTGATCCACGTAAAGCGGTAATCAAAATTGCGTTCAGCACCAATGCTTTCGGGTAAGCTGAACGTTGCTGCTGCAATTATTGAACCATGGTTATAGGAAGTAAGTAACTTAAGAACTAATGCAGAACGATTCACCATATCCTGCCATCTTCCCTGGTAAGTGGATTGTGCCATCCAACTTTTCCAGTAATTAACGGTTTCAAACAGACTCTCTGTAATAAAGGATTCAAAATCTCTATCCGGATCATGTTCCTTTTCCACATGCTCAAGCAGGAAATCGGCTTTTTGGTTAGGAGCTAAAGTGAAATCAGCAGTTACATCTAAACCGGATACGTGTAAAGGGACAGAGCTTACTAATCTTAAAACAGTTTCATTTTCTCCAGTGGAAGTAAAAATCACTTCTGTTTTTGATATCTGCTTTACGGTATGTGTGCTTTTTCCATAATTGAAACGGGGCATACATTTCATGGAGTACTTTACCTCACCTCGAATAGTAGTTAACCTTCTGATGAGTTCTTTACCGTTATAGAGCTCCTCGACGGGCATAAAGTCTGTAATTTCGGACACGCCATCAGGTGAGAGGAACCGTGTTAACAAAAGATTTGTATCAGGAAGATACAATTGTTTTGTTTTCATCTCTGTGAATATGGGTTTTAATTGGAATGAACCTCCCTTTTCCTCGTCGAGTAATGCAGCGAAAATACTGGGTGAATCGAAGTTTGGGAAACACATGAAGTCAATGGAACCATTTAACCCAATTAAAGCTACTGTATTCAGGTCACCTACTATTCCGTAATTTTCAATGGGTTGGTAGCTCATAGGTATTAATTAAATAAGATTTTGCTTCTCAATGCCTATTTACCTCATTTATTTTAAGGAGGAAGGTGGAACGGAATATTTTACATAAAGTGTTCCTAAACGGTTATTAAATCCCATTATTGGGCTGGTCATAACCAATACACTATCATTCAGATTAACCAGATTAGTTCCGTTGCTTCTGAGATCGGTAGATTTACCTATAGTAGAGAATGGCTTTCCTTCATTTTTCTTATCCGTAGAGGATACAATTACTCCTTTATCATTCACCACAACAATGCTCTGAAAGTTCTTTTCTTTGACCATTTCATTCATGTAAAGGTTAACCTGGCTGATGTTGCCTTGCATCATTTCGGTTCGGATTGCCCAAACAAATGGCTTAGCTAATAATTTAAGGTGCGCTTCATGAGATTGCACTATTTGGGTATTTGCTTGTTCAGTAAGCGTTTGCCGATCTTTTGCTGCATTTTTCTTTAAGCTGTTGATCTCTATAGTTTTCCATATAAAAATCCCGGAGAGAAGAACCAAGGCAATAACAATAGTTATTAAAATACCTTTGGCCTTAGGTGATCCAGATCTGACCTGCACTGATTTTTTGCTTTGTGAATCTTCGTTTGACTTATCCATTGCTATTTAAACACGCTGTTTATTCAAATGTTTCTCACAAAGAGATATTCTTATGACATACTAAATAGGGTAGAGTTTTCCTGAACTAATATGATTTAGTTCTCTAAAATTCCTTTCCAACAAATTTTACATTCCATAATGAGTTTTGGAGGAACCTCCTGAGGCTCATCCAAAACTCATTATCTATATTCCTTTGCTCATTTTTTATGCTGATTATAGGCGTATTATTCCATATATTCTAGGCATTTTCCAAATCGGCAATAACCAGTTTTTTCATTTGCATCAGTGCACCCATGACCCTTTGTGCACGTTCTGGTTCTTTTACTAATTCGCCTAACACTTTAGGGATAATTTGCCAGGATATTCCGTATTTGTCTGTTAGCCAACCACACATCACTTCCTTCCCACCATTAGTAGTAAGCTCATCCCAATAGGTATCAATTTCCTTTTGTGTATTGCATTCCACAACTAAAGAGATGGCATCATTAAATTCGAAACCATGATCAGCGGAACTGTCCATTGCCATTAGTATATACTGATTGATGTCAAATTGGGCGTGTTTGATATAATTTGTATTTTCACCTTCGCCTTCACTGTATTTTAAAAAACCCTGAATGGTAGAATGGGGAAAAAGTTGGGTATAATAATTAACCGCTTCCTTTGCTTTACCTGCGTGGGATGCCGTAAACATGAAAGTTGGAGTGAATTTCTGAGGTGTATCGGTTCTACTGCCAGTATATAGTTGCCAGGAGACCCCATATTTATCTTGCACCCATCCATATTTTGCACTCCAATTATAGCTATCCAGTGGCATTAGGGACTTTCCGCCTTCAATTAATTTTTTCCAGTATTGTTCGGTTTCTTCTGGGGTTTCACTGATGACCATAAACGAAATGGATGGATTGGGTGATGAAGATGGTCCATCATTCAGCAACATGAACCGTTGTCCACTCAATTGAATTTGAACTACATAGAAGGAGGTATTTAAAATTTTACCTTCACCAAAGGCGTTGATATAAAATTCGGCTGCTTCAGCAGTTTTGCCTTTAATCGTCAGGCAGGGATAGATTGAATTGTTCATAATTGATTGATTTTATTGAAAACTGTTTCAGAATGGCTCTTTTTTTGAATTTTATGGTAGTAGATATAGGATACCGCTAATATTGCCAATATAATAATTGGAAAGAATGCCATCATCCCAAATCCATCAATAACAGCATGAGATACACTTGCAAAAATGAAATCGAAGGTAAATCCGGCGTATGCCCATTCTTTTATGCGGCCTTTAAATACAGGAAGTAAAAGTATGGTAGCACCTGCTACTTTAAAACAATTTAGCAACACCCTGAAATAATCGGGATAACCTAAATGCGAAATACCACTTTTCGCTTGCTCCGAACCACCAAATATAGCGGGCATTACACCTTCAAATAAAACGATAAGGATGGTTGCTACCCAATAGATAATTTCATTTATTTTCATATTCCTTTGTTTTTACCATACAGCGGCATAGGTTCTGGTTCAGATACCATTCAATGCAGAATCCGTTTGCTGCGATCCTTTCATCGTGTATCAATGTCTGAAAAGCTGTTCCAATGGCGGGGATATCTTTCATGAAATCAGGTATATCTATATATAAATATTCGCCTTTTGAAATTGTTTTTGTTTCCAGAGAATGTTTGGCTAATTCTCCTTTTTGTACTTCTTCTGCAGCCGCTTTGTAAATGATGGATCCATCCTGATCGGGCCATGAAAGACCAAAATAGTTGCGATGGATATCATTAGGAAGCAAACGATGCAAAGTTTCATGTGCCTGCTGGACACCATCGGGGAAAGAGCTTGCTGTAATGCAATGGACTTGTATGTCCTCGGTTAATTGGGTTGTGTTCATTTCATTTGTAATTGATAAAGTAAAAATACAATGTCTACCACCCTTTTATCGAGTGTAACAACGACATTAAAGGGGTAAATTGCGACATATCCTTTTTATATTTATCTTGGTATAAGATAGCGCATTTTTTAACCAGTATAGGCATTCTACTATGATTAAAGTTTCTGTATATGTACCCGAAAGTTCGGTAATAGAATCGGTTACGCCCCCATATCGTGTATTTAATAGCGCCAATGAGTTTTTACAATCGATGGGCAAAGAGCCTTTGTTTGATGTTGAGTTTGTAGGACTGACCAGAAATGTAAAAGTGCTGGATGGTGAATATACCGTTACAGTAAAACGTTTATTGAGTGAGGTAGATGAAACTGATCTGTTTATCATTCCTGCATTATTGGGTGACATGGGTAAAGCTGTAGCATTGAACAAAGCCGCCATTCCTTACATACAAGAACTGCATAAGAAAGGAGCTGAAGTAGCATCTCTTTGTCTGGGTGCCTTTTTATTAGGCGCTACAGGTTTGTTAGATGGAAAAAAATGTTCCACACACTGGGCTTATTATAATGAGTTTAGATGTATGTATAAGAATATCGAAGTGGTTGATGGTACGATCATTACCGATGAGGGGAGTATTTATTCGAGTGGAGGTGCTAATTCAATCTGGAATTTGTTGTTATACATCCTTGAAAAATACACGAACAGGGAAATAGCCATATTGGTAGCTAAATTTTTTGCTATTGATATTGACAGGGACAGTCAAAATGCCTTTGCAATTTTCAAAGGGCAAAAGGCACATGCTGATGAAGCGATAAAAAAGGCGCAGGACTATATTGAACAAAATATTGAGGGAAGGATCAGTATTAGCGAACTGGCTGATATCGTAGTGATTAGCCGCCGGAGTTTTGAACGACGCTTTAAAATAGCTACTAACAATTCGGTATTGGAATATATACAGCGCATTAAAATTGAAGCTGCTAAAAGGAGCTTTGAAAAAAGTCGCAAGAATATTAATGAAGTTATGTATGATGTGGGTTATACGGATATAAAAGCTTTCCGGACAACCTTTAAAAAAGTAACGGGTTTGACACCTAATGAATATAGAAACAAGTATAATTTAATGCGCGTATTAGCAAATTAATCCTGTTCTCATAAAAGGGTTAGTTTTAGGATTTAATGTTTATTTAAGACTATTTAGCGAAATATTGAGAGGTAATGAAAGCTTTAAGATTTTCATTTTACCTATTTTCATGTTAATTAAACCAATGTATCAACTTGATGATAAATATTCCCATAATGGAGACTGGCAACGTTCCCATTTTCGACCTGCTATAAGGCTGCGGGAACCAACATGTATGCAAATAAAACAAAAAGAAACTGTTTTGGGGACAGCCCCTTTTTACTTGTGTAAATATGTTCTTAATATATGGTTACTAGAAAAATTCCTTTGGAACCAATCATTTATTTGAAGCTAAATCAGCGTATGTTAAAGTACCAGAAATACACTGATACTCAATTCATTAGTCAGTCCAGCACTAAAATTATGATTTGTTGTTTTTTCATAAGCTAACGCGGCGCTTTTTTGGTATTGGTATGAAATATTTGCCAGATCAGCTGATCTATCGAGTCGCTTAACTGGAAAGAATTCGATGCCCATATTTAATCCTTTTGAAAAGCATTTACTTTTTGGATCATATTCTGAATCCGTTTCCTTTATTGCGATTAATAATTCGTAAAAATTAAGATAGAGAGTTTATATCATTTTTAACCCTATCATAAAAATTGGAAGTATTCATAAACAAATGATTTAGTAACTCTAAAGATGCAAAAGGAGGATATAAATTATAAGAAACTTAAAGATTACTGTAATTTTGGCCAAATAGCAGAAAACAGGCAAACCTCTATTGCATAAAATAGCAGTTTTGTTCGTTATAATGGTTTTAACAAATTTTGAAAGCATTTAATACATAAAAAGCAAATTTTGAAATACACATACTCACAGATGCCCATCATTAAGACTTCTTATTTAACGTTATTCTTTGTTGTTTTTATTTTTTATTGTGCTAATGCGCAATTTGGTCAAAAAACTCAGTGGACAAAGGATGGATACGGCTTTTACAGTATTTCAGGAAACGAAATCGTACAAAGGGACGTAAAAGATCCTTCAAAACAGATAACAGTACTGAATAACCTGATGCTGACGCCTACAGGTAGCTCAATTCCTCTTCAGGTTCGGCGTTTTCAGTTTTCTAAAGACGAAAACAAAATCCTAATTCATACCAATACAAAAAAAGTATGGCGTTATGATACACGTGGTGATTATTGGGTATATGACCGGACAGCGAAAACACTGAAAAAGTTAGGGGATTCTCGTCCTGAATCCTCTCTTATGTTCGCTAAGTTTTCTCCCGATGGTACAAAAGCGGCTTATGTAAGCGGACATAACCTTTTTACAGAAGAGCTTAGTACAGGAACGATTAAACAGCTTACACAGGATGGAACGGATCGAATGATCAATGGTACATTTGATTGGGCCTATGAAGAAGAGTTTGGCTGCAGGGATGGATTTCGTTGGTCAGCAGACGGTGAAAAGATTGCTTACTGGAAGATAGATGCCCGTAGCATTCGAAATTACCTGATGCTGAATACGACCGATTCTACATATTCATTCACCATCCCGGTCGAATATCCAAAAGCGGGTGAAGATCCAAGTGCCTGCAGGTTGGCAGTAGTTGATGTGAATACAGGAAAATCTACACTGATGAATGTTCCCGGAGATCCTATTCAGCACTATATCCCTAGAATGGAATGGAGCTCCAATTCAAATCAGCTTATTATTCAGCAGCTAAACCGTAAACAGAATGAAAGCCGGATCTTGTTGTGCAATGCAACAGATGGTTCTTCAAAAGTGATTTATACTGAAAGAGACGCTGCATGGATTGATATTAAATCACGATGGAGTGCCGATGATCCTACTGGTTGGGAATGGATCAATAAAGGAAAAGAATTTATCTGGGTAAGTGAGAAAGATGGATGGAGACATCTTTACCGCGTAAACCTGGCAGGCAAAGAAACCCTGATCACTAAAGGTAATTTTGACGTAATCACCATTAGTCTGATAGATGAAAAAGCTGGATATGTTTATTTCATGGCTTCACCTGATAATGCAACTCAAGATTACTTATATCGGATAAGTCTTTCCGGTGGTAAAGCAACACGTATTAGTCCGGCTTCCCAATCAGGAACTCATAAGTATGATGTATCCCCTAATGGCAAAATTTCACTTCACTCCTTCAGTAATACCAGCATGAGCACTACCGCTCAGGTTGTCAGTTTGCCTGAACACCGGGAACTTTTAAGTGGAAATACGACAACAAGTACTAATCTGGCGAAAACAGAGTTTTTTAAAGTCAAAACTGTTGATGGTGTAGAAATGGATGGCTGGATGGTTAAGCCGCTTAACTTTGATCCTAAAAAGAAATATCCGGTATTGTTTTATGTGTATGGAGAACCGGCATCTCAAACAGTAACGGATCGCTTTGGTACTGGTTTGAACAGAGAATATGTAGGAGATATGGCAGCTGACGGATATATTTACATGTCCATTGAAAACCGTGGCGCTCCTGCACCTAAAGGCAGAGAATGGCGCAAATCTATTTATCGGAAAATAGGAATGCAAAATATTCGTGACCAGGCAATGGCTGCAAAAGAGATTTTGAAATGGCCTTTTGTTGATGCACAACGAATTGCAGTATGGGGATGGAGCGGAGGTGGATCTTCTACGCTGAACTTAATGTTTCAATATCCAGATATTTACCAAACCGGGATTGCTGTCGCTGCTGTAGGAAATCAGCTCATGTATGATAACATCTACCAGGAACGGTATATGGGCCTTCCTCAGGAAAACAAAGAAGACTTTATAAATGGCTCACCGATTACACATGCAAAAAACCTGAAAGGCAATCTCTTATATGTTCATGGTACGGGTGATGATAATGTGCATTACCAGAATGCAGAAATGTTAATCAATGAATTGGTTAAGAATAAAAAACAGTTTAGTTTAATGTCTTACCCCAACCGTTCTCATTCCATAAATGAAGGAGATGGAACTTCTGAGCATCTGGCAGAATTATTTACACGTTTTTTAAAGGAACACTGTCCTCCTGGTGCCCGTGCTGTTAGTATCGAACATTTGTAATTTCCATACCCTAAATCAAGCGATAATTGAGATCTTGATTTAGGGTACACATTTTGTTGTTTGAAATCAATAAAAACTAGTATATTTTTGAAATAATAAAATTCTAATTGTTAAAAGAACCCGATTAATAGAGGGTCTTGTTTGCATTTATTTAATTTCTGAGAATACGCGGTTTTTAATACCTATTTATCATGAAGTCCTTCCTTTCCTTATCGATCATATTGTTTGTAGCTGTTTCCTTTAGAGTGCATTCACAGGTAAAAGCACCCATACCTGTATTTACACGTAGTGACTCTCTTCGTGGGGAACTGACGCCATTACGAACTTGTTACGATATCAATTATTATCATCTGGATGTGAAGGTCAATATTGATGACCGTTTTATAAGCGGCTCAAATGAATTTAAATTTACGGCTACTACTGATTTTAAGCTCTTGCAGTTTGATTTGTTTGCTAATTTGAAGATTGAACGGATTATGTACAAAGGTAAAGAGCTGCCTTATACACGTGAATTTAACGCCGTATTTGTCACCTTTCCTACAGTAATCAATAAGGGCAAAAAGGATTCTTTCCGGGTATTTTATTCAGGATACCCTATTGTTGCCAAAAACGCTCCATGGGATGGCGGCTTTGTGTTCTCAAAAGATGCATCAGGGAAACCTTTCGTAGCTACAGCATGTCAGGGTGTGGGCGCCAGTATCTGGTGGCCGACTAAAGACCATCAGAGCGATGAAGTCGACAGCATGGCCATCAGCATCTCAGTCCCTAATGGATTAAAAGATGTCTCCAATGGTCGTTTGCGCGCAACTAAGAAACTAAAAGATGGATATACCCGCTATGATTGGTTTGTAGCCAACTCCATTAATAATTATGATGTGGCAATCAATATTGCCGATTATGCACATTTTAGTGATCAGTACCAGGGAGAAAAAGGAATGTTAAGCCTTGACTATTGGGTGCTTCCCGAAAATCTTACTAATGCAAAGATCCAGTTTGGAGAAAATGTAAAACCGATGCTTGAGGCATTTGAACATTGGTTTGGCCCCTATCCATTCTATGAGGATGGATATAAATTAGTAGAGGCTCCACACTTGGGAATGGAACATCAAAGTGCTGTTGCCTATGGAAATGGCTATAAAAACGGGTACAAAGGACGTGATCTTTCAGGTACAGGATGGGGATTAAAATGGGATTTTATCATTGTGCATGAAAGTGGACATGAATGGTTTGGGAACAATATTACTGCAAAGGATATTGCTGATATGTGGATCCATGAAAGTTTTACCAATTATTCTGAATCTTTGTTTGTAGAAAGTCGATATGGTAAACAAGCTGGCCTTGAGTATGTCCATGGTACCAGAGGTGGAATTGACAATGTAGAACCTATTTTAGGTACATATGGGGTAAATAATGAAGGTTCTGGTGACATGTATGAAAAAGGTGGGAACATGCTCAATATGATTAGAACGATCATTAATGACGATCAGAAGTGGCTGCAAATTCTTCGTGGTCTGAACAAAACCTTCTATCATCAAACAGTAACCTATAAACAGATAGTCGATTATATTAATAAGGAATCTGGCAAAAACCTGACAACAGTTTTTGATCAGTACCTGCAGCATGTAAATATCCCTGTTTTGGAAGTACGTTTTGAAAATGGTAAAATATTATGCCGTTGGATTGCTGATGTAAAAGGCTTTGACATGACAGTAAAAGTAAGAATTAAGGGAGGCCAATATCAGTTTATCCAACCTGGAACTACCTTTACAGCAATTGATTTACCAGGGGCAACAAAAGAAAACTTTGAAGCAGATAGCTTTAATTTTTACATAGGAATATTAATTGAATAATATTCCTATGTAAAAATGAATTCATCAATCGTTTATCTTCTTTAATTGAATAATCACCAATTCGGTAAGGGAAGTAAAACTTACATTTAACTATAATTAATATCCTAATCATTTGACTGATAGTTCTGTAAGAGCTGACTTAAGCCCTTTAGAACTAACGGTATTTTAGTGTATCTGCTTTTTCAGAAGATTGTACAATTCCAACCAACATACCACTGAATACCTTCATTTGAGGGAGATGAAATAATTCCAGACTAGTAGCTTCCCATTAGCTACTGCTTTGTAAGAACCTTCTCCTGATACTTTAAACTGAAGCATATTGGATAACGGGTTAGATTGGTCGTATTGCTTTTACTTTGTTTTCCCATGCTCTGCCATTTACAAATAGCTCTGCGGAAGGATAACTAGTATAACAATAAACAGGAGTAACTTCACCTTCCCGACCTGGAAATGTCCAGTGAGGCAAGATATGAAGCGTTTCTTTTGCCGTGTTACACTTACTGCGATATAAGACACCAAAGGAAATCCGGAACAAATCATTTCACCTATCTTGTTATAAACTTGTTAGTTGTCCTGAATTTTAAATAAGTACCATTTCCAATTTGTCCCGCTTTATGTATAATAATGGCTACGCATGTTTCTTTACCATCCATCTCAAATGAAATACCCGATTTGCTATCATAAACAGTATAGTCTTTACCGGCATCTTTATAGCCTTCTGTTTTCTGCACTTGAAATTCTTTCATGATGGTATCCAAAGTAGAAGTGGTATGAATCCCTTCTTTTGTTTTGAATAGAGGCGACGTTATCCTGATTTGAGCAACCAATGCTTTCGGATCATTCCCCATATCTCTTACCGTATAAATTGATACAGAATGTAAAGTAGAATCATGATTACTGTACCAGAGTGCAATAGACTTACCCATTGCCGCATCTCCCCCATCTGGTTTACCTAGTCGTTTGTACACCTCTTCGGCATCTTCATTAAGAGTGGTTTTTCCTGCAGATTTACCAGGAATTAAAAGCCAATCCTGATCCTTAAATTTCTTTAAGGTATCAACGGGGGATGTTTTGCTGTCAGATTGTGTTATAGCAATAGAGCCATCAGCGCTTTCTTTTGCTTTCTTATCAGAGGTACAGGCCAAGAAACTTGCACTTACTATAAATACTACTGAAGCTACTTTAATTACGTTCGTCATTTTAGATCTAATGTTTATATGAAACATCATTTGTGAATGATAGTTTACGCTAACGTTCCGACAACCAAAATAACGTCCTCCTTGCTAAAAAACAAAAGAAGCCCTATCTTCAGGGTTATCCAGTTTAGTACTTTTTCTATTTCCACCGATAATAACATGAATCATATTGATCTGCTCAGCGTGCAGCTCATAAAGCAGGTTATCTTGCACCCTTATTTTATTCACGTGCCCTACTCCTTTTACTTCCAGATAAGCCCATGCCGCATCTTCCTGAATTTCAAAACCGACGTAAGATAGGTTTAGCAATTTTCCATCTGCAACAATTTCAAGATGTTTCTTAACATAATCTCCTAAATACTGATCAACCAACTTCTTGTCAGATGTCTTATTGATATCCAGCTTTACCTTATATTGCTTGTTTAATGCGCTCTCCACATCATCAAAAAACATGCGACAGCTTACTTCTATCGATTTAGATTTATTATTATGCTTTATTTCAGTTACACTGACATAAAAGGGATGAAATAACAATAGGAATGATATAATTAATTGTAACATTTAGAATATTTTATAAAAATTTCATTGCAAATGAAATGATAAATTAATAGAATTGCAAAGTGCAGGACTTTAATTTATATTTTTCCTTCGGCTGGCAACATATATGCGACTGGAAAGGATACGATCATATCCTCTTTATAACCGCATTATGTGGGATCTATTTACTGAAAGAATGGAAAAAAGTATTGATACTCATTACTGCTTTCACCATTGGGCATTCCCTTACTCTAGCCTTAAATGTGTTAGATCTCATACATGTGAATACATCCATCATTGAATTTCTAATACCAGTTACTATAGCATTGACCTGTATGCTGTCTATCCTGAATACAAACCAGACTTCAACACTAAAAATTAATTATATAGCAGCCCTATTCTTTGGGTTAATTCATGGTCTTGGATTTTCAAGTTACCTGAAAAGTTTACTAGGAAGCAGTGATGCCGTTACGGGCCCCTTATTTTCTTTTAATCTGGGACTTGAATTAGGACAACTCTTCCTCGTTATTCTAATTCAATTACTCACCTTTTTAATAGTATCCGTTTTAGGCATATCCAGGCGAGACTGGAAATTATTTCTATCATCAGCTATATTTGGTATAGCCTTTATCATGTGTATCGAACGTTTTCAGCTAATTAATATCGAATGATTAAAATCTTATTCACAGCCCTACTTTTCATTACAGTGATGGATCTAAGCGCTCAAACAGACCGAAACCCTGGCTCCAACCATGGAAACAAGTTCGAGCAGCTGGAAACCATTCTGCCAAGCCCTAATAGCTACCGTTCAGCATCAGGTGCTCCCGGTCCCAACTATTGGCAACAAAGAGCTGATTATGAAATCAGTGCTACGCTGAATGACGAAACCCAGCGTTTGGATGGCTCTGAAACCATATCCTACTATAATAACTCCCCTGACCCCTTAACTTATTTATGGTTGCAATTGGATGAAAACCAGCACAGTAAAAATGCTGAAAGTGCAAAGTTCGATGGAAGTAAAATACAGGAAAAGATGGGAATGAAGCAACTTCAGGACATCATGGGGCATAATCTTGATCTTGGTAATCACATCGTGAGTATAAAAGATGCAACAAACAAAGCGCTGACCTATACCATCAATGAAACCATGATGCGAATTGAATTACCTGTTACACTGCTTCCTGGTCAGAAGTTCCGTTTCCACATTAACTGGTGGTACAATTTATCCAATCGCCTCACTACAGGAGGTCGAGGTGGATATGAATACTTCCCCGACGATGATAACTATCTGTATACCATCACCCAATGGTATCCCCGAATGGCGGTTTACAGTGATTTTCAGGGTTGGCAAAACAAACAATTTACAGGAAGAGGTGAATTCGCTTTAGCATTTGGTAACTTTAAAGTCAGCCTCAACGTCCCGGCCGATCATATTGTAGGAGCTACCGGAGAATGCGCAAACTACGCAGAAATACTTACCGCCGAACAATCCAAAAGATGGCAGCAGTCGCAAATTTCCAAAGAGCCAGTCGAAATAGTGACCCTTTCTGATGCTAAAAAAACAATGCAGCAACATTCCAAAAGCAAGAAAACCTGGGTGTTTCATGCTGAGAACGTAAGGGATTTTGCATTGGTATCCTCCCGCAGATTAGTATGGGACGCCATGGCTACAAATATTGAAGGTGGCAAAAAAGTGATGGCTATGTCTTATTACGGTCCCGAAGCCTATCCTCTTTACCGCCGTTACTCCACAAAGCTGGTGGCGCATACCCTTAAAAGTTATTCCAAACACACCTTCCCTTACCCATATCCTACTGCCATTTCTGTTGAAGCATCTAACGGAATGGAATATCCCATGATCTGTTTTAACTATGGCCGTGCCGAAAAAGATGGAACCTATAGTGAGGCAACTAAAAATGGGATGACCGGTGTAATCATTCATGAAGTTGGTCATAACTTTTTTCCAATGATCGTCAACTCTGATGAACGCCAATGGAGCTGGATGGATGAAGGATTAAATACTTTTTGTCAATTTATGGCCGAACAGGAATGGGATAACCATTATCCATCTCAACGGGGACCTGCACATAAGATTGTCGACTATATGAAGCTTCCCAAAAATGAACTGGAGCCTATCATGACCAACTCTGAAAACATTGTCCGTTTCGGTCCCAATGCCTATGCAAAACCAGCATCTGCATTAAATATATTGAGGGAAACAGTGATGGGAAGACAATTATTCGATTACGCCTTTAAAACCTACGCGAAACGATGGGCTTTTAAACACCCTACACCTTCTGATTTCTTTAGAACCATGGAAGATGCATCAGCAGTTGACTTAGATTGGTTTTGGCGTGGCTGGTTCTATGGCACAGATCCGGTGGATATCTCCATCGACAGCGTTAAACTTTTCCGCGTAGCCCAAAGTGCGGATACAGAAAGTCTAAACAACCGTAAAAAAGAAGAAAGGGACAGGCAGAATATTAGCAGCATCCGCAATAAAAGTGAGGGACAAAAGTTTACACTTGAATCAGACAGTTCACTTCAGGATTTTTATACCACGTATGACCGTTTTGCAAGCACACCCTCCGCAAAGCAAGCCTATGATGAGCTTTACAGTAAGTTATCACCAGAAGAGAAAAAACTGTATGATAGTAATAATTATTTATATCAGCTTTCATTCAGCAATATAGGAGGCTGCGTCATGCCAATCATCCTGGAATGGATCTATACCGATGGAACCACAGAAACAGAGAAAATCTCTGCCTATATCTGGAGAATGAATGAACAAAACGTAACAAAGGTATTTGCTAAAACTAAAGAAGTGAAATCAATACGTCTTGATCCTTACCGCGAAACAGCAGATATTGATGAAAGTAACAATAGCTGGCCACGGGAGTACCAACCCTCTCGTTTTGAACTTTTCAAACAACAAACTTTGCCAAGAGGATCAACTGAAGGTGGCAATCCTATGCAAAGAAAAGTAAATTAAATATAGCATGCATAAAAAAGTCAATCCCTATATGGAACTGCCTTTTTTATTCATATTACCGAATTACATGAACCGTACAAACCGTAATTCCCTACACTATGATTCCTCTTTAGTATAGATAGCCTTACCGTAATAATTTTGAAGATTCGCTTCATAAGATTCACTTATTTGCTCATCAGGCTGATATTCAGGACTATTCTTAACATGATCTACCGTACAGTTGACCATCACTGTTGAGGTATACCAATTTATATCTTTTACCCATTTAGGCGATATCAAAACCTTTTTCCCAGGAAACCAACTTCCCGTATCAACAACCATAAATACAAGGTTCCAGTTGCTGTCATCAAATATAAAGTCCACAACATCACCTATTTCCCCATCACTTGCCTTAATGTTATACCCCTTTACGTTAGCTGTACTACGTAAGTTCGAATCATATTCTGAGGTATCATTAACGGGAACCTCATTTTCTTTTTCTATTTCCTCTCCCATTGATATAGGGAAAGACGAAGCCATTCCCGAAAGTCCCATCCCACCCCAGTAACTTCCCCAGGTATAATGTTTATATAATTCAATTTCATGCTGACGGGATACTGGTTTTTCGGTATCAGTGGTTGGACTATTTTTTACCTGATCCATCGTTAGATTCACAAAAAATGTTTCAAGCTCCCAATTTGGTGTTATTACTGCCTCAGGTGAAATTAATACCTTTCTTCCCGAAAGCCAATTCCCTGTATCCACAATTAAATAACGGATCGTCCAGGTTTTATCGTCAAAATAAAACTCCTTAACCGTTCCTATTTCTCCATCAGTAGCACCAATGGTAAAACCTATTAAACTTTTAACGCTGCGTTTCATGTATTCTATTTATTAAATGATCTAATGCATATTGAAAATTCTGGCATCATTTAAAAAAAAGAAAAATTTAATTGCTTTAGTAGCAATAAATACTTTCCATAAACATTCAGAATCTACAATAAGTTCAAATAGATAACACAGGAAGACAAAAATGGTTCATTCAAATAAGATAAAAGCAATTATAAAATTAAAACTAAAAGCTTTTTACACACTGTAGTTGGTAAAATTCTTATTATAGCGCAGGAAATTATGATATTTTTTTTTATTTAATTAAATCGTTTCAATAGGAAAATTCAAAAAATCACAAAATGAAAAAGCGGCATGACTCAAATGATAGCCATACCGCAAAGTGGTAATAGTAATATTGTAATTATCAGAAATTTATCAAAACTTGAAAGCATTGAAAAACAAATTCAATCTTTTTAAAACCGATAATCAACGGAACAGGATTATATCATTTTGTCAGTAGCAACATGATAGGTAGGATCTTCTAGAATGCTCACCTCTATAACTTGATCTGCATTCTTAAGCAAGATTCGGCAATCATCACTCAAATGCCTTAAATGAAGCTTCTTATTTATTTTTCGATACCGCTCGGTCAGCTTGTTTAAAGCTTCAATTCCCGACATATCAGCAACCCTACTTTCTTTAAAATCGATAACCACCTCATCAGGATCGCCCAAAACATCAAATTTTTCATTAAAAGCGGTAACAGAACCAAAAAATAAGGGACCATAGATCTCATAATGCTTAATTCCACTATCATCCACATACTTTCTTGCCCTGATGCGCTTGGCACTTTCCCATGCAAAAACAAGGGAGGAAATAATCACACCTATCAATACCGCTAAGGCTAGATTATGCAATAACACGGTTATTCCAGCCACTACTACGATAACAAAAATATCATGTCTTGGCATTTTACCAACCAGCTTAAAGCTCGCCCACTCAAATGTTCCTATGGAAACCATAATCATCACACCTGTTAGAGCAGCCATAGGCATTCTTTCTATCAGAGGTGCGCCGAACATAATAAAAACCAGCAACATCACTGCCGCAACAATTCCAGATAAACGAGCTCTGGCACCAGAGGAAATATTGATCAAACTTTGACCAATCATTGCACATCCACCCATGCCGAAGAACAATCCGCTTAATATGTTCGCACTACCCTGTGCTACACATTCTTTATTGCCACTTCCACGCGTTTCGGTAATCTCATCAATCAAGTTTAGGGTAAGCAAACTCTCAATTAAACCAACCCCTGCCATGATAGCCGCATAAGGGAAAATAATTTTCAATGTTTCCAAACTATAAGGAACAGCAGGAATATGAAACGGAGGGAAACCACCACTTATAGAAGCAATATCCCCTACCGTTTTGGTGTCGATATTAAAACCAACTACGATTAAAAATACAACAACTATTGCCACCAGTGAAGCTGGCACTGCTTTGGTGAAACGGGGCAAAATAGCTATTATCGCAATAGTTAAGGCTACCAATCCCAGCATCAGGTATAGAGCCTGACCACTTAACCAAACTTGCTCCCCGTTCACTACAGTTTTAAATTGAACCAGCTGTGATAAAAATATAATGATTGCTAGACCATTTACAAAGCCAAACATCACAGGATGAGGAACCAGACGGATTAATTTTCCGAGTTTTAAAAAGCCCACTATCATTTGAATCAGCCCTGCCATTACAACAGTAGCAAATACATATTCAATCCCATGTGTTTTCGCTAATGCTACAATTACTACTGCAATTGCACCTGTAGCACCTGAAATCATTCCCGGACGGCCACCTATTATTGCAGTAACCAATCCCATCATGAATGCTGCATATAAACCAACCAAGGGAGGCAGACCTGCTATTATAGAAAAAGCGACAGCCTCTGGTATTAAAGCCAATGCAACGGTAAGTCCCGCAAGTATTTCAATTTTATAATCAATCTTCTGTTTTATGTCAAACAGGCGCAAGTATACTCTTCTCATATAGTAAATGAATTTGAAATGGTAAAAGGAAAAAACTAGTTTTGAAAAATTAACAGAACTTATGGAAAGTTCAAGGTGGTGTAACAGGACTCTTGTAAATACTTTTCTTCATTAATTGCAAAGTTAGAAATTTTTAATTTAATTTCAATCAAAGCATGTAATACAAAAAAGATCGAACCATTAAGTCCTTCGTTTTAATTGTTATTCTTTAATCCCACTTCAGCCTATTGATATCCCCATTCCCTTTTATATGATTTACAAATTTGTGTCTTTAGCAACATAAACTTTTGTAAACATAATTAATGAACATAATTAAATTATAAATCGAAATTTGTTCATCCTTTTTTCTGCATGTATTTAGTGCTTTGCAGTAATCAGGTGGCATCAGCACCATATCCTGATATTCCTGAAGTTGTTCATAAAGCAACGAATGCTATGATGGAAGCAGCACGTGTGCAATCTGATATTGCCTGGTTGAAAGCAGTTCCAATCATCGAAAAAGAAGCAAAAGAAGGCAAACCTTATGTTCCATTTGCTGGACGTCCAACCGATCTTCTTCAATCAGAAATTGTTGCATTTTTTCCAGATGCTGAAGGCGGTGGCACTTACTCTTTTGGTGGTCGCGGTGAAACTTATGTTGGCCGCAGGGATGATGCTATGGGAGGAAATCCAATAGGAAATATCATGATCGACCATGTTTCCGCAAGCTGGGGACTGGATGAAAATATGTCTATGTACCACCATATGTATAAAGACAGTACCGTTAAGGCAGAGATTAAACTGGGAACAGTTAACATCACCATTCAAAACTCGATCTGCTATGAAGCCCTTGATACCTTGGAACCATGCGTTCGTAAGTACACTGGGTGGAGAAAATTGTGCCTTCATACGTAATTTATGGGCTGATAATGCTGGATGTATTCCTTCAATCGGATGGAATGGTATTTTCAAATTTACCAATAACGTTGTATTTAACTGGGTAAACCGCTCAACAGATTACCTGCAACGAACTTTAAAATTCGTAGATTTACCTGTTGATTCATAAAAAGGAGGAATACATTAATGACATTAGTCAGGTTGGTAGATACCCGGTTTATAAGGGATCTCCTTATGTAGATGCAGATCATTTTTTAGTACTCCTACTAATTCTTAAACCTAGATGAGTAAATTTCTCTTTTTTACATTCGTCATGCTGATTTATGGCTTCAGTACCTCAGCACAATCACAACGTTCCGTACATGGAGTAGTGCAGGATTCCTTAGGGATAACATTACCCGGATCATCCGTAAAACTAATTTCTAAATTAGATTCTATTTATACCGCAACTGATCAGAACGGAAAATTTTCATTTCCCACAATCAAATCATCCCAATTTACGCTTACCGTAAGCTCCATCAGCTTTAAAACGTTTATCCGGGAATACACAACAGACAAGAAAAAGAACACGGTTACACTTCCCATTATCCATTTGAAAGATTCTTTCAACCAATTGAACGAGGTCGTGATCAATGTCATCACTCCTGTGGTTATCAAGGAAGATACAGTACAATATGACGCCCGTGCATATCCTGTACGCGAAGGAGATGCTGTAGATGAAATAGTAAAACGCCTCCCCGGAATGGAAGTAGACAAAGATGGAAACGTGAAAGCACAAGGCGAACCCGTTACACGAATCCGTTTAAACGGAAAGGACTTTTTTGGTGATGAAGCCTCTGCGGCACTTCAAAACCTGCCTGCAGATATTGTAAAAAATATCCAATTAATAGATGACTATGGAGAAGAGGCAAACATCTCCGGAATTAAGAGTGGTGAGCCGCAAAAGATCATCAATATCAACACAAAAGAAGACAAAAGGAATGGTTATTTTGCTCGCGCAGAAGCGGGTATGGGTTCCGCAGACCGGTATAATGGCCGGATCAGAGCTAACCGTTTCAAGGAAGATCAGCAGGTTTCCTTAGATGTAACCAATAATAACACATCCCGAAGATCAAAAGGGACAACAGAAAATACAGCGGCAATGCTGAATTATCGTGATAACTGGGGAACGAAAGTAGAAAGTTACGGAAGCTACCGTTTTAGAAAGGATGACAATAATACATTAGAACAGAAAGTAACTGAAAGTGCATTTGAGGATTATACCCGCTATGAGTATGATAATAGTAACAACAATAGCAGAAATTTTGATCACGGATTATTCTGGAACCTGGAATACAGGCCCGATAGCGCCAATTACTTCAAACTAAAGCCCCGTGCCTCCTATCAATTGGGAAGTACATCAAGTACAGGATCAACCATTACAGAACTTTTATCAGCTAGATCATTGCGACAAAGAAATTCTGCAGCCTCATCCACTTCCTCATCCTTTGGCACCGAACTATATTACAACCACAAGTTTAGTAAAAAGGGTAGAAACCTGAGTATAAGCACAGAGATCAACAGCGCACATGGAGATAATTCCAGCGACCTCAAAAATGACTATACCAATACCGATTCAGTTGGGAATACTACTCTGGAAAAACAATATCAATATCGCAACAATAATAACAAGAATACCAATGCCCGCTTAAGAATGGCCTATATTGAACCATTCAACGATAGATCAATGATTGAGATCAACTATCAATGGAACCGCAGCTCTACTAAAACTGTCAGAAATACCATGGATCTGGATCCCGTAACTGCAGAACAGGTTTTAAATCAAAATCTAAGTAATGATTATAATTACCAGTTTATCACCAACCGTGCAGGACTGAATTTTCGCCATATTGATACCAAACTAAACTATTTTGCCGGAGTTGCTGTGATGCCTTCTGTGCTAAAAGGCCAGGATTTAACCAGGGATAACGAAACTTTAAAAAAGACATTGAACTGGATCCCAAGTGCCCGTCTTGTTTATAAATTCTCCAAAAAACAATCCTTTACCGCCCGCTATCATGGTCGAAGCAATCAACCCGGATTCCGTCAGCTGCAGCCCATTACAGATAATTCAAACATACAGAATGTGCTTGTCGGAAACCCGGATCTTAAACCTGAGTTTACAAATAGTTTAGGCATGGAGTATAAACAAACAGATTGGACGTCCGGATTTGTCATGAACTCACGTGTAGACTTCAACCAGACGAATAATAAAATTGTAACAACTAAAGTAATTATTCCCGATAGTATCAAGCAGATTTCTTCCTATATCAATACCGACGGTTTCTACAATGCCCGGGCGGAATACTCATTTGCCAAGCCCTTCTCGAACAGGCAATTTACGCTGACTTATTCTGGCGGATCAAACTTCAGCAATAACATTGCTTTCACTAACAATGACAGGATCACAGGTAAGAACCTCCAGTTAAACCAGGGACTGAAGTTCAGGTTAGACATTCAGGATAAAATGAATGCCGAAATAAACACCTCCTTTTCCTACAATCAAACCCGTTATAGTTCCGGATCGCTCTCAGACAGAGAAACCCGCACCTATAGCATGGGATTAGCAGGAAGAACCTATTTCCATAAGGATCTAACACTTGGGTATAACTTTTCCAAAGATTACAATACCGGGTTTAATGCTAATGCCACCAACCCTACCCTTTTAAATTTATACCTCGATTATCGTTTTTTAAAAGGCAATGCAGCTAATGTCCGTTTTCAAGGATACGACATCCTGAACCAGAATACCGCAATATCACGTGATGTTTTCGACAATGTAATAGTGGACTCTCAGAGCAACAGGCTTGCGCGGTACTTTATGCTTACGTTCCAGTATCGGTTACAACACTTCGGAAGCTAATCCCTTAATTTTCGAAATCAATTAACCGGTATTCGCTTTCGTAGAATATATCCGCTTAAGAACGGAGCATCATTTAAAATGTATTATTTATATGGTATTCGCTTTCTTCAAAGCAAATACGAACTAATAAAAATCTAGGTTAAGTCCGACTTAAAAGACCCTACAGTTGGACTTATACTGGATTCTTACTGCTGTCTTATTGGAATCTGTAATACAGAGATTACAGGAAAAATAAATTTCTAGTTTTTTCTATACGCGAGTTCTTTTACTATACTTGTGCGTCAAATTAGAGCTATAAAGGTTCATGATTTGATACCTACCAATTCGAAACAATAGACCTAATATTCAATCTTATACCCAATGGCCAGACTCCAATTATTAAAATGATTTGGAATGAATATTTATATATCGTAATATTGCAATGTACAATTATCCATTACATTATGTCTGCATCAAATTGCGCACCCGCAAGTGAAAGAAAAAAGTTAAGCTTTTTAGACCGTTACCTTACCCTTTGGATTTTTATGGCTATGGCTATTGGTGTGTCTATTGGGTTTTTTATTCCCTCCTCATCAGGCTTTATCAATTCTTTTTCCAGTGGCACAACCAATATTCCACTTGCGATAGGACTAATTTTAATGATGTATCCCCCATTAACAAAAGTAAAGTATGACAAGATGGGCGAGGTATTTAAAGATACCAAGGTATTAAGTGTATCGTTAGTCCTTAATTGGATAGTTGGTCCATTATTGATGTTCTTTTTGGCCATCACATTTTTGAGGGACTATCCTGAATATATGGTTGGCTTAATCCTGATCGGTTTGGCACGATGTATTGCAATGGTAGTAGTCTGGAACGAACTTGCAGAAGGAAACAGGGAATATGCAGCTGGATTGATTGCTTTGAACAGCATTTTTCAGGTCTTGTTCTACAGCGTATTCGCCTACATCTTTATCACTATACTTCCACCCTATTTTGGTCTACAGGCATTAGACGTCAATATTACGATTGCTGAAATAGCAAAAAGTGTAGGGATTTATCTTGGAATTCCTTTCGCCATGGGTATAATCAGCAGATTTACATTGATTGCGCTGAAAGGAGAAGATTGGTTTCAAAACAAATTTATACCCTTTATTTCACCCATTACACTTGTGGCTCTGCTTTTTACCATAGTGGTGATGTTTAGTTTGAAGGGAGAATTAATCGTACAAATTCCTATGGACGTAGTAAGGATCGCCATTCCGCTTGTAGTATATTTTTCAATTATGTTTGTGCTTAGTTTCTTTGCTGGAAGATATTTTGGCGCCGATTATTCTAAGAGTGCTTCAATTGCCTTTACCGCAACAGGAAATAATTTCGAATTGGCTATAGCAGTCGCTATTGGGGTATTTGGAATTAACTCAGGACAAGCCTTTGCAGGAGTAATCGGGCCTTTGGTTGAAGTGCCAGCTTTGATTGCGTTAGTGAATCTGGCTTTCTGGTTTAGAAAGAAATATTTTAAAACTGCGCCTATCGTCTAAATTAAAATCAGAAATTATACTTACACCTTTTAGTTGGCTAGGGTATCTGTATAGGCTTCGTTCTGCTAGCTTAATCAGATATAGCCGTAAAGCAAGAAATACAATTAGTATAATTGCCTGAATCAGTTGTACAATGAATTAAAATTAACGATATGAAAATTGCTCTTTTCTCTGATATACATGCTAATATTCTTGCCTTTGAAGCCATGTTGCTGGATATGGACAGCCAAAAGCCTGATACTGCTTATTGCCTTGGTGATTTAGTAGGTTATAATATATGGCCCAATGAAGTTATTGCAGAGATCCGCAGACGTGGAATAGCTACATTGATGGGTAATCACGATGAGAAGGTTGAAAAGATAACCACAACAGCACAGAGTCTGCAGGAGCAAGGAAAAGACTATGCGTATCACCTGATAGATCAGGCAGGCAGAACATATTTAAAACCCTTCCTGCACATATAAGATTAGAATACAGGTTAAGCAATGGTCAGATAAATCTGGTATTTACTCATGGAAGTACCAGAAAGATAGATGAATATGTTTTGGAGGATACAGATGAAAATGATGTCCTGGATATGATGCAGGAAGCAAATGCAGATTTACTTTTCGTTGGTCATTCTCACAAACCTTATCACCGGATCCTGAAAACTACTGATGGAAGGTTCAAACATATCATTAATCTTGGCTCGGTAGGAAAACCAAAAGATAAAGATCAAAGGGCTTGTTATGTTTTGTTAACAATTCATGCAAACAGTTCGGTATGGGAAAAAGATAGCATCCACGTTGAATTTAGAAGAATTGAATACGATGTGGAAACAGCTGCAAAGGCCATCGAATCCAGTCCTCTACCTAATGAATTTGCTAAAGCCCTAAGGCTGGCAAAATAAAAACGTACATCGATACTATTAAAGATAATAATAAACCGATAAAGATTATTATTCGTATATTTACGAACAGCTAAAAATAAAAATGCCCATAATTAGTAAGTCCGATTATTTCACTAAAGAGCAAGAGCAAACAGCAAGGTTTGCTAAAGCACTGGGGCATCCTATAAGAATAGCCATTTTACAATTGTTAGATTCGAAATCTTGTTGTTATCATGGTGATATGGTAGAAGAACTTCCAATTGCAAAGTCAACTTTGTCTCAGCACCTGAAAGAACTTAAAAATGCTGGACTCATTCAAGGCAACATTACTCCTCCCACAATTAAATACTGTATTAATCACCCAAATTGGGAACTGGCTAAAAAATTATTGAACAATATATTGAAATAGATTTTTTTTGATTGCCATGTTCGTCGTTTTGCGAACTACGAACATTGCCTAACTTTATAAATTATTAGACTATGAAACAGATAAAAGTATTGGGTCCGGGTTGTGCAAAATGCAAAACCACCTACAACAATGTGCTAGAAGCTTTGAAGCAAACAAGTATTGAAGCGGAAGTAATTAAGATTGACGACATTGAAGAAATGATAAAGTACAATGTACTTACCACACCTGTCTTGCTAATTGATGATAAAATCGTTGTAAAAGGTCGGGTAGCTGAAGTCAATGAAATAAAAAACATATTACTACAATAAACTGAACCTGAAAGCAATTTTTAATAGAAATGAAATTCATTACCCTTATTAATCATGTTTGACTGGTTACAAGACTTTGCAGACTGGCTTATTTATGCAGTCCTTGGCATATCGGCTCAAAGCCATTTGGGCGAGGCTTTAGACTTCTTTGTCCTTGACACGATCAAGATCTTCATTCTGTTGATATTCATCACCCTATTCATGGGCATTATCAATTCTTATTTCCCCATTGAAAAGGTCAGAGATTTTTTAACTAAACGGAAATGGTATGGCCTGGATTATTTTGTGGCCTCATTATTTGGAACAGTCACACCATTTTGTTCTTGCTCTTCCGTACCCTTATTTATCGGATTTGTAAAAGGCGGTATTCCCCTTGGAGTAACTTTAGCTTTTCTTATTTCTTCGCCATTGGTTGACGCTGTTACCGTTGCCATGTTTATTGGCATGTTCGGTTGGAAGACTACCCTGATTTATGTGGTAAGTGGCATTATTTTATCCATGATTGCAGGGTTTGTACTTGGTAAGATGAAACTGGAATCCCTGATGACTGATTGGGTGAAAGAATTATTAAAAAACAAACAGATAGCCGATAAAGAACAGGATGAAACGCACTTAAGCTTTATCCAGCGGTTTCCAGCCATTATCAAAGATTCATTAGGGATTGTTAAAGGCGTTTCTTTGTACATAGTTGGTGGTATTGCAATTGGAGGCCTAATGCACGGTTTTATTCCCACTGGATTCTTCGAAGCTTATATCAGTAAAGAAAATCCTTTTGCCGTACCGCTTGCAGTAATTATAGGCGTACCGATGTACAGTAATACAGCTGCAATACTACCTATCATGCAGGTTTTGGTAGCAAAGGGCATTCCATTGGGAACAGCTATTGCTTTTTCCATGGCAGTTGTGGGGCTATCCATTCCTGAAGGACTTTTACTAAAAAAAGTGATGTCAACTAAAATGCTTCTCATCTTCTTTGCGGTCGTAACTATTTGTATTATCATCTCAGGCTATTTATTCAATATCATTCTATAAACCTTTAGAAATTACTATTATGAAGAATTTAAGTGTTACCATGTTTGCTATAGTTGCATTTTTGCTTGTTTCTTATACGATAAAAGCACAACAAAAAAAACAACCAGTTGCTGTAAAAAAAGCAACTATCGAAGTGATTCAGTTTCATTCAGAGTATCGTTGTATGACCTGTCATAAAATTGAAGACCTCACTAAGGCCACCTTGGCCAGTAGTTTTAAGACCATCCCTTTCAGGTTAATCAATGTAAGTGACAAGAGCAATGCAAAAATGGCGAATCAGTTTGAGGCTGCTGGTACTGCCTTATTTTTATACAATCCATCAACAGGTAAAAAACAAGACCTGACCAGTTTTGCCTTTATGAAAGCTGGAAATAAAAAAGCATTTGAAGCAGAACTTAAAAAATATATAACGGAATTCATTAAAGGTTAATAATGGATTGGTTAAATAACCTGGCACAAAATGGGGACACGCCTATATTTGCCGCTTTTGGCTTGGGCTTGTTAACGGCAATCAGTCCTTGCCCTTTAGCAACCAATATTACTGCGACCGCATATATCGCTAAAACCATTACCAGTAAACGCAAAATGCTGCTTAGCGGATTATTATACACCTTGGGTAGAATGTTTACCTACACCATATTAGGAGCTTTAATTTATTTTGGAGCCAGTAAGTTTCAGGTAGCAAAATTATTCCAAGGTAATGCAGAAAAGTTTATTGGTCCGGTCATGATATTGATCGGGCTGATTATGCTGGATGTCATTACACTAAATTTTCTATCAAAGGGCAATTTAACGCAAAAACTCTCCGATAAATTTAAAGACAAAGGGATGCTAGGGTCTTTTCTACTAGGGTTGGTATTTGCTTTGGCTTTCTGTCCCTATAGCGGTGCTTTATTTTTCGCCATGCTTATCCCAATGACTTTATCCGCTTCAGCAGGTATGGCATTACCCGTTGTATTTTCAATAGGCACAGGCTTGCCTGTTATTTTCTTTGCTTACGTAATTGCTTTTAGCATCGGAAAATTGGGCAATTATTTTAAAGCCATACAAAAAGCAGAAAAAGTGATGCGTATGGGGGCAGGTATCACATTTTTAATAGTAGGCCTGTATTACCTGAATATTTATCTTAAAATAATTAATTTAAGCCCATACTAGATCATTTAGTTTATTGAAGGATCTGAAAGCAATATCCTTTAGCTGTAGTTTGAAAAAGAAGACCGGATAATTTGTTTATCGTCCTTTTCTTTATGATAAGGAACTAAAGAAAAATTTCCCTTCCTGTCTGATTATAAAAGACATGTCCCTTACATTGATTTTTTAAGATGACATAGCTGTCTATGCCCGTACAATGGCATACGAAGATGTCATCAATATTCATTTCATTAAAGTAAGCGGATATGTTTTCTGCATCAGCCGTTTTCGCATTTTTTAAATGTAGGCCACCTATAACTCTTTGCACTGGAAGGTGAAATAAATCAGACGCACTTTTAATGATATTGGAAATTCCCCGATGTGAACAACTACTTACAATAGTTAGCTTTCCATTGTTGATTAGAGTTAAGAATAATTCATCCTCGAAAGTGTCGGGGTACCTGCCCTGCTCATCTACAATGCTCATATCATGAAAATGAACGTCATGAGGATAATGGATTTTGATTTCAGGAACTATAAATAATCCTTCATCCAGCTCGGTTAAGTGATCGATATAATGAACTCTTTCTGATGATGAAAGTAGTGCAGCATCTATCCCTATATATCTTTCTCCGTGATACTTCTTCAATAGCGCTTCTCTTTTCAGGTAAATTGGGGCATGGTCATTTTCCTGAAGGAAGTACTTAAGTCCTCCGGTGTGGTCATAGTGGCCATGACTTAAAACCAAGGCATCAACCTCTGTGATAGAGATCCCCAGTTGCTTTGCATTTTTTAAAAAAACAGCAGTCTGACCACAGTCAAAAAGGATCTTTTTATTTTCTGATTCAATATAGAAAGATAAACCATGTTCGGCAAGTAGACCTGATCTGTCGGTCATATTTTCAATAAGCGTAACTATTCTCATTTGTACATATTAATAATAATGAGCAAATGTTCAAAATAATATTTGCATTATGAGCATTTGTTCATTATTATTGTATAATTAATATGGCAAGGTTAAAGAAATCAAGGGTAATACAAAGGGCTCCATCATTTTTAGGTTTTAAGCCCTTCGGGGTTCAAAAACTTTCAGGTGAGGATGTGATCCTTCATCTGGAAGAATATGAATCTGTTAAACTTTGTGATTATGAAAACCTTACGCATGAGCAGGCAGCTAAAATCATGAATGTATCGCGGCCTACTTTCTCTAGAGTGTATCAAAGCGCAAGAAATAAAATTGCAAAGGCATTTGTTGAAGCGTCAAGCATTCTTTTGGAAGGAGGAAATTCAGTAGTCGGTATCCTGTGGTATTCCTGTCCTGTGTGCGAGCTTAACTTTTCTTCTATTATAGATGAACAGCCTGTCTGCCCCTTTTGCCTTTCAGAACATGTATGTAAAGTTGACGAACAATGATTATAGGAATAGCCATTCAGGAGAATGTATTATACTCGCGGATACATAGACAATTTGGCCGATGTCCCTGGTTTGCCATTTATGACAGCAGTTCTGATGAACTTACGTATGTAAAAAATGCGGAACAGGATAGTGTGAAAGATGCAGGATTAAACGTTGCTTCTATGCTGATAGCAGAGGGGGTTACTAAAGTAGTGGCTGGTCGTTTTGGTATCCTGACAGCAGATTATTTAAGAGAGCAACGAGTGCAAATGATTATTCCACTGAAGGATGAAATGACACTGGAAGGTCTTCTGGAAAATATTAATCCGGCTAGAGTAAGTAAACAAAAATTATAGATATGAAAATAGCAGTTGCAGTTTTAGGAACTACGGTTTCTGAGCATTTTGGAAGTGCAGAATCAATCAGGATATTTAACCTGGATGCTGAGAACAATATTACAGAGACTGAAACGATACAGGGTTCAGGTGAATGTGGATGTAAATCAGGAATGGCTGGAATTTTGGCAGAGCGGGGCGTAAAGGTATTACTAGCAGGAAATATGGGTGGAGGATCACATACGCTGTTGGAGCGAAATCATATAGTAGTTTATAGGGGCTGTTCAGGCGAGGTGGCGTTAGTATTGGATAATTTCCTTAACGGTAGCTTAACTGATCAGGGAGGTAACTGTGCTGAACATGATGATCATCATCACCACGAAGGACATGAATGTAACCATCATCATCAATGATCACTTGTATAACTAAATTGAGGGTTCAATATTGCGATACAGACCAGATGGGGTTTGCTCATCACTCTAACTATGTGAAATATTTTGAGCTGGCCAGAATGGACTTGCTGCGAAATATAGGAATTTCCTATTTCTCTATTGAAGATGCAGGTTTTATCATGCCTGTAGTGGATGTTAGGATACACTATAATAATCCTGCTTTCTTTGATGATGAACTGGTGATTGAAACACAGCTTCCTGATCCAACGGGAGCAAAAGTTGTCTTTCATTATAAAGTACACAATCAAGAAGGAAAGCTGATCTGTCAGGGAGAAGTGGCACTTGCGTTTGCCAGTAAGGAGAGTAAAAAGGCTTGTCATCCTCCAGTTTTTTTTATGGATGCAGTTCATGGTGCTGAGGTTTCGGTTTAGTTATAGGTGCTAAGAAAATTTCCACATCCTGAGATGTTCAAAAAAAAGAATAATACTAAATCCTGAAGTATGGAAAGATTAGAGCGGCAACAATCTATATACGCTGGAACTTCTTTATTCCTTCAAACTTGTTACAAGGGACCATTTTCAGTATAAGAAGGAACTTTTAAGGCACAGAGTACTTTTTCTAAGGGACAAAAATTTGTAACAGAAGACTGAAGTAAATTAAACCCGATAAATGCAGCCAGCCATAGCCAGTTCGTGCTGATAGTGAGGGCCAATAAAGTGCTGATTAAAACAAGTGAGCCGGCAACGGCTCTGATAATACGTTCTCTCATTTTGATATTTTTAATAGTTAAAATTATTGAATTGTTTTCCTCATCATTTTATAATATAGAAGGGGAACAACAAGCAGGGTGAGAAATGTGGATGTAATCGTCCCTCCCATCAAGGATATCGCTAAGCCTTGAAAGATAGGATCAAATAATATAATTACTGCACCCAGGGCAACTGCTCCGGCTGTTAATAGGATTGGCGTAGTCCTAACTGCTCCCGCCTCGATTATGGCTTGCTTTAACGGAACACCCTCCTTTAAACGAATATTGGTAAAGTCAATTAATAAAATGGAATTTCGAACCATCACTCCTGCTAGTGCAATAAAGCCGATCATAGATGTTGCTGTAAAATACGCATTGAACATCCAGTGACCTAAAACAATGCCAATTAATGATAATGGAATAGCGGCCAGCATAACTAAGGGTACTGTAAAGTTTTGAAACCAACCTACAATTAAAATATATATCATGATGATTACCACCGCAAAGGCAATCCCCAGATCACGGAATACTTCATACGTAATTTGCCATTCGCCATCCCATTTTAAGCTGTAATTATCTTCCATCTCTGGTGGATGGGTATACTCTTCATTTAGTGAATAACCTTTAGGTACTTTCACTGATCCTAGCTGATCTGAGATTGCAGAGATCGCATAGGAAGGACTTTCCAGGTCACCAGCCATATCTGCTAACACATAAACAACCTCTTTCTGATTTTTACGATATATACTTTTTTCTTTGATTCGCTTTGTTACAGTAATCAAATCTTTAATTGGAACCGCATTGCCTGCTATACCAATTACATTCAGGTCAAGTATATCGTCTAAGCTTGATTTATCTGCATCGCTCAATTGTAAGCGAATAGCGGTTTGATTGAATGAAGAAGGTTGTGCTATATTTCCTACTGTCATGCCAGATAAAGCTCCGTTAACGGTTGCCACGATTTGTGCGGTAGCGATGCCATAATGCATGGCCTTTTCTTTGTTCACTTCAAAATTATACTCCGGCTGATCTGCTTCAACCATCCAGTCTACATCTACCACATCATTGGTATGATTAACTATACCTTTCAGTTGATCGGCAATTTTGATTTGCTCTTTATAATTGGGGCCATAAATTTCTGCTACCAGCGTGGACAGTACTGGAGGACCTGGTGGCACTTCTACAATTTTAACATTGGCATTATATTTTTTAGCGATCTTTTGTATCGGGATCCGCATCTCTTTAGCAATAGCATGGCTTTGCAAACTACGGTCTTCTTTAGCGACAAGGTTTACTTGTATATCAGCCACATTATTGCCCCGTCTTAAATCGTAGTGACGTACTAATCCGTTAAAGCTAATAGGTGCAGATGTGCCGATATAAGACTGATAGCTAGTCACTAGAGGCTGACTGGAAACATAACTGGCAATATCCTTTGCTACAGCTTGTGTTTTCTCTAAAGTTGTTCCCTCAGGCATATCAATGATGACCTGAAATTCATTTTTATTGTCAAAGGGCAGCATTTTTACCGCAACGGCTTTAGTGTAAAACATGGAAAGTGTAAGCAGTAATACCGCCACGATACTCAGGATAGTAGTCCATCGTTTTTTACGAGATTCCAATAGCGGCGAAATAAAAGAACGGTAGATCTTATAAATGCGCGAATCTTCTAATACTTCCGCTTTGCTTTCTTCATGAACAGCACCCTTTTTTTCTTTTTCACGAAGGAATATATAACCCAGATAAGGGGTTAGCGTTAATGCGACAATCAGTGATAAAAGCATGGCTATGGAGGCACCAATTGGCATCGGGCTCATATAAGGACCCATCATACCTGATACAAAAGCCATAGGCAATACCGCAGCGATTACGGTGAATGTGGCCAATATAGTGGGGTTACCAACTTCATTTATAGCGTAGATGGCTGCCTTTAATGGTGGGAGCTTTTTCATTTTAAAATGCCGGTGCATGTTTTCCGCTATGATAATAGAATCGTCAACCACAATACCCGTGATAAATACCAAGGCAAAGAGGGTAATTCGGTTCAGCGTATAATCCATGAAATAATAGGCAAACAAGGTCAGGGCGAATGTTACCGGAACGGATAAAAACACAACCAATCCTCCCCGCCATCCCATAGCGAGCATGACAAACAGCGTAACAACGACAATAGCTATAAACAAATGGAATAACAATTCAGATACTTTATCAGATGCTGTTTCCCCATAGTTCCTTGTCACCGTTAGATGCACATCATCAGGTAAAAGTTCCTTTTTAAGATGTTCAACTTTATTCAGGATCTGTTCAGAAAGCTTCATGGCATCTGCACCTTTCTTCTTGGCAACAGACAAGGTTATAGCCGGGTAATTTGATTTAAACGCCTGAGCATTTTTAGCATCGGCCTTTCCATAACCAAATAAAACATATTGATTGGGAGTTTCAGCACCTTCCTCTACATGAGCGATTTGCTTTAGATAAACAGGTTGTTCCTGGTTAATGCCTACAACCAAATTGGCCACGTCATCTGAGCTACTTAAAAAATTGCCGGTTTCAACTGAAAATGCGGTATCATGCATTAAAAGGTCGCCACTATGCAGTTGTAGATTGCTTCCCTGAATCTGTTTGCTGAGGGATAAAAAATCAACACGGTTTGCGGCCATCTTATTTTTATCCAGTACTACTTTTATCTCCCGGCTACGACCACCTAAAACAGTGATATCCGAAACATCAGGAATTTTCTTAATTTCATTGTTCAGTTGCTGCCCGATTTGTTTCAGCTGATAATCATCTACTTTATCGCTCCATAATGTTAAACCAAGTACCGGTACATCATCTATGGCTCTGGTCTTGATCAATGGAAGTGTCACCCCCTGAGGCATTTTATCCATATTTTTCATCAGCTCACTATAAAGCTTCACCAGAGAGCGTTCAACATCTTCGCCCACATAAAACTGGACGATCAGCATTGCCTGTCCCTGCATGGAAGTAGAATACACATATTCTACACCTTTAACATTAGAGATCATTTTTTCTAAAGGGGCAGACACTTTAGTCTCTACATCTTTAGGAGAGGCGCCAGAATAACCGATAAATATATCCGCCATCGGTACCTGTATCTGAGGTTCTTCCTCACGAGGTATTAAAAAAGTACTGTAGCCACCTATCAATAAAAAAGCAAACATGAGCAATATGGTGAGTTTAGACTGTAAAAATGCCTTTGCTATGTTTCCAGAAAATCCGTTTTTCATCTGATCTAATTATTTACTTTGATTGCAGAACCATTGAATAAGCGGCCATCTGCACTACTGATATATTTCTCCCCGGGAGCCAATCCGCTTAATACTTCTACTTGATTTCCTGTTGTTTTTCCAAGTCGCACCCAACGCAAGAGAGCTGTATTGCTACTACTAATTGTATATAAACCTGTCAGCTGATCTTTATTTTCAATACAGGAGAGCGGAACCATTACCCTAACATCTTTTACCTGGGCGGTATTTTTTACAGCAATAGATACATTGGCATACATGCCTGCATACAAACCTTGCTTTTTTTGATCAGGGATCTGCACCTTGACTACATATTGGCCACCAGTAAATTGTGATGATTGATTAATCTGGCTAATTGTTCCTGCAATTACCTTATTTGCCGCTTGGATACTGATAGTAGCTGCTTCTCCTTGATGAATTTGGCTAATTACATTTTCAGGAACAGATGCACTAACCTGGTAACTTCCGTTTTGCTCAATGGTTAATAGGGGCATTCCAGGACTAGCCATACTACCTTCATCAGCTAACTTCTGTGTTATAATGCCTGCAAAGGGAGCTGTTAAGTTGGTATACTTGAGCATGGCATTGACTTCATTACGCATTTGCTTTGCGCCCTCCAGTCTTGATTTTGCAGCCAAGTATTGGAGCGTTACATTGTCAAGCTCCTTTGCAGATGCACTTTGCTGTTTGTATAATGCAGTAAAACGTTCATGATCTTTTTGTGCGTTTTTAAATGCAGCTTCTGCTTCAGCAATCATCGCAGTCGTTTGTCCCTTTTTAGCCTGGATATCCTGATTGCTGATTGTTACCAGTAACTGACCCTTACTCACCTGATCACCCACCTTTACGTTCAGCTTAGTGATATACCCCATCACCCTTGTACTGATATTTGCGGATTGGACTGCCTCAACCTGACCGCTTACTTGTATGGAATTTTGCTGTCCGGCAGATGATGATGAAGATCCAACAGTTACCTGTATCGCCATTCCTGAATCTTTTTTTTCTGCTAATTCCTTATCGCTAGAAGAGCAGGCGCCAAGTAGCAATAATCCTGTACCAATGCAAACTACTGCAGTCTGGTTTAATTTAATTCTTATATTCATGTAAATAGTTTATTTAGTAGTGGATGTAGTTAAAAATTGGACGTATGCTTTAGTCACATTAGACGTAAAGACAGCTTGTGCTAAATCAAATTTCTGTTGTGAGAGTTGAGATTCTGCCATCAACACATCTGTAGTGTTTTCCAGTCCCTGCTGATAGCGGTTTTGTAAAATCCGTAAAGCTTCTGAAGATTGTTCAATTGAGGCCATTAGCTGAAGGATTTCGTATTTGGCATCTGCCAGGGCCCGGAGAGACTTATCCAAATCCAACTGACTTTGTTCCTTTTGCTGAGCGAGTTGGATGCTGAGCTTATCACGCTCTAACCTTTGCGCCACAATGGTGTTTTTAGTCTTGCCCCCTTTAAAGATGTCCCATGATAGTTGCAGTCCCGCAAAATAAGAATGTGCTCCAAAACCAGTGAGCTGACTGTCATTATACTGATAATTGCCAAAAGCATTCAACTTTGGCAGGTAACTCATCCGGGTTGATTTAATCATCAGATTGGAAGATTCAATCGCTTTTTGCATGGCCATAAAATCTGCTCTTGAAGAATCAATTTGTTGATTTGTATTACTTTCCTGTATTTGATCGTTAGATTGGGAACTGGTTTTGTAGATCAATCCCGTTTTTTTGCCCATTAATAAACTAAGGTAATCCGAGGCGTTACTGATTCCACTTTTAGATTTGGAAAGGTTGCTTTCCAACGTTGTAACATGAACCCGAGCATTCAACACATCTGTTTTTTGGATTAGACCCTGTTTGAAATGATTATCAGTAAAGTTGTAAACAGATTTTACAGTTTTCAATGCATCCTCTAAAACTCGGGAAGCCTCAAACGCTAATTGCAGTTGCAGGTAGGCCTTTTGCACTTCAAAAGTTAAGTATTCTTTCGTACGAAGTGTTTTGAACTTATAAAGCACTGTTTGTTTTTCTGCCCCTTTTCTTTTGTACAGTAAATCCAGATTGATCAGGGGTTGCTGTACTTCGAGCTTACCCATAAAATCAGTGGTACCGGAAGGATGATTTAGCAAGTCGGGATTGAAATCGTTTTGTGTAATGGTTCTTTGTTGCAGATTAAAACCAAAAGCGTTAAGTGGATTATCTGTGCTCATTGCGGAATAAGACGCAGTAACCTGAGGCAAAAAAATAGCTTGAGTTTGTTTATATTTAGCTAAAGCAATATTTTCATCCAGCTCAGATGTTTGAAGATCTTTATTTGCAGCTAATGCAGCAGTAATGGCTTCATTTAAGCTTAAATTTGTAGTGATTTCCTGTGCTGTAGTTTTTGTACTGAACGCATTTGAAAGCACAATACAGATAACAGCTACCAGATTCAAATATTTTTTTCTGTTCATTAACTTATATTTGAAACAAAAGTACCTTGCTTATAAGATGGAATCAGTAACATATGTTACTTAGGCTTCCAGAGCTTAAAGAAGAGTAAGAAAGGTTTCAAATACAGAGATTACTAGCGTGTTAAGAGAAAATCTTTAACCGACGTTTTTATCAGAAGGGTAAATGCGAAGGAGCTGGTGTATACTAACCCATTAAGAACATTACTATAGAACTTTAGTAATCATTATTTTATCAATACGGGTTCCATCCATATCCACAACTTCTAAATCAAACTTATTCCATCTGATCGTTTCACCTGTTACCGGATAATGATGAAGATTTTCCAAGATCAATCCTCCCAAAGTGGTAAATCCTTCGGGATCTTTTTCGTCTCTTATACCAAAGTAGTTTATGAATTCATAATAAGGATATTGGCCATCAGCTAACCAGGAGGTGTCATTACGTTGAATGATTTCTAAATCATCCACTTTTACATCGGTAGACATGTCACCTAAAAGCTCCTCCACGACATCCGTTATCGAAAGCGCACCTTGTATGGATCCATATTCATCTACTACAATAACCATATGAATTCTATTTTTCTTGAACTTTTCAAGAACTTTATAGGCAGGCATATTTTCTTGTACGTATTGTGGCTTTTCTATAATGCTATTCAAGTCGAAGTTGGATCCTGAAAAGCTTGATGTAAAAATATCATTTACTGATACAAGTCCTATCAGGATATCAGGAGACTTATTAATTATTGGATATATAGTATGAGGATTTGCTTCAATTTTACTTTTTATTTCTGCGATATCGTCATTTATGTCTAAAAATGTTAATTCGGAACGATGCGTCATGAGTTCACCTGCTTTCCGGTCTCCTAATGCAAATACCCGGTTGACTATATCCTCTTCAATTTCCTGGATTTCCCCGACACTGGTACTATCCGCAATAATTGATTTAATTTCTTCCTCAGTTATAATTCCATCCTGCTTTTCCCTAATACCTATAACCCCCAGAACTAATTCGCTACTTTTTGCTAAGAGCCATATAAAAGGTTTAGTAATTGCGGAAAGAATATTCATGGGACTGGCAACCAGCATAGATATAGATTCCGGAAATGCCAATCCTATCCGTTTAGGAATTAATTCACCAAATACGATAGAAAAATAGGTGATAATGAATACGATAAAAATTACGGAAAGCGTATGAGCGTAAGGAGCCAAAAATGGAATTTGGTTTAAGTAGAAGATAAATTCAGCAGTTAATTTTTCACCACTAAAAATACCGGTTAGAATTCCTATAAGAGTAATACCTAATTGAATTGTAGACAAAAATGTATTCGGGTTACCTGCAAGTTCAAGTGCTTTGCGTGCATTTTTATTCCCTTTGTTTGCCGCACTCTCTAATGTAAATCTCCGGGAGGACACCAATGCGATCTCACTCATGGAAAAAACGCCATTTAGTATGATCAGCAAAGCAATTATTAAAATTTCCATCTTCAAAAGTACGGTTATGAATGGTAAAAATGGGTAAAACCCATTTAAAGCGTATATCAATATAAGGATGCTATCAAAAAGACAGCATTCATCTGATGATCTTGTTTTGTATTTGGTATAGTTGGTATGTTTATTGCATAAATTGATTAACCTTAATCAAACAATGACACCGGCAAAAAAAAGCCAATATTAATTTCTTAAATAATGAAAAATCTCTCACTCTTATTATTACCACTAATATTACTTGTATCCTGTACCAAAGATGACCTTACACCTACTATAGTAATTGACAAAAAAGCAGTTGAATTAAAGTATGATGGTCAGTATCAATTCAAAATATCCCATGGTTCAGAAAGTATTGATGCTTCTTCATTAATTTGGACATCAAGCGATGAAACTGTAGGAACAGTAAGTTCATTAGGATTATTCGAAGCCAATAGAATAGGTACTACAACAATTAAAGCAAAGGGTACTGGCATAAATGTATCCTCTGAAATAACCATTACTCCTTATAGTACATTATTTAATGAGCCTGTTTTGGGTTTCGGTGAGACCCTGCCCTACATAAAAAGCAAAGAAGCTAGAACTTTAAATACTGAAGTATCAGATGGTTTACTTTATAATGGAGAAAATTCTAAAATAAGAAATGTGATGTATCTTTTTGAAGGAAGTGTACTGAAAAGCTCTATTGTTTTACTTGCTAACACCGATGCTGTTTCAGCAGAGGCAGTTAGCTTTTTAATGGAAAGATATACTTACTTAGACGAAAGCAATGGTATTCATATATTTACTAATAATAAAGTTGCTGCGGGGTTAAGTAATGATGATAATTTAGGATTAAACATTATATACATAAAAAATACGTCTACATTTTCTAGTATTGCCGCAATAAAAAAAGCTTTTAATAATCAAATTAGTGGTGCAAAGATGAAAAAATTGAAGCTTAATTAATAGTTAATGTTGTTTTACGGATTGTAAAGATTGACTAACAGCATAAGTTGTGCCATTGATCTTTCTTCCCTTACTTGATGAATAAATTCCCCTAAAATACTATAACCGCTATTTCTAAGAACTCTAAATATAATTTAGTCCTATATGATGAAGTTTGATAACATGGAAAAACTTTCAGCTACTCAGTCAACCCGTTTAAGAAACATAGCCTTGTTTCTTTTAATGATCGTCTTAATTGTATTGGTTGCTCATGAAGGTTATGATTTTGGCCAGTGGCTGAAGAAGTAGCTTCATTTTTTATTTCAAAGGGATAAGATTTCAATCATATCCTTACAGTAGACTTTGCCTTTTGCAATGACCAGCTCCCCTTTGTCATGCATCACACGCATGGTTCGAATAACCGTTTCCACCCGTAAACCTGTCATATCTGCAATTTGCTGTCTGGTTAATTTGAGTTGAGTTCCATCCGTATAAAAGTTCTTGTTTTCGGATTTTAGATAATTTAGTAGAGTAGCAATTCGGTGTTCCGGACTATGAGAGGAAAAAGACTTAATAATTAAAAATTTAAATCGTAGTCTTTTAGCGAGCAATTTGGTAAAGGCCAAACTTATTTCACCATTTTCTTTGATCAGTTTAAGAAATTTGGATTTTGATAACCGTATCACTAAACTTTCTTCATCAGTGATGGCTGTTGCAGCATAAGTCCCATCATCAAAGATTGGAATTTCACCAAAAGATTCTCCTGGCTCAACAAGGGTGTGAATAAATTCCTTACCATCATTATCTACATTCACCCATCTGGCTTTACCACTTACCAGTTGATGATAATAGAAACATGACTGACCTTCAGCAAAAATCGTTTTCCCGATACCGAATTTTTTATATGTGGCTCCCCAAACCAGCAACAAGTTAATATCAATCATTATGTATAAAAGGTGATTTAAAACTATGAAAAAATAAAATGACTTAAATTTTCCTGTTATGTCAAGCTATATATACAGAAATCAATGTTTAATCGAGAATCAGGCATATGTGCCTGCACACTCAACAATCATGCCTCAAAATGTAATCACAACGTAAATATTTATTTCTCTTTATGATTCAACGCATAAAAAAACGAGAAATGACTGAGTAGTTTTGTTTACAAATCACAGATCAAATATACATCTTATGAAAAAACTTATCATACTCAGCGTTTTGGTTCTTTTTATAACAATCATCGCTTCATGCGGAGGTAGTAACAATTCTGGAACTTCATCTGATTCAATTGCAAATGCAGGAGGAGCAGCTGCTAATGAAGATGGAACAGAAAACCCGTCATATGATCCTAAGAGAGGAGAAGGAAAATTTTCGAGTGTCGATTTAGGCACTTCACTTGATGCGGCCAGAGCTGAAAGCGGCGATAAAGTTTACCTCGTTAAGTGTGGTGCTTGTCATAAACTGACAGATGAAAAACTAGTTGGACCGGGATGGGCAGGTGTTACCACTCGTCATGCTCCCGAATGGATTATGAATTTTATTACAAATACGGATGCCATGATTGATAAGGATCCTAAGGCTCAGGCTCAACTTGAATTATGTCTTGTGCGGATGCCTAATCAAAATTTATCTGATGACGATGCAAGAAACCTGCTTGAGTTTATGCGTAAAAATGATGGTGTTAAATAATTTTTCCTTTTGAATAGAAACCCAGGGCAATGATATTCATATGCTCAAATAATCCGATAAGTCAAAAATGATACTAAACAAAAACAAGGTACTTGGACTAGCTGCCCTTGCACTGTTATTTAGCATGAATGCATGCAAGCCAAAAAATGCAGGATCCGTGGTAAGCGGAGATGCTGCTGCCCAAACCTATGTTGCTCCTGGGAAATACGATGAATACTACAATTTTGTTTCGGGTGGGTTCAACGGACAGGTTAGTGTTTACGGATTACCGAGTGGACGACTTCTGAAATTGATACCTGTTTTTTCAGTATTTCCAGAAAATGGTTATGGTTATTCCGAAGAAACGAAACCAATGTTGAATACTTCACATGGAATGATTCCCTGGGATGATCAGCATCACTTAGACTTGTCGCAAACAAATGGTGAGATTGATGGTCGATGGTTGTTTGCAAATGCTAATAATACACCTCGAGTGGCAAGGATTGATTTGAAAACTTTTCATACGAACGAAATTATTGAACTCCCTAATAGTGCAGGGAATCACTCCTCTCCTTTCATAACTGAAAATACGGAATATGTGATTGCAGGTACGCGGTTTAGTGTTCCACCAGATGATAAAAATGGAGATGTTCCGATCAATAGTTATAAGAAAAATTTCAAAGGTACTATTAGCTTTATTAGTGTAGATAAAACTAGTGGAAATATGGATATTGCCTTTCAATTGCAATGCCCTGCTGTGAACTTCGATTTGAGTCATTCAGGAAAAGGGGTATCAAGCGGATGGTTTTTCTTTAGCTGTTATAATACAGAACAAGCAAATACCTTGTTGGAAGTTAATGCTTCTAAGCGCGATAAGGATTTTATTATGGCAGTAAACTGGAAAAAAGCAGCTGAATTAATTAAAGCTGGTAAAGGAAGGAAACAAGCTGTCAAATATGCAAGTAATCGTTATAATGAAAAAACACAGACTGCAACCTCTACTATCAAGACTCAGGTAACTGTTTTGGATGTGAAGGATTTCCCTGGATTGGTTTATTTTATTCCTTGTCCTAAATCTCCGCATGGTTGCGATGTTGACCCTTCAGGAGAGTATATCGTTGGTAGTGGTAAATTGGCCGCTTTGGTTCCTGTGTTTAGTTTTTCTAAAATTCAGAAAGCAATAGCAAGCAAAGCATTTGCTGGTACTTATGATGGGATTCCGGTAATTAAGTATGAAGCCGCATTGTATGGTGAAGTAAAAAAACCAGGATTAGGCCCATTACATACAGAGTTTGATGATAAAGGCAATGCTTATACCACCATGTTCGTTTCAAGTGAAATTGTAAAATGGAGTCTTAAAGATTTAAAGGTATTGGATCGTCATCCAGTATACTATTCTCCGGGTCACTTAATGATTCCAGGTGGAGATACACGGAAACCTACTGGAAAGTACCTGGTTGCCTACAACAAAATCACCAAAGATCGTTTTTTACCTACAGGGCCTGAATTAGCTCAAAGCGCACAGTTGTTTGATATTAGCGGTGACAAAATGAAACTACTTTTAGACTATCCTACAATCGGTGAGCCTCATTACGGTCAAGCGGTTAAAGCGAGTGTGATCCGTGATCAGTCTGTCAAGTTCTTCAAAATAGAGGATAATAAAAACCCATATGTATCTATGGGAGAAGGTGCTACCAAGGTAGTTAGAGAAGGTAAAAAAGTACATGTATATATGACTGCGATTCGCTCCCACTTGACTCCTGATAATATTGAAGGGATTAAAGTTGGTGATGAAGTATATTTCCATGTCACCAATATTGAACAGGATTGGGATGTACCACATGGTTTCGCCATTAAAGGTGCTAAAACAGCGGAATTACTTATACTACCTGGTGAAACGGCAACACTAAAATGGCTTCCAGAACAAGCTGGCATGTATCCATTCTATTGTACTGATTTCTGTAGTGCTTTACACCAGGAAATGTCCGGTTATGCCAGAGTATCTCCTGCAGGTAGTAATGTTCCATTAACCTTTAGTACTGGTACCAATATGCCTAAAGAAACAAATACCGTTGAAACACAAAATACGGCTTCAAATTAACATTAAATAAAGAGAGATGGATAAACATGCAACGACATAATTGCATTTATCTTTCTCTCTTTTTTACGATTATGTTATGAAAAATATTAGAATTACAACAGAAGTCAGAGCATTACTTTTAGTATGTGGACTTGGTTTAATAGCTGTTTTATTTACTCCAATATGGCGAATAGATTTAGATGCTCCACAATATCCCGAAGGGCTGCAGATGTTTATTCATGCGAATAAACTATCTGGAAATGTAGATATCATAAACGGGTTAAATCACTATATAGGCATGAAAACGCTCCATGCAGAAGATTTTGTAGAATTTAAAGTGCTGCCTGGTATAATTATCTTTTATGCTTTATTATTTTTAGCTGTCGCCTATTTTGCAAGAAGGAAATGGATGTATGTTCTATTTGCTCTTTTTGTCGGCTTTGGTGCTCTGGCTATGGTTGATTTCTGGAGATGGGAATATGATTACGGCCATAATTTAAATCCGGATGCGGCTATTATCGTTCCTGGAATGGCTTATCAGCCACCTTTAATCGGGTTTAAACAATTATTAAACTTTGGAGCCTACTCAATTCCAGCGACTGGAGGATTTATATTTATTGCTGTAGGCGTTATTTTATTGGGTTGCGTGATCTATGAATGGAAGAAAGGAAAACGGTTAGCTACTAAAACCAACGTAATGGCCGTAAGCGCTGGATTATTTTTCTTATTAATTACCAGTTGTAATACAGAACCCTTGCCTATTCGAATTGGAAAGGATAATTGCGACTTTTGTAAAATGACTATCAGCGATAATAGGTTTGGCGCTGAAATAGTGACTAAAAAGGGGAAAACTTATAAGTTTGATGATGAGCATTGTATAGTCGGTTTCATTAATGCAAAGACCGTTACTCAACCGGAGATACATGCTGTTTATTTTACTAATTTTCTTCACCCACATGATTTAATAAAAGTGGAAGACGCTGTGTTTTTACAAAGTCCTTCTTTGAAGAGTCCAATGAACGGAAATATAGCTGCCTTTAGTAATGAAGACAGTTTAATTAATGCATTGCCCAAATTTAGAGGGAACAAGATATCCTGGGAGGATATGCAAAAGTGAAGTTTCTTTTATTCATCATCCCCTTACTGATTTGTTACTCTGCAAAGGCAAAAACAATACATGTTGGGTCGAAGTGGAAATATAAAAATGTAACTGCGGGTATTCAGGCGGCTGAATCTGGTGATACCGTGCTTGTGGATGCAGGTCATTATAAAGAAAAAAATCTGATTATCCGAAAAAGCATCGTCCTGAAAGGATTGAACTATCCTGAATTAGATGGAGAAAGTAAATATCAAAACATTTCTGTATTTGCTAGAGGGGTAGTGATAGATGGTTTAAAAATTACGCATTCAGGAATCTCAAGTTTAGAAGATTTAAGTGGTATCAAGATCTACGATGGTCATGATGTAAGTGTAAAGAACAATTTTCTAGAGGATACTTTTTTTGGCATTTTTATTGAAAAAGGCGAGAATTGTACAATTGAAAACAACAAAATTACAGCCTTCAATAAGACAGAGCAGCAAAGTGGCAATGGCATTCACTGCTGGCAGGCCAAGGGAATACGCATCATTGGCAATACGGTTACAGGTCACAGAGATGGAATTTATTTCGAATTCGTAAATAAATCTTTTATCAGGGGCAATACTTCCACTTCTAATATCAGATATGGTTTACATTTTATGTTTTCGAACGACGATACTTATGTTAGTAATACATTCAGTAATAACGGATCAGGAGTGTCTGTAATGTTTTCCAATAGAATCAGAATGTTAAATAATTCCTTTAAAGAAAACTGGGGAGATGCTGCTTATGGCATATTGCTTAAAGAGATTTCGGATGGATATATGGAAGGAAATCGCTTCACAAAAAACACCACTGCAATTTATATGGAAGGTGCCAATCGGATTCACATGAAAAAAAATACTTTCCAAAACAATGGATGGGCATTAAAAATTCAGGCCAGTTGTATGGGTGTAGTGTTGGAACGTAATAATTTTATTGGTAATACATTTGATGTAGGTACAAACGGTTCATTGGTGCTGAATACGTTTAAGAATAATTATTGGGATAAATATGAAGGTTATGACCTGAATAAAGATCGTATAGGGGATATTCCCTACCGTCCGGTTAGTATGTTTTCTATGATAGTGGAAAAATATCCGACGGCTATGATCTTGTTTAGAAGTTTTATTACCACTCTTTTGGATAAAACAGAGAAAATATTGCCTAGCCTAACTCCAGAGAATTTAAAAGACAATGCACCTTTAATGAAAAAAGCTTTTTAACAACTATGATTATTGCAACTAATATAACCAAGCAGTTTGGTAAATTAAAGGCACTTGATAATGTATCCACTAGCTGCAAGGAAGGTGAATGTATCGCTTTAATTGGTCCTAATGGATGTGGTAAAACAACTTTAATTAAGTCCATTCTTGGAATGGTGGTGCCCGACAGCGGGGTCATTACATTTAGGGGAAAGGATATTAAAAATCAATGGGAATATCGGGATGAGATTGGCTATATGCCTCAAATTGGTAGATATCCGGACAATATGACTATCGGACAGGTATTGGATATGATAAAAAATATCAGGAATAAAAAAACCGCATTGGATGAAGATCTTATTGAATCCTTTCTGCTGCGTGAGATACTGGATAAAAGAATGAAAACATTATCGGGTGGAACACGGCAAAAGGTAAGTGCAGCTCTGGCCTTCCTATTTAATCCGGCCGTCCTTATCCTGGATGAACCTACAGCTGGACTTGATCCATTGGCTTCTGAAATATTAAAGGAGAAAATCATTAAAGAAAAGGGTAAACTTATTTTAATCACTTCTCATATATTGAGCGAATTGGACGATGTAGTGACCCGAATCATCTATATGCAGGATGGAAAGCTACTGTTTAATAAAAGCATTGAGGACCTGAAACAAGATACCGGAGAAGTAAAATTAGCTAAAGCGATTGCTCAGGTAATGAAAATATAATCCCATGAAGAAAATTATAAAATTTGTCATAACTGATATATTACGCAACAGGACAATGATGGTTTATACTTTGTTTCTATTAGCTTCCTCATTTAGTGTATTTAGTCTGGAAGATAGCAACAGTAAAGGATTACTAAGTTTGTTAAATATTATCCTGATCGTGGTTCCTCTGGTCAGCATTGTTTTCTCCAGTATATATGTCTACAATAGTGCCGAGTTTATTGAACTACTGGTCAGTCAGCCTTTAAAACGTAAATCCATATGGCTCAGTATCTTCGGGGGACTGGCTGCCTCATTATCTATTGCGTTTTTTATTGGAGCAGGGATTCCGGTTCTAATTTATCAAGCCAATATGATAGGCTTAACGATGATCGTAGTAGGTATCATGCTGAGTATCATTTTTGTGGCCATAGCGATGCTGGCCGCAGTGAAAACAAGTGATAAAGCGAAAGGTATTGGAGCAGTAATTATGCTATGGCTCTATTTTTCGTTAATGTTTGACGGACTGGTTTTGTTCCTTTTGTTTCAATTTGCCGATTATCCAATTGAAAAGCCGATGATCGGAATAAGTGCGCTTAACCCAATAGATCTCAGCAGGATAATGATTTTGCTTCAGTTGGATATATCTGCTATGATGGGTTATACTGGGGCAATATTTAAAGATTTTTTTGGCACCTTCACTGGAATATCATTTTCTATTATCGTGTTACTTTTATGGATAGCTTTGCCCGTATGGTATTCTACCCATAAATTCAATACAAAAGATTTATAAATATGAAAAGACATCCATCACTTGCGCATCTGTCCCGGGAACACCATGGTGCGTTAATACTCTCTAAATTATTGCAGAAAGATGCTCCGGCATATAAAGGACTTCCAACCGGTCTGGAAGAGAAAGCAGCATATGCTTCAAACTTTTATGAAGAAGATTTGGTAACACATTTTGCAGAGGAAGAGAAGATTCTTAAAATGGTTGTTGGAATTCAGCCAGCACTTGATGTCTTAATAGAAGCTATTTTCAACGAGCATCAGGAACTTCATTCGCTGTTCAAATTAATAAATGAAAATCCGGACTTAGCTGTACATCTGAATGAAACAGGTAAGAAACTGGAAGATCATGTACGTAAAGAAGAACGTGAATTATTCCCGATGATTCAGGAATCCTGCACGGAAGAGATGATGATTGCAATTGATAAATCCTTATCTGCTAAATGATGAAGAAGGATATTGAAGATAGGGTTGACATTCAATTGCTTGTGGATCAGTTCTACGCTAAAGTAATGGATGACAAAGATCTCGGATATATTTTCAGAGAATTGGCTAAAGTTGATTTGGTCACACATTTGCCTATCCTTTACGATTTTTGGGAAAACGCTATTTTGTTTACAGGTAATTACGAGGGTAATCCGATGGAACTGCATAAACACCTGCATCATATTATGCCATTAGATGAAACTCATTTTAACATTTGGAATAAATTGTTCCTTAGTACAGTGGATGAATTGTTTAAAGGACCCAAAGCTAATTTGGCTAAGGAACGCGGAGTTAGTATCTCAAATACCATTAAGGAAAAGTTAAAGATCATTGCTTAGGATTAACATCCACCCTATTTTTGATACAACTGTAAAACATCATAGCTATGCCAGCGAATAGAATAATTGCAGCAGTAAAAAGCATCAGATCAATATGGGGAATGATTGTATAATTCAAGGCGGTTATCCCTTGCATCATTAAAAGAATTTCGTTGATTATAATACCTATAACAAAAACACATACACCGGTTAAGAAATTTCTTTTGACAGGTACAAGTTTGAAAGAAAGAATATAACCTATAATAAAAACGCTTATTACTGCTAATAGAACTAAATGCAGGTAACCGATAACAATTGGTCTGAAGCTATAAGATAATTGACTCAAAGCTGGGTGAACTGAAGCAGATTGCAACAGAAGCTTAATTGACAATGCTATTGCTGAAAGCAGTAATAGCACCAGCCCAGGTTTGGAGAACTCCCGACGGATAAATGCCCTATTATTTGAGATCAACTTTAGCATAAGTCCCCACCCAATTAACTGTGCAACCGCTGCCACTAGAGTGATATAAGTAATGCCTGGAATTTTGATCCACATAATCGATAAAAAGTAGGCAGGCAGACAGGCAAAACAAAAGAGTATGAAGATAAGGCGTAACGTTTTAGTTGCCGCCTTAATCTGTTCCAGTCTGGATACAAGAAGCCCCATACCAGCAAAGAAGAACCAGCCATTGTACTGAAAATGAAGAAAGAAGTAAATAGCGGAAAGATGACCATTTTGGTTACTTATAGCGTTTGCCATCATATAAGCCAGGGAAAAAACACCTATAGAGGAGATTACACTAAATAACAATGCGACTTTAAACCAGAGATGACTCACCTTTTTTAATTTTATTTGGGCTAAATCTTTCCAATAATAAATTGCAAAGAAGTAAGATACCACAATAGACAGGCTGGAAAAAGTGATAGAATATAAACCATAACCCTGGAGCATAAAACTAACCATCATTCCATAGGCCGTAATCAGGTTAGCATACAGTAGCCAATAGTATCTTTTCACGATCTGGGGACCTAAGTTTAAACTAAGGTAATGGATCAGCAGAACCATTAGTGTTTGGGTGATCCAACCTGAAAAAGCAAAATGCGAATGGCTGTGTAAAGCAAATTTCTGCTCTACAAATGGCAGATAAAAGGCAATTTTATACCTTAAAATAATGCCCAGACTGGCAACAAGGAGTAAATTAAAGAAGGAAATAGTAAGCCACTTAGGGGTAAAACCAAACATGTATATCGCTAATTATTTAATTAAATTTCTTTGAATATTAATCCGTGCTATTCATATTCAAAGGCTCAAGACAGCTTAAGGATGCTTAATTGACACTTTACACAAATATAGCAACAATAAAAAGCAGGAATTGATAAGCAAATGATATTTATATCCGGCATTGCATAGGATTTGAGAAGTCCTGGTGTCTAATAGTTAAAGAGCAGGTTCAATTTGAGTTCTGTGTTTTCTAATCCTTGAAATAAAATGAAAAATATAAGACTTGGAAATTATGTAATATGGGTTCTGGCACTACTGGTTATTCCGCTTTACTTCTTATCGGTTGAAGTGGAAAAAGGTCATCATAATATGTCTCCTGCAATAATGGATTTGAATATGGTTATCGCCTTGATGGCCTATTCTATGTTCACTCTCTCCTTCGTGCTGTCTGCCCGGATTAAATGGCTGGAGCGTTATTTTGGTGGATTGGATAAGATGTATCAAATGCACCATAGGATGGCTTTAATTGCCTTTATATTGATGCTGTCTCATCCGTTTCTGCTTGCGATCAGATGGATTCCAGGCAATTTTGTTCGATTCCTTTTATCCATTTTCCCTTTGCATCGTCGGCTGGAGGTAAACTTAGGAAGTTATGCATTATGGGGAATTATCCTGCTCATGGTATTTACGCTTGTAATTAAGCTGCCTTACCGAAGCTGGAAAATAAGTCACAAATTTATGGGACTATTCCTGATAGTTGCCCTCTTGCATACTTTTCTACTGATATCTTTTTCAAACAATCCAATACTATGGATATATTTATGCTTTATTTCTGGTCTGGGAATAGGTGCATTTCTTTACCAGACGGTATTTTTCAGCCTATTTAATAGTGGTTATTCCTATAAAATAGATGCTATTGAAAAGGTTAATGAAAGGATTATGACCATAGAATTTAGTCCTGTAGGTAAGAAATTACATTTTACCTCTGGGCAGTTCTGTTTTTTCGATTTCTGTTATTCAGGCATTTCAAAAGAATCCCATCCTTTTACCCTATTCCCAACAGGGGATGGCAATTCAATACAAATTATGGTAAAAGCGTTAGGAAATTACACAAAGGTATTACATCGAACGCTTAAACCTGGGGCAAAGGTACTGCTTCGTGGACCCTATGGCTCTTTTGATTTTAGAGAAGGGAAAAAGGATCAGGTATGGATAGCCGGAGGGGTTGGTATTGCTCCATTCATCAGCTGGATCAAAGATTTAAAGCAACGTCCTTTTCCTGATTTAAATGCTGAATTGTACTATTGTGTTCATCAGCAAAATGATGCTGTTTATATGAATGAGATGAGATCCTTCGAAAATGACTTTAAAGGTTTCCATTTACATTTAATATGTACTGAAGTTGATAATAAATTAAAAATTAGGGATATCCCTGGATTGCAAAATAAGAATATTTTCCTCTGCGGTCCTCAAATAATGAGTAAGTCTTTTATAAAAGATTTTAAAGCAATGGGTATCTCTCCGCACTTGATTCATTATGAAAACTTTGATTTTGGATAAGCTATTCTATCACGCATGAGCGATCTGGACCTGATTAGGAGAATCCGGGACGGCAATGTGAACTGTTATGAAGAATTGGTAAATAAATACCAGCAAATGATCTTTAGGGTTTGTATAGGTTTCGTACACCAAAAGGATGATGCGGATGACCTGAGTCAGGACATATTTATCAAGGTTTTCTTAGCGCTTCCAAAGTTCAATGGCAAGGCTGGTTTTTCAACCTGGTTATACAGGATCGCCATAAATGCCTGTCTCAATTTTAAGCGAAAAAATTGCAAAGCTATTTTTTTAGTGCATTATGGTGAACTAGAGGAAATATCGGTGCAAACAGACAGGCTCTTTAATGAGCAGGATGCAGGTGCCGATCAGTTATTAATTGAAAAGGAAAATGCAGAATACGTGCATCAGGCAATAAGAGGACTTCCGGAAAAGCAACGTGTTGCCTTTGTGTTGTGTAAATATGAAGATCTTTCTCAAAAAGAGATTGCTGAGATCATGAAATTGTCAATTGGTGCTGTTGAGCAATTATTGCAACGAGCAAAAGCTAATCTGCAGAAACAACTTCTGGTCTATTATAAGACAAATTATCGCCAGATATAAGAAATTGAGTATATAATTTAATTCGAATACAGATGAAATTAAATGGGTCTAAAAGTATAAAAGAGCTAGAGGAGATAATAGACAGAGTAATTGAACAGGATAAAAAGACTGCTTTTAACTCCTTTATGGTTGAGAAAGTATTGCTTCGATTACAAGGCAAGCAAGTGGTCATTGTTCCTTTATATCAGAAGGCTCTTCAAACTGCAGCATTTGCGGCTTGTATACTTCTGGCAGTATCATTGGGGATCTTTCTTGGTGAAACATATAGCAACGACAAGATTTATACCCATCCGTATGAAATTACGGCTGATGATTCACAGATCGAGCGACTGGATATTTTAACCGCTCAATAAATAAATAAAAATGCGTATAGAGGATAAAAATAAATTTTTAACATGGGCTGTAGTGGTATTGGCGCTTTTGAATTTGTCTACCATCGGAACTATCGTATATCATATCATAACAGAAAAAAATGAGATGAGTAAATCATCGGAACGTTATGCGTCGCCTTTGAATGGTCAGGATTTCATAGAAACGCTGGACTTTACTCATGAACAAAAAGAGCAGTTTTGTTTGCTGAACGACTCGTTCAGAGCATCAGTAAGGGATATTAATAAAGAGCTGGACCTGCATAAAAATAGCTTATTTACCGAGCTGCGAAAGGCAAATACAGATACTGTTGCTTGCAACCGTATCTCCGATGAAATAGGAGTTCTTCATAAATTGCTTAAGGTGAAAACATACCAATTTTATCTTGATGTTAAAAAAACATGCAGGGCTGACCAACAGGAAAAGCTTAACGCTGTGTTTGCCCCCATTTTTACTTTTGATGAACGTCTGGGGTCAAAATATGGGAAAAAAGGCCATCATGAACGAAGTCATCATTAATTGGTCAATCTACGCTACGTAACAAAAGTTACTTAGGAAGACCATTATAACTGCTATTTTTGATTTAAACAAGACAACAGTGGAGATAACAGGTTATGCAGCTTCAATTTTAATAGGACTATCATTAGGGTTAATTGGTGGTGGTGGCTCCATCCTTACGGTTCCTATTTTGGTTTATTTTTTTTATGTAGATCCTGTACTAGCATCTACTTATTCCTTGTTTGTTGTAGGCATTACAAGTTCTGTAGGTGCATTCAGTCATTATCAGAAAGGAAATGTTAATTTCAAATTAGCGCTTCTTTTCGGTATTCCATCTCTGATTGCTGTATTTACGATGCGTAAATGGATCATGCCGTTAATTCCCTTTGACTTAATTAGGATTGGTAGTTTTGACTTGACCAAGCCTATATTACTCATGCTTACTTTTTCGGTTTTAATGATTGTTGCCTCCTTTTCGATGATCAGTAAAAGCAATAAAAAATTAGCAGCTGAAACCCCTGTAAATTATATGAAACTGGTCGCACAAAGCGTTGTGGTAGGATTAATAACTGGGTTTGTAGGTGTGGGAGGAGGCTTTTTAATAATACCTTCACTCGTTGTTTTTGCGAGACTTCCAATGAAAAAGGCAGTTGGGACTTCATTGATGATCATGACATTGAGTTCACTACTAGGTGTCTTAGGTGATGTAAGTCGGCATGAATCAATAAATTACATGTTTCTAGCCTCCTTTTCTGCTTTTGCTATCATCGGGATACTTGTTGGTAGCTACTTGACCAGATATATTCAGGAGAACAAATTAAGACCGGCATTTGGATGGTTTGTACTTGTTATGGGGTTTTTTGTTCTCATCAGCACACTGAAAAAATAAGAATAAACTGATTTGTAACATAAGTTACGAAGACCTTAAGAATATGTTCCGAACTTTGATTACCAACAATAAGATACAGCTATGAAAATTGAACAATTTGAAGATAAAGACCTCTCCCATTATTCGTATGCTATATTAAGTGAATGCGAAAGGGAAATAATTTTAATAGATCCGTCCAGAAATGTAGCTCCTTATTTAGACTATGCAGAAAAGAATGAAGCTAAAATTGTAGGGGTAATTGAAACACACCCTCATGCTGATTTTGTTAGCGGACATTTGGAACTGCATGAAAACATGGGGGCTTCAATCTATTGCTCTAAACTTGTAGCTGCCAACTATCCGCACCTTACTTTTGATGATGGGGATTTCCTGATAGTTGGAAAAATTAAACTAAAAGCGATAAGTACACCTGGTCATTCCCCAGATAGTATCAGTATTGTTTTGGAACATAATGGCGTAGATAAAGCGGTTTTTACTGGTGATACGTTATTTATTGGAGATTGTGGCAGACCTGACCTGCGGGAAAGTGCGGGTAGTATAAACATGGAAAGAGTTGAATTGGCCCGGCTGATGTATAATTCGCTACGTGAAAAACTCATGCAATTGGCTGATGATGTGATGGTATATCCGGCTCATGGTGCCGGATCATTATGTGGAAAAGCATTAAGTGAGGCAAATTACAGTACGATAGGCGCTGAAAAAATAAGTAACTGGTCATTGCAGCGTATGCCTGAAAATGAGTTTATTCACCTGCTAATGGAAGATCAGCCGTTTGTTCCCAAATACTTCCCTTATGATGTGGAACTGAATAAAAATGGTGCTCCTTCTTTCAGTTTATCTATTGAAGAAGTTAATATTAGTCATGACAAGGTGGATCCATTGGTTTTAGAACCAAAAGTTGTGGTTATAGATACGCGTCCAGCTGATCAATTTAAGAAGGGTCATTTATCGGGATCCATCAACCTGATGGCAAATGGAAAGTTTGAAACCTGGTTAGGATCTCTAATATCTCCAGGGGAGTATTTCTATCTTGCGGCAGACAATCATGTGTTATTGAAAAAATTAATCGAGCGCACAGCGAAAATCGGGTATGAGCCATTTATTAAGGAGGCCTTTCTTATAGAGAATGGTTCTATAAAAATGGAAGAAATAGATCTGGATCAGTTTAGTAATAGCAGAACTGCTTATACCATTATTGATGTACGCAGTTCTGCTGAAGCTCAGGAGCAACCAATCTTCGATCATGCGGTCAATATCCCTTTACCGGAACTACGGGAAAGACTTGACGAGATTCCAGTAGGTAAACCCATTGTAGTGCATTGCGCTGGAGGATATAGAAGTGCTGCTGCGAGTAGCATCATTGCTGAAAATACATTAGATAAGGTCTTTGATTTGGGTGATCAGATTAAGAATTTTATAGAGGAAAAACAAAATCAATTGTAAACCATTAAGAGCTCAAACATGAAGCAAACCATTTTAACCAACTGGACATTTAGTAGAGGGTTTCGTTTAATTATAGGAATCGGGATTATTGTACAAGCTATCCTTTCAAGAGACCTGGCGTTTAGTTTAGTAGGACTTTTATTTTCCAGCTTGGCTGTATTTAATGTAGGCTGTTGTGGTTCAGGTGGATGTGCAGTGCCGACTAAGAATTTTACTCCATCAAAAAAAGATTCAAACTATGAAGAAGTGGTATAATAGGCATTCCCTGTATAATTTAAAAAACTAGCAATGATGAATTTGTTTAAACAGTTATTTGTTGGCGGTACTACCGTTGATTTAGCGCATATTATTAATGAGGGAGCATTTTTAGTTGATGTACGGTCTCCTGGAGAATTTGCCTCTGGACATGTGAAAGGCTCTGTAAATATCCCCTTGGATAGGGTAAATGCACAACTCTCCAAATTCCAGAACAAGAAAAACATTGTTGTCTTTTGTCAAAGCGGAGGAAGAAGCAGTCAGGCAAAATCTATATTGGAACAAAGCGGACTTACCAATGTCGTGAACGGGGGTACCTGGAATAAGGTCAATCAGTTTGTTAAGTAAATCTGATTAATGCTGAAAAATGATTTAAAGCATGGATTATCAAGTAATTAGAAATAGCATATCATGACCACAAATAAAATACAGGAAAATCAAGCGGCAAGCTTTCATAAAAGAAAATGGGTTTCCTTTTCAAATATCAGCACGGTTATATTATTTGTTTTTGTAGTGACTCTATTCATAAGTCCCAGTGTGAAGGGACGGGTAATTCAAGGTTTAATGAAGGTAGGATTGTTCCAACCGGATATACCGGATAAGCCAAGTGAAAATCATCAGGTTGCAGTCGTTCAACAAGCCGCTTCTCCCGAAGTGCTATTTACAGATGATGAAGGAAATACAGTTAAACTTTCAGAACAAAAAGGAAAAGTAGTGTTTATGAATTTCTGGGCTACCTGGTGCCCTCCCTGTATTGCTGAAATGCCTGGAATCAACAGTTTATATGAAAAATATAAGAACAATGATAAGGTATTGTTCCTGATGGTAGATGTGGACAGTAAGATGAAAAAGTCAACTGCATTTATGAAAAGGAAAGAGTTTAGCTTACCGGTTTATCTAGCAGCCAGTGAAATGCCGTCTGAGTATTTTGCAGGATCTATGCCAACAACGGTTATTTTAGATAAATCTGGAAATATTGCATTTCATCATGTTGGAGGTGCAGATTATAGTAATCCGAAAGTCGCTGAATTTATCAATAAGCTGATTAAATGAAAGAGATAAGTTTTATTTAAAAGTTTAAAGAAGTCAAAATGGATTATATTTTGACCTCTTTAGATTAAAAATGACCTCTTATAAGTGGTTTTCTAACACCATACCGTATACATCTGCTGTTTCGATAAAATTACCACCACATTCTTCAAATTCATGAAGTATTTCGAGTGCATGATCTTCATTAACGGTACCCCAGTCTTGCACTTCCAAGTTGCCAAGTACCAAGTCCTATTTCTGAGATCTGTACCTCATTAAACTTTCTAAAGTTCATAATTTCAATTATGCAAAATCAATTAGGTGTTTTTCATTTATACACAAATGATTTTGCATAATTAAAATTAAAAGGATAATTACATGTACTTCATTGCTTCGTAACCGAGCAATCTTCTCCACAAGGCTATCTGACCAATACAATTGGCTTCCCTATAAGTAGTGAAAGCAATTAAATCGAAGTTGGTCATAGTTTGGCCTGGCATCATCTCAAAAGTACTGTCAAGCTTTTCGTCGTCAGCATTCGCAAGTTCCTCCTTGAGAATAGGTGATATAAACTTCCAGTCCTTTTTAAAATCATCAAGTGGAGGATAGGCAATATTTTCCTGAATTCCCTTATGATCTTTAAAAAGTTCATCAGCTTTCTGTTTGTGATCTGCACCCAATAATTTAGCTAGTTCAAATCTTTCTTGTACAAGGCTACCTGTGAGCCAGGTAATATGATTGGCTTTTGTTTCCAATCTTCTATGTGCGTCAATATCGGAAATTCCTTCAAGCGCACTTTCAAAAAAAGTAGTGTGCATATCATAAAGCACAAGAAGAGAAGACAATCTGCTGCTTACTGTTTGTAATTCCATTTTAATCAGATTTATTTTAATGTTATTTATTTATTTTTAAGTTGCTTCCAGGATGGATAGAATGTTTCCGGCCGGATCTTTGAACCAGGCGATGTTAGGTCCATCTCCACGGGCAATACCCTTATCATCAGTCTTCAAATCGGGTTCATTATATCTTTCAAAAGTAACACCTCTTTGAGACAGTTCTTTTACAGCTGTGTCAATTTGATCAACTGGAAAATTAAGTACAGTGAACGTTGCCGGAGTATGATTAGGCTTATGATAGGCCAGGATCTTATATCCTCCTACCAGATCCAATTCAAGAAAGCCCATTTCATTTTCAACCACTTTTAATTCAAGAACTTCGGAATAGAACTTTTTTGCTGCTTGCAGATCGTCGATGGAGAAACTGCTGAATATTTTTGATTTTTTAAACATATTTAATGATTTAGTAAAAAGAATAGTATTTAAGTTTTATAGGTTGGATATAAACAAATATACCAATGGAGTTTTCAAAATGTGGGGGTTAATCGGGACGATAAAGGGGTTAATTGCGACAAATAATGCTTCGCTGGGTATTTTTAACACAATAGCTAGTATTAGCTATTGTGTTAAAAATGTAAGATGTCTAATTTTAGTTAGAACCTTCTTTAAAACATCTACTTACAAACATTAAATAACTATGGAATCTATTTCACAGCGTAGCTGGTTTATAGCCTACACCTATCCTAACTTTGAAAAGAAAATTTATGGAGAACTGATCAGGAAGAATTTAAAAGCTTATTTGCCGATGCAGCGGGTTATTCGGGAATGGAGCGACCGTAAAAAAGAAATACAGATGCCCTTATTTCCTAATTATATCTTTATCAATACGACTGAAAAAGAAAGAATTAGCTTTTTTAAGATAAATGGCATTTTAAAGTTTATTTCATTTGATGGAAGACCAGCTGTGATCTCTGACAATGAAATTGTTAACATAAGACGATTTGAAGATACTATTTTTGAAGTAGAACCTCACCTGATAGAGGGTGAGGACGTAATGATTGTAAAGGGTCCTTTTACCGGTCTATGTGGTACGTTGTTTTCAAAAAAAGGGAAAAGCCGGTTTGGAATTAGGTTATTGGCAATAAATCAATCCTTGTCCCTTGAAATTGATATCAGCTGTATCCGGAAAATTTAATTCTATCTGAATTACATTGAATCCTTATACATGAAAATAACCCTTTCATCCTTGCATTTATAACATAAAATCAAAACCTATTTATTCTCATCTGGTTATTAAGAACATAACACATAATCATGAATAGTTTTTAAGAAAAAATAAAAAAGTTACTTACGGAAGCCTGTCTAGTTGAATATCCTATAACTATTTATATGAACCATCTGATTATTCATTTGCCTGATGGAGACTTTATTCAAAATACTAAAAAGTTGGAGAGTCAAATAGTTGAATGTGCAAATACGCATCTTCAGCAGAGAGAAGAAGATATCCTCATAGAGATGCAATGTTCAGCCAAAGACTACTCCTTTAAGCTAAAGAAAATTTAATAGAGCGGATTAATAATAGCTATTTCAGGCCATCTTCCAGCCATAACCTTGACCCACCTTTGATCCCATCTTTGTTGGAAATAATCTTTATATTATCATCCAGTTTAAAATTAAGTTTATCAGCATTTCCGCCTCCTATGTAAAGACGATCATAATTAAACACTCTTTTTAGAACTTTCAAAACCCTTTCCATCCGCTTGTTCCATCTTACTAAACCTTTATCATTTAAAACCTCATCTCCTATATACGTGTCGTAAGTTTTGTTTTTTGTAAAGGGATGCTGAGCAATTTCAAGATGAGGGAGTAAATGTCCGTTGAGCAATAGTGCTGATCCGAAACCTGTACCGAGGGTAATTACCATTTCAAGACCTTTTCCGCTTACAACACCTAAGCCCTGCATATCAGAATCGTTTACCAACCGTACCGGTTTTTTTAAAGAGTCGCTAATCAGCTTCCTAAGATCCACATTTTTCCACAAATTAGTGTCCAGATTAGGAGCAGTAAAAATGACACCCTCCTTCACATATCCGGGAAAACCAACAGATACCTTATCATAAGAAATAAAACCCTTCAGCAGTGTATTAATAGCTTCCAGTAACTTTTCAGGATTTGCGGGATCAGGAGTTTTAACCTTTTTATACTCCTGCAATAGCTCCCCGTTTTGATCCAAAACAGTTGCTTTTACGTTGGTTCCGCCAATATCAATAGATAGTATTTTCATTTCTTGAGAAGTATTTTCCATGTGTTGCAATATAAACAATGTGTGCTTTTCAAACTCATGATACCTAAAATAGTTTAAAAAGAAATAAAATGAAATTCTCATCCACATCTCATATTCCTTCGAATACTAAAAAAAGCGCTATTTAGCTAAAGGTTATCCCGATATTTATATAGCAATACAAATAGCTAATCAAAAGACGTTTATACACTATGGAAACTAAAGAAAAACTTCAGGAAGCATATATTAAATACGTATTAACAAACGGGGAACAACCTAAAACCGTATTTATATTTGCTAAAGAAAATGACATGGCCGAGGAAGAGTTTTACAATCATTTTACCTCGTTCGAAAGTATGGAAATTAGCATCTGGGCAGGACTCATGAACACAACTATCGCAGAAGTGAAAGCTCAGGAGGTATGGAGTCAATATACTTCAAGAGAAAAGGCGCTCAGCTTATTTTACAGCTTCATTGAATTACTAAAAGGAAAGCGAAGCTTCGCTATTTTTAGTTTAAAAAATGCCCCAGGTAGTATCGGCAATAAAAAACTACTGCAGGGATTAAAGTCTAAATTTGAAGTATTCAGTGCTGAAATTATACAAGAAGGAATTGAATCAGGAGAACTGATGGATCGCCCATTTTTTGCCAATAAATACAAAGATGCACTATGGATCCAGTTTGGTTTTGTACTCAACTTCTGGTTGAAAGATACCTCACCGGGATTTGACAAAACCGATCAAGCAATAGAAAAAGGAGTGAATGTTACCTACAACCTTTTCCAACGGTCACCACTTGATGAATTACTTGACTATGGGAAATTTCTTGCAAAAAACACGAATGTTAAAATGCCATTTTAGATGATTGAAAAAGAAGGAAAAGAACAAAATAGCATACCCACCAGTAAGGTAGAACGCTCCACACAATTTGTTAAAACAGGATTTAAAATTGGCGGAAACTATGTAAAACATTATTCAAAAAAATTATTTAACCCTAATTTGACGAAGGATGAGCTGAATGAGGATAACGCTGCAGATATTTACGAATCTTTAAGTAAATTAAAAGGCAGCGCATTAAAAGTAGCTCAAATGCTAAGTATGGATAAAAGCATATTGCCTAAGGCATATGTAGATAAGTTTTCCCTTTCTCAATATAATGCGCCACCCCTATCAGGCCCTCTTATCGTGCAAACCTTTCATAAATTATATGGCAAGACTCCTGATCAGGTTTTTGATAAATTCGATCTTAAATCCAGTAATGCTGCCTCTATTGGTCAGGTGCATCAGGCCGAATTGCATGGAAAGAAACTTGCCGTAAAAATTCAATACCCGGGAGTAGGTGACTCTATTTCCTCTGATCTGAAGCTTGTGAAACCTTTTGCCTTTCGTTTATTAGGTATGAGTGAAAAGGAGCTGAATGTATATATGAACGAAGTTGAAGAGCGCTTGCTGGAAGAAACAGATTATGAATTGGAACTCAAGCGTTCCATTGAATTTTCTAAGGCCTGTTCTGTATTAAATAATATTGTTTTTCCCACCTATTATCCAGAATTATCTACCAAAAGAACCATCACGATGGATTGGCTGGAGGGGAAACATTTAAAGGAATATTTGCAGACTAATCCATCACAGGAGGAGCGCAATACCATTGGTCAGGCATTATGGGATTTTTACAATTTTCAGCAGCATGAGTTACGTGCCGTACATGCTGATCCTCATCCGGGAAATTTTATGATTACTCCAGATGGAAAGCTCGGTGTAATAGATTTTGGATGTATCAAGGTGCTACCGGATGAGTTTTACTACCCGTTTTTCTCCTTGTCTTCTAATGGCTTTTTTGAAAGTAAAGAAAAGACACTACAAGCGTTCAGAGAACTGGAAATGATTCAACCAAACGATACACCAGCTCAAATTGAATTCTATCATGAAGTATATTGCCAAATGATTACCTTATTTGCCAAGCCCTATACGAGTAATACTTTTGATTTTAGCGAAAATGCGTTTTTTGATAAACTTTACAAGTTCGGGGAAATGCTGTCAAAAATGCCTGAATTTAAGCAAGCACGAGGAGTAAAACACTTCATATATGTCAATCGCACTAACTTTGGCTTGTACAACATTCTTCATGAGCTAAAAGCAATAGTACGAACAGATACCTATGTTCCGCAATTAGCATTACAAGATTAACCTCCTTTGATGAACACACAGCAGCAGTATTCCAATCAGTTTCTATCCAGCAAAAGGTTAAGAGGAGATGCTGAAGTCGAATTATTTATAAGTAGGAATTTTTCTGATCCGATAACAAAGACAGCACTATCCGGCTGGTTAAGTCAAATTAAGCAGAACTCGACGTTGAGTCCCCTACCAGATGAATATTTGGGAGAAACTTTCATTAGCAATGCCCAGAAATTACCGGTATGGGCAGATAAAAAGCGAATGAAGAATGGTTCCAGGTTTTTTGTGCAGCACGCAGAGCAAATTATGCAATTATTAGGATTACTTTCCTTGCCTTACTGCTACGCTGCTGCGGATGGTGCAATGGTTCTTTATCTTACAGAGCTCCTGAAAAGCAATGCAGGCAAACGTCTTACTGATACAGCTGAATTTATCTGGGATGTGATGGCACCTAACGCTTTTGAAATAGATGGTAAAGGATTTGCCAGTTGTTTAAAAATTAGGCTTACTCATGCAGCTGCTCGTTATTATACGCTCAAAAGTGGTAAGTGGGATAGCGCCATGGGTTTCCCTATTAATCAGGAAGACATGGCAGGTACTAATTTATCCTTTTCACTCATCGTTATTCGCGGACTTCGCAAACTTGGTCATAGTATTTCTTATGAAGAACAGCAGTCTTTTTTGCATCTATGGAACGTAATTGGTTATCTTCTTGGTCTTGAGGATGACCTGCTTACACAGGATGGAAAATCTGCTCATGCACTGGAGCTAGCCATCCGTAAAAGGCATTTCAAGATCTCAGAACAAGGATCAGAACTAACCCGGGTATTAATCTCCTATTTCGATAGCGCCACCCCATCGAATATTTCACTTAAGGATATACATCAGCTGATGCGTTATTTATTAGGAGATGAGATCGCAAACCTATTAAATATTCCCAATTCATCAATCCCTCTTTATTTGCCATACCTTTTAAAAATAACCAGCAATTTCCCGAATTTAAAAAACAAAATTCCATACAAGCAGAAATATAATTCCTTTATAAGAACAACTGCTTAGATAGTTAAATGCATTAAATTATCGGTAATAAGCACGATATTATTGAATTATAGTCTTTTTTACCGATAATGGAGATAGTGTAGTCTCCGGATACTAAACGCATCGTATTTATGAGCAACACAGGTAGCATAGCTTTACATCCTTAAAGGAATTATCAAAGAAAGAACTACCAGATAAATCCGCTAGTTCAAAGAAACAGGATTGAAAAATCGAATATAACTGTCTGAATTAAAAAGCACCCTAAATCAGAATCAGTAAAACAACGCCTGTTACCAGAGTAAGTTACAACTGAATTTAGTAGCAAATTAGAAGATATGAAATCAAATACAATTATATCCTAATTGAGATAAAAAAATTCTTTTTTGCCCCATTAAAATGTCCTCTTTGGGTATCTTAAAACGGTAATAAACAGTTAATTTTGATTATTCAAATAATATCTACTTAAATAAGATGGGAAATAGTATTTTGCAAAAACAGCCAATTATAATAGAAGAAGTGTTCAATACTTCTGTTTCAACTGTATGGAAAGCAATCACTGACAAAGATGAAATGAAGATCTGGTATTTTGACCTTGATGAATTTAAGGCAGAGAAGGGTTTCAAGTTTCAATTTAGCGGTGGCGCAAGTCCTGAAGAGCAATACTTGCATCTATGCGAAGTAACTGATGTTATTCCTGAGAAAGAATTAATATATAGCTGGTCATATGATGGTTACCCTGGAAAGTCGTTTGTAATGTTTGATTTATCAGAGCAAGGAAACAATACCCTACTTAAATTAACCCATAGTGGACTGGAAACGTTTCCTCAAGAAAACCCTGCTTTTTCTGCTCATAACTTCCAGCTTGGCTGGAATGAAATAATTCATAATTCCTTGAAAAAATTTCTAAAACAATAAAAACTATCAATAGAATATATTGTTAAAGTCAAATTTATATAAAACCCTTATCATCCAAACACAAAAATGTTAGTCAGATCATTGTGCCGGATTATTAAGTCTTAAAGAAACTATTTGACTTTTATAAGTGGCGGATTATTATGAGGTTGAGAGCAAAAAAAACTATTCTTCTATTAAAAGAGCATATATGAATCTGAACCCTATACATATTGCATTAGCTTTTGATGATAAATACATCACCCATTTTTTTGTTGTCATTACATCTGTCTTCTATAATAATCCTGATAACATCTTCCACCTCCACATCATTGCAACAGGACTCAATTTAGAACAGAAAGAAAAAATCATAAATTTCGTACATCAGCATCATGGAGAAATTAGTTTTTATGAGATCAATGCAACCCAACTGCAGGGATTAACGGTCCCTGAAAATTCATATCTTTCAATTGCTGCCTATTACCGGTTATTTTTTCCTTTACTATTGCCAAAAAAAATAAATAAATTATTGTACGTTGATTGCGATCTTGTTGTACATGGAAAATTGCAGGAGCTTTATAATGTAAATTTAGGCACCTTTCCCTTTGGAGCAGTTGCAGAAGTAAACTCTACTAAAAACAGGCCTGATCTAGGGATATATGAGGAAGGCATATATTTTAATTCCGGAGTTATGCTGATGAACATTCCAGAGTGGAAAAAGCAATCGATTACTGAAAAAAGCATTCAATTTATTTATGACTACCCCGAGAAACTAAAATATCTGGATCAGGATGCACTGAATGTAGTAGCGGAAAATAATTACTATCGCATCGATTCAAGGTTTAATGTGCTACCAAACGATATCCCAAAATATATCTTCAAGCGCGAATATGACCAGTTTTTAAAAGATAAAGTGATCATACATTATACTTTAAAACAAACCAAACCTTGGAGCATCTTCAGCAATCACCCTTACAAAAAATTATATAGATTTTACTTCAAGAAGTCGCCACAATCAAAAGATAGCATTTTTGTGGATGTAGAGATGACCCCTACTTTTATGAGGCGACTAATAAGATCACGAAAAAAACAGATCCAAAAGAAGTTATCACAAACGAGCAGTACATTAGTTAAATTGCATATACTATTTAATTTCTTTCTTTCTATAATTGATATCTACTAGTTGTTTAGCTCTAATACTCCTTCAATACAAGAATAAAGATCGTCTAAATCAAAGGGCTTTGCCAAATAGGCATTTGCTAAAATATCATCTGCAATTTTTTCTATATTAGGATGTGCAGAAAAGAGAACAAATGGTATGTTTTGATAAGCATCAAAACTTCTGATTTCATTTATAATTTCTGGTGCCTCTCTTGGACCTATAGAATTATCGATCAAAATAAGATCAGGAAGAAAATCATGCAGGGAACTAATAATATGGAAAGCTTCATTCAGTACCATCACTACATATTCATCTGCAAGTGCCATTTCTACTGTAAAACCAATATCATAATCATCTTCAATAACTAATATTTTTTTCATCTTATTAATCAAGAGTTGAATGCTGTACAAACCAAAAATCATAAATAGACTGCAAGCAAATCACCAGGTTTAAATATCCGGAAGGTTTGGTTACATAAGCATTAGCGCCAAATTCTAGAGCTGCTTTAATATCTTTTGGATTAGCAGATGTAGAAAAAAGCACAATGGGCATATACCTGAAGTAAGGAAGATCTCTTATTTCTTTAAGTAAATCTATACCTGATAGGCCCGGAAGATTCAAATCTAATAAGATAAGCTTTGGTTTAAAATTTTCAATAGCCATCTGAGTTAAAATATCCAAAGATTCTCTCCCATTTTGAACAATCTGTATAGATACTTCATTCTTTAACTCTTGCACAGCATTTTCCATAATAAATGCAAAATCTATGTCATCTTCTACAAAAAATAAGTCTGTATTATTTACCATTAAGAATTTACAAATGACAAGTAAAAAGTAGTTCCCATGCCTAATTTGCTTTCAAACCAAACCCTTGCGTGATGTTTTTCTATGATGCGCTTTACTATCGCTAGCCCCACTCCTGTTCCCTCAAAATCTTTTACATTATCCATACGCTTGAACAACTCAAATACAAGTTTATAATATCGATCGTCAATTCCAACCCCATTATCCGAGATCGTATAAATAGTTTCTTTATCAAGTTTGACGCCATTAATATTCACCACAGATGGTGTAGATTTAGCTGAATATTTTACAGCATTATTAATCAGATTAGTAAAAACCTGATTGATCATAACGGGATCTCCTTGAATGTCGGGTGTATCTCCAATATGAAATTCTAAATCTTTAGGTTGTAAACCCACTATAACGTCTTCTTTAATTTCATTGATCAAATGAGTCATATCAATTGGAGCAGTTTGTACATCTGCCTTGCCTATCATGGAATATTTCAGTATTTCTTTGATTAACAAATCCATTCTATCAGCACATACTTTTATCCTATCTAATACTTTTCTTGCATTATCATCAAGGCTTTTGTTATTAGTTATTAAAAGCTCAGAATAGGTCTTTATAGAGGATAAAGGTGTACGCAAGTCATGAGAAACAGTAAAACTAAATGTGTCTAATTCCTCGTAAGCATGTTTAAGCTTTTCGTTTAACAGGCGAATCTCATTTGCTTTTCTAGTAATCACATAAATAACATGTTCGCGCAAATTTACTACGGCAGCAATTTCTGCTCTATTCCATTTTTCCGAAGTATTCTTAACGATATCGGTCCAGCCATCAAATGATTTTCTTGGAGATAATGTTAATAATCCATTTTCACTTTGCTCTACCGGCTTTTCTGGGTTACCTGCCCAGGTTAAAGTTTGAATCTGCTCCGGTTTAAACCAGATAATAAATTCACCAAGCTCTCTCGAAAGCATGCAAGCTAAAATTCCACTACCAATCTGACTATAGATTTTTGAAGCCGAAAATATTTGAGGAAACCGGTGGGTATAATAAACAGAGTCAGACATGTTAATCTTAAGCCATTCAACAATCTCTTCAATTTGTTCTTCATTAGGCGTGTCACCAATGCGAGTTATCTTATTCTCGAATACTAATACTGCCCCTGTCGCCGAATTGATGTCTTTAATTGATATGTTATCCCTAAATAAAGCTTCATTGATGTTGGTTTCTTTTTCAAGATGTTCAATAAGCTGATTTACCCCTTGGTTTAAATAAGTAAACTTTTCACTATCTTCTTCACCTTGCCGGTATTCTAGTGCTGACGAAAGTATCTGCCCTAATAATTTTGCTGCATCACGAGCCTTATAATTGATAAACTTAGGTGAATAATTGTGACATGCAATAAGTCCCCATAATTCACCATGAGCAAGCAATGAGATACTAAAGCTTGATTCAACACCCATATTTTTCAAATACTGGATATGAATTGGAGATACTGCCCTTAAACAAGAATGAGTAAGATCAAGAGGTATATTCTTCAATTTATCGGTAATGATAGCAGAATTAATAGAATTTACATCCGCAATAATACGAGTTAAATTAATTTTATAAAGCTCCCTTGCCTGCTTTGGAATATCTGAAGCCGGATAATGAAGCCCCATGAAAGGCGCCAAAAAATCTTCCTTAGCCTCCGCAACAACTTCTCCATGCCCGTCTTCACCAAACTTATAGACCATTATTCTGCCATAACCGATAATCCTTTTAATTTCAGTAGCTGCTTTTTGCAACATGGCATCTAACTTTTTTACAGAAAGAATTTCGGATATAGATCGCCCAATAGTTTGCTGCACATCAATGTTGACATCTGCAGCTGCAGGCTCAAACTCCAGTATTTTGTTGTCACCGGAGGAAGTCACAATCATGAAATAAGGCTGAGAATTTAGCTTAAGCAAGAATGGATTGATCGCTTCCAAACCATTTGCATAATTCCTAACAGTAATTAACTGGCTTATTGTTAATTCAGATTCCAATGTATCCAGGTTAAGCTTCTCTTCCAATTCAGAAAGAGACTTTCCCAGGTAATTTTTCCCTTCATCGCGAATATAAACATGTATATTTTCACTGATATAGGTAATGATATGCGTTTCCGAATTGACAGCAACTAAAAATCCATGTGACTGAATCTGACCTAATATGTGAATGGGCTCTATATCACAATTAGTCAGATTAACATTGTACGCATTCATAAGTATGGATTTTAAGAATAATTTATTGTAATAAAAGCCAAAAAAAACCAACTATTCATCGAGGTTAAGCTAATTCAAGCTGATGCTTGACTTTTAATCTAATGTGGCTTTAAGTAAAGATGAACATTAATTATCCATTTATAGCTTATTTAGCAGAAGTTGTTCATTTATAAACCATTTCAATTTATAAAGTTTTATCCTAATGAATAAATCAATAGTTTTCTCTTTGTTTTAAGAAAGGACCAACACTCAGGTCAGCCATCTAAGATCTGGGATGAGTAAAAAAATCAGAATAAAATAAAAAACCCTAACTTGAGCCCCATAAATGCATATATAAACGATATGCAGGAGGTCTATTTTTAGCCTCTATAAATTAATCACGAAATGGAATTAAAAGATTTACTTCCTACTGCCCTTTGGAAAAACTTTGCAGATCTGAATGCAATCCCAAGGGCTTCTAAAAAGGAAGAACGTGTTATTGCTTTTGCAATGAGTTATGGCAAAAGTTTAGGGCTTGAAACCCGGAGGGATGCCATTGGTAATGTGTTGATTAAAAAGCCAGCCACGGCAGGAATGGAAAACCGTCAAACTGTTGTTCTCCAGTCACACCTGGATATGGTGCATCAGAAAAACAGTAATATTAACTTTGATTTTGAAAACCAGGGCATCAACATGTACGTAGATGGCGATTGGGTTAAAGCAAAAGGCACTACACTAGGATCCGATAATGGGATTGGTGTAGCGGCAATTATGTCTTTGCTTGCTTCTACCGATATCCCGCATCCAGAATTGGAAGCTATGTTTACGGTTGATGAGGAAACAGGAATGACAGGTGCCACACAAATGGATCCAGCAAACTTTAGCGGTCGTATATTACTGAACCTGGATACCGAAGAGGATGATGAACTGACTATTGGCTGTGCTGGCGGCATTGATACCAATACCAAAGGCTCCTACCAGGAAATTCCTGTTCAAGAGGGCTATGTCGCGTTCGAAATTATAATCCAGGGACTACTTGGTGGACACTCTGGAACAGAAATACATCTGGGCAGAGCGAACGCCAACAAACTGATGAATCGTTTACTCTATAAAGCGCTGCAATCCTTCGATCTTAGGTTAGCCAGTTTAGATGGAGGAAGCCTCCGTAATGCGATTCCAAGAGAATCAAAAGCATTAGTTTTAATTCAGGATTCCGATAAAGAGCTTTTCTTAACTTTTGTTTCTCAATTTACCGATCTCCTGAAAAATGAATTCAAAACCATTGAAAAAGACCTTACTATAAGTTGCAAAAACGCAGAAAAACCTGCATTAGTCATGAATCCCGACTATTTCAAAAAGCTTACACAGGCTATTTATGCAGTTTCAAATGGTGTTTTTCGCATGAGTCCTGATATCGAAGGTTTGGTAGAAACTTCCACGAACCTGGCCAGAGTACTTGTCAAGGATGGGACTTTCATCACTCAATCTCTGCAGCGAAGCAGTGTGGAAAGCAGCAAAGAAGATGTAGCCCTTTCCGTTCGCGCTGCTTTTGAAAGCATAGGATCTGAAGTCACTCAAAACGGTGATTATCCAGGATGGAAACCTAATGCTGATTCTCCCTTATTGAAATTAATGTTGAAGCTTTATCCTGATCATTTTAAGAACGAACCTCAAGTTGGTGCTTGCCATGCAGGATTGGAATGTGGCATTTTAGGAGGTCATTTCCCAGGTATGGATATGGTATCATTTGGTCCCACTATACGTGGAGCTCATTCACCTAATGAAAAAGTACAAGTTTCTTCAGTTGTGAAATTTTACGAATACTTACAACATATCCTTCGGGAAATTCCTTTAAAATAAATAAGCCAAAAGCTTATTATTAGAATAATTTCTTAGCATTATTATGACGTATTAAATACTCAACTCGTATTTGATATTTCATAATAATGCTCTATCTTCATTGAAAATACCTTGAAGAACATGAAGTTAAATCTATTAAGCACTGTCCTGTTGTGTTGTATAACATTTTTAGTTTCCGCACAACCTCAACCCGCTGACCAAATCAAAACAAACACTGGACCTCTGATAATATCACCAGTCAAACATGCATCGTTGGTCATCACATGGAATAAAAAGACTATATATATTGACCCAACAGGTTCTGTAGCACAATATAAAAACTTTGCAGCTCCAGACCTGATCCTGATCACTGATATCCACCCAGATCATTTGGATCCTAAAATCATAGACACACTAAATACTTCAAAAACACTTTTTGTAGTACCACAAGCAGTGGCAGATCTGCTTCCTGGAGTAGAAGCCGCAAAAATCACTGTGTTAAATAACGGCAATGAAAGCAGCAAGCTTGGAATAAAAATAACAGCAATTCCCATGTATAACATTCCTGAAACGCCAGACTCCAGACATCCTAAAGGTCGCGGTAACGGTTATATCTTAAACATCGGTGGCAAAAATATCTACATTTCAGGAGATACCGGTGATACAAAGGAAATGCGTGCGCTTAAGCATATCGACGTTGCCTTTGTATGTATGAACCTTCCTTATACCATGGATATTAATCATGCCGCAAGTGGTGTTCTCGCCTTTAAACCCGCTATTGTATACCCATACCATCACAAGGGACAGGATATCAAGGCGTTTAAAAAGCTAGTGAATGACAAAAATCCAAAAATAGACGTGCGGTTAAGAAACTGGTATCCCAACTAATCACCATCATTTAACACTTACTTTTTTCATTTCATCACGACCATAGAATACAGGAAAGTACATCATTTCAGCCTTTGCAGGATTTAAAATATAATCCCCATCATAGCGTGGCATCAATTTTATTAAATAGGTGTACTTTCCTTCTTTAAGTTTCCTGCAGAAGATGCTAACCCTGCTGTTGCACCAGTAGCTTCGCATCAGCATCTAAAGTAGAATCAGCCGTACCAGATTTTCTTCTTTCTCCGGAAACTGGGAGATCAGATTATACTCTATCAATAGGAAAAACTTGAAAAATAAATATCATGCAAAATATTTTCAGAGACTTTTATAACTAACAAAAATATGATAGTTATAAAAGCACTTTTTAACATCTGAGGTATTTATTTTTGATTTTTTCACGCAACAGATACTTTGAGTAAAAGTAACGTATTGTAGCGTTCCAGTAAATCGACATACTTATCTTTCCAGAGATCCTTATTAGTTGACGAATCGGGTTCTTCACCTACACTGTTCAAAAAAGATGTCTTTCTGAATCCCTTTTGGAAATCCTCTGGAGTAAAGAGCTGAGGAAGTTCTTCTGAGAAATCATGGTTGATAACACAACCAATTCTGTAAATAATTTCCGGCTTAAGTTGTTGCTGATTAAACCAGTTATAGACTGATCGCCTGTTTACGTTTGTTAAACGAGCTACATCGCTTATAGAGTGTCCGTTTCTTCTTACTACTTTTTCGATAATTTGTCCGTGATGAATTAACATGTTTGAGAGCGTTAATAATTTAAATATTAGAGACCAATTCTTACTTTTTGATTTATTCGATATTATGAGTAATCATTTCTTCATGTGTGCAATCTTTTGCTCAGTTTACTCTCTCTCTTCATATGTATTTAATGACAAAGATCATATACAAAAGCATATATTACTCACATTCTATAAGATATAGACAATATCTGTACCGATATTATGCTAATTGATAAACAGTTATTCACATATATGAATAATTTTTATTTAAGTTGAGAAATTCATAATCAAAGTTTCTCAACTATTAATTCAATAAGATATAAGTATAATACTGATATATAGATACTTATTTAAATAAAGTATCTATATAATAAGTCAAAGTCTAAATCCGAATTTTAACTTACCGACAATAGTTGAATACAGCCTAAACGAAAGACTATTCAAAAGAGCGCCAATAAAAACTAGAGAGACCCCCAGGTATAAGGCTAGCTTAATTTTAAATATAAGTCCCAAAAATAAAATAAACAGCGCTCCAACCACGCTTATATAAAATGGCAGGAGACCATTGCGACGTTTAGCATTTAAAAAAAGAGTGAAAAGATTTATTCCCATCACACCACAAAATACCGGCAAGAGCCAGGGACTATAAGGAATGGTATTCAATCCCGCAACTCCAAACATACTCAGGTAGACGGCCCAACAGATAGGACATTTTGGAAAAAACGCTACGATAAGGGATGGTATGACAGATAAAAAATCACCGAATGTCTTAATAATAAAATTCCTATAATACTGAAACAAAACAGGCTTGGTAGCATTAGAAATGGCATTTTTGACAGCATCTAACACTTCATTTTCTTCCCATTTCAGATGAGTGAAACTTCGAATCACCTTTCCATGTTGATCTAATAAATAAAGCTCTATCCTATGCTGATTTACTATTGAACCTGAGTAATTGACACCAAGACTAAAATACTTTCTGAGCGCCGTATAGCTATCTGGATCAGCTCTCAAAAACCTATTATTTATATCAAAAACGAAGCGTCTATTTTCTCCATACACTTTTAATCTGGAGGCAATATCATATTCCGGATCATAAGTTATAGCCACTGTTTTTACTAATTTTTGAATTCCATCAGCTTCTAAAGTCCTTCGTAATTGTACTAATCGTGTAATCGTAGCCGAACATTTATTCGGGTTATTACATCGGGTATAGAAAAAAGCTACAAGAGTAGGCGTTCCCTTAAAAAATTGATTAAAACGAAAGCTTTCTTTATTCTGATCTTCTAATACCACCTTCCGAATATTTGAACCAGAAGATTTAGAATTAACATCCATATCGAAAGAAATGGAACAACATGAGGAATTTATTTCCCGAACATCCCCACGGATACACTGGATAGTTTGCTCAATTTCTGACTTCAACTCGGTACTGGCATAAAATTCAGTCCCAAGTGACATCTGTTCAAGCGATGCTACCGCATCCTGAGCATAAGCACCTAACCAGCTTAAGGTCAGAAACAATTCTTTTAATGCAGTTGTATAATTAACCATAGAGCCATCCGGTTTATACATTTCAAATGTAACCGCATCATCCATATCCCGAATATTACGGATGGCTTTAAGGAGAAAAGGCACCAATTGCTTACTTGGCGGATCCATTCCTCTAAGTGCTTTTGCTGCCGCTGCAACTGTATACACATCAATACCGTTCTCTAATTCCTGCAATACATAGAGAATAGCAGACTTTGGAAGTCCCACAGTTTCGAAGTTTGCTAAAATATAGCCCCTGATCCGAATGACCTGGTTGGCACCCCTATCCTGATATAAAGGATGTCGTTCCGATAATAAATCAACCAATAATTTTCTACGATTCGGAAATTTTTGAATTGTATTGACAAACTCTGCTATTTCCTCCTCGGGAGTATCCTTGTTGAAGTGTTCAGGTGCAGGCATCGTATCAGAAAAAGGCATCATATCTTTTACTATTTAGCACGACGTTGTTCAGCGGAGCTCTTAAAATCCGCAACCATCTTCCTTAAACCTGGTGATGAAACACGTTTTTGGACATTATCAAGCTTCTTCTTAAAATCAACATCATTTAAGGCTCCGGCATCCATAGAGAATGTGAGTGTATTTAGCATAGCTGCTTTTAACTCCTCATTTTCATTTGGATCCAATATCATTTTTTTAGCATAAACCTGAATGTCTCCAGGATTTAAATTCTCTAATGCAACTGCACATGCATGCCTTGTTTCAGGATCTTCTTTTGTATTCTGCATCGTTCTCCACAATAAATCTTTAGAATCAGGGTCAGCAGCAAGATTACGTAGCGCTTCTTTTTTACTCTGTAAATTAGGTGGATTTGTGGCTATTTTCCTTAGAACAGGATAATGTTCGGCATGAAGATCATAAGCAAGAAGCTGAATGGCTATTTCAGGCTTCGTTATCGCCGCTTTAGGTTCATTTAACCCATCTATAAGCTTTTTCTGTATAAATGCGTCATTGTTCATCGCAAGGTATTCCATAGCGGGTGCTCTTAAGTCATTATCTTCGACCACTACTTTCCTTAATACATTAAAATACGCAGGCCGCTTCGAAGGAAAAACGATAGAACCAAAACTGGTCGTTTGCAAAACGGACAGTGCAGCACTTCTAAGTGGTATAGGTGGTTTTTCATTATTTAAAATAGAAATTACCTCATCCATCAATTTCTCATTGACGCCCACTTCATTAACTAATCCTTCAAGGGCTGCCGCACGGATTTTTCCATTTTGCTTATCATCCCGCAAAATCAGCTGTGCCTTTTGCACATCTTCTTCTTCATTAAACGTTCCGAAGTTTTCGAAGGCCGTCAATCGTTCTTTATCTGATTTATTTATATTTAAAAAATCAGCGATTGCACTTGCCCTTTGTTTTTTTGTATTCTCTATTTGTTTTAAAAGTTCTGTCTTATAATCATCCATAATTTTTCAATTAAAAGTATTAAACAACCACGGTTGAATGGTCATACCTTACACCGTGATAATCAAATCCTAGGTTAGCAGATAGGTTTTTTTGTCCGTGGTAATCAATCATGCTTTTCAAGTCGGGAGTCTGAGAAGGAACAGTTAAAAAAGGTGATAACGGAAAGGTAGTGTTGGGACCAGTAATTGGTCGTGGTTGTACGAAAATTCCGTTCCAGGGCCACATCGTATCGTCAGAGAAATTGCCGATTCCGAATTCTCCCCCAACAGTGGAATTACCACTTCCCAGGTGCGGATATGCATTTATATCAATAGGATCAAATCGCTGCCCGGTCATAATCCATTGCCATTTTGCCCATAGGCGATCTACATTAGAGTGTAACATAAAAAATAAAGGATCGGCAGGAGCCTTACCAATATCAGATATTTGTCCAGTAAAGCTAACGTGGGCAGAACCATGTGGATCTGTTTCCATTGTACAAAACCCGGTCCTTTTAGTTCCTACAAAAGTAGCGAAGGCTGTTCCAAGAGCCAATGTTTCAGCTTCATTATTCTTTACATTAGAAGCCGCTTTCGTGGACGTATTAAATTTCGCCACACGTCTTATCCTTCCTACACCCTGCCCAAATATCATAGGCTGCCAATTAACTAAAGGATTAGTATTACTAAAAGTAACGGCACCAGAGGCATCAGCGGTGCCCATAAAATCAACATTAAACACCTTCGGAGCCGGGTCATCAAATTTCCAATAGGGAATCGTAACGCTTGGATCGATCTCTTGTAATTTTCGCTCAAAATCTAATAAATAAGCTCTATGCCACACCAAAAAAGAACTTCGTTTGTGTATTTCAGGATCAGCACCAGAAGTATGCATGTTCTGAAAATCTATATATTTCCCTTGTTGGTTAAGGATTACAATAGCAGAAAGAAATTTGTTTCTTTCTGTATCAGTCAGCCCATTTGCATTTTTTCTTACCCGAACCATTAATGCTTTTTGACCCAGTTCAACATTGGTCAATTTACTGACTATTTTAATGATACAGTCCTTGTCTAACGAACTTGCCTTCCCCTTATCTTGATTAAGATCGAATTTTCCAGAAATATAAAAACTAGCTGGTACAGAATCATTAGGAATATCAATTTCCAATGTATCCGTCACGGGATCTCCTATTTCCTTTTTAAAAACAACCTGCCCCCCTTTAGCAGTATCCAGGTTTTTTAATATTACCCTTTGACCAATAATGTCTGTTGATGAGATCTGACAAGGGTGAGGTGACCAACCCACATAGTCAGCCAATGGATTCGCAGAATTATTAATAAGAATGTTAATGCTCATTTAATTGGATTTAAGATGTTCAAGGATTAGTAATCAAGTCGAAAAACCGAAACCTATATGAAGGAGTAGACCGGCAATTTCCGGAAACCTTTTAAATTGCTTTGGCAATTTTATGTTTTATTAGCGATTGTTATTTGAGTTATTTTAAAGTTTGGTTCGTTTAGTATAATTTTAATGATAGAATTTATTTACATAAATGTCTAAAAGAAAATTTATTACAGCAATAGCTATATCTAGCTATTTTACAGCAAAAAAAAACTATAATCATCCACAACATGTTTTGGTCTATCTTTGAAAATTATAGAGAATACATGGATAATTTGAAAAACCAGCAGAACGAAAAATACACTTTTGTGCAAATTTTGATTCCTTACGATCAGCGCTACAGCGATAACATGGAAAATCAACAAAAACAAATTAATGCTGCTTTAGATAAATTTCTTTTAAAAATTAAACCTTCATCCTATCGAATCATTAATGCTCAACTGGTTTTCCTACCTGAAACAGATCAATATGGGTTGAGTACCAGTGCAACAATTCAGCATGTGCTGCATATAGCGTATACATAATAAGAGTGCTGCCTTATTCCCAAGTTTATGGCCACAATACAACTGTTGATATATCACGCAATCAATTAATAAAAATACCTGTATTCAAAACAACCATTTTGCAAGATGGTTATATAGATTATCTTCTAAATGAAAAATCTAATAACCGTATGAAAAACGAAACCGGTACCGAACCAAAGTTCACTACCAAAACATCGCCTAAAGCTGAACCAGCATTACAAGAATTGTTCATGGACAGCATAATGGATATTTACTGGGCAGAAAATCATCTTGTAAAGAACTTACCAAAAATGATCGATGCAGCAACATCCAGTAAACTTAAAACAGCCATAAACGATCACCTCGCACAAACCAAAACGCATGTAACCCGCCTGGAACAAGTATTCGAGTTGTTAGGTGAAGATGCATTGGCTAAAAAGTGCGACGCAATGGAAGGTCTTGCAAAAGAAGGTGAAGGCATTGTTGAAAGCACAGAATCGGGAACAGCAACCCGGGATGTAGGAATAATACTTGCCTCACAGAAAATAGAACATTATGAAATTGCTACTTACGGTGGTCTAACTCAACTGGCTAAAACATTGGGCCATGATGATGTGGCAGAGCTGCTGTATCAAACGCTTACCGAAGAAAAAGCAGCAGACCAGTTACTAACCGATGTCGCTGAAAATGACATTAATTTCAAAGCATCAGAAGAAGCGTAAACCTACAATAATAATGGCAACCAAAAAAGTTACTGATAAAGGCGTTGACGCCACTGGCGACACCAAGAATTTAGATAAAGGTGTACAACCCGCTAATCTTAAAACAGAAAACCTGGCCCCACATACAGCAGATGCTACAGGTGAACTGATGACCACAAATACAGGATTGAAAATCAACGACGATCAAAATTCTTTAAAAGCAGGTGATCGTGGCCCAACATTACTAGAGGATTTTATCCTGCGTGAAAAGATCACCCATTTCGACCATGAGCGCATCCCGGAACGTGTGGTACATGCACGCGGATCAGGTGCACACGGTGTTTTTAAAGTTTATGAATCATTGGCACCTGTAACTAAAGCACTTTTCTTAAACGATACCGAAACAGAAACACCAGTGTTTGTGCGTTTCTCTACAGTGGCAGGTTCAAGGGGATCTACAGATCTGGCCCGTGATGTACGTGGCTTTGCGGTCAGATTTTACACAGAGGAAGGCAATTTTGATCTTGTAGGGAATAACATGCCGGTTTTCTTTATACAGGATGCTATTAAGTTTCCTGATCTGATTCACGCAGTAAAACCAGAACCTGATAATGAAATACCCCAGGCAGCATCAGCACATGATACCTTTTGGGATTTTATATCGTTAACACCCGAATCTGCTCACATGATCATGTGGGTTATGAGTGATCGTGCCATACCACGCAGTTACCGCATGATGGAAGGCTTTGGTGTTCATACCTTTCGATTGGTAAATGCCGAAGGACTGAGCAGTTTTGTTAAATTTCATTGGAAACCCTTACTTGGCGTACATTCAGTGGCATGGGATGAAGCTCAGAACATATCCGGTAAAGATCCTGATTTTCACCGCAGGGACTTATGGGATGCAATTGACAGCGGTGCATTTCCTGAATGGGAACTAGGCGTACAAATTGTGCCCGAAGAAGACGAATTTAAATTTGAATTTGACCTGCTTGATCCAACCAAAATTATACCTGAAGAACTCGTGCCAGTACAACGGGTAGGTAAAATGACGCTTAACCGGAATCCGGATAATTTCTTTGCCGAAACAGAGCAAATCGCGTTTCATTTAGGACATGTCGTACCGGGTATTGATTTTAGTAATGATCCATTATTACAAGGGCGATTATTTTCGTATACGGATACACAACTGACACGATTAGGAGGTCCTAACTTCCAGGAGATTCCTATCAATAGGCCGATTGTGCCGGTTCATAACAACCAACGCGATGGCTTTATGCGACAAACCATCAACAAAGGCAAAACAAGCTACAGTCCCAATGCGATCGGTAATAATGACCCCCGTCAGGCTACAGCAGCCGAAGGTGGGTTTGTGACCTACCCCGAAAGGATTTCCGCAAGCAAGGTAAGGGCAAGAAGTAAAAGCTTTTTCGACCATTTCAGTCAGGCACGATTGTTCCTCAATAGCCAGTCTGAACCAGAAAAAAATCACCTCACTGATGCTTTATGTTTTGAGTTAGGTAAAGTAAAAACGGTAGCTATCCGTCAGCGCATGCTGGTTTTTTTAGCGCAGATAGATAAAGGCCTCGCTGCCGAAGTAGCCTACGCTCTTGGTTTGCATATCCCTGAAAAGCTGGATAACGAATTGAATCAAAATATTCCAGCAGATGCTGATCCAGCTGATTACGCATCACTCCAGGTAGAAGGCTCTTTAGCTAAATCCGATGCTTTAAGCATGGTTAATACGGTTAAAGACAGCATCCAAACCCGAAAAGTGGCCATACTCGCTGCTGATGGTGTAGATGAGAATTCTTTAAATACCGTTAAAGCAGCAATTGAAGCAGCTGGAGGCATAACAGAAGTTATTGCACCTCGTTTAGGCTTTCTAACCTCTGCAAATGATGAAAAGATCCATGTAGACGAGAGCCTTCTTGGTGCAGCATCGGTATTATTTGATGCTGTATATGTACCTGGCGGACTAAATAGTGTGGCAACTTTGGAAGCTGATGCGGACGCCGTTCACTTCTTAAATGAAGCATTTAAACACTGCAAAGCTATAGCTGCTGCTGAGCAAGCCATGCAGGTTATAGAAGCCACTTACTTTAGCAAGAAAATCGATAACGATGAAGGGGTCATTATAAGTGCTGACGCCGAAAAGCTAGCCACAGAATTTATTGACGCCATCAAACAGCATCGCTTCTGGGAAAGAGAAAAGCCAAGGAAAATTCCGGCTTAACAAGCTTAAATTAAACAAAAACG
>NZ_AQPN01000117.1 GCF_000403135.1 Arcticibacter svalbardensis MN12-7
GTTTTTGTTTAATTTAAGCTTGATTACATCAAAATATGAATACCTTCAGTGTTATTTTGTTGAACAGCAAGGTCAACAACAGTCAAACCCCTTACATCACGAATGTGTTTATCCGCACCAGCTACAAGCAAAAGTTTAACCAAGTCATTACGGCCAAACATCGTAGCAAACATCAATGCCGTACCGCCATTACCATGTTGTAAATTCAAATTGGCACCATAACTTATTAATAGTTCGGCAATGTCGCTATACCCCTTAAAAGCTGCACCCATTAATGCAGTATTGCCACCCAGGTCAGCAGCATCCACATCAGCACCAGCATCAAGCAATAACTTTGCAGCTTCATATTGATGATTATAACACGCGATAATTAAAGGTGTAAATCCTTTTTCATCTTTGGTGTTTAAATCAGCACCCTGCTTAATTAATTCTTGTAAAACAGGTATATCTCCTTTGCGTGCTGCCGGAATAACCAAGTCGTTTATTGGGATCATAAATAGATTATTAGATGTGTTTGATAAATCAATTATGAAGTCATTTGTTTGAGCAGAAATAGAATAAATGTATTCGTAGATATTCGGTTCGGTACATAGTTAACATTACTCCACCAGTCATACCATTTCCTTTAAAAATATATCCTCAATTAATTTAATCTCTTCAGCGTATATAGTCTTCTACAAATCTTTGCACATTAAAAGAATGCAAACAATTATCAGATTGAATATTGCTAAAATAATTAGTTTTCTATACGTTTGTATCATGGATGGAGCATGGAATAAATCTGATAAAGATCCTGACTATATGGAAAAGCGTGTACATGCTAAAGATGCATACTATTCCGATTGTTGGATTTATTCAACACATACTCAAAAATGGTATACCCCAGAGGAGTTTATGGCAGGAAATGAACGAGTTAGCCATTATAGAGGAAGAGAAGATGAAAGACAATTTAAAATTATGGATCCAAAGGCCGGATTGAAGGATAAGCTTGCTAAGCTTAAGGAAATTCAAAATGATATTGATGAGTTTTCAACGAGGATGATGGATTACTACGAATTTAAGAAGAAGAAAAAATAAGATTGATCACCTTAGAATCAAAGGTAATATATGCTTTCTTGGGTAATATATAAATATGGGGTCGCTTTTAACGATTTAGCACAAGAAGTCTCAATGAAACCATTTCCTCCACCAGCTTACTTAAAATTGGAGTTTGTTCTAAATTAGAAAATCATGAAGCAGTCATATATGCTTTTATATTCCAGAGCTCTTTATATTCTTTATTTAATTCATTTTCAAGATCATAAGCATCCTGTAAGCCTAGCCAAAACTTAGCAGAATTACTTAAGAAAACACTCAGGCGTAATGCCGTATTTGCGGTGATTCTTCTATTCCCCTTGATAATATCTGAAACACGTGTTTTAGGTATATTAGTTGCTTTGGCTAATCGGTAAGCTGTAATATTTGGAGGTATCAAAAATTCCATATCCAATATTTCACCAGGATGAATGTTAGGTAGTTTTCCCATGTTAATACATTTATATATGACAAAGGTCGCCATAGTTATTACAACAATTTAAATAAAAATTTTCTCGCAAGTATTAAAAGTAATTCAGCTAATTATCTTAGCATTGGTTATCTTTGCTTTGTAGTTTACTATAACTACCTAAACATTATGTCTAAAAATGAACAGACATCTCCCAAAATGGCGAAAGTCGCTTCCAAGGTCTTGTCAAATCCAAATTCATCTAAGGTTTCTAAGTCTTTAGCAGGTGCGTTGCTTACTCAATCGCCCAATAAAAAAAAGTAAGTAACCAGTAATCACACTTAGTAATATATGAAATATTCATGACTGCCCTTACTGAAAAAGTAAGGGCTTTATTTGTTTATAGACAAAAAAAGCCTTTACATTAGGATTAATCACTCAGTAATATAAAAATATAAATCTTAGTATTTTTGCAAATGTGTTTAAAATCTTACAATTCTCTCTTAATCTCAGCTTAATCAATACATTTAACTTAAATTGCCCATCAATATCCGAATAAAACCATTTTATGAAGAATTTTAAAGAAACTGCAAACTTTATCTGGGCCATCGCCGATTTATTGCGCGGAGATTATAAGCAGAGCGATTACGGAAAAGTAATATTGCCTTTAACCGTTTTACGCAGGCTAGATTGTGTATTATTGTCTACCAAAGACGAAGTCTTAAAGAAATTTGAACAAGCAAAAGCTCTGAACATTCAGAATATAGACCCCATCCTAAATAAAGTATCCGGATATAATTTCCATAACCGCAGTTTATTCACATTTGAAAAACTCATAGCTGACCCCAATAATCTTGCTGCTAATCTGCGGGATTATATAAATGGATTTTCTGCAGATGCCCGTGAAATCATTGAACAATTTGATTTTGACAATCAAATCGATCGAATGGATGGTGATAATCTATTATTCATGGTCATTAAACGTTTTGAAGAAATAAACCTACATCCTAATAAAGTTAGCAGTACGCAAATGGGTTATCTATTTGAAGAACTGATACGCAAGTTTGCTGAAATATCGAATGAAACTGCCGGAGAGCATTTTACCCCCAGGGAAGTTATTAGATTGATGATTAATTTACTCTTTTTAGACGACCGTGACATATTAACCAAAAAAGGTATAGTAAAGACCATTTATGACTGCTGTGCAGGAACAGGTGGTATGTTAAGTGTAGCAGAAGAATATTTAAATGAGTTAAACCCCGATGCACGGTTAGAAGTCTTCGGACAAGAACTTAATCCTGAATCTTATGCAATATGCAAATCAGATATGCTAATTAAAGGGCAGAACCCTGTAAACATCAAAAAGGGAAATAGCATCTCTGATGACCAATTACCAAATGAAAGATTTGACTACTTGATTACTAATCCCCCTTTTGGTGTAAAGTGGGAAAAGATTGCAAAAAGTGTAAAAACTGAGCATGAAGAAAAAGGTTACGGCGGCAGGTTTGGTGCAGGACTACCCTCTACTAGCGACGGATCATTTTTATTTTTAATGCACCTCATTTCTAAGATGAAACCTGAGGGTTCTCGTTTAGCGATCGTATTTAATGGTTCGCCATTATTCTCTGGTAGCCCAAGCTCTTCAAAAAATGAATCAAGTATTAGGCAGTGGATTATTGAAAACGATATGCTTGAGGCGGTTATCGCCTTGCCTAACCAGTTATTCTATAACACCGGTATCAGTACTTACATCTGGTTGATCTCAAATCGTAAACCTACAAAAAGAAAGGGGAAAGTACAGTTGATTAATGCGGTTGATTTATTCAAGAAAATGAGTAAATCTTTGGGTAATAAACGAAATGAATTGTCTGCAAATCATATTGCTAGTATTACAGAAACTTATGGCGATTTTATTCATAACGAATACAGTAAAATATTTGACAACACGGATTTTGGTTATTCTAAAGTTACAGTAGAATGTCCGGAACGAGATGCCAAAGGAAATATAAAACTGGACAAAAAAGGATTACCAAAAGCCGATAGCAGTTTGCGCGTTACGGAAAATATTCCGCTTAAAGAAGAAATACTAGACTATTTAAAAAGGGAAGTATTGCCTCATTTGCCGGACGCATGGATTGATGAAAGCAAAACAAAAATTGGTTACGAAGTGAATTTTGCTAAATACTTTTATCAGTACAAACCTTTGCGCAGCTTACAAGATATCCGAAATGATATCATGACTTTAGAAAGAGATACAGCTGGTTTGATAAATGAAGTGATTGATTAGGATGAAAAAATTTGGAAATTATAAAGATTCTGGAGTTGATTGGATAGGTATTATACCTGAACATTGGAACATAACTAAGCTAGGATACAAGTGCTTTTTAACGGTTCCTCAAAGAGATAAACCTAAAAATTTAGATGGTGAAATTCCTTGGTTGAGAATTGAAGACTTTGATGGTAAATATGTATCAACATCTAAGAGTGGCCAAGGTGTATCTCCTGAAACTATTAGCGCTATGAACCTAAAGGTTTATCCGGTTGGGACGGTATTGACAGCCTGTAGTTGCACTATGGGAAAAACTGCAATAGTCAAAAATGCCTTAATAACTAATCAAACATTTATTGGAATAACTCCAGGAAAGGAACTGTATTCCGATTTTTTGTATTATTTTATTATTTCGTCTACTCAATATCTAAATTCAATATCGACTGGAGCCATTCAAAGTTATTTATCTAGAGATGAATTCTCAAAAATAAAATTACCATATCCTAAAATAGAAGAACAAGCACAAATTGCTAAATACCTTGATTACAAAACATCTCAAATCGATAAACTCATAGCTGATAAGAAAAAGTTAATTAAGCTATTAAATGAAGAGCAAACTGCTATGATTAATCAGGCGGTAACAAAAGGTTTAAATTCCACTGTACCAATGAAAGATAGTGGTATTGAATGGTTAGGAAAAGTACCTAAACATTGGGTAGTTAAAAAGCTAAAATACATTAAATCAGCTGAAATTAATGCCTTTGTTGACGGACCTTTTGGATCCAATT
>NZ_AQPN01000118.1 GCF_000403135.1 Arcticibacter svalbardensis MN12-7
GGGAGGGGAGGGAAGAAATGAAAGTGCACAAAAACGATCGTTATTTTACACAATGTGTAACGGTTAAAACGGATTCATGAAAGCCTATTCTTAAAATCGTATTATGTTTCGTCCACTTTATTATTTTGACTTAGTCCTTTAGGTGAGCTTGAACCTCCAATTTTTATAATTTCAATTGTAATCTCTGGCCTTGCTACATATATTTTCCACAGAAATGGAACAACTGCTAATATGCGTCCTATTACTATCCCTATGATTCCAGTCATCATTTTTTCGATTATCCGATTTATTTTGTTTGAGGTAATTCTTGTTTTGGTTCAGATTTATACCTTCAATCGAAGTACTCATAATGGAAATCATGAAAGCTTATGATTGACAGCTTGTTCTTAAAGCTCAAAATAATTTTAAAAATCTTGTACTTGTTATAATTTCTTCCAAACCCTATTCTTCCTGATATAAAAAGTGTAATACTCTCTTGATTGGCTTGCATTAAAGATTGTGTCGAAGTACTACCATGATCGGAAAACAGGGTAATTCCTTCAAAATCGAAACTTGAGAGTGCTTTTTCAATAGAAAAAATGGTTAACGGAATTGTATAAATAGGTGTAATGCCGTTATTGAAAAACTTACTAATCATGCTGTCATCCTGTTTCAACACAACAGGAGGGTTACTAATATTTAACTCACAATCGTTGCCACGAAGATCCTTAAATTTCAAATTAAGAAAAAAAACATCCTTTGTGAGTTTCAATGGATAAGAAACCTTAATGTTGTAAAAAAAATCAATGCTTTTTTTTCCCTCAGTAATAAAACGTAAGTCATTTTCTTGGTAGTTAGGTATTGAGTATTCAAATACAATGTCAGTAATAACGCATTCCCTTAAAAAATCACTGCCATGATCTAAATACATAAGCTCCATACTCTCCTTGTTACTTAATTGACCTTCGCTGTTCTTGGCGAAAATATTTAACTTAAGTACAAAAAGCTGTACATCCTTATCACAGAATTGAACGTTAATAATTAGACTATCTTTTTGCTTATCATGAAATTGTACATAAACAATCTTTTGCTGATATTGAGAAAAACGCTCTAACAATAACACAGCATTATTCGAACTAACATTATTATAGTTATCATCATCATCAAATCTTGACCAATAATCATCATCTTCAATATCAAAAAATACTTGATTGTTAATGAACTCATGGATTATAGCCGAGTCGTCTGTTAAATTAAATGAATTAAACCATGTACTAATATAAAAGTGGCGAAACCTCTCCAGTCGCGTCCTTATTTCATCCGAGGGCTGCTTACGCTTTAAATAAAAAGTTCTGTAAATATTTAAAACATCGTTTATCTCTTGGTCAGTAAGGCTAGAACTAATTTTGTCGAATGTTTCGTAATAGAGGTCTTCATTTCTTTCATAAACGGAGGTTGGCTCGATTTTACATAAAAAGTCATATACTTGGCTCCTTCTTATCGGTTTAAAAGTCAAATTGTTATAAGTAAGAGGATAATAGCTTTTCAAGTTCATTTACAAGTATATCATTTTAACCTTCAAATTTGAGCAATCTCTTGCCAGGAGAAGAATAATGAAGTATGAGACAGCTCCGTAAGAAGGATAATATCATAGCTACCCATGCCTGTGCTTGGTTGTGAAAATAACCATATTTAAAACGATAAGTTACCTGACATATAAGCAAAGGCAGAAAAAAATCGTATACGGAATTTCTATGTTTTTAAAGTATTTATCGTTAAAAATTATTGCATTTCCGAATTAAGTTCATTAGCTTGAATCGTTGTCAAAGGAAAATTAAACTCGGATGGTGAATTTACCGCTTTATATACATATATGTCATCAACTTTTTGTTTAACTTCGATCCCCGTATAACGAAAAACTTGATAACTTTCAAGTGTAATTAATTCACTTGGATCTATAAAGAAGCCATCAATTTCGTTGATACACCAATTTATATACTCAGGACAACCACCAGCCGTTAAGATCTCTTTTATTCCATTCTTACTCCATTTGTACCCAATAAAATCCTGAAAATGAGTATACTCGCCAAGTGATCTGTTGAAAGCAATGTTAGAACTACTAAATATCAGGTTTATAGTTTCCGAATAATCCTTATTAAATGCAAGACCAAATGGCACCACCCGAATTAAGGTATCACTTATCTCGAGAGTTAATACCTCTCTAAGTAAATTTTGACCATAAGATTTAGGATCAATTCCTTCAATCTTTCTATTGAAATACTGTTCGAGCATTTCCTTGTCAATTCGGGGCTTGCCTTGATAAACTTCCAATATTGTTAAGCCTCGGTATCTTCCGAAAGAAAACCTGTCAGTTATTTTCATTCAAGTAATTATTTTTATAAAGATATAATTTATCTTAAGTGATATGGCACTTTCTCTTCCAAGATTAGATGAATATACTGTATCAAGAGAAGTCAACTTTGACAGGCCTATTATTTTCAATTTGAACACAATTACTAAAGGGTGTAATAAATTATAATTTAAACCTTCCTTTAAACCGCAATAATAATTAGATGAAACCAGACACTTTTTATATAATAAAAATTATAAAAAAAGGACTATCAATAGGTATTCTTCGAATTGGACAGTTCGAAGTTAAAAAAAGCAAAATCTGCGACCCCAAATAATTAATCACCTACTCTTTTATGAGATAATAAAAAAATAACTCTTCCCTTGCCGATAGTATACATTCATTATACCCTGATTTCAATAATCTCACCAGCCTGAAAATAAAACCACCTCTACCCCAGCCCTCTATTTATTCCTAAACAAAATCCCCAAAACTTCTCTTTACTACTCATGCGTGCGTTTCTACAAAAAATCCTTTCCCAACCAGTAATCAGACTGGCAAATAAACTCTCCTCCCGGCCCGATCAAAAACGCGTACATAAAGCCCTAACCACCCTTTTTAATAAAATTCAAAATAAACCTGGCAACCATGGCTTAATCATCGACTTTGACAACACCTCTAAACTAGTCATCTTCTCCGATCAACATAAAGGTTCCCGCAATTTCAATGACGACTTTGCACGCTCAGAAAAGAACTACCTCGCTGCCCTCAACTACTATAACCAAGAAAACTATTTATACTGCAATTTAGGCGACAGTGAAGAACTGTGGAAAAACACACTTACCGGAGTGCTCAAAAGCAATACCGCCACCTTCGATCAGGAACACCTGTTTTCACAACGCAATGCCTTTATAAAAGTCTTTGGCAATCACGACTTATACTGGGACAACGACCCTCTCGCTCCTTTAACCCTCGAAAAGGTTTATGGCCAAAAAATAAAAATATACGAAGGGGTAATTTTACGAATGGTACTAAAAAACACCCCTCTCTCCATATTCCTAACCCACGGACATCAGGGGGATCTACAAAGTGATGGCAACTGGTTCAGTAAATGGTTTGTATCCACTATTTGGGCTCCGTTCCAATCCTACCTGCGCATCAATCCGAATACACCGGCTTATAATAGTCAGCTTAAATCAGAGCACAATATGATGATGTACAACTGGACCGCTAAACAGTCCAATCTGGTTCTCATCACAGGTCACACACACCAGCCCGTATTTAATTCCCTTACACATTTGGAGCGCCTGTATATGCGATTAGAAACCGCCAGGCTAAACAATAACCAACAAGAAATTCAGCAAATAGAGGCCGAACTAGCAGCCGGAAAATTTAGCGGAGAAACATCCCCCCGTCTTGCATATTCCAAAAACACCTATTTTAATACCGGTTGCTGCTGTTTTAGTGACGGCGATATTACCGGCATAGAAATAGAAGGCGGTAAAATCAGACTCATTAAATGGAAATCCGAAGAAAACGATCACACCAAACGTATTATACTGGAAGAAAGCAATGTGGAAGAACTTCTTGATTCAACTAATATCAATCAAATCTCAAAGTAGCATTAATGAGCTACCCTAAACAGCACTGCAAACTACATTCATCTTAACAATAACATAACATAAAACTAAAATTTTGATAATTTTATAGGAATAGCTTCGTGGTTAAATCCACAAATAATGAAGAAAACTTTACTATCCTGCTTCCTGCTAATTGCTCTATGTGGTTGCAAAAAAGACAAACAGACTGAACCTATAATCAATGAAGATGCTTCCACATTTGCTGAAAGCGGATCTTTTGATGTTGGAGGAACCGGTGCAGCAGAGATCAGTGCATTTGACCCCTCAACAAACAGACTCTTCGTCGTTAGAAACGAAAACGAAGGTTTGGCAAATCAATTAAATCAAATCGAAGTGATCGATTTCTCCAATCCTTCAGCCATGAAATCCATTGGCTCAATAGCCATGTTGCCTTTTGGTGGAGCAGTAAATAGCCTTTCCGTTTCGGATGGAAAACTTGCTGCTGCCATTCAATCAACAGACAAACAGGCAAATGGTAAAGTGCTTGTGTTTAAAACTAGCGACTACAGCAAGATCGCTGAAATTACAGTAGGCGCTTTACCTGATATGGTAACCTTTTCAGCGGATGGCAAGTACATTATATCTGCTAACGAAGGCGAACCTAATGCTGCTTATACCAACGACCCTTCTGGTACGGTGTCCATCATCTCTGTAAGTAACAATTACGCCGTTACTACGCTGGATTTCTCTTCTATGGAGTCACAGCTTCCGGCATTAAAGCTAAAAGGGTTCCGCGTATTTGGCCCCGGTCTTAGTTTCGTAAAAGACATCGAGCCTGAATACGTGACTATCTCTGCCGATTCTAAAACGGCATGGGTAACGCTTCAGGAGAACAATGCTATTGCTAAAATAGACATCGTCTCCAAAACCATCACAAACATCTTCCCATTAGGATTTAAAAATTACAACACAGATGGTAATGAAATAGATCCTAGTGACGTAGATGCCACATATAAACCTGCCAAATGGAACGTGAAAGGAATGTACCTTCCTGATGGGATAGCCGTGCTTGAAGATAATGGCAACCCTTATTTATTTACTGCAAATGAGGGTGATTCCAGAGAATACGAAGGCTTCACAGAAATGCTACGCGTTAAAAATAGTGGTATAAAATTAGATGCTACAGCTTTCCCTGATGCAGCCACATTGAAATTGGATGCTAATTTAGGCAGACTGAATGTAACCACAACTTTAGGCGATACGGACGGAGATGGCGACATGGACGAATTGTATTCTCTGGGATCCCGTTCCTTTAGTGTTTGGAATGGTAATGATGGAACCCAGGTATTTGACAGTAAAAATGAACTGGATGCCAAATGTGTTGCAGCCGCAGTATATGATGACGGCAGAAGTGATGATAAAAGTGTAGAGCCTGAAGGAATCACCATTGGAACTGTAGGGTCTAAAAAAATAGCTTTCGTAGGCATGGAACGCGCGGATGCAGTAGCGGTTTACGATCTATCAACTCCTACTAAACCTATGTTTCTACAGTTACTTAAATGCGGTGACGCCCCCGAAGGTGTTCTATTTATTCCTGCCAAAGATAGCCCAACTCAAAAAAGCCTATTAGTGGTCAGCAGTGAAGGTGATGGCGTAATTAAAGTGTACACTCCAAATACTATATTGTGAAAAAATATTCAGTCCTTTTGTTGCTAACAATGAAATAATCAAGCCTTTCAATGATGGCCGAATTTCATTGCTACATTCTATATAAAGCAAAGCCTAAAAAATACAATACACTGGCAGGAAATTAATTTTTCCTGCCTTTTTTATGTTAGATCCACTTGTTAAAATTAATTACGAGCGATCTTGCTTACAATAAGCTGCATAAACATTTCCCCTAATCCAATTGGGGAAATTTCAACAAAACATAAAACCCAACAGTAGTGTTACTTACATCACCTATGAATAACACTTATGAAAGCAACATCAGCCGTAATTGTAGCAACGCTATATCTAATCGTATACGTGATCCTATTCCAAACAGGCATCTCGATCACCATCCTCTCCTACCTATTTTTGACTTCTCCATTTCTCATGATCTGGCTTATATTCACTGTACTAAAAGATAACCGCAAGCCGTATCCCGAATTAGGTGAAGATGAAGAATGGGGCTATCGTGACAAACCTAAAAATCAAAGTACTGATCCTAATTCAGATGAAAAATTGCCGCATTTAATGCCATAGCAAAAGTTACCCATAGAAAGTAAGGAATCTGAATCAGACCAATCCAGGGGCGTAACCCGTAGGAAACACGAATCCAGATAATAATGCTTAACCACAAGAGAATAATATTAACTAAAGCGGTTGCCGGACTCTGCATATAAAAGAAAAAGAAACTCCAGCAAAAGTTCAGAATCAGCTGAATGACAAAGTATTGTTTAGCCTGATGGTTCGTCTGGCTCTTTAACTTCCATATAGCATACCCGCTGATTCCCATGATGATGTATAAAATAATCCATACCGGGGCAAAGACACCATTAGGTGGATTGAAAAATGGTTTATTCAACGTAGGATACCATGTATGGATACTGCTTTGCGTAAAAAAAGAGGCCGCCATACCCGTAAATAATGGCGCAGTACTTGCCAGCAGTAATGAAATAAAACGTTTAGCCTTCATATTATATTTAATGAAATATAGTTTTAATTTTTTCTTCCTCCAGATCAAGTAAACCCTGATATTTTTTCACTATTTCTTCATCTGTTTCCAATCTCTTATTCAATTCTAAAAGTGTCACTCTCTGTTTCTTCAAGATCTGCAAATAGACCTTGCGATATTCTTTTTGCTCCGCCGTCCCATCGAATTCCACCAATAACATATCACTATCCAGCCTTTCCTTTAATTGCTGCAAGTGTGTGTTGCTGCTCAAAATTTCGGCATGTTCTTCATGCAAGTATTTCAAACTTACTTCAGCTAGTTTCTTCCTGATCATTAACTCCTGTTCTTCCGGGGGCATATAATGATCGGGATCGTCCATTTTCACCCATTTAATCACTAAAGGAAGGGTTAATCCATGTAAAACTAGCGTGAGTAAGATTACTGTAAACGTAATGAAAAGGATTAGATTTCTTTGCGGAAAAGAAGTGCCATTACTTAAAACAAGTGGAATAGATAATGCCGCAGCTAAGGACACCACTCCACGCATGCCTGCCCAACCAATGATCACCGGTCCTTTCCAGCCCGGCCTGTTGTCTTCTGTCTTAATAAAACGACTGATAAACATCGTAAAAGCGGATACACCTAACGAACAAACAATCCGGGTTACAATCAGCACCGCTGTGATCAGACAGCCATAATAGATGGCCTGACCCACACTTACAGGACCTAATTGGGAGACAATTACCGGCAGCTCCAGTCCAATTAATAAAAAGACTACCCCATTTAATAAAAATCCAAAGGCTGCCCATACATTGGTTGCCCGTAAACGGCTGCTGTGACTCAAAAATTTATGACTTCGCTCGGATAAAAACAACGACCCGCTTACTACAGCGATCACCCCGGATACATGAAAGTTTTCTGCTACCAGGTACATCACATACGGCGTGGTTAATGTAAGTATAATATCAATATTCGAATCCGTGGGGAGCCATCTATGTGCCGCGAAATAAAGCATTCCTATTGCAACCCCAATCAGGACACCCATTACAATCACCCATACGAAACTCAGTGCCGCCTCATAATATATAAAAGTACCTGAACTTACGGCGACTAACGCAAAGCGATAAACAATTAAACTGGATGCATCATTGAGCAGACTCTCCCCTTCCAACACAACATTAATCCGCTTGGGGATCTGCACATGTTTCAAAATAGAGGTAGCCGATACAGCATCGGGTGGCGATATAATCCCTCCTAATAGAAAACCCAGTGCGAGTGTAAATCCAGGAATGAGGGCACTTGATACCAACGCAATGACCAATGAAGTAATGAGTACTATCGGAAATGCGAATCCACTGATCACCCTTCTCCAACGCCACAGATTCTTCCAGGAGGCATACCATGCCGCATCATAAAGCAGCGGAGGAAGGAAGATAATAAACATCAGCTCCGGATTTATCTCCATTTTTGGCAAACCGGGAAGAAAACTCAGCGCCAGTCCGCCTAATACTAGTATTACAGGATAAGCCACTTTAAGCTTATCGGATAACATAACCAGTAGTAAGAGCGCTAATATCAGGGATATATATAAAATGGATGTATCTACCATTGTCCGAAATCTAATAGCTGAAACGCTACTTTAGACTTTAGGTTTTGACTAAATGGACGGAAACAGGTCTATTTTATCTGTCCTGAATAATAAGAATTAAAGGTCAGGTTAGGATCAGATTACCGGTGAGGCCACAGTGATGCCACGGTGACGCCACAGTGAGGCCACCTTTTCCCGTAAAAACGTGGCCTCACTGTGGCGTCACCGTGGCATCAACCTTGGGTCAAGGGTAATCAAACCTTAATCTGATATCTAGTTGACCTTAGGATGGCAGCTTAAAATCCACTATCATCCAGGGCAAATGTATTTTTCCGGTCTTTCCATTTTCCCTTTCACAAAACAGGAGCATATTAGATTCGGGTAACCCTTGTGAGCACAGGGATTATGTGGGTTTTTATTGGAAATGTATGGGAAAAGCAGAATTTAATTGTAACATTTATTTAAAACGCATTTAATTATTGGATTTCCTGCAAAGAGCCCATTGATTTGTAAAATATAAATTCTTATCTTTAATACAAGGGACAAATGCCCTGGATAATTACTTTTCACTTAGATAATCCGCTTAAATGATACGGTAAATTCTAAGCTTTTAACTTGAGTCTGTTATGAAGCAGAAGTTTTTGAGAACTAAACATTTAAATTAAAAAACATGAGTAGAGACAAGAAAAAAGAGCCTAAGTCGGCTGAGAAAAAGGAACAGTCTGATTACCAGTCTGGGAAATCTGCTAAGATCGAAACATCGCCCAGCAAGAAGAAGAAGTAATTTAATTTATTCATTTTAAACCCATTCACATTATTTAAAGCCCTTTTGATTAGCTGAAATTGTTAATTGTGTCAGTGATCAAAAGGGCTAAAACCGGATCATACTAAATTTTATTCATGCCCTATTCAGTTGCTGAAAGAACTTTTCTTTCCCTAATGGCCATATTAGGTTGGTTTGCCTTAATAACTCAATACTATATTAACCTTCAAAATGAGTCTATTTCTCCTTTAGAATTGGGAGTCAGATACATGAGCTATTTTACGCTTACTACTAATATTCTTATTGCTACCTGCTGTACTTTATCTTTATTAAATGCTGAATCTTCTTTAGGGAAATTTTTCATCTCCTATAAAACACGTACTGCACTTACTGTTTACATTTTGATTGTTAGCATTATTTACAATGCCATATTAAGATTTCAATGGAATCCGCATGGATTACAACGCATAGTTGATGAGTTATTGCATTCTGTAATTCCGGTATTATTTTTAATTTACTGGGTAATCTATGTGTTTAAATGCCATATACATTGGAAAGAAACGCTTTCATGGTTAGCATATCCATTGTTATACCTTTTTTTTATAATGATTAGGGGTATGGCTTCCGGATTTTATCCTTATTTTTTTATCAACGTAACGCAGCTCGGCTTGGGTACCGTGCTTATTAATTCAATAGGTATTGCGCTAGGGTTTTTTGTTTTGTCCATGCTTTTTGTGGCAACAGGAAACTATATAAGTAAAGACAAAAAAAGGCCGTCCTGAAAAATAAATCAGGCCGGCCTTTTTTATAATACATCTGGCATGTATTTCAATAGGTACTATTTCTTAGTTGGAGCTTTTACAGCAGGGGCTGCAGCAGCATTCTTTTTTGCTTCAACTTTCTTTGCATGTTTCTTATGCATTACAGTTTTTTCAGTTGCTGGTTTTGTAGTAGTAGCTGGTGATTGAGCAAATGCTCCCATTGTTGTTGCAACTAATGCCAATGCTAAAATTGTTCTTTTCATGATTATTTATGTTTTGTGATTTGTTGATTCAAAGGTGCAATGTGTATATGAAGATTAGATGAAGATGAATAGTCTTCATTAGGTTCATTCATAGCATTAAAAAAATCACAAAAAATTAATTTGTCGAAGCGGCCGATGTACTGGTTGAGGGATCATTTTTAAGACTGGCTTTTTGCTCTTCAAGCTCCTGGAGTCTTTTGTATTTTTTGTCCAGATCTTTTGTGAGCCGCTCTACTTTGTCCTTTAAATCATCTGCTTCTTCCCGATTATCCTTGGCGTCTTCTGTTGCATCTTTAGCTTTGTTGGCTAGCTTTTCAGCTTTCTTTGCTTGTTTGAGTTTTCCTGAGGTTGCTTTTGATGCCTGATTGCTACTTTCTTCTAAAGTTACTTTCGATTTTGCTTCTGCTTGTTGGGCTTTAGCCTCAAGCAATGGAATTTTATTTTTAGCATCTTCAAGTTTATTACGTAAGCTTGCAATATCAGCGGATACTTTTCGATATTCCTTGCCTAGTTTAATGGTATCCGTATTTGAATCCATACGGTCCCTTGCAAAGGATGTAGTTATAAAAAAGGCCATAAATGGCAAAATTAGGTAGATGTTTTTCATAAGGCATAACTTATCAATAAGTATGCCTGAAAATAAATTTAAAGCGTAAACAATTAACATAAAACCCTGTTGCTGCTGTAGTTATAATTAACGGACCTAACTTAATGGATCTCAATCAAACGAAAAACCTTCCCTTTTATATTAAACTAGCCTGTGTTCTTTTTAGCCTGATTGCTTTATTTTATATTGTCATTATTGCTAAAGAAATTTTATCTCCGCTGATATTTTCTTGTTTGTTTTCTATTTTATTGTTGCCGTTAGCTTCTTTTTTTGAGTTTAAATTACGCCTTCCAAGAAGTGCTGCTTCCATGCTTTCTGTTTTGATTCTACTGACTTCTTTAAGCCTTATTTTATATATTATTGGTTCGCAGATCTCTAATCTGGCTGATGACTGGCCTCTTTTTCAGCAACAGTTAAATTCATCTATAAACATTATTCAGAATTGGATCTCTACGACTTTTCATATAAACTCGACTAAGCAGTTGACTTATCTGCATACTGCTACCACCAAAGTAATGGCCTCAGGAACAGTAGTTATTGGAGCGACGCTTTTGTCGTTATCTTCCATGATGCTATTTTTGGTCTTTACTTTTATTTATACCTTTTTCTTTTTATTATACCGCAGGCTGATTAAGAAATTCCTAACCTCTGTTTTTCTGGATGAAAACACAGCACTAGTTCACGATATTATTGAACAGGTTCAGTATATTATCAGGAAATACATTGTCGGGTTACTGATAGAAATGGCTATAGTTGCGGCTGTTGTATGTCTGGCTTTCTGGGCATTAGGAATAAAATATGCTATATTGTTGGGCCTCATCACCGGATTATTTAATATAATCCCCTACATTGGGATCTTTACTGCACTTGTACTAAGTACGCTAATTACTTTTGCCACAGCGGCTGTAATGAGTAAAGTGATTATAGTGATTATTATACTGGTGGTTGTTCACCTGATAGACAGCAATATATTATTACCCCTGGTGGTTGGTTCCAAGGTTCGAATTAATGCCCTGATTACTGTTCTAGGGGTAATTATCGGCGAGATGATCTGGGGAATACCTGGTATGTTTTTATCTATACCGGTGATCGCTGTGCTAAAAATCATCTTTGACAGGGTGGAAAGTCTCAAGTCATGGGGCATTATTCTCGGTGATGAGGATCATAAAGAATCTTTAGAAGAGACTGATACTTAAAGCTTTTTTGTTTCAGGGATGATGCTATATGCCTGTTTTATTCCGCCCAAGATCTACAGTGATTTGGGATGCATGGAGTGCTAGTTAAGTTTAGCATATGCATTCATTTTCAAGGGTTCTTTCAATGCATTAATTTGATGCCTAAATTCTAAGTCTCAACTGGATATATTCATTTGAGGCAACAGGTGCCTAAAATAGTGTATCTTACTACTTCTTTTAATCTTTCCAACATTAATCGTTACTTTAGGTTATACCTTGAAAGCGATTGAAATGATCAGAGTAGAAAAGCTTACCAAACTTTACAATAAGATTCCTGCTGTATCGGATATTTCTTTTACCATAAAAAAAGGACAAAACATGGTCTTATTGGGTACCAGTGGCTGTGGTAAGACCACTACACTCAAAATGATCAACGATCTGATTCATCCTGACAGTGGTGAAGTATGGTTGGATGAGGTCAGTACGCGCAAAATGAAACCTGAGGTTTATCGAAAGAAAACGGGTTATGTCTTACAGAACATTGCCCTTTTTCCTCATTTTACCATAGCGGAGAATATTGCTGTAGTCCCTCGTTTACTGGGTTGGGATAAGGATAAAATCAGGCGGAGATGTTTGGAGTTGTTGGAAAAACTTCATCTGTCACCGGACAAACATTACTCTATTTACCCGCATCAACTGAGTGGAGGTCAGCAACAACGAGTAGGACTGGCAAGAGCGCTTGCTGCAGAACCTTCCATACTATTAATGGACGAACCTTTTGGGGCACTTGATCCCATAACCCGTGCAAGCATTAAAAAGGATATCGCCCAGTTGGATGAGTTTAAAGACAAAACAATTGTTCTGGTCACCCATGATGTGCAGGAGGCTTTTGAGTTAGGTGATATAATCTGCCTGATGGATAAGGGTGAGATTATACAGCAAGGGAATCCGGAAGAACTCTTATTTAAACCTGCCTCTGCTTTTGTTTCCGGCTTTTTTAAAGAGCAACAACTGCTGCTGGAGTATCAAAATACGACACTGCATAAGCTTTTCCGCTGGCTGCCTGAGACACATACTTTTGTACAAAACCTTATTTCGGTATCCCCTGATGAGAAACTGTGGCAGGCTTTTGAGAAGCTGAATACCGCTGGGAAATCCTTACTGGTCATTAAAGATTCAGGCGGAAGGCAGAAGTATGCCGATCACGGCGCATTATTACACGCATTTACTACCTATAAAAACACGATTGCCTGATGGAACAACAAAACCTTTGGCAATTCATGACTCAGCAGCATGATAAGTTAATTCAGCAAACACTGGAACATATTGGCCTGACATTCATATCCTTATTTTTGGCCCTTTTAATCGCTCTTCCTTTAGGAATCTGGATCGCAAGGAAACCCACTGCATCTCCATTTATTTTAGGTATTAGCGGGGTATTGCAAACGATTCCCAGCATTGCCTTACTAGGATTTATGATCCCTTTATTGGGTATCGGCTGGTTGCCTGCCATTACTGCCTTATTCCTTTACGCCCTGTTACCCATTATAAGGAACACCTATACAGGCATTACGGGAATTGATCCGAATATAAGAGAGGCCGCTGTAGCTATGGGCATGAACCATTGGCAGGTATTGTGGAAAATTGAACTCCCCCTTGCCTTCCCGGTAATCATGGCGGGAATTCGTACGGCCACGGTGATTAATGTAGGGGTTGCCACACTGGCTGCCTACATTGCCGCAGGTGGATTAGGCGAGTTTATCTTTGGAGGGATCGCACTGAATAATGTCAATATGATCCTTGCAGGCGCTATTCCTTCTGCCCTGCTGGCCATTTTACTCGATTTCCTGCTTTCGCTGGTACAGCATATCGATTTAAAAAAGTTAAGGTTTGCCCTTTGGCTGATTCCGCTGATCTGCATTGCTGCCGCTTCATCCTATTTCTTCTCGGGAACTAAGGATCTTAAGTTAAAAGCAGGTTTTACACCTGAATTTATGGGAAGAACGGATGGTGATCTAGGCTTAAAATCTATTTACAACCTGGATATTAAACCAGTTGTAATCAGTGATGCAGTGATGTACAAGGCTGCTTTTGATAAAAAACTGGATGTAATTAGTGGTTATGGAACAGATGGCCGATTAAAGGCCTACAACCTGATCATTTTAAAAGATGATAAAAAGATCTTCCCTCCTTATTATGCCGCTCCTCTGGTTCGGAATGAGGCCTTAATCAAGTTTCCGGAGTTAGAAGGGGTGTTAAACTTACTTGCCGGAAGAATCAATGATTCGACCATGACTGACCTGAATTATCGGGTAGACTACCTTCATCAATCCCCTCAACAGGTAGCTAAAGATTTTCTGGTCAAAGCTAAACTATGGAAGGAACCTTTACCTGCCGGTTCTCAAACGGTACGGATTGGCTCCAAGATCTTTGGCGAACAATATATTCTTGCATCCATGTATGGGATGCTGATCAGGGGAAATACCCGCTTAAATGTTTCTTCCAAGACTGGCTTAGGAGGAACTCAAATCTGCTTTAACGCATTGAAAAATAATGAAATAGACTTTTATCCGGAATATACGGGAACAGGTCTGCTAGTATTGCTGCACCCTTCAAAACAAACGCTGAACAGGGTGACTAAAAGTAACGACAGTACGTATGACTTTGTGAAAAAGGAGTTTGGAAAAACGTTTCAGATGAAATGGTTGAAGCCAATTGGGTTTAACAACACGTATGCCCTGATGATGCGCCGTCAGCAATCCTCCGAATTACAGATCCAATCCATATCAGATTTAAAGCGATATCTGGATCATTAAAAATTATGAAATAATAAATCGGTCAACAAGTTACATTACGCATATAGTGCCTTTATGAAGAACAAAATGAATTGAAAAAGAAAAATTATAAAGACTGCATTAATGCATATATTCACAAAGAACTGAATGGCAATATGATTTGAATAATTAAATGCAGTTCATAAAAAGAGTGATTAATCTACTTTTCAAGCGTTAAAAATAGATTATTTAGTGACTCTGAGTACAATGGATGGGCAAAGATCATCTTTCGGATTTGCTGATGGGGAATTCTACCAAGCATCGCCATTTGCAGTACAGACATGATTTCCCCTCCATCCTCTGCAATAATTGCAGCACCAAGAATCTGTCCGCTGTCGGCATCTACCACCGCTTTCATAAAACCTCTTTGATCCCCCACTTCAATGGCACGGGCAACTTTAGACATTGGCAGACAAGCTACTTTAATATTCAGTCCTTTATTCTGAGCTTCTGTTTCTGTTATACCTACCCGCCCTAATTGTGGATCAGTAAACATACAGTAGGGCACGATCCGGTCGGTTGTAATCTGTTTATTTGCCAACAGGTTCTGCGCAAGTATGATGTAATCGTTATAAGCAATATGAGTAAACTGAGGCCCTCCTTTAATATCACCAATAGCGTATATTCCCTCTGCTGATGTTTCTAAAAACTCATTAACCTGAATATGTCCTTTTTTAGTTACTATTACACCTGCCTTTTCCAGGTTGAGGTCTGATGTATTAGGAGTTCTACCAGCAGCAACTAAAAGGTGACTAACCGGCAGTTCCTGACCATCTTTTAGCGATACCAGGAGGTAATCTTCCTGATTATCTATTTTGGTTACTCCAGACTTGCAAATTACCCGTATCCCTTCCTGCTGTAGAAATTCAAGAACAGTATGACTTACATCCTCATCTTCTTTAACCAGAATACGTTCCCCTTGCTCTACTATAGTCACCTGAGATCCAAATCGCCGATACATCTGACCAAATTCAAGAGCAATGTATCCGGCTCCAATAATCAATAGATGTTTAGGTATTTCCGTTAGTTCCATGAGAGAGGCAGAAGTTAAATAACCACTATCTTCAATTCCCGGAATCTTAGGAATAGCAGCATGAGCACCAGCAGAAATAATAATCCTGGGGGCTGATATTATTTCTGAACCACCACTATTCAGCATAACCTGTAATTCATTTTTACCCGTAAAAGCAGCCTTTCCCCATAATAATTCCAGATTCTCTGTCTCTTCTACTCCCTTTTGAGAACCATCCCTAAAAAGATCAACTACATCTGATTTCCTTTTAAGAATAGTAGCAATGTCGACGCTTTTTAACTCTGCCTCCACTCCTAGTGTGTGCGCCTGCGTAATGGTATAGATTGTTTTTGCAGATGCAATCATAGTTTTAGTAGGTGTACAACCTACATTGACACAAGTCCCACCTATATATTGCTTTTCAATAAGAGCTGTTTTCCATCCAGCCTTTGCCAGCTTCTTCGCTAATGGAGTACCACCCTGACCTGAACCTATAATAATAGCATCGTACGTTTTCATTTTTCTGATAATTAGGAATATTGGAGCTTATAAAAACAGGTAGCCGGTATTTTATAAGCCTTATAAGAAGTTAGAACATTCACATCTGTGTTTCATATTAATGTGGATCATGCATGAAATAACAATTATCAGCTGTTATGTTTTTAATTAATGCTAGATCCTTAATTTAAATATTTTATTGTAAGAACCTCAATTTATAGTTATTCTGTCAGAACTTTAATTGAATATTTCATTTTAGAACCTAATTTTATAGAATTTCTGCAAGAACTTTAATTACATATTTCACATGTAAGAACATCAGTCTAAAAATATTTCTTTCAGACTGATGTTAATATTTTAATGTAAGAACCTCAATTTTCAGACATGCGGTCAAAACTTAAATTTAAAATAGTTAAGCCAAAACTTTAATTTAAAGATGGTCAACCTGTTTGATTACCGCAATAATATCTTCCTCACCATAAGTAGGTTCTGCCTGTTGAAAAGTGTCATAAGCGGCATTAGCCAAAGGAGAATCAAGACCTTCTGCTTTAGCCAGACGCAAATCTTTTACGATGTTCTTTAAAGCAAAGGCAGGTTTATAATTTTCTTCAAGAATCAGACTACTCTTAATTTTTATAAAAGTATTGCCTATTGCACTATTATTGATCATCTCAAACAGATCCTCCAATTCAATTCCCTTATCACGGGCAAACACTGTAGCCTCAGCAAGTCCCTGTGCCTGAATCGCTAATAAGGCATTGATAGCCAGTTTAGCGGTATTGCCCGCACCATGACTGCCGACAAAAAGGGTCAGTTTACCCAGGTAATCCAGAATAGGTTTAACTTGTCCAAATGCACTCCTTTCTCCCCCAACCATAATAACCAACTGGCCGCTTTCAGCTTGTTTAACACTACCTGACACGGGTGCATCGATGTATTCATTCCCCTGTTGTTTGCATAAACCAGCCATTTCTCTACTAATTCCAGGAGAAACGGTGCTCATATTCACAATAGTTTTAGCAGATACTTTTGCAGAAAGGAGACCATTTTCATCTGTAAACAGGTGTTTGATTGCTTCATCATCAGTTACCATAATAATGATTACCTCATTTTCCTGCATTAAAGCAGCGGGTGAAGAAGCTACTAATGCTCCCTCCGCTTTCAAGACTTCTTCTTTTGCCTTAGTTCTATTGTAAATGGTTACCGGGAAACCTGCTTTTATTAAATTTAAGGCCATAGGCATACCCATTATCCCAAGGCCGATAAAGCCTATTTTAGTTGTATTCATTTATGTTGATCTGTTAATTTAAATACGCAATCTGATCATCTCTAATCAACTTAAGGGAGGTACTAATAACCCCTGTTTTTTAAAATATTTTCCATCTAGCTCATAATTAATTTCTTAAAATAAATC
>NZ_AQPN01000119.1 GCF_000403135.1 Arcticibacter svalbardensis MN12-7
TTTCGTTATTATATTTAAATCATTCATTTAACTTTTAATGATGATTTACAGGCTTAACTATTAAAGTTCAACCATTGATTTTATTACCCCGTTTTTAGGGTCTAACCAAGATTGAAACTGTTCTTTAACCTGATCAAAGGATACACGATGTGTGATATAGGTTCAACTAAAGCCAGCTCATCAAAACTAAGTCCATTGCCCTGAAGTAATAGGAGGGTACTGAAAGATATTTCACCATCTATATGTAAGCCACAAACTTTTATACTGGCACAGCAGTTTGTTTTATCTGAACGGCAAGCAACGCATTCGCCACAATAAAAATAAGGGATGAATGTAACGCTTTCTCCTTTTTTAAAACCTGCTGCATTGTCGCCTTCAATAAATTCGGCAGCAAGTTCATGTCCTAATATTCTTGGATATTCAAAAAGGGTTGTGATCTTTCAAAAGCGTGAAGATCTGTTCCGCAAATTCCTATCCTTTTAATTTTAAGAATGACATAATCTTTCTGAGGTATTGGGTATTGGCCCTCCCTGGTATTCTAAATTACACAGGTGTAGTACAAACTAATGTTTTTATTTAATATTAATATGCGGCAAAGCTAATTGTAAAATTAAACTATGTCATAAAAAGAAGAGGCATTTAAACCCCAAAAAAGGGATTGCTCTTCTTCAGTATATTTGGCAGTGTAGTTTTGAACTAATTTTATAACAGCATCATAACCTCCTGCTGTAATACAAACTGGCCAATCTGAGCCAAACATGAGCCTTTTAATTCCAAAGGCTTCAAATATTAGGTCAAGATAGGGCAAGAAGTCTTCATCTTTCCAATTTTTCCAATCCGCTTCATTAACCATTCCTGATACCTTACAATGTACATTAGGGTTTTTAGCGAGAATATGGATGTCTTTTGCCCAATCGCCTAATTCATGATTTTTAATTGAAGGCTTTGCTATATGATCTAATACAAATTTTTGTTCAGGAAATGTACTACAAAGTTCCGAAGCATATATTAGCTGGTCCTGGAAAATCAGAAGGTCGTAGGTGTAATTGAATTTATGTAAATGGCCGATTCCCCGTTTAAAATCAGGGTTAAGCATGAGTGCTCTATCTTTTTCTCCTTGAAGCACATGTCTGAATCCCTTTACTATAGGATACTGTCTATAGAACTGAAGTGTTTCTTCAATATTATCTGCCTGAAGATCTACCCAGCCTACCACACCTTTAATAAAAGGATTAACAGTTGCTAATTCGATCAGAAATGCGTTGTCAGCTTCTGATTGGTCTGACTGCACCGCAATACAACCATCAATAGCATGCTTGTCTAGCAAAGGTTTTAAATCATCAGGAAGAAAGTCTCCTTTTATTAAGTTCATTTGCTCTGTAATCCATCCATACTTAATGGGATCAAAACGCCAGAAATGCTGATGAGAATCTAATTTAAACATGTTATTTTATATCTGAAGAAATTTTATGTCCTTTTAAACCGTAAAAAAGAATGACTAAAAAGCCAACAAGTGGTACGATATAAGCCAACTGAATGCTTCCTGAAAATACAGAAATAAATCCCATTATGGTTGGAATAATAGCGCCGCCTATAATAGCCATGACAAGAAAAGAGGATGCAATTTTAGTCTCTTCACCCAAGCCCTTAATTCCTAAGGCAAAAATGGTAGGAAACATAATAGACATGAAAAATGGAACGGCCATTAAAGCATATAGGGCAGTGTTACCATCAAATGTTACCGCAATGATGACCAATACGATGCTTATTGATGCATAAATGCTTAACAAACTAGCTGGTTTAATATAGCGCATTAAGAATGTTCCAATGAAACGACCGAGCATAAATCCAACCATGGCTATGGATCCTAAATAAAATGCAGCATCTTTTTCATTCATATCAGCAACATAGCGCGCATATCGGATAAAAAAACTGGTAATGCCAACCTGTCCACCTACATAAAAGAGTTGAGCTACTACCGCCCAAGACAGATGTGGATGTCTTAATACTTTTACTGAAAAACTTGATGGAGCACCGTGCAGTTCGCTGTCATCGGCTTTTACTTCTGGTAATTTAACAGCAAGAAATAACAAGATCAATAAAAAGACAGCTACGGCAATAACAATGTAGGGTATTTTAACCGCATCTGCTTCTGTTTGCAGGTATTGATTCAATTGTATAGCTGTCATTGATTTAAGCTCTTCAGGTGTATGCTCTATACCTGACAGGATAAACTGTCCACCAATAATTGGTGCTAAAAATGCTCCAACACCGTTAAAAGATTGTGCTAAGTTAAGGCGCTGTTCTGAGGTGTCTTTATCACCTAAAACTGCTATATAGGGATTAGCAACTGTTTCAAGGAATGTTGCACCACTGGCAATAATGAAAAAAGCGAAAAGAAAAAAGGTGTAATCTCGGGAAGCTGCTGCCGGAATGACCAGCAAAGCACCCAAGGCGTAAAGTACAAGTCCTAATAAGATTCCCTTTTTATAACCGAACTTGTGCATAAATAATCCGGCAGGTATAGCAATTGCAAAATAGGCTACCGCTACTGCTATGTCAATATAAGACGATTGAATGTCATTAAGTTGAAGTGCTTTTCTTAAATGTGGTATTAGTATTGGATTTATATTATGAAGTAATGCCCATAAAAAAAATAATGAGGTTACAAGCATTATTGGTAAAAGGTACTGGTTTTTCTTAGGCATTTTTGATTTATTAAAAAGGATAATTTGGCGTCAAATGTATGCAATAAACTCTCTAATACTCCTCCCCTGGCGAATCATTTTGCTGATCGTCTCTTTTCTTGTTCTTTTGCTGATTATCCGTATTGCCAAACCTGTAACTGAAGGTTAAAGTACTCATCCTTCCTTGCATCCTTCTCCTGAATTCTCTGTTAAATTGAGCTGTTTCTGTTATAATTCCCCATTTTCTAGAGTTAAAGACGTCTCTCATGTTGAATGAAAGACTTCCTTTTTTCTTCATAACATCAAGTTTTAGAGCAGCATCAGTTCCAAACATTTCTCTTCCTCTCCCTTGTGCCGTTACCCTTCTTGCCATGTATTCCATATTAATCTGAGTAGAAAGGTTGGTAACGATCTGAGCATCAAGAATTAACTTCCCCGTCCAGTTGTATCCACTATTTCCGGACAAGTCATATTCATCATTACCTGAAAAGCGATTATAAAACAAATTGGCATTTCCGGTAAGACTAAATCCCTTAAATAAATTGGCTTTGGATATAAGCTCTAATCCTGATGCCTGGTTACGGGTCAGGTTTGTAAACTGTGTTAATGTGGTGGTGCTGTCTAATCTTTGCTGAATTCCTTCCACAACATCATTAACCTGTCTGAAATAGAGCGATGAGGTTAAAGTAATAGCTTTCCAGTACTTCATGTGGCTTAATTCAAAAGAATGGATGTCCTCAGGTTTTAAATTAGGATTACCTACCCTGATATTATTTGGGTCAGATATATCCCTGAATGGATTGACCTGCCAACCCCTTGGGCGATTTACACGTCGTGTATAACTCAGTTGAAGCTGGTTATCATTCTTTAATTTTTGTGTAAGGAATACACTGGGATATACTCTGAAATAATCCAATTTGCCTTCTGTAGTCAATGGGGTTAGCGTAATTGGATCCAAACTATAGTATGTTGTGTTTAAATTCGCTTGCTCAGCCCTTAATCCAAATTGGAATCCAAAATTATCAGTGATCTGATTTTGATAATTTACGTAAACAGCATGAACCTCGTCTTTCAGCTCAAAGTCATTCGTTAAATAATTATCCCTTAAATAATTCTGAATCAGTTGATTATAAAGATCGGATACCTGCGACTCATCACTATTTGCTATACTTCCACGGTAACCGGTTTCAAATTTTTGTTTAGCAGTAATAGGTAGTGTATAGTCTAATTGAATATTATAATTATCACGGTTTTGGCCGTTCATAGTCTTTCTGCGGTCAAGCGTATCCTTTAAAGCACCGTCAAAGGTGTAAAAATCCTGATTAAAGTATTGGTTCTCATCCTCCTTGTTGCTTCCGTATGAAAAATTAGCCGACAGTTCTTCACCAGTACGTTTAAATTTTCTGATGAGGTCGAAGTTAAGGTCATACCCTTTATTGTCTTCTTTTTCGGTAGATCGTCTTAAGCTAGTGCCATCCAGTTCAGTTGAATAATTTTGATATAAATAGTTTATATCTTCCGAATCGTCACCTGATCTGATATTGACATTGCCAGAAACGCCAATCGTAGTTTTGCTGTTTAAATAATAATCGAGCCCCACTTTTGCATTATTACCTTCATTGTTTCTCTTGGAGACAGTAGAATTATTCAGGATGCTGTTGTTGTCCAGGAAATTAGTATTACTAAACCCGCTACCTTTTCTGTTCGAATAGCGATAGCTATAATTACCATATACATTTACCTTTCTATCCCGGTAACTTAAATTTGTATTTGCATTGTAATTGTCTAATGTGCCGGCTGATACAGAAACACCTCCATTGAATCCTATCCGCTGATTCTTTTTAAGTACAATATTAATAATTCCTGTCTGTCCCTCAGGATCATATTTAGAGGAAGGATTAGTAATCAGTTCAATAGTTTCAATTGAGCTGGCAGGTAAAGATTGTAAGAGGGATGCCATATCGCCACCTCCAATTGCTGATGGGCGTCCATCAATTAAAATTCGAACATTGCTGCTTCCACGCAGGTTTACATTACCATCAATATCAACAGAAAGCGTAGGAACATTTGCCAGGATGTCCGTTGCAGATCCTCCCGCACTTACTAAATTCTGTTCTACATTGAAAACTTTTCGGTCTACACCAAGCTGAATAGTGCTTTTTTGGGCCTGAACAACTACTTCTTTAAGCACATTTGACTTCCCTTGCAGAAGTTTAATTGTTCCTGCATCCAGATTAGAGGATTCATTAGAAATAGTAAATCCTGATCGTGAAAAGGTCTGGTATCCGATATAGGAAATTTTTAGAGTATAAGAACCTAAGGGAATATTTTTGAATGAAAATGTACCATTTAATGTACTTTGTGCGGTTTTAGTGGTTTTTCCAGTTGCTGTGTTAACAACAGCTAACGAAGCAAATTCAACAGGTTTATTAGTTGATCCATCTGTGATTTTTCCATTAATGATTCCTGGATTCCCAGTTTGAGCAAAAAGGCAGTTGACTAAGGAT
>NZ_AQPN01000120.1 GCF_000403135.1 Arcticibacter svalbardensis MN12-7
CAACCCAATTGTAGATGAAATATATGAAGCCGCAATGAAGAATGGCGCTTTGGGAGGAAAGATTTCCGGTGCAGGAGGTGGGGGTTATATGATGTTTTATGTAAAAAATTGCTTTGTACATCATCTGGTTAATGTATTAAACGAATTTGGCGGTCGGACAGAGAGAGTTCATTTCTATGACAAGGGTGTAATCACATGGAAAACACAAGACTAAATAAAAGAACTTCATGACTGATGTAGCTATTGTACTGGCAGGAGGATTAGGAACCAGACTTCAATCCGTGGTTAAAGACGTGCCTAAACCCATGGCAGAAGTTGCCGGACGTCCCTTTTTGAGCTATCTCATGTATTTTTTGTCAACCAACAAGATTAAAAAAGTCATTTTAGCAGTAGGTTATAAATACGAGATCATTAAGGAATACCTGAAAATTCCGGAGAACCGCTATGGATTAGAAATAACTTATAGCATTGAAACAGAATTGCTTGGTACAGGAGGTGCTATCTTTAAAGCATATGAACAGGTGGAAGGAGATAGTGCATTTATTCTAAACGGAGATACATTTTTTGATATATCATTATCAGATCTGGAAGCATTTGCTCGCTCCAATTCAGCAGATTTAGCATTTGCACTTTTGGAAACCGAACATTCGAGCAGATACGGAAGTGTGAACTGTGCTTCAAATGGACAAATCTTAGCATTTAAAGAGAAAAATGCAAACCTTAATATAAAGACGATTATTAATGGAGGAATTTACTACATGAATAAATCGCTTGTTTCAGGTACACCAATGCCCGCTAAGTTCTCGATGGAGCAGGATTTCTTTGAAAGGAACTTACACAGATTGCAGGCATACGGAAAAGTATACCAAGCCCTTTTTATTGATATTGGAATTCCTTCAGATTATACATTATCGCAGGAGTTACTTAAAAATATTATAGCTTAAGATGTTAGATACGCTGTTTCTGGACCGTGATGGTGTCCTGAATAAGAAATTAGATGACACCTATGTGCTCCTGCCATCTGACATAGAAATCCTTCCAGGTATAAAGGATTTCCTATTGTGGGCCAATCAGGCGTTTAAGCAAATTCTTGTGGTCACCAACCAACGTTGTATTGGAAGGAAGATGCTAAGCCTGATTGAATTAAAGGCCATAAATGAACAGATTAACAAACAAGTAGGCTCTGTTATTCAGTACTTCTTTGTTTGTCCACATCTTGATGAAGACAATTGTAACTGCAGAAAGCCTAAAACGGGACTTTTCCTTCAAGCTAAAGAAATGTATTCCATTGATTTTGACAATTCCTGGATGATAGGAGATTCTGTCAGCGATTTAATACCAGCCAGAAGCCTGGGAATAAAAACAATTTACGTCGGCCATCATGATAGCCAGATGGCTGATTTTCGGGTTGAATCTACTGTCCAACTTCTACCTTCCCTCATAAATCAGGGTTAACCTCTGCTCTGCTATTTATTATTATTGGCCCCGTTAACATTCACATAGGAGCCAGGCCGTCTGCCTGTTTTTAGTAATTTATTAAGAGAAACCACATTGTGCGAGGTTTCAGAGCCATCAAAAAGCACCACTCCATTGTCTGTTCCAAGACTAGCATCTATATCATTGCGGGTTATTACGTTTTTAGTACATCCAGCTCTTAAGTATATAGCATTCCCCGATTTCACTTTTATTTTGTTATTAGTAATTTTTCCCGATGTGCAATTTACCAGCATAATGGCCATGCCATCCGTTGATATTGTATTTCCGGTTACACTAAAATTATCGAGATTACATAATTCCATCCCCCTGATCTTATTTTTATCAGCTGTTTTACCACCGGAAAGTTCAAATACATTATCCTTAATTAACCAACTCTTTTTTAAAGGTCCCGAAGCTAATAAGCCAGTAAATCCATACGTACTGGATTGCATATAGTTACCAATCGTTTCTAAACCTATAGTTCCTGCATTTTCAATCCCATAATAGATGTATTTTGAGCTCTCCATATGCATATCATAAAACTTATTATAATTAATCTTGCCATTTAAGGAATGTCCGCTAACAGACACACAGGCAGGTGCCGGTCCCAATTGTATGGTACCCACGTTATAAAAGTAATTATAGGAGATCTCAAAGTCACTGAACCGTGGAGCAATCAGTGTGTTATGATTTTGAAACTCAACAGCCATACGGCCTATATTTTCAAACTTATTATACGTTATTGATATATTTTTAGCACTTGAATTGGTCCCCTCACTGACGAGTTTAATACCATTTGCCTGAGAGTTTGGAATACTAAACCTGCAATTCTGAATCTTCAAGCCATCCATCCTATCATTATCGCCATAATTAGCAATGAATATAAGTCCCTCCGCATCATCAACTGCACTCACCTTGGTCGATTTAAAAGCAATGCCTTCAATTTGCAGATTATTGATCTCACCAGATATGGTAATTATTTTATTTTGATTACTGGTAAAAACAGTACCAGGCTCACCTGAAATCTTTAAATTAGTCACGTTACTGATAGTAATAAAATTGTTTATTACATAGATCCCTTTTGGAAAGAACAAATGTGTATCACTAGAGATGTAGCTTTGAATCTCCTGATCCTGATCAATAATCCCCCTTAGCCTTACTTCAATTCTATTAGGAGTAATTAAGGAGTCCGTTTCAGTTCTATTTAAAATGGGACTACCCATACTTTCAAAGCTAACGAGGACAAGAACAAGGAATAAACCAGTAAAAATTCTTTCAATCATAATTCAGCAATACCTAAAATAAAAATAATCAATTTTATAAGTCAATTTGAAATCTTAATTTGTTTAACACGTAAAATTAACACTGGTTGTTGTTCTAAAATCACAGATAATCACAGATAATCACAACCGGTAGAAAAGGCCAATTCTCACGCTATTTTTGCAGCTAATATTGATCTTCTGTTTAAATATTATCTTAACGCTATAAATTGCAAATATATTTATACTGATTTTCTACAATTCTATTTGACCATTTTATTGCCATTCAGTCTACAAAAAAAGTATCACCACTTTACTTTCCCAAGAATAAATCCTTGATTTTCGGCTACCTTTTAAAGCAAATACATTGCATCCCTGTATCTACTGATTTATTTCACCTCTCCTTTATCAAGTAAAGCATCATAAAGAATTTCTACAGTATGAAAGGCATCACGCCCGGATCCATCTTTAATCTGATGCCTGCAACTGGTTCCCGTAGCTACGACTAAAGTATCAGCAGCAGTCTGCCTTACTGCTGGCAAAAGAACGAGTTCTCCAATCTGCATGGAGATTTTATAATGTTCCTTTTCCAAACCGAATGATCCCGCCATTCCACAACAACCTGATGGTATCGTTTCTACACTATAATTTTCTGGTAAGGAAAGACATCTTACCGAAGCGGCCAGTGAGGATATAGCTTTCTGCTGACAATGCCCATGCAGCAATACTTTTCTTGCATCTTTAATAAAAAGATCTTTACCAATAGTTCCATTTTCTGCCTCCTGCGCAATAAATTCATCAATCAAGAACGTATTTTTAGCTAAATTTCGGGCAGCATCCAATAAGTCAGCATCCACAAGATCAGGATATTCGTCCCTAAAAGTAAGTATTGCGGAAGGCTCAAGACCAATCAGGGGAGTGTCTGCCGTAATTAATTCAGCCAACTGACGTACATTTTTGTTTGCTATATTTTTTGCTTTACGAACAAAACCTTTCGAGAGCCAGGTACGCCCACTTTCAATATGTTCGGGCATCAATACATCAAAACCCAATTGCTCAAGTAAAAGGATGGCCTTAATTCCAATAGAGGTATCAATGTAATTGCTAAACTCATCAAAGAAAAAATACACTTGCCTTTTATTTACGTTCTTAAGCTTTCCTCGTTTTTTAAACCAGCTTTTAAGCGTAAAGGAATGAAGTTTTGGAAGTGTCCTTTCTTTAGCAAATCCAGCCACACGAGGCAAACTTGAAGCAGCTAAATAATTATACAGACCGGGAAAGAGCATTCCAATACTTGAAATTACACTGAATCCTGCTATAACTCTTGAACGGAAGGGCGCCCCATTCGCATCATAATAGTGCTGTAAAAATTCAGCCTTCAATTTAGCAAGATCTACATTGGAAGGGCACTCTGATTTACAGCCTTTACAGCTCAGACATAGATCCATTACTTCCAAAATTTCTTTATGATCAAAGCGGTTAATTTTTTCAGAATGAGTAAGAAATTCCCTCAATGTATTTGCCCTGCCTCTTGTTGTGTCTTTTTCATTTCTTGTTGCCATGTAGGAGGGGCACATCGTTCCTCCCGAAAATTGCAGTTTACGACAATCTCCAGACCCATTGCACTGTTCTGCATGTTGAAGAATATGCTGACCATTAAAGCGGAAAATCGTCTTTATCTCGGGTTGTTGCTGTCCGGGTTCATACCTGAGCATGGTGTTCATTGGAGGAGTTTCCACAATCTTACCCGGATTAAAAATATGTTGCGGGTCCCAGGTATCCTTGATGGTCTTAAAAAGTTGGTAATTCTTTTCTCCAAACAGGTACGGCAGAAACTCGCCCCTTAATCTTCCATCCCCATGCTCCCCGGACAATGAGCCACGATACCTTTTCACCAGTTCAGCTATTTCAGCAGCGATCATCTTATACTGCGCATTTCCATTATGAGTCTTCAGATTTATGATCGGTCGTAGATGCAGTTCTCCCGCTCCGGCATGTGCATAATGCACAGAATAAAGTTCATGCTTCTTTAAGATCTCATTAAACTCATTGATATAGGAGGTCAGATCTTGCAAATCGACCGCTGTATCCTCAATTACAGGAACTGCTTTATCATCACCTGGAAGATTACTTAATAAACCTAATCCTGCTTTTCTTAAATCCCAGATCCTGCTGCATTCTTCGTCCAAAATAAGAGGATAATGATAACCTAGTCCAGCCCCTTGCAGCTCATCTTTCAGCAATCCAGCTAGTTCAACAACAGTTTCCGTTTTTTCCTTTATGAACTCAACCATCAGTATAGCTCCCGGGTCACCAAGTATAAAAAAACGATTCTTTCTTTGTTCAATGTTGTCCCTGGTACAATCAAGTATATAATGATCCATGAGTTCGCAAGCAGATGGCTGGTAACTCATAGCGATGACATTGGCTCGCAGTGCCTCTTCAACGGTGTTAAAGTGAATACATAACAACCCCTTAAATTTATCAGGCAAAGGAACAAGATTCAGCTTTATTTCTGTAACAAAGGCAAGTGTCCCTTCAGATCCTGCAATCAGCTTACAAAAATTGAATGATTCAGCTCTCTCAGAAAAAGGAGTAGCATCCATCAGAAGATCTAATGCATAACCACTATTCCTTCTTTGGATACTTTTCTTTGGAAATTCTTTTTCTATTTCCGAACGGTTAGCCGGATCACCGAGCAGTGATAAAGTAGTATGATAAAGGGTCGATTCCAGACTAGTTCCTATGCATTTTTTATAGAAGGCCTCCAGGTTCAGCTCCTTAAACACAACCTCTGAGCCATCACTAAGTACAGCGTTAACCTCAAGTAAATGTTCCCTGGTACTTCCATAAACGATTGAATTTGCCCCACAACTATTATTGCCTACCATTCCACCGATCATTGCCCTGTTTGCTGTTGATGTTTCAGGGGCAAAGAAAAGCCCGAATGGCTTAAGGAAAATATTTAATACGTCTCTGATCACACCTGGTTGTACGCGTACCCACTTTTCCTCTTGATTGAACGCTATGATTTCAGTAAAATATTTCGAAAGATCAACGACTATGCCTTCGCCTACTACCTGTCCGGCAAGGGATGTTCCTGCACAACGCGGAATAAGGCTTGTCTTTTCACTTTTAGCAAAACGGACGAGCGCTTTTATATCATGTACTGTTTTGGGAACTGCCACAGCGAGGGGAATTTCCCGGTAAGATGAAGCATCAGTAGCATATAAAATGCGTTGCAAAGGATCCAGATACAGCTCACCATCTAATTCCGCACGTAATTGGTCTAGCTTATCTAATGTAGTTTTATCTGTCTTTGAAACCATAATGAGTCGAACCGATAAAGTAAATGTATATAAATTAATATATCTATTTATAATAATGTTAAAATGACTCAATAAAAGACAAATAATAATAATTATAACTTTTTATTGTTTATATTTAAATAAAAATAACTACGATAATCTTTATTTATAAAAAATATGACATATGGAAAAAGATAATTTGTTAAAACTATTATGGGATAACTATACGCAGATGACCCCATCTGCAAAGCACATACATCAGATATTTGAAGAGCAAGGCGAACAAGTATTAAATGATCATATTGCTTTAAGAACCTTTAATGATCCCAGGGTTAATATAGAAGTAATAGCCAAGCCATTTATTGAGCTCGGCTATGTTGAAAAAGGGGAGTATGAATTCAAAGAGAAAAAACTATTGGCACATCATTATGAATTCCCTGATGATGAAAACGCTCCGAAAATATTTATTAGTGAACTTCTTCTCGAAAAATGCTCTGAAGAACTTCAAGAAATCATTTCAGGTGTGATTGATCAAATTCCGGATCATGCTTCTACTAAGGATAACCTGTTGCTGCAGGGAAGGCTCTGGGATATTTCCTTTCATGATTATGAAATATTAAGGAAAGAGTCTGAATACGCTTCCTGGATGTATGTATTTGGTTTTTGTGCCAACCATTTCACTGTATTGGTAAATGGACTAAAAACGTTGAAAAGTTTGGAAGAAGTAAATGACTTTTTAAAAGCTAAAAACTTCAAACTCAATGACGCTGGAGGGGAAATTAAAGGTACTCCATCCCAATTTTTAGAACAATCAAGTACAATTGCTGATCAGGTTCCTGTTCATTTTGGACAGGATATCAAAAACATACCAAGCTGTTACTATGAGTTTGCACGACGCTATCCTTTAGCTGATGGAAACTTGTACCAGGGCTTTATTGCTGCTTCAGCTGATAAAATATTCGAGAGCACAAATGTCTCACTAGTGGAAAAAATTCTTTCAAAAAATCAATAGTATGTCAGAACATAAAATAAACAAGGTTATTATTGTCGGAGCAGGAGGAATAGGAAGGGCTGTTGGGCTTTTACTGGCTGAGTATGCAGATTTTAAGATTAGTCTTTTTGTAGGGGACAGAGACCTTTTAACAGCAGGAGAGGCGGCTGGTTGGATTAATGAAGGCAATACGAAAGAGATTCATGCTACTGCTTTTCAGTTCCTGCCTGGCTATGAAAATCAGGATAGTAACTGTTTTACAAATGCTGACATCATCCTGGATTGTCTCCCTGGCACAGAAGCTCCACGTATGGGTGCTATTGCTAAAAGGTATGGTACGCATTATGTAAACCTGACCGAATATGTAAACGAAACGGAACAACTTCAAAGATTGTCTAAAGATGCTGAAACCGGTTTCATACTTCAAAGCGGTCTTGCTCCTGGTTTCGTAAATATCCTGGCACAATCACTTTACAAAAAATTTGTAGTCAAATACAAAAACGAACAGGTTGAATATATAGGCATGAAGGTGGGAGCGCTAACAGAACATGCTGAATCCCCTCATTTTTATGGGTTTACCTGGAGCCCTGTGGGAGTAGCAACCGAGTATCTCAAGAACGCCTGGATTGTGGATGACTTTAAAAAGAAAACAGTTCCATCTTTATCTGGTCGCGAAACCCTGATCATAAATGGCATTTCTTATGAAGAAGATTACACGTCTGGTGGAGCTGCAGACCTTCCTGATGTGTTCTCAGGAATAGCGAAAAAGCTGGATTACAAGACACTTAGGTATCCTGGACATTATAAGTGGATTCAGAGCATTCTGGATCAGGTACCCGAAAATGAAGAACCTGTACAGTTTTTAGAAAGACATATGCTATCAGTAATACCATCCATCGAAGAGGATATCGTAGTGATCTACTGTGTAGTAAAGGGCTTTGACCGCAGTTCTTGTTTACGTTCTCTTGAAAAGGCTTTTAAGATAGGTCCAATAAAAGTTGGAAAAGCTACACTTAGAGCAATACAATCAACCACAGCAGCACCAATGGCAGAGTGTGCACGCATGCTCTTATCCGGAAAATACAAAGGTACCATATTACAGAGCTATATTGATCCCCTGGAGTTTCTAAACGGGCCTTTTGTGAAGGCGGTGTATTTCCCCGATCATGCTGTGTATTTGCCAAAAGAAATGCGGAATGCTGTAGTACGAGTCGCCGTTTAATGTTTCAGATCAGGTACAGGGCAGTTCCTTTTGAAAACAGTTCCAAAATTTATGGTAGTTTCCGTTCTGAGGATCCCTGGAATGGCATCTATTTTTTCATAAAGAATTTCACGCAGATGTTCATTATTCCGGGCGACAATCTTTAAAAACAGTGTATATTGGCCCGATATATAATAACATTCTACAATTTCAGGAATCTTTTTGAGTGCCTCAATTATGTGTTTTGATGTAGGATCTTCTTTTAAAATTATGCCTGTAAATGCACTACTTTCGTACCCTAGTCCTTTTTCGCTAAGATTAACCTGCGTGGTTTCAATGATCTGGAATTGTTTAAGTCTGGATACACGCTGGTGAACCAGGGAATTAGAAATATTTAAAGATTTAGCAATTTGAACATATGGCTTTTCAGCATCCATTTGCAACTGTTCAAGAATATTCCTATCTATTTCATCCAAAATATAGGTATCACTCATAAGCATTATATTGAAGCTGTAATTATAAATATTTTAAAATAGATTTATAGCAATGAACAACATAGATTTTTTAAAAGTTCTGGGACTTGAAGATTTAAATCCGGGTGTATCTACAGGTAATGATTGGATCCTAACTGCTAACGAGATAGAATCAATCTCACCAGTTGATGGTAAACGAATAGGTACAGTTCGTATTGCCAGTCCGGAGGATTATGAAAGCGTTATAAAGACAGCTGAGGAAGCATTTCCAGAATGGCGTAAGTTACCAGCACCCAAGCGGGGAGATATTATCAGACAGATGGCTGATGCTTTCAGAAAGTACAAGCAGGAATTGGGTACTCTTATTTCATATGAAATGGGTAAAAGTCTTCAGGAAGGCTTAGGAGAAGTGCAGGAAGTGATAGATGTCTGTGATTTTGCAAGTGGCCTATCCAGACAAATTTATGGTCTAACGATGCATTCAGAGCGCCCGGATCATCGCATGTATGAGCAATATCATCCACTTGGAATCGTAGGAGTAATTACTGCTTTTAATTTCCCTGCAGCTGTATGGGCATGGAATACGATGCTTGCACTGGTTTGCGGAGACGTTGCCGTTTGGAAACCCTCACATAAAGTTTTATTAACAGCTGTAGCCTGTCAGAAAATTGCAGGTCGTGTTCTTAAAGAAAACAATGTACCTGAAGGAGTTTGCTCCCTGATATGCGGAGCAAATGAACTTGGTGAAACCATGGCGAAAGATAAGCGGATTCCTTTAATTTCAGCCACCGGATCAACTGCTATGGGAAGAAAAGTAGCAGTGGCAGTAGGAGAAAGGCTTGGAAAAACCTTACTTGAACTTGGCGGTAATAATGCCATCATTATTACCGAAAATGCAGATCTTACTATTGCCCTCCATGCCTCAGTTTTTGGAGCCATTGGAACGGCAGGGCAGCGTTGCACCACTACTCGTCGTCTTATTATTCACTCATCCATATTTGAAGAGTTTAAAATCAAACTACTAAACGCTTATAAACAGGTTAAGATAGGAAATCCATTGTTAGAGGGAATACATATGGGTCCACTGATTGATCAGTCTGCAGTCCAGCATTATTTAAATGCTTTGGATGATTGTAAAGAGCAGGGAGCGCAATTTACTGTTGAAGGAGGAGTATTGGAAGGCACAGGATATGAAAGTGGCTGTTATGTGAAACCGTGTATTGTAGAAGTAAAACCTGATTTCCCAATTGTTCAAAAAGAAACATTCGCACCATTACTTTATATTATGGAATACGATACCCTTGCTGAGGCAATTGGCATTCAAAACGGAGTATCCCAGGGACTTTCATCCGGAATAATCTCCCTGAATCTTAGAGAAACAGAGCTTTTTCTTTCCTCTGCAGGTTCCGATTGTGGTATTGCTAATGTGAATATCGGAACTTCAGGAGCCGAAATAGGAGGAGCTTTCGGAGGAGAAAAAGACTCCGGAGGAGGTAGAGAATCAGGATCTGATTCATGGAAAGCTTATATGCGCAGACAAACCAATACGATTAATTATGGAACCGGACTTCCTCTGGCACAAGGAATTAAATTTGATTTTTAATATTTCATCAGCATTAGGAAGTACGAACTCTGATTAAATATTAAAAGACTTACTAAAACCGTATCACAATTTCAAAGAGCCTTAATCATGATTATGGGCTCTTTGTGTATAAGACTGTTTTTATTACAAAGACTTTTACAATTTGTGTAGTAAGCTGTTGCGTTGAATATTTATATTTGTTTAAAGCCTATAAAGATGAGCCAAATTAACAAAGAAGACATCAAACAGGAAGTGTTTGATCTATATGATGACTACGCACATAACCGCCTTAGCCGACGCGCATTTGTACAAAACCTTTCACTTTATGCAGTTGGCGGATTAACAGTACCCGCATTAATGAGTTTTCTGATGCCTGATTACATTGGAAAGGTGCAAATCAAACCAGACGATCCCAGGTTAAAATCAGAATACATCAATTATTCCTCTCCCAAAGGTGGGGGAACCATTAAAGGATTATTATCAAAACCAATTAAGGAAAATAAAAAGCTTGGTGGCATCATCGTGGTACATGAAAATCGGGGACTCAACCCTTATATTGAAGATGTTGCCAGAAGAGCTGCCTTGGCTGGATTTATTTCCCTTGCTCCAGATGCATTGACTCCCTTGGGAGGTTATCCTGGTAATGATGACGAGGGTCGCAATTTGCAAAGTAAAAGGGATAAAGGCGAAATGGAAGAAGATTTTATTGCGGCATATGATTACCTAAAAAATCACAAAGACTGTAACGGCAAGGTAGGTGTTGTGGGCTTTTGTTTTGGTGGCGGAATAGCTAACATGATGGCTGTACGGATTCCAGAACTAGCAGCAGCAGTACCTTTTTACGGCAGTCAGCCCGAAATTTCCGATGTACCCAAAATCAATTCACCCCTGATGTTACACTATGCATCTCTTGACACCAGAATTACGGCAGGATGGCCACCTTACGAAGCTGCATTAAAAGATAGTGACAAAAATTATCAGGCTTTTATTTATGAAAACGTAAACCATGGGTTTCATAACGATACAACACCCCGCTATGATAAGGCAGCCGCAGAACTTGCCTGGAAACGTACTATTGATTTTTTTACGGAGCATTTAAAATAAGGTCCACAGCCGTGATCCTGATTTTGAGCTAGAAAATTACATAGCACAATTTATTATTTAAATTTTTACTGATAGAAGATCATAAAAAATGAAAGACGAAGATTGCCAACTTTTAAAAGATTGGCTATTTGATAGATCGTATCTGGAGGTGTTTTAAGTAGCGTGACATCAGGTAAGTTCCGTAATAATTTTATCGTTGTAAATGTAAACCCGTTTAACAGTCCGATTTTTATGAGGTAATCTTAGTATAAGACAAGGGTAGCTTTTAGCTAATTGTATCTTATAGATTCCGAAAAGATACTAGTATGATTCCGGTATAAGTCCGACTGTAGCGTGTTTAAGTCGGACTTTTATCGGAATAATACTAGTTTGTATCCCCATTCAATTTATTTAATGTCTTTATAATATCATGGCATTTAAGTTTATTTTTTGTATTAAAACAATAATTGATCACCGTGCATTACGGCAATATGTTTCCTATCTTTAATAATAAATGATAGGCAAAAAAACAGCATTATGGAACACCAGGCACTTTCAATCCGTCCCTTTATTGGCGCAAAGGAATTTAATGTTTCAAGGAACTTTTACAGGGATCTTGGTTTTCAGGAAGTAATTCTAACGCCCCATATGTGTCTATTTAAAAGCGGTCAATTGGGGTTTTATCTACAGGATGCTTATGTACGGGAGTGGGTAGATAATACTATGATCTTCATGGAGGTAAAAAATGTCACTGATTTTTACAATGAACTACTTGCCTTACAACTCCCAAGCAAGTACAAAGAGGTAAGGTTAATTCCTGTAAAGGCAGAACAATGGGGCAGAGAATGTTTTTTGCATGACCCATCAGGCATACTCTGGCACTTTGGTGAATTTTCAATTTAAAAATTTGCAGCATGTTTCAATTGCCTTTAGACAGTTTTCCTGTAAGCCTTTTTCCTTTTATCACCCTTTAACCTCCTTATGGATAGAATTGATAATTATCGGCTGTAAACTGTATCCTTTAATCATTAACGGACAATAGGTGTACGATAACGAACATATCATAATATCTAAGTTATTGATTTTCAATAATATATATTGTGGCATATTATTTAGTCCTGTATTTCTAAATATCACTGTTATGTTTCGACACTTTTTACTCATCGCCCGGCGTAATCTCCTTAAAAGAAAGTTCTATAGTTTTATCAATATTATAGGACTTACAATAGGGATGAGTTGTTGTGTACTTATTGCGTTGTACGTACAGCATCAGCTCTCATATGATCGTTATAACACCAGGCATGACCGTATCTATCGGGTATTGCAGACTTTTCGCAGTGTTGAAAAGGGACAGAAGATTACGTCTCCCGTAGCTGAGGATTACCAGGTTTGGGGTTGCGCCCCAGTTGGACCAGCTTTATTAGCAGATTTCCCACAAGTAAAAGAGGTGGTACAATTTATGAGCCCTGTGAGTTTACTGTTGGAATATGGCGACAAACGGATCCAGCAGGAGAACCTGATCTGTATCGACTCCACGGCTTTTAAAGTATTCAGCTGGAAACTTTTGGAAGGCAATCCACAAACGGCATTAGTCGCTCCAAATAGTATTGTATTAACTCACACTGTTGCTGAAAAGTTTTTTGGTCATAATAATGCCCTGGGTAAAACGCTTCGGGTAGATAATGAAGATCTTTTTACAGTGACCGGCGTTGTTGCTGATGTACCAGCAAATTCGCAAATTACTTTCAATGGGTTGATATCTATGTCCACGGCCAGAAATTGGCGGGAAGACGACTTCAAGTACTGGGGATATGTGGATTTTTACACCTATTTTTTGCTCAAAGACCATGCAGAGATAGCAGGTATGACAGCAGAGATTCCTGCATTCCTCAAACGACACAACAGTGAAGATCCGGGTTACACCATTGCATTTGAAAGAATGGATGACGCATACCTTAACTCAAAAGCTACACGACAACCCGGACCAGTAGGTAGCATGAGCAATATTTATTTATTCTGCTGCATTGGTGTCATTATCCTAGTCATTGCCTGTGTTAATTTTATGAATTTATCTACAGCCAGATCACTGGAAAGGGCCAAAGAAGTAGGTGTGCGAAAAGCACTAGGAGTACAACCCTCCACACTGCGGTGGCAGTTTTTGTTAGAATCTATTTTAATTTCAATGCTGGCGGCCACTCTGGCCGTTGTATTAACTAAACTGAGCTTACCTTTAGTTAGTGCTTTGTCTGGAAAAGAAGTTGATCCTAAAGTGTTCTTTAGTGGTCAATTAGCCTTATGGATGTTCATTCTTACTTTAACAACAGGGATTCTGGCAGGTGTTTATCCCGCTTGGTTTCTATCACGCTTTAAGCCTACAGAGGTTTTGAAAGGCGTATTCAGGCCTTCGCACCGTAATATATCGTTGCGAAAAGCATTGGTCATATTTCAGTTTACGCTTTCCATCACTTTAATTGCCGGAACTGCAATTGTATATACAGAGTTAAAGTTCCTTAATAATCATGATCTTGGTTTTACAAAAGATCAAATGCTTGTTTTGAATTTTGAAGGTGATGCCCAAGTGCGAAAAAATATTGAAAGTATAAAGAAGACGATTGCTGATCAGCCAGGTGTTTTGTCGGTCGCTGCTTCCCGTGCAGTTCCAGGCGAATTTTTACCTAATGCGGGTACAGATAGTCAGAGGCCCGATGGCCAAATGGAAAATAATGGTCCACTTATTTATGAAATCGATTTTGATTTTATTCCATGCCTTCAAATTCCGCTTGTGGCAGGGAGAAATTTTTCGCGCGAATATCTTACAGATAGTACCCAGGCGATGGTTATTAACGAAGCTGCTGCAAAATTGTATGGCTATCGTCATCCTGCGGATGCCATAGGTAAAAAGTTTGCGCAATGGGGCAGGGAGGGTAAGATTATAGGCGTGGTGAAGGATTTTAATTTCCGGTCTTTACACACAGCAGTAGAACCTCTGACCTTAAGATATGGAATGCCAAATTCTCTTAATCGTATTGTAGTAGCTATTAAGGCTGGTCATATTGCTTCTTCTATTGAAGCAATTAAAAAGACCTGGAAAACTGTGGCACCACAAAGGCCTTTTTTATATCATTTTTTAGATCAATCGTTCAATGAGCAATATGAATCAGATCAGCACTTCGGAGATCTTTTATCCTTATTCTCCTGTCTCGCTATCTTTATTGCCTGCTTGGGACTGTTTGGATTAGCCACATTTACTGCTCAGCAGCGTATCAAAGAGATAGGAATTCATAAGGTGTTGGGTGCTTCTGTTTATGATATTGTTGTTCTCATTGGTAAGGATTTCATGCTTTTGGTATTAATTGCTATTGTCATCGCCATACCGCTTTGTGTATTGGTAATGAATCAATGGCTGAAAGATTTCGCCTACAGGGTAAGTATAAGTCCAGGGATATTTATCTTTACAGCCGCTCTCGCACTCTTAATTGCCTTAGTAACGATTAGCTGGCAAACTGTTCGAGCTGCCTTGACTAATCCTGTTCGATCACTTAAAAATGAATAAGATAAATTTAAAGTTCTCTCTAAGATTTTTAAACGCATTATTTTTTATAGCAGACCTATTACTTCCTTTTAACCAAACGCTTTTGTAGTTTATGTTGTAGCGTATAAACTTTTTCCAGTCGTATATTTTTAGCCCATATACCTCAAAATATGTGCTAATTTCAAAACAGGCGATTAGTGCAGTTAGCCGTTGGCTTACCTTACTACTTAAAAAACTAAGGCGTAATTAACAGTTGCAATGAATCCGATTTCAACCTGTTTTTAAGCCATACTTGTAACCGCATTTTTTCTTTTGCCGAAACAGATGAAGAAAAATTAAAAACTGCCATGGTTACTGTATCGACACGGGTGGTTGCCAAATGTTTTACTTCAACATTATTTATAGTATAAGTACGCAATTCGGGGTATAGGGCGTTCAGCTCACCATCAATTTCAGGTATAGGACGTGAAATTCCATCGAACGAATTTGATTTTTTGCTGGTCGAATCTCCCTGATAAACAGCCTCTAATATACTTGCTTTAATTTGAGAAATATCCAATTTGTTTTTAGCGTTTAAGCCCTGCCTGATAATGAGTTTTGTGTTTTCCAATTTATATGCAAACATTTTCTTTTGCAGGGTGTCAATTTCCCGTGGTATTAATTCATCACCCAGCAACAATAAGTCAATTTCATTTCCTTTTCTGCTGTATTTATAAATTTTAGAAATCACCTGTGTGTTCTTATAATTTAGCTCATGTTGAATAAAAGCGTTGGCATTGTTCTCAAAGATGCTTTTGTCTACAATTCTGTAAGCTAGGTATACGCTTGGTGCTGCTGTAACCAAAACAATAATTAAGATATAGCGATGTACCTTTCTTTCATATTGCTTATCTCCAAAATCTTTTTTATGAAACTTAAGGTAACGCACAATCAGGAAAGTAGCCACACAAATAAAAATACTATTGATAAAATAGAGATAAATAGCACCCAAAAAGAAGTAAATATTTCCCGATGCCAGACCGAAGCCAGCTGTACATAGCGGAGGCATTAATGCTGTAGCAATTGCTACTCCAGGTATTGCATTGGTTTTATGCTTTCTGGTTGCAGCGATGATCCCTGCTAGTCCACCAAAACCAGCTATAAATACGTCCCAAATCGAGGGAGATGTTCGAGAAAGTAGCTCTGACGAGGAATCATGTAATGGAGTGATCCAAAAATACAGGGTGGAAGCGGCCACACTAATTATTGTAGCAATTACGAGATTCCTAACTCCTTTTTTTACTAATTCAAAGTCATTTATTCCAATCCCAAGACCAACACCCATAATTGGCCCCATCAATGGCGAGATTAGCATAGCTCCAATGATAACTGCCGTAGAATTTACATTCAGACCTATGGAAGCAATAAAAATTGCGAATATCAATGTCCATAAACTGGCACCTTTAAATTCTACATTTTTCTTTATGGATTCGATTGTTTCTGTTTCTTCAGCATTATCTTCATGAAGACTGAAACGATAGAAGATAAAATTCTTCAGCGCAAGGTAAATCTCATTCATATGATAATATTACAATTATCTCGCCAACTTTCCTATTGTTGACTCCTGAAATAAAATGTAGAATCGACTTTATCATCTATAAACAGTGCTAATTTGGTGGGTTACTTTATGAGTATTTCGCCAAAATAATTCTGCTAGGAAGAATTGCTCCGCAAAAATAGTACGATTGTGGTATGTAGACGATCGGCCCTAAAGCAATGAAAGCGTAATTATTATGTAGTTTTGAGATGAATTCAAATTTTATTAAATATCTGCTAAATACATTTTTAATATTACCACCTTTGTAGTAAGACTCAAAAAAGAGTCATACATCTTCTTAATTTCTGATTTTCTTAACTTTTTCTCGTTGAAACGATTTAATACCATAAAAAAATACCATAATTTCCTCCGTTATAAAAGAGATTTTACTGAATACAGTGTAAAAAAAGTTTTCAGTTTTGAGATTTTTATACATTGGCTGAAAAGCAAACTTTCCAGGAACCAATTTCTCCTATTAGCCGGAATACTAGTAGGTCTAACTGCTGGCATGGCTGGTGTATTGCTTAAATCATTGGTTAGTTACATTCATTATTTTATCACAGGAAAATTTCACTTTACGGATCAGATTTTCTTTTATATTGTTTTTCCTTTTCTTGGTATTGTATTAACTACGGTGATCGTAATTCTATTTTTTAAGGGTCAGGATAGAAAAGGGATCCCTGCAATTCTTTACGAAATTGCACAAAATTCAAGTCATGTGTCTCCGATAAAAATGTATTCTCAGATTATCCAAAGTGCGGTTACTATAGGATTAGGTGGATCTGCGGGATTAGAGAGCCCTATTGCTGTTACAGGTGCTGCTATAGGATCAAATTTTGCTAAAACATATAAACTGGATTATAGGAACAGGACTTTGCTGCTTGCTGCGGGTGCAACTGCTGGAATTGCCGCTGCTTTTAATGCGCCAATTGCAGGGGTGATGTTTGCCTTTGAGATCTTGCTTACAGGGGTGGTCTTTACCGATTTTATTCCCCTGGTCGTTGCTGCTGTTTGTGGAAGTTTGTTGTCCAAAATGATCCTGAATGAAGATGTGCTGTTTCACTTTACAGCCAGGAATGAATTCAATTACGGGAACCTTCCTTTTATTTAATTCTAGGGATTGGCTGTGGTTTGTACTCCCGGTATTATGTGGTGGTCTCAATTAGGGTCGAACATTTCTTTAAAAATTTAAATCTTTCCAAGTTAAATAAAGCTGTGCTGGGCGGGTCTATTCTTTCGCTGTTATGTCTGCTTTTGCCCCCACTTTTTGGAGAAGGTTATCAAACGCTTAAAGATATCACGAATGGTCATACTTCACAAGTACTGGATAATAGTTTTTTTGGATACATTAATTCCAATGAATGGGTGCTTATTCTTTTCCTTGGATTGATCTGTCTCCTGAAGGTGTTCGCTACTGCTGTTACTATTCATTCCGGTGGCAATGGTGGAAACTTTGCTCCTTCGCTATTTGCAGGTGGTATTTTAGGTTGCTTTTTTGCAAGTTTATTTACTCTGATTGGAATTGATAATGTACCGGAGACCAATATGATCCTGGTTGGGATGGCCGGAGTGATGAGCGGCGTTATGTATGCTCCTTTAACGGCTGTTTTTTTGATTGCTGAGTCCAGTGAAGGTTATGACCTATTTATTCCGCTGCTCATAGTTTCCGTAACTTCCCATTTAATAGGAAGGTGGTTTTCACCTATATCTCCGGATTTGAATGAAATGGCTGTGAAGGGTAAGATTTTCACTAAGGAATATGACAAAAATCTGCTGTCCCTCTTGCAAACGGCTGATTTAATTGAGACTGACTTTCAATCTATATATGTTGACGATACCTTTCAGGAGCTTCTCGAACTGGTAAAAAATGGTAAAAGGAATTATATCGGTGTTGTTAATGAAAATGGGGTATTGGAAGGAACGATCTCACTTGATGATCTTCGGCCCTATATGTTTCATGATCGAGATATGAGTGTGCTAACGGTTAGGGAACTAATGAAAGTGCCTCCTGTGGTTATCGATGCCCGGAATGATATCTTTAGCATCATCAGGATTTTCGATAAGTCTGGTACCTGGTATCTTCCGGTGAATGATTCAGATGCAAGGTTTTTAGGCTTTATTTCTAAGTCTGCTATACTCACGAAATATAGGCAACTATTGAAGGATTATTCATAATGATTCGTCTCTTATCTCAATCTGGCGTAATTGAATGAACCATTTTTGTCTTCTGTATGATCTATTTAAACTCATTGCAGATCTGATGCTGAAGTTTTTTGCTACTTAAGCATTTTACCAATACTTCTCAGCAAGAAATCTAAAACGCATTGCATATAGCCTTTGCTTGCTAAGCTTCTGATGAATTAATGGATGATAGGGCACCTACAAAAAATCTTTTAGGTTCCTAAAGAAAAGTTAAAAACCACTTTAGAGCCATCAGGTGCAATAGTAAGAATCTAATGTATCCATCGGCAGTAATCAGTACACCAGATTTATTCCAATTCATTAATCCAGCTTTGTGCCCCTTAATCTTAAGGAATTCAGGATAACGGAAACCGAACTCAGGCTCATGGCCAGAGCAGCAATCATTGGAGAAAGAAGGATACCAAAAAAAGGATATAAGACTCCCGCAGCAAAGGGAATTCCTAGGGCATTATAGCCTAAAGCAAAAAATAAGTTTCCTTTAATATTCCGCATTACTTTACGGCTTAATAGCCGGGCCTTAACAATTCCGTTAAGATCACCTTTAACCAAAGTAATGGCTGCGCTTTGAATGGCGACATCGGTACCTGTACCCATGGCTATGCCAATATCTGCTTGCGACAATGCAGGGGCATCATTAATACCATCGCCTGCCATGGCTACCTTTTTCCCTTCGGCTTGTAACCGTTTAATCTCCCGTAGTTTATCCTCTGGCAACATTTGAGCTTTATAACCATCAAGGTTCAAGGTTTTACTTACTGCTTTTGCTGTATCTTCATTGTCGCCGGTAAACATCAAAACCTGCAGCCCCTCTTGTTGTAACTTATTGATTGCTCCTTTGCTTGATTCCTTGATCTTGTCATAAATAACTACAAAACCCACAGCAATGTTGCCAACCGATAAATAAGAGACGGTTTTGCCCTGTTTTTGCTCTGCATTAACCTGCTCACTTAAGCCAGAAGTGATTTCTGCACCTACCTGTTCCATTAATTTTTCATTACCAAGGGACAGTTTTTCTTCTCCGAGTACTCCAATAACCCCTTTTCCGGTAATTGCTTCAAAATGTGTTATGGGTTCAATTTTTATATTCTTTTCTTCACCATAGCGGAGAGTGGCTTGTGCCAGAGGATGCTCACTGCTGCTGTTTAAGGATATAATTTTTTTAAGGATATCCTCTTTTGTGAAATCAGGATTTGTGCTAACCACTTTTTCAACGGATGGTTTCCCTTCGGTAACGGTTCCCGTTTTATCTATAACGACTATATCTATGGCATTCATCTTTTCCAAGGACTCTGCATTTTTGATCAGTATGCCAGACTTTGCACCTTTTCCTACACCAACCATCACTGACATGGGTGTCGCAAGGCCAAGTGCACAGGGGCAGGCAATGATTAGGACAGCTATTGCGTTTACAAAAGCGTAGACATAAGAGGGCTCAGGGCCATAGATTGCCCAAACAATAAAGGTTGTTATCGATATAAAAACTACGATAGGAACGAAATAGCCAGAGATTTTATCTGCCAGTTTCTGTATGGGAGCCTTGGATCGGCTTGCGGAATTAACCATCTCAATAATCTGAGAAAGCAAAGTTTCTGATCCTACTTTTTCTGCCAGCATGGTAAATGTTTTATTTCCGTTTATCGTGCCTGAGCTGACCTTGTCTCCCGGTTTCTTATCGACAGGAATTGGCTCACCGGAAATCATCGATTCATCAATTGTTACGTTTCCTGATTGGATACTTCCATCAACAGGTACCTTTTCGCCTGGTTTCACGCGTAAGAGATCACCTTTCTGGATGTCATCAATGGCAACCGTCATCTCCTTTTCGTCAACGATCTTTGTGGCCTCGTTGGGTGCCAGTTTCAGCAATTCCTTAATGGCACTGTTGGTCTTGCCATGTGCACGAGCTTCCAAAAGCTGCCCAAGTAAAACTAAGGTTAGGATGACACTGGCGGCCTCAAAGTACACATAAACGGTACCTGAATGTGTTTTGAACTGATCGGGGAAAATACCTGGAAACAACAAGGAGATTATACTAAAAAGCCAGGATACCCCTGCACCAATGCCTATTAAAGTAAACATATTCAAGTTCCAGGTAATCACTGAACGCCATGCTCGTTCAAAGAACATCCATGTGGCATAAAACACAACTGGAATGGATAGGATAAATTGCACCCAGTTCCAGTACCTAAGATCCATCAGGTTAACCAGAGGATTACCATGGATCATTTCTGACATGGATATAAAAAAGATAGGAACGGTAAACAGCGCGGCTATTTTGAACTTGCGCAGTAATTTGTCATATGTTTGATCTTCTTCATCTTTTGTGCCCGTCCCGGATATGGGTACCAGATCCATTCCGCAGATTGGACATGCACCTGGTTTGTCCTTTATGATTTCAGGATGCATGGGACACGAGTATTTTAGCGTAGAATTATCAGGTGATATAGCAGCCTGAGTATGTGTTTCTGCATCGATATGTCCTGCCATTTTAATTGTATAATTTCCAGTGGTAGATAAGACTTCCTGCAATTTTTCTAGTGGCACATGCTTTTCCATTGTAATAGTAGCTTCAGGTGGTATTAAGCTAACCACCGAAGATATACCTTTAATTTTATTCAGTGCCTGTTTTACCTTTTCGCAGCAGCCTTCACAGCTCATTCCGCCTATAATATAAGTATGCTTCATAATTCTTTTCATTTAATGGGTTGATGTGACCTATCCTGTAACCCTTTGTCATTGGGTTGGCATATAAAAGTACTTGGCTTAAAAAATTGAAAAGGGAATGTATTGGCATCCTTTTGTTGTTTAATCCACTTAATAACGGACGGCATGCCATTTAATAATGTTAAACAGTTTCCAGTAAGAAATTTACATTTTAGAGATTGAAGGGTCGACTTGAAATAAATTGATCTTGATTTATGAATAGTAGAAAAATGTTTATCCTTCATATTAAAGTTATTTATATGCCGCCCTGTTTGCTAAAGGAATAGCCTGCTCTATAACCATTTGTAAGCCACAAACAAATCCCAACAAGGTGTTTAGAGCAAATACCATAATTTATTAGTGCTATACATTTCATCATACAAAAGTAAAGTCTATTAAAGAATAGGCGTTATATAATTAAATTTAAAATTTATATAATTGCGTGATTTAAATCGGTTATCTTCTTTATATCTTCTATATCTCGGTTTGACATATAATGTCTGTTAAAATCCAAATAAGTTGACAGATGTTTGTTATAGTATACAAAATCATTTAATTTGCATTTTAATGTAGATTTGACCTAACTTGTGTTATCGAAATTTATGATATGCTCAATCAGAAAACTCCTATTGAAAAGTTAATTGCCCCGGTTAACAGGTTTATACACTTGGAATATACCAGCGGGATAGTATTACTAGCAAGTGTAGTCATTGCTATTATATGGGCTAATTCAGCATATAATGATTTGTACCACCATATTTGGGATATCACATTTTCAATTGGTGTTAATGAACTTATTCTTAAACATTCGTTGCATATCTGGATCAATGATGGCTTAATGGCGATTTTTTTTTTCGTGATTGGGCTGGAGCTAAAACGCGAGTTTATGAATGGAGAGCTTTCCACTTTACGGAAAGCCATCCTTCCTATGAGTGCAGCCTTAGGAGGAATGATCTTACCAGCGGTGATTTACTATGCCATAAATATACATTCAGGAGCAGCTCATGGCTGGGGGATACCAATGGCGACAGATATTGCTTTCGCATTGGCTTTACTTTCTATGGCGGGTAAAAATATTCCGGCTTCAGTTAAAGTTTTTCTTTCTGCACTTGCTGTTGCTGATGATCTTGGTGCAGTATTAGTTATTGCCTTTTTTTATACTGTACAAGTCAATTTTGTAGCACTGGCAGTTGCTGGTATTTTTTTATTGGTGCTCATATGTGGAAATTTTCTTGGTGTTAGAAATACAATGTTTTATGTTATTATAGGAATTGGAGTATGGATTGGTTTTTTACTTTCTGGTGTACATGCTACTATTGCAGGGGTATTGGTAGCTTTTACAATTCCAGCAGTAACTAGAATCAATGAAACGGTTTACTCTGATAACCTCAAGAAACTTACACATCAATTTGAAAAAGAAATTCCAAGTAATAGCACGCTTACTACCCCATCACAACATGAAACGATACAACATGTAAAGACCCTTAGTTTGGCTGCCGAAACTCCACTGCAAAAGATAGAATATGCTCTGCATCCTTGGGTAGCTTTTTTTATTATGCCAATATTTGCACTGGCAAATTCGGGAATAGTGATTGGTGCCGATTTTTTAAGCTCTGTTATTAATCCTGTTTCAATTGGTGTAGCTGCAGGACTTGTCGTAGGGAAATTTATAGGCATTTTGCTATTTACATGTGTAATGGTCAAATTTGGTTTAGGATCACTACCACAAGGCGCTAACTGGAAACATATGACTGGGGTCGCTCTTCTTGGTGGAGTAGGTTTTACCATGTCTCTATTTATCAGTGGACTGGCTTTTAGTAAGCCTGAATTTGTAGATCAGGCGAAATATGGTATATTGATTGCGTCTATTTTAGCTGGTCTCGCAGGAAGCCTGGTCTTAAGAAAAATTCGCTAGTTGTTTTATGTACGTTAAGAACCAACTTCAAATTTGGTCATGTATTGCCTATGACTGTATTTTTCCATAAATTAAACCCATAAAAGATCTCTCTTTCGATTGTTAAAAAAATAGCCATTTTAGCAAAAGCTACTATTTAATCTTAAACAAGTAAACATGATAAATCCCATAAAGAAGCTGTTTTTATATGGCCTTTTATTAACCAGCTTATTTCAACTAAGATATCATGGGCCCAATCTGCAAAACTACCCACAAAGTGGACAAAAGAAGCTATGGAATCAGTAATTCCTCTTTCTGGATATCCTCGGCCACAACTGGAACGCAAGGATTGGATGTGTAAGAATGGAAAATGGAATTATTTCAGATCGCTTGTTAATCAATATTTCCGCCAACACCAACCCAATTTACTTTATTCTTGGGGAGTTTCATTCCATTCCAGCTATTCCAAGCTCACTCAAAATAACGTATTTAGGAAAAGCAGTTTTGTAATATATCCTAATACTGTAATTACCTTAACTAACACCAATTTTATCATGTGGAAAGATCCGGTGTTCGCCAATAAATTTCAATAATCACCGGTAAAGAATTAAATACTTAATTGCAGAGGCTACGCCTAAATGGATGAGTTAACTTATTGACCTTACCTTAAGATATGTTTTTAAAACAAACGTTTATTTAATACGTAATATAACAATATAATGATAAAACTATGGCAGAAATTAAAGTTGAAAAGAAAAAATCTATTACGCCTTGGATACTATTAGGCCTTGGAATAATAGCACTTTTATTATATTTTTTGGGTGTCTTTGACAAAAAAGAGTCGCTAAATAATGATGCATCGACAAATCTTATTGGCGTTCGCGAAAATGATTCTACTGTATTAGCCTACGTGTCGTTTATCAACGGAGATAATGCTAAAATGAGCCTAGACCATGAATTTACGAACGAAGCTCTAATAAAATTAACTCATGCAGTAGATACAATGGCTGTCAAAGCAGGCTTCAGTGTTAAAGCAGATTTAGATAAAGCAAAGGAGTATGCGGACCACATAACTAACGACCCTTTTGAAACCACTCATGCTGACAACATCAGAAGGTCTGCTGAAATTATTTCTGACGCATTGCAAAATTTACAGAAAGCTAAATACCCAACCCTTGCAAACGATATTTCTGAAGTTAAGGATGCAGTAGGGGCCATTGACCCAGATGTGCTTACACTTGATCAGAGAGAAGCGGTTAAAGGATTTTTAAGTAAATCTGCACACGTACTTGAGAAAATGAATTGATTGAATTTAATTGAAATTACTCGGTTTTTCCACTAATTAATTGGATTAATACGACATCAAAACAATTTAATACTAAGCGTTTCAAACAAGTTTACATATGAAAAAAATCACTATCGTCCTTGCTTTTGTTGCTGTTATTCAGGTATTTAATATTGGATGCAACAAACAACAAACTTCCGGTAGCAAAGGGCGTTCATCATCCAATATCGGCACAGATACCACAAGTGATTTTGTTTCTACCGCTGAAGACAAACCAATAGAGGCGGTAGCAAATTTTGTTGAAGCCTCAAAATTGGTAACGCCAGCCGTTGTTCATATTAGAGTTAGTGTAAATATACCCGCAACTTATGGAAATGCAGCCAGATCTGGTATGGGCTCTGGATCTGGTGTTATTATAACTGCCAACGGATACATTGCTACAAACAATCACGTGGTGGAAAATGCATCCAAGATCAACGTAACTCTACCTGATAAAAGATCATTTACAGCGAAGCTGGTTGGTCGAGATCCTAATACAGACCTTGCTCTTTTAAAAGTAGATGCTGATAGTCTTCCTATCGTAAAATTCGGCAACTCTGATAAAGTGGAAGTAGGTGAATGGGTGCTCGCAGTTGGTTTTCCGCTTTCGCTCAATACGACAGTTACTGCTGGAATAGTAAGTGCCAAAGCAAGAAACATCGGTATTATTAACCGGCCTGATAATAAAAATAATAATAATAGTGAGGTAGGAGGGAATACAGCCGTTGAGTCGTTTATACAAACAGACGCAGCCATTAATCCAGGCAATAGTGGAGGTGCACTTGTAAATACAAACGGAGCTTTGATAGGCATTAATTCGGCTATTGCTTCGCAAACCGGTAGTTATACAGGGTATTCATTTGCGATTCCGGTTAACTTAGCGAAAAAAATACTTGATGACCTTCGAAAGTATGGAACTGTTAAGCGTGGCATTTTAGGTGTGTCATTTCCCTCACCATCGGGAGAAGATCGGTTCTTGGCTGAACAGGGTTTAAATCCAGCTGATGTAAAGGGAGTTTACATAACAGGGGTACAGAGCGAAGGTGCGGCAGCAAAAGCTGGTCTTAAAGAAGGTGATATTATACAAAGCCTTGATGGTGTTCAGCTTAATTCATCAACCGAATTTTCAGAATATGTTGCAAGGCACGAACCTGGTGATGTTATTAAACTCGGCTATTTGCGCAAAGGGAAAAAGGCTATTACATCAGCAACCTTAAAGGAAGAGACATCTCAAGCACCTGTAGCAAAATCAGTCCAGTCGCTTGAAGAAATTTACAACAGGCTCGGAGCACGCTTTGGTCCGCTAACGAATACTATAAGACAACAATACAATCTAAATTCTGGGGTAATAGTAGAAGAAATAAAAAGGGATGGTTTTTTTGAGAGAGTAGGTATTCCCCCTGGTACTATCATCGCATTTATTAATGGAAAGCCGATTAATAATCCTACTGATATTGAAAAATCGTTTTTATCTGCACAACGTGGACTGATACAAATATTTGCCATTGCTCCAGATGGCTCGAAAGTTGTTTTCAATTTTTCACTTGGAACATAGAAAGTACTTGGTTGAGTATTTAGGTTAATTCATGCTTGAAATTACTCAATCAATTAATTGCTAACAACAAACGCTAGCGATCTTAATAATCACTTTCGGATGTATTTCCTAAGGGATACTGGCTAGTTGACTCTCAGTATGATCTACCATGGAAGACAGTTTAACGGACAATTTACGGTTGTAAAAGAAGGTAGTTTAACGAATGAGGACTCGCCATTATCACATGTAAAAGAATTGACTAACTATTCATTATAGTTCTCAGAGGATACTATAACGGTTATCCTTTATCGCATTCATGGCATGCGTATAGCACTTTTTGCCGGCACCGAGGTTATTTTACGAAAATAAAGTTATGTTTCAAATGGTATTAAAATGGTTTAGGTTTACTTACAATAAAATTATTAGTAGTATAGCATTTATACCAGCGATTATCGCCCTGTCTTTTTTACTCCTATCCTTCATTATGGTTCAGTTCGACTTTTCAGAAGCCGGAAAATCGATAAAATCAAATGCCCATTGGCTGAGTCTTAAAGATGCCAGCACTGCACGCAGCATCATATCTACCATTACTGGCGGAATTATCTCACTTACCGTGTTTAGTTTCAGTATGGTGATGATACTGCTAAACCAGGCAGCTTCTCAGATGAGTAACCGAATTTTAGATAAACTCATTGGTAATCGTTTTCAACAAACTGTTCTGGGGTTTTACATTGGAACAATCGTTTATGCCTTATTTCTTCTTAGTACAATTCGCGATATCAACTCGGGTATCTATGTTCCGGCAATAAGCACCTATTTACTAATTGCACTAAGCGTAATAGATATTTTTTTATTCGTCTATTTTCTTCACTATGTTACTCAGTCAGTAAAATACGGAACTATCATCCACAAGATTCATGATATTACCAGAAAATCACTTGAAAAAAGTTGTACGATTCAAAGCAATACAGATATACATTTGAGTCAGCAAGAAGGTACTATAATTAATGCTTATAAGTCTGGGATCTTCCAAGGATTTACCTATGATGGATTACTGTCATTCTGCAAAAAGCAGGACATTGTGATTTACTTTTTTTATCCCTCTGGAACAATGGTGCTGCAGAATAACCCTTTACTCGGAATAAAGGGAAAAGCAAACCTGCCTGAAGACCTGGAGAAAGACTTGAAAAGTTTAATCGATATACATAGAGGTCAGAATATTGAATCAACATATTATTATGGTTTCAGGCAATTGATGGAAGTGGCAATAAAAGCACTAAGTCCTGGAATAAATGACCCTGGTACTGCTGTGTTAAGCTTGCAGGCTTTAGGGGATCTGCTGGCATTTAGAGTTCAAAATTTTCCCGTCACCCATATCAAAGATCGTGATAATGTTGTAAGAATTATCGTAAAAGAGCGAACATTTGAAGAGATTTTTGAAGAATGTATTTACCCGATTTGGGATTATGGTAAAGAAGACCGTTTAGTTCTGAATGAGCTACTTCATGTCTTGTTGCAACTACAAAAACAGTGTGAACAGCCTGTAATTATCAAGTTCCTGAAAATTGTGCAATCTGCTTTAACGGAGCAGAATATCTAAGGATGTATTGCTTTTCAAAAAACAAATGTTAATAGAGCAATCAGTTGCCGTTTAAACATGAGGTACGGGTGCTAAACAGAATGTATTGATGCTTGAACAAAAAAATAATTAATTTGCTAGTGAGTCGCTAATATTAAAAAGCAATGAAGAATAATTAGAATAAATTTAAGAATTGATCGTATAACATTTAAAGCATGTGTTATCCAGAAGTTCGTAACACATTATACAGACATCAAGATCTATAAATAATTATCTGGTCTGACAAATTTCACCACTAATAAGAGTTTATGAGAATCATTTTTCTATACTTATTACTTCAATTTCTTTTCATGACGGAAGGTAACGCAAGCACGCCCACTTACTTGCAGGATACAACTACAAACCTTTCAGATACGATTACCGGCCTGCATGTTAATCATCACTTGTTAGAAAACTTCATTAGTAATCAACAGATCAAAAATAAAGAAGCCCAGGATATTAGAGAGTTTTATGAGAACAGGAGTTACCAATACGCCTGGTTTCTTGAAGAAGGCTTGGCGGAACAAACGCAATCTTTTTGGAATTTGTACGAAATTTTCCTAAATTATTCTGGCGACAGTTCGCTATACAATCGTGAATTGAATGAGCGTGTAAACTTTCTCAAAGAGGATGACGGACCGTTTAATCCATATGAACAAGATGTTGCAATTACAGAATTAAAGCTAACCGAGTTATTTTTAAAATTCGTTAAAAGAGCATATTCAGGGAATGTTGATCCTGAAAGTCTGCAATGGCAAATTCCGCAAAAGAAGGTCAACACTTTGGAAATCCTGAATGAATTCGTCAAAAATAAAGGCAAAGAACCAGAAAGTATTCTGCCGGTTAATCACCAGTATCTTTTAATGAAAGAAAAGATCATCCGTTTCCAAAAGCTACAAGGAAGGGAGTGGCCAGATATAGATTTAGGCAAAAATAAAGTTCTGAAGTTGGGAGATTCTGCGGCTGTAATCACCGATATAAAAAACCGCCTTCAGTTGCTTGGAGATCTGCCAACCACTGCTCAATCGCAGATTTACGATAGCAGTTTAGAATCCGCTGTACTTAATTTCCAACGTAGACATGGGTTAACAAAGGATGGAATTGTGGGTCCAGCTGTTATAAAGGCCATTAATATTCCTATACAAAGTAAGATTGAGAAAATGCTTATCAATATGGAGCGCATGCGGTGGATGCCGGTTATGAATGAAGGGAGGAGAGTAGTTGTAAATATTCCCGAGTTCAGACTTCACGTTTATGAAGGTAGCAATGAGGTTTTAAGTATGAATGTCGTTGTAGGAAAATCCGCAAATCGTACCGTGATTTTTTCTGATAAAATAAAGAATGTTGTATTTAGTCCTTTTTGGAACATACCAAGAAGTATAATAAGAAACGAAATCCTTCCTGGCATTGAAAGGAACCCAAGCTATTTAAACCGGCACAACATGGAGATAACCGGTAATAGCAATGGCTTGCCCATTATTCGCCAAAAGCCGGGAAGAAAGAATGCCCTTGGAAGGGTTAAATTTATATTTCCTAACAGATATAGTATTTATTTGCATGACACCCCTTCTAAGGGGTTGTTCCAGAGAACACAAAGGGCTTTTAGCCATGGTTGCATCAGGGTCGCCGAACCGAGTGCACTTGCTGAATACCTTCTCAACGATCAAGCAGGGTGGACGGAGAAAAAGATAAAGAAAGCTATGCATTCCAACTCTGAAAAATGGGTTTCACTTAAAGAGCCTGTGCCTGTTTTTATCAGTTACTTTACTGCGTGGGTGGACGAGTCGCAACAATTAAATTTCAGGGACGATATATATGGACATGATGATTTAATCAAAAAGCATTTATTTGAATAACAACAGGTTTGTATTGGGAAAGACAAGTTTAACTTAACTATTTACCTTAAAGGTTGTTAATTGATAATATATGCAAGTTCTCAAATTAATATCACTTATAATTACCTTATCAGCGATGTTAGCCTACATCAATATACGCTATTTAAAACTGCCTTCGACCATAGGGCTAATGGTGTTATCCTTATTACTATCTCTTTTCGTTTTAGTTATTGGCTCAAATTCCGCAGTTGGTTCCTTTATAAAGGAATTAATGGCCCAGATCGATTTTTCAGACTTTCTTTTAGATTTCATGCTTGGATTTCTGCTTTTCGCAGGGGCGTTACATACCGATATCAAGAAACTCAGTAAAAGTAAATGGCCAATCCTTATCTATGCTACAGCAGGAACATTAATATCTACATTTTTAGTCGCAGCAGCAGTTTATTTTCTGCTTCCCTTTCTGTATAAACCTGTTGATTTCATTTATTGCCTTTTGTTTGGTGCATTAATTTCTCCTACAGACCCCATTGCTGTAATGGCTATCTTAAAAAAGGCTGGTATTTCAGAGTCCATTGAAACAAAAATAACAGGAGAGTCCTTGTTTAACGATGGTGTTGGTGTGGTTGTTTTCTTGACGCTGTTTAATATAGCGAGTAAAGGGCTTACTGCAATATCAGCTTCTGAGATCGTAGTGCTTTTAGCGGAGGAGATATTGGGAGGAATATTGTTAGGCTTATTACTTGGATATGTTGGTTTTTCGATGCTAAAAAAAATAAATCATTATCAAACTGAGGTATTAATTACATTGGCTATGGTGATGGGAGGGATAACAATTGCACCAATGTTTCACTTTTCGGGACCATTAGCCATGGTGATAGCAGGCTTATTTATTGGTAACAAAGGTGCACGTGAGGCTATGTCAGATGAAACAAGTGATTATGTTCATAAGTTTTGGGAAATGGTGGATGAAATTTTTAATGCCATTCTTTTTGTATTAATTGGCTTGGAGCTTTTGATTATACCTTTCGAAAGCTCGTTTTTGTATGTTGGATTAGTTGCGATAATAATTGTCCTCATCAGCCGGTTCATCTCATTAGTTACCCCGTCCTATCTTTTTCGATTGAAATATGAATTTCCAAAAGAGACCTTCCTTATTATGACTTGGGGTGGATTGAGAGGTGGTATATCTATTGCCCTTGCACTGTCAATTGGTAACGAAATGGAAAGAGATATGATAGTATCTGTGACCTATATTATCGTATTATTTTCCATTTTAGTGCAGGGCTTAAGCCTTGAAAATGTGGTAAAAAAACTCAATTAGTATTATCGTCAAAGAAATTACCTCATACAAGATCTAAATGATATTAGTCCCCAGCAAATAAATTTTGTGGGTGTTTTAATAATAATTTGTATGGTTGATTATGATGTTGCTTCTAACCGTTATCCACAAAACCCGGATACAACGTCATCCCCCCATCCACATAAATTGTGGTTCCTGTTATGTAATCACTGTCGCCTGAAGCAAGCCACACAGCAACTTTCGCAATATCTTCAGGTAAGCCTATGCGTTTGTAGGGTATAAGTTTTAGCAATTGGTTTTTCTTTTCATCATCATTCCATACATCATCGTTGATATCCGTAGCAATTGCCCCTGGTGAAATGCCGTTAATTCTGATTTTTTTTGGTGCAACCTCTAATGCGAGCGATTTCATCAACATTAAAATACCTCCTTTGGATGAAGCATAGTTTACATGACAGGCCCATGGAATAATATCGTGCACCGAACTAATAAAAATAATATTTCCTATTGCCTTTCCTTCTGGGAAACTTTCTTTTTTACTTTCAAACAGTTGAATGGCTTCACGTGCACACAAAAACTGACCAGTTAAATTCGTGTTGATAACCATATTCCACTGGTCTAACGTCATGCTAGAAAATTCACTATCTTTTTGAATTCCAGCGTTGTTTATTAAAACGTCGAGAGTGCCATATTCATCAACCGCTTTGTTAAACATGGCTACTACTTCCTCTTCCTTTCCAACATTGGCTTTATGTATAAACCCTTTTCCGCCAGCTCTTATAATTTGTTCAAGAGTATATTTTGCACCATCTTCATCGCTGTGATAGTTTACTACTACGTTAGCGCCTTGTTTCCCAAATTCTATTGCTATTCCCTGGCCTATTCCAGAGCTGGCACCCGTTACCAGGACTGTTTGACCTATTACTTCTAGTGACATAATGCTTGATTTTTTATCGTTACTTTCTTATTTATTCCCATCATTTAACTTCTGATCAAAATTGTATGCGATACTAATTACGTGAGGATTGTTAATAGCGTAGGGGATTTACCCAGATAATCTCTATAGAAGCACATTTGCGTGGCATATAAGCCCAACTAAGTTTGCCAATCTGTCCTTTCATCAAGTAGAAAAGGGAATATGCCTCATCAATGCTACCTTGTAGAGGTCACCGATTAATTCGTAATTTCCTATCAGCTAATAACTCATTGGCAATAGCTAATTGCATAAGAATAACTATATACCTTATTTTTTGTTCTAAATAAGGTTGTCTTTTGGCTTCTTTTAACTACCCAATTTATTGTTAAGTAAACCTTTAGATATTTCAAATCGTATTATTTCTGGCTAATCTTAGTAACAGTTTTGATAATTAGGGTTTGCTGAAAAACTCAACAGACTAAAT
>NZ_AQPN01000121.1 GCF_000403135.1 Arcticibacter svalbardensis MN12-7
AAGATTATTTATTCCAATGCATTTATTTTATGCTCCGGATTATATGTGAATCGCCCTATTTTCAGTAGCAGCTAAAGCTGCTTCCTTAAAGGCTTCGGTATAGGTAGGATGAGCATGACTGATGCGTCCTATGTCTTCAGCAGATGCTCTGAATTCCATCGCAACGACCGCCTCTGCGATCATATCGGCAGCACGTGGGCCAATCATATGAACGCCTAATATTTCGTCAGTCACGGAGTCCGCAAGGACTTTAACTAACCCGTCGGTATCCCCACTTGCACGAGCACGTCCGCTTGCTTTAAATGGAAAAGAACCGATTTTGTATTTCTTACCTTGTTTTTTTAACTCATCCTCAGTATAACCCACACTTGCTACTTCTGGCCAGGTATAAACAACTCCGGGAATCAGATTGTAGTTGATATGCGGTTTCTGGCCGGCTATAGTTTCGGCAACAAAAGTTCCCTCTTCTTCTGCCTTATGGGCAAGCATTGCTCCTTTGATGACATCACCTATTGCATAAACGCCTTTAACAGCAGTTTCCAGGTGATCGTCGACAGCAATCTTATTACCGCGGTCTTCTAATTTCAGACCAATACGCTCCAATCCTAAATCTTTAGAGTAGGCTGTTCTTCCAACGGCTACGATACAGTAATCGCCTTCTATAGTAACAGCCTCGCCTTTTGAATTTTCCGCAGTAACGGTAACGGTTTCACCGTTAACCTGTGCACCGGTAACTTTATGGCTTAATAAGAACTCAAACCCTAATTTCTTTAATGACTTTTGAAGTTCTTTACCTAATGTGCTGTCCATATTAGCGATAATAGAATCAAGAAATTCTACTACGGTAACTCTGGCGCCCAAACGAGCATATACGGATCCTAATTCCAACCCTATTACTCCACCACCAATTACAATAAGGTGTTTGGGAACTTCGGTTAAGTTTAGTGCTTCAGTAGAAGTAATGATTCGCTTTTTGTCAATAGGAAGAAAAGGAAGAGCGGTAGGCTTGGATCCTGTAGCGATAATTACATTTTTAGTGCTGATCGTTTCTTCCGTGCCATCACTTTTACGGATCTTAATAGTGTTTTTATCTTCAAAAGAACCAACACCTATATGTGTGGTAATTTTATTTTTCTTCATCAGGTAGGTGATACCTGAGGTATTTTCAAGTACAACCTGATCTTTACGTGCAATCATCTGCTTCAAATCGACGCTAAGATCATTGAGATTGATACCATGGGTTTTAAAGGTATGAGCCGCATTGTAAAAGTGTTCGGAGGAGTCTAATAACGCTTTTGAAGGAATACATCCTACATTAAGACAGGTTCCGCCGAAAGTTTCATATTTCTCTATAATAGCGGTTTTGAGTCCCAATTGGGCACAACGAATGGCAGCTACATATCCGCCTGGTCCGCTACCTATTACTATAACATCGTATTGCATAGTTGTATTTGTTTAATCAAAGTTAATGTTCCTGTTCCTAATTTGCGCATCAAATAAGCGGATGTCGCTTGAATTCGGCTTCTCTATCAAACAGATACCGATATGTATAATGTGTTTTATAAATTTTTGCTCCAATTTGTTCAGCCACATGCATCATGCGGGGATTAAAATCGCCGATCCAGTTCATCTGCACTTGTTCATAAACCTTTCTTTTCAATAAAGATTCGGAAGCAGCAACAATCATAGCGATTTCGACACCCTTTTTTTGGTGTTGTGGTATAACACCAAAGACAAGGCCATACATGGTTTTGCAGTTACCCATCCATTTGTTATAAAGCAAACGCATTTTGACTGCGAAACTGAGCTTTCCTTTGGCATATTTGACAAACAGCTGATTTAATTCGGGAATACTTAGAAAAAACCCAATGGGTTCATTCTTGTAATAAGCAAACCAGGCTATCTTTTCATCCATAACAGGCTTGAGTGAGCGAATAAGATGATCTGCTTCTTGATTTGTCATTTCACCAATGCCTTCGTGGTTAACCCATGCGTTGTTATATATGGTTCTGAAGTCTGCTATAAATGTATTTAAATGAGCCTTATCAACCGTTTTGAAATGATAATCGGGATTCCGGGAGATGCGTTCGGCTACTGCATAGTAGACCTTATTCAGTCTTTCCATCACATTCCGGAGGTAGGTATATTGTTTAAAAAAGACCTTAAATCCGTAATTTTCGAAGAAGGACTGATAAACCGGTAAGTTATAATTGCAACAATAGGAGGGCGGATAAAAACCATCAACAAGGAGGCCCCACCACTTTTCGCGACTTCCAAGATTAACTGGTCCATCCATTGCCTGCATGCCTTTATCTAGCAACCACTTGCGGGAGGCATCAAAAAGCATAAATGCAGACTTTTGGTCATTTATACATTCAAAAAAACCAACATTTCCTGTGGGCTGGTCATAGTTGTATGCCGTTAATTCATTAATAAATGCAGCTATTCTTCCAATGGTTTTTCCGGAGGAATCCGTAAGAATCCATCTGATGCAATTGTCTTTTTTGTAGAATTTGTTGGTTTTATCGTGAAAAATAGATTCAATATCTTCGTCTAGAGGGCGAATATAATTTTTATCATTTTTATAAATACTTACCGGCAACTGCAAAAACTTTTGAATGAGTAGGGCACTATCAACTACTATTAACTTCATTTATCAAAGGATCATCATTATTTACAAACAAAACTATTACAGTTTTTATAATTAAGGGCATTTATTTTCCTACTATAATACTGTAACAAATTTTTAAATTGTATATCTTAATTAAACTGTACACTTAAAAGAGGTTTCGGGCGGTGCGGTCCGGAACTTCTTCTTTATTACAGAAAATTGGAATGCTAAAAACAGCATTTCTGCACGATAAAAAGGGGCTACCTATATTTAAAGATACCCCCTTATTATGTTATACCTTGGTTTAAACTCCCAGAAGAAGTCTAGCCGGATCTTCAAGTAACTGTTTCACCCTCACTAAGAAACTAACTGACTCTTTTCCGTCAATGATTCGATGATCATAAGATAGGGCGATGTACATGATCGGCCTGATCACTACTTCGCCATTTAAGGCAATAGGACGTTCGACAATATTGTGCATACCTAATATAGCCGATTGTGGGGCATTGATAATTGGAGTGGACATCATAGAACCGAAAATACCACCATTGGTGATCGTAAAGGTTCCACCAGTCATTTCTTCAATTGTCAATTTGTTATCGCGGGCTTTTAAAGCCAACCCAAGAACTGACTTTTCAATTTCTGCCAGACTCATTGCATCTGCATTACGAATAACCGGAACGACTAAACCTTTAGGTGCAGAAACCGCTATGGATACATCGGCAAAATCGCTATAAACAATTTCATCATTTTCTATTCTGGCGTTTACTGAAGGAAATTCCTTTAATGCTTCGCTAACTGCTTTAGTAAAGAAGGACATGAAGCCAAGACCAACACCGTGTTTTTCTTTGAATTTATCTTTGTATTTTGTTCTAAGATCCATTACGGGCTTCATATCTACTTCGTTAAAAGTAGTTAACATCGCTGTTTCACTTTTAACAGCAATAAGACGCTTGGCAATAGTTTTGCGTAAAGAAGTCATTTTTACTCTTCTTTCGTTACGAGATCCGGAAACAACTACCGCAGGAGCAGCAACTGGTTCAGGTTTCTTAACGCCAGGCTGAGGTACTGATTTTTGAGCATTTACGGCATCTTCTTTGGTAATGCGTCCTGCAACTCCCGTTCCTGCAACTGATGCTGGATCTACTCCTTTTTCTGAAAGGATTTTACCAGCAGAAGGTGAAGGTGTTCCCGATGCGTAGTTAGGCGATTTGTCGGCTGTAGCTTGTTCTTTCGCTGTTTCTGGTTTAGGGCTTGATGAACCCGCTGCCCCTGAAGTAATAGCACATACTACTGCTCCTATTGCCAGGGTTGCTCCTTCTTCAGCTATTTGTTTTACTATTCCTGCGATTTCAGCAGTAAGTTCGAACGTGGCTTTATCTGATTCCAATTCGGCAATCTGCTGATCCATCTCCACACTTTCGCCATCTTTAACCAGCCATTTTGACAAGGTTACTTCAGTAATCGACTCACCAACAGGTGGGACCTTAATTTCTAAAGTTTTAGCGCTATCAGTTGATTCTGGTTTGGAAGAACTTTCTGCTTGATCTGCCGATGCGGTTACTTCTGCCGGAGCAGGAGCTGCTGAGGCTTCAGGGGCTTGACTGCCTGCTCCCTCTTCGATAGAACAAACTACTGCACCAATTTCCAGGGTATCACCTTCTGCAGCTGTTATTTTTAAAGTTCCGGCAACTGATGCTGTTAATTCAAAAGTTGCTTTATCAGATTCAAGTTCAGCAATAACCTCATCCATTTCAACATAATCACCATCCTTTTTTTTCCATTGCGATAAGGTTACTTCTGAAATAGATTCGCCTACAGGCGGAACTTTGATCTCTAAACTCATAATATGTATATATTTTAAAAAGGGTTAATCTACGTCAACTACTTTTTGGGTAGTTTTAATTACTGACTTCTTCATTTCTTTACCTGCTAAATCTTCAAACGCTTTACCAATAATATAAAGCTGTTGAGAGACATGTTGTTTAGCATATCCGGTAGCGGTACTGCTGCTTTCTTTTCGGGATATTACCTGAAGATTAACATCAATACTTCTGAACTTTCTGCATAAGAAAGGCCATGCGCCCATGTTTTCAGGCTCTTCCTGAACCCAATAAAATTCTTTTGCCTTATTATACTTGTTCTGAATGCCCTCCAGCTGCTTAATTGGCAAAGGATAAATCTGCTCTAATCTAACAATAGCTACATCATAACGCGAGTCTACTTTTTGTTTTTCTCGTAAATCATAATATACCTTACCGGTGCAGAATACAACCCGCTTTACTTCATTGGGTTTAACGATGCTGTCATCAATTACTTCCTGAAATCTCGCTTCGGTAAAGTCCTCAATTGGGCTTACACATAATGAATTCCTCAGCAGGCTCTTAGGCGTAAAAACAACCAAAGGTTTGCGGAAATCGCGTTTTAACTGACGACGAAGTAAATGGAAGTAGTTGGCAGGTGTGGTGCAATTGACTACCTGGATATTATAATCTGCGCATGACTCCAGAAAACGCTCCATTCGGGCTGAAGAATGTTCAGGCCCCTGTCCTTCATATCCATGTGGAAGCAATAGGACAACTCCATTAGAACGCTGCCATTTTGTTTCTGCACTAACCAGGTATTGATCAAGAATGATCTGTGCCCCGTTTACAAAATCGCCAAACTGTGCTTCCCAAATCGTTAATGAATGTGGATTAGCTAATGCATAACCGTATTCAAAGCCTAAAACACCATATTCGGATAAATGTGAGTTATAGATATCAAACTTGGCCTGCAGGTCTTGATTCGGTAATTGTTGTAAAGGAATAAACTCCTCTTCGGAATCTTCAATTTTAATTACGGCATGTCGATGAGAAAAAGTACCACGTTCTACATCTTGTCCGCTAAGCCTAACTCTAAAGCCTTCAGATAATAACGTGCCATAAGCTAAAAGCTCGCCCATAGCCCAATCCAGTGAGTTATTCTTAACCATATTCCTCCGGTCTTCAAAAAGCTTTTCTATTTTACGGAAGATCTTTTTATCTGATGGAAGTGTAGTAATAGTTGTAGCAACTGCCAATAACTCTTCCTTTGACACAGCAGTATCTGGGCTTATATCAAAGTCTTCGGGTTTAGACATCCTAATTCCATTCCAGGCTCCTGAAAACATGACATTAGGTTGATACTCTTTGCTTTCTTTGGATTCATTCAAGCGCTCCTGAAGTAGACTTCGGAAATCCTTTTCCATTTCTTTAGCCAGACTTGCATCAACGGTTCCACTATCAAGAAGTTTTTTGTTATAGATTTCTCTGGGATTTGGATGCTGCTCTATGGCTTTATAAAGTAGGGGTTGTGTAAATTTAGGCTCATCCGCTTCATTATGACCATATCGGCGATAACATAACATATCGATAAATACATCATTTTTATATTTTTGACGATATTCCAATGCAATATTTACTGCATAAATTAATGCTTCTACATCATCTCCATTGACATGAAAAACAGGGGATAGTGTAATTTTAGCAAGGTCCGTGCAATAGGAAGATGAGCGCGCATCTTTGTAATTGGTTGTAAATCCGACCTGGTTATTGATCACAAGATGGATGGTTCCACCTGTTTTATAACCATCCAATTTAGCCATTTGCAACACTTCGTATACAATCCCCTGCCCTGCTATTGAAGCATCACCATGAATTAATATAGGCGCTATTCGGGAGTTGTCTCCATCGTATTTGAAATCTATTTTAGACCGGCTGATCCCTTCAACGATAGGATCTACCGTTTCTAGATGAGATGGATTTGGACAAAGGCTTAAATGAACCTTCTTGCCTGCTTTGGTTTGAACATCAGTAGAAAATCCAAGATGGTATTTTACGTCACCTCCATAAGGTTTAGTTTCGTCATACCCTTTACCCTCAAACTCTGCAAAGATATCTTTATAGGTCTTGTGCATGATATTGGCCAGGACGTTAAGGCGACCACGATGTGCCATACCGATCACGAACTCTTCAATGCCAAGATCGGCTCCTCTTTCAATGACAAAATCAAGAACGGGAATTAAACTTTCTGCACCTTCGAGAGAGAAGCGTTTCTGTCCCAGGAATTTTGTCCCCAGAAAGCTTTCGAATACCACTGCTTCGTTGAGCTTTTTTAGTATTTGCTTTTTGGTGTCTAATGTTAAGTTTGGGGTATTTCTTTCAGACTCCATTCTCTTCTTAAACCAATTCAGTTTTTCCGGATTACGGATGTAAACGAATTCGGCGCCAATAGACTGGCAATAAGTTTGCTCTAGTAAAGCTTGAATTTCCCGTAATTTGACAGGACCCAAGCCAACTTCAATACCCGCATTGAATACAGTGTCGAGATCGTTGTCGTTCAGGCCAAAGGTTTCAAGTTCTTTACCTGGAAAATATTTACGCCTTTCCCTTACCGGGTTTGTATTGGTAAATAGATGTCCGCGTTGCCTGTATCCATAGATCATGTTCATCACATTGATCTCTTTAAGCAAATTTTGTGGTGTTTCACCTGCACTAGTCGTTTCTGATCCTTTTCCAAAATCAAATCCTTCAAAAAACTTCTGCCAGCCAAAATCAATTGATTCTGGGTTTTCTTTATATAACTGGTACAGAGAATCTATGTAAGAGGAATGTGCATTACTAAGGTATGACAGATTGTCCATGAATATCAAATCTTAAGATGGGTCAAAAATAAAAGTTTAACCGTATATATGAGAAAGTATTTAATTCTAATATTGTTTTTTTTTGTATCAGGCAGATTTGTTATGCTGCTCTAAGTAAATTAACCTGTTTTTTATGTGCTGGTCTTCCATAACTTCTTCCTTAGCAGGATTTGCAAACTTTTCATAAGCTATTACATCACAAGCTATTGCCCAGTTTCCCCAATCAATTGCAGGAGAAAAATCAATTGCCTTTTCTTCAAAGTAAGCGGAGCCTGCAAGCCATTGTACTTTTAACTTTTTTATTAAGTAAGCGGAGACGAATGATTTACATATATTATTGATAAAGCCTGTTGCATTAAGTTGTTGCATGCAGGCATCCACAAAAAGCTCGCCTGTATGGCCTTCCTTCCAGTTGATAAATTTCAACTTTTCAGCAGGCTTAAGCTTTTTTGAACTCATCTCCAATACAGGACCATGTTTTTTTAACATAAATCTATTGAAGTCTCTCCATTGTAATTCGATGATAATTTTTATACTTAGATCTGATTTGGGAGGTAGTTTTTCTTTCACTTTCCAGTAGACTAAGCGCGGCGATAAACATCCCAATGAAAGCCAGGGAGACAACACAGCTGAATTGCACTTATTCGGATTCAGTATCCCAAAATCTGAAAAAGGCATTTCTACAAGTTGATTCATAATTTCAAGTGCTTTTTTTTCTCCACCTGTATAGAGTAAGTCACTTTCAATGTCTTTTGCAGGAGTTATTCCGAATTCCTCCATAAGTGGCAATGGTCCCCAATCCACATCTAAGGGCATCTCTAGTTTATCAGGAGATTCATACCCTTGCCGAACGATACTTTCCCGCTCTATTTTTTTCTTAAATACCAAGAAATCATTCGGTATACTTTTAATAGGGAATGGAAGATCTTGTTTATGAAACATGGTATGCCCGATAAAATGCTTCAGGTTAATTTTCATTTTCCAAAGGGCATCTTCAACATGTGCTGATATTTCAGTTTCTTCGCTTGCTACTTCGCGATGATGATACACTTCAGATATACCATATTGTTTACACAACTCAGGGAGTACGTCTTCAGGTTTTCCAATTCTAATGATGAGGTTTCCTCCACGCTCTCTAAATGCTTCTCTGAGACTTTCAACGCTTTCTAATAAAAACTTTGTTCTGAAATAGCCGCTTCTTTTTGTACCATAACTTGTTTCTGTAAAATATCTAGGGTCAAAGCAATAAACAGGCAATATTTTACCTGCCCGATTCACTGCCTCTATCAGCACTTCGTTGTCATGCATTCTTAGATCATTTCGAAACCAAATCAGGATAGTTTTTCCACTCATATCCTCCTTGTATAGATTGGATGCAAATTAGTTAAAAAAAAACAGTAGGAAAAGTGCTTATCTATAATAAAGCTTAATCTTTACATCTTTATAACAATCAAAAGACAGGCCTCTATTTTCAACATCATCCTGCTGTTTAAGATTAGCTTTACGGCATAACATTAAGGATCTTGCCTGGAAAAAGATCTCGGATAAGCCTTTTCAATTTACTATGCAGCTTGTTAGAAATATGGTTACTATATTTTATCCACTGTACCATAGCGAAACTCACGAGGTTGAAACATGTTAACTACTATTGCTGCGTAATTTTTTTTTGCTCTAAATGGCCAAACTAAAAAGGTTCAAACATTTTAACCGCTATTACTAAATGATTTTTATTTGCTATACATGGCCCGAGCTAACAAGGTTGAAATAGCTCAATCAAAATTTGTACATGATTTTCAATTGTTATACATGGATCGAACTAACGAGGTTAAATTATTCAAACTGCTACTCCTACATGATTTTTACCGGCTATATATTGCCGTAACTAACGAGGTTGAAATAGCTCAATCAAAATTTTACATGATTTTTATCTGCAATTAGGACTATGCTTTGAGACCTTTTTTAATACATTTTGGCTATTCCCCTTTTCATATATTTTTTAATTACGGAATGGCAAGCTAAGGACCTGCTTTTAGCACTCTCTTAAGTTCAATTTTAATTAAAATTACTATTTAACAAATGAGGCCAATTGATACAATAAAGCTTTTTTATTAAAAATTTCTTAAAATTAAA
>NZ_AQPN01000122.1 GCF_000403135.1 Arcticibacter svalbardensis MN12-7
TATAGATGATTTGATTATGATGTTCACGTTTTTAATTGCTTCAATTACCTGTTTTTAAACATATAATCTATACGTAAAACACATGGTAACTTTCATCAAATAAAGGAAGTTCTGGTTTATCTGCAAAAACCCCATAAACAGCAGCGCCACTTCCACTCATAGATACATATAATGCACCGGCATCATATAAACTATTCTTTAATCCTTGAATAATTGGATATGTCCTAAATACAGATTCTTCAAAATCGTTTCTAATATGCTCTTTCCATTGTTCTACAGGCAGCTTAATCAGCTCTTGTAAAGGTGTCTCAGGAATGCGGGGTTTTACTCCTCGAAAAGCATCAGCAGTAGAAACAAATACCGGAGGCATAATCAGAACTAGCGAATAAGCCGATAAATCCAGGCTTACATCCTTAAACTCCTCGCCTTTTCCATAAGCAAATACTGGCTTGCTTTCGATGAAAAAAGCACAGTCTGCACCTAACTTCCTGGCATAGTCCTGCATCGCCGCTGTATCCAGTTTTAACCTAAACTTTTCATTCAACAAACGGATAAAATAGGCGGCATCTGACGATCCGCCACCTAGTCCCGCGCCTATAGGGATTTTTTTATGCAGATGGATGCTCAAGGCAGGCAAGTCAAAATCCTTTTTAATCATCTTATACGCTTTTAAACACAGGTTATCGCCCGCAATGCCAGGAATAACAATGCCTGATGATTCGAAATTCAAAGTAGTAGCTTCCACCGCTTCTAAGGCATCATGTAGCGGGATGGGATAAAAAACAGTCTCCAGATCATGGTATCCATCGCATCTCCGGTTCAGGATATGAAGACCTATATTTATTTTAGCGTTTGGGAATAAGATCATAGGAAAAGAAAAATTGCTGATGCAGTAAAAATACATTTATTTCCATACTTAAGACAAAGGTGTTAAATTCGGGGGCTCAATCTTTGGGGAGCAGGGAACAGAAAATGAAACAATATTTAGATCTGATGCAACAGGTGCTTGATAAGGGCACACAAAAAGAAGACCGTACAGGCACAGGAACGAAAAGTATCTTCGGTGCTCAGATGCGTTTTAATCTGCAGGATGGCTTTCCTCTAGTGAGTACAAAAAAGGTGCATCTGCATTCTATTATACATGAGTTGATTTGGTTTTTGAAAGGAGATACCAACATCAGCTATCTGAAAGAAAATAAGGTACGCATCTGGGATGAATGGGCGGATGAAAATGGAGAACTGGGTCCTGTTTATGGCTATCAATGGCGGTCATGGCCTACTCCTGATGGGGGGCATATTGACCAGATAACGGAGGTTATTAACCAGATTAAGAATAATCCGGACTCCAGGCGTTTGATTGTATCCGCATGGAATGTGGCTGATGTGGGTAAAATGGCACTTCCCCCTTGTCATTGTTTCTTCCAGTTTTATGTGGCAGATGGCCGTTTAAGCTGCCAGTTGTATCAACGCAGTGCCGATTTATTTCTGGGCGTTCCCTTTAATATAGCCTCTTATGCGTTGTTAACCATGATGGTGGCACAGGTATGCGGACTGGAAGCAGGTGAATTTATTCATACTTTAGGTGATACTCATTTATATACGAATCATCTCGAACAGGCGAAGCTGCAAATCAGCAGAACACCCAAAGCTTTACCTTTATTAACTCTAAATCCGGAAATAAAAAATATCTTTGAATTCCGGTTTGAGGATATCAAACTGGAGAATTATGACCCTCATCCGCATATAAAAGCGCCTATTGCTGTTTAATATGTATTTGAAAACCCATTTATGAACTTAAGTATTATTGTTGCCATTGACCAGAATTTCGCTATTGGGAAGGATAATCAGCTTCCCTGGTATCTGCCTGAAGATTTAAAGTATTTTAAGCGTGTCACTACGGGTCATACGCTAATTATGGGACGTAAGACCTATGATAGCATGGGAAAGGCATTGCCAAACAGGCGTAACATTGTTATAAGCAGACAAAAAAATCTTTTGTTAAAGGACGCCGAAGTAGTGCACTCCCTGGATGAAGCCCTATCCTTATGCTCCGACGATAAGGAAACCTTTATCATTGGAGGTGCAGAGGTTTTCAAACAAGCGATTTTACTTGTTAAGTCTTTGTATATCACGAAAATAGATCATACATTTGAGGCAGATACTTATCTTCAGGGATTTAATTTAAAAGAATGGAAAGAAGTTTACAGGGAAGATAAAAAGCCGGACGAGAAAAACCATTTTTCTTATTCATTCATCAGGTATGAAAAGGCATAATGATAATAAAGAGTATAAATTAATTTAAGAATTTTATAAATTAAAAATTTATTTAGATTTGCCCTCTTATTTAGAGTAGAGTATTATAAAATTACACTATATACAATAAACAGAAATGCAAGGTAAAGGTTTGATTAAATTCGCCGCTATCGCATTAACGATTGGATGTTTATATTCCTTATCGTTTACGTGGGTGGCTAAGAAGGTGGAAAAGGATGCGCGCGAATACGCAAAGGGTGATCCGGATAAAGAAAAAGCGTATCTCGATTCAATGGCTACGCAAACGGTGTATAACCTGGGCTTTGCCAAGTACAACTACCAATATGTAAAAGAACGTGAAATTCCTCTGGGACTGGATCTTGAAGGTGGGATCAACGTAACCATGGAAATTTCCATGACAGACCTGATCCGTAATCTTGCAAATCATAATCCTGATGCTACATTCACTGCTTCATTGAAAAATGCGGAAGGCAGATTGAATACCAGTCAGAAAGATATCATCACTTTATTTGGTGAAGAGTTTTCAAAGTTGAGTCCAAATGGAAAACTTGCTCCTCTCTTTGCTACCCGCGAGAATGCATCTTTAGTTAAAATTGATGCTACGAATAGCGAAGTCTTAGCTTTTTTACGTACACAATCAACAAGTGCTGTAGAACGTTCATTTAATATCCTGCGTACCCGTATCGATAAGTTTGGTGTAACATCTCCAAACATTCAGATGCAGAAAGGTACCAACAGGATCCTGATTGAACTTCCTGGTGTAAATGATGTGCAACGTGTTCGGAAGCTTCTTCAGGGAACTGCTCAACTGGAGTTCTGGGAGACTTACGATAACACAGAGATCTTCAGTTTAATTGAAAATATCAATAAAACGATCGCTGCAACTCAGGTTTCTACTAAAGAAACTGTTAAACCAGGTGCTGCTGCAGCTAAACCAACCTCTGGAAAGCTGGCTCAACTTGGAGCAAGAAAAGATTCTACTGGAAAGGATACTACAGCTACTTCTGCTAATCAGGCTGAACAGGCTCGTCAAAATCCTTTGTTTGCTGTATTGGCTCCTGCTACCTATCAAGGTGAAAATGGTCAGACTGCACTTCGCCCAGGTCCTGTTGTTGGTTATTCTGCACAAAAGGATACTGCTAAGGTAAATGCTTTCCTAAACACTCCTGCAATTAAAGCAATGATTCCTCAGAATCTAAAATTGCTTTGGGGTGTTAAACCGGTTAGCGATGAAAGTAAGGTATTTGAATTATATGCTTTAAAAGCTTCGGGCTTTAATGGCGAACCGGCTATGGCGGGAGATGTAATTACGGATGCTCGTGCTGATGTTGACCAATCTAATAATCCTGAAGTAGTCATGGTGATGACTTCTGATGGTTCGCAAATGTGGAGAAAGGTTACTGCTACTGCAGCTGCTGATCCGAATAACAAAAAGAGCATCGCTATCGTATTAGATAATTATGTGTATTCTGCTCCTACGGTTCAAAATGAAATATCTGGTGGAATATCTTCTATTACTGGAAAGTTTACCTCTAATGATACCAAGGATCTTGCAAACGTACTTAAAGCCGGACGCTTACCTGCGCCTGCTAAAATTGTAAGTGAATATGTAGTTGGTCCTACTTTAGGTTTAGAGTCTATCCATAAGGGATTAATTTCTTCTATTGTGGGTGTGGTTGTGATCCTGTTGTTTATGGGATTATATTACAGTAAAGGTGGCTGGGTGGCTAACGTCGCTTTAATTGTCAATTTATTCTTCTTAATGGGCGTAATGGCTTCGTTAGGAGCGGTACTGACTTTACCGGGTATTGCTGGTATCGTGCTCTCTCTGGCGATGTCTATTGATGCAAACGTGCTGATATATGAACGTGTGCGTGAAGAGCTATCGGAAGGGAAACCGCTTAAGTTGGCTATTTCTGAAGGATACAGCAAAGCGATGTCTTCTATTCTTGACTCGAATATCACAACTTTTCTTACAGGTTTAATTCTGTTTATATTCGGTAGTGGTCCGATTCTTGGTTTTGCGACTACTTTAATGTTGGGTATCCTGACTTCCCTGTTTTCTGCTATTTTCATTACCCGTATCATCCTTGAATGGTTACTGGATAGAAAACAGAATATTTCATTCTCTATTAAAGCAACTGAAAACTTATTTAAAGACTCTAAATTTGACTTTATCTCAGGAAGAAAGAAATTTTATGCCATCAGTAGCTTTATTATTATTGCCGGCTTAATTTCGATGTTCACTAGAGGCTTTAGTCTGGGTGTCGATTTCAAGGGTGGACGTTCTTACTTTGTAGAATTTGACAAACCGGTTAAAACAGATGCAGTTCGCGATGTATTATTAACTGAATTTGGAATTGCTCCTGAGGTAAAAACTTATGGGTCAAGCAATGAGGTGAAAATCACAACTTCTTTCATGGTTGATAATTCTTCAGAAGAAACTGAAGCAATTGTAAGTAAGAAACTGAATGATGGTCTTTCAAAAATAAGTCCTAAATATCTGATTAAGGATGCGCAAACAGTAGGTCCTACTATCGCCAATGATATTAAGATCTCAGCCGTTTATTCGGTTATATTCTCCATTCTGGTTATATTTCTTTACATATTTATCCGGTTTAAGAGATGGCAGTTTGGTGTTTCAGCTATTGTCGCCCTGTTGCATGATGTGCTGGTACTACTTTCCATCTTTAGTTTATTCAACGGAATCTTACCATTCTCACTCGATCTGGATCAATCATTCATTGCAGCGATCCTGACCGTTATGGGTTACTCGATCAATGACACGGTTGTAGTCTTTGATAGAATCAGGGAGTATATTGATGAAGGTAAAGGAAAGAATCAAAGCGTGTCTACTGTAATTAACAGTGCGCTGAATAGCACGCTAAGCCGTACAGTAGTAACAGGTATATGTGTAATTGCGGTACTGATCATTATCTTCATCTTTGGTGGTGAAATTCTGAGAGGGTTCTCTTTTGCAATGCTTATCGGTGTAGTATTCGGTACTTATTCTTCCTTATTCGTTGCCACACCATTTGTGGTTGAGTTAATTAAGGAAAAAGAAATGACTAGTACTACTACCAAAAAGGTGGAAATACTTCCTTAAAACTTTTTTAACTAATTTATATAAAAGGTTGTATCATCTTCGGAGGGTACAACCTTTTTTTAGTTTTTGACTTAGTTTTACATCCACATTATATTTTTTCCTAACCTTTTTCCAAAATCACAGTTATGTAAAAACACTACAAAACTATCTATGGATAAGGATACACTTAAACCTTCAGTTAATTTCCCTAAAGTTGTAATTATTGGAGGTGGCTTTGGAGGCATACAACTCACTAAAAGTCTTAAACATAAAGAAGTTAGCATATTAATGCTGGACAGGCATAATTACCATACGTTTCAACCTTTGCTTTACCAGGTAGCAACAGGTGGCCTTGAAGCCGATTCTATAGCCTTCCCTCTTCGGAAAATCTTTAAGGGACAGAAAAACTTTCTTTTCAGAAATGCGGATGTTGAAACTATTGTTCCTGAGCGCAAAGTAATTGTTACCTCTGTTGGTGAGTATGCTTATGATTATCTGGTTATTGCAACCGGGTCTGATTCGAACTACTTTGGATCAAAAGACCTGGAGCACTTTACCATGCCCATGAAAACCATTCCCGAGTCGCTGAACTTAAGAAGTATGATCCTTCAGAATCTGGAGGAATCACTTGTTGAAAAAGACCCTACAAATAAGGCGGCACTACTTAATTTTGTTATTGCAGGTGGTGGTCCCACTGGTGTTGAAATGGCTGGATCCATCGCTGAGTTAAAAAAGCATGTACTCAAAAAAGACTATCCGGAATTGGATATCAATACGCTAAATATTTATTTAGTAGAGGGTTCGCCTGAAGTATTAGGCCCCATGTCTAAAAAATCACAGCTGGGAGCAAAAGAGTTTCTTGAAGAAATGGGTGTTACCGTTTTGTTAAATACCCGTGTAACCTCTTATGATGGTGAAAAACTAGTTCTTTCTACCAATCAGGAAATTTATACTAAGAATGTACTGTGGTCTGCAGGAGTGCGTGGAGTAATGCCGGATGGTATTCCCATGGATAAATTTGTCAGAGGCGGAAGAGTTAAAGTAGATGAATACAACCGGGTTGATGGATACACCGATATATTCGCGATTGGGGATGTTGCGGCTATGTCTACTGATGGGTATCAAAATGGACATCCTGGAGTAGCTCCTGTAGCTATGCAGCAGGGCAGGCTTCTTTCTAAGAACCTGATCAGGCTTTTAAACAAAGAGCCACTAGTGCCCTTTAAATACAAGGACAAGGGTTCTATGGCCACTATTGGCAGAAATAAAGCAGTGGTAGATATTGGGAAAATCCATTTTCAGGGCATCTTTGCCTGGTTTGTATGGATGTTTGTGCACTTAATGAGTTTAGTGGGTTACCGTAACCGGATAATTGTACTGGTCAACTGGGTATGGAGCTACTTTAGCTATGACAGAGGATCAAGATTAATCATCAGGCCTTTTAACAGGGAATCTATGACGGAAAAAACGGATAATAAATAGTAGGATGAAATAAAAAGAGGCTGCCGCAATTCGATAGCCTCTTTTTATTATTTAACTAAATGAATTACAATTTACTGTTTACATCAAGACAATTCAAATCATCAAATGCTTGAGTCAATCGTTTTACAAAGGTTTCTTCGCCTTTACGTAACCAAACACGGGGATCGTAGAATTTCTTATTCGGAGAATCTACGCCATCTGGATTACCAATTTGTGACTGTAAGTAAGCTTCCTTAGATACGTAGTAATCTTTAATACCTTCCCAGAATGCCCATTGCATATCAGTATCGATATTCATTTTTACCGCACCGTAAGAGATCGCTTCTCTTATTTCAGCTTGTGTAGATCCTGATCCACCATGGAAAACAAAGTTAATTGGCTTATCAGCAGTAAGACCTAATTCTTTCTTTAAGTAATCCTGTGAGTTTTTAAGAATAATCGGTTGTAATTTAACATTACCGGGTTTGTATACACCATGTACATTACCAAATGCAGCAGCAATGGTAAAACGGTGACTTACACTATTCAACTCATTATAAGTATACGCTACTTCTTCAGGTTGAGTGTATAAACGAGAGCTATCCACATCTGTGTTATCTACACCGTCTTCTTCACCACCAGTAACACCCAGCTCAACTTCAATAGTCATACCCAATGCTTTCATGCGTTCCAGGTATTTCTTGCTGATTGCCAGATTTTCTTCTAAAGGTTCTTCAGAAAGATCCAACATATGAGAAGAAAATAGAGGTTTACCATTTTGTTGGTGAAAACGTTCTCCATGAGAAAGCATTCCGTCTATCCAGGGTAAAAACTTTTTAGCAGCATGGTCAGTATGTAATATTACCGCTACACCATAGTGTTCTGCTAATAAATGAACATGCTTAGCTGCAGATACTGCACCTAGGATACATGCTTCAAGCTTTGAGTTATCTAAAGTCTTTCCTGCGTAAAATTGCGCTCCACCATTCGATAATTGAATTATTACTGGTGAATTAACCGCCTTAGCAGTTTCCATAACTGCATTGATAGTATTTGTACCTGTCACATTAACTGCAGGTAAAGCAAACTGATGTTTTTTAGCCTGTTCGAATAATTCCTGAACGGCATCTCCATACAATACGCCTTTATAATTTTTAAGATTCATACTTGTTGTTTATTTGGATATTCGAAATTAAGAATTATAAACAAATCGCAAATGATTTCTATCATTAAATTTACTGCTTTAATGCTATTGTCTAAGTTATTTTCTTAAAATTTCGTTTCTTTGCAACCTTATTCCATAGAAATGGCTTGGTTCAAAAGAGATAAAAAAGGAATTATTACATCAACACAAGATAAAAAAGAGGCTCCAGATGGCATCTGGAATAAATGCCCGCAATGCAAAAAGCCACTGCACTATGCCGAACAAGTTGAAAATAACTATGTATGTCATTATTGCAATTTTCATTTAAGAATAGGCTCTGCTGAATATTTTGCACTCCTATTTGATAATAATGAATATACTGAGCTCTATGGAAACTTGATGTCCGCTGATCCACTAAATTTTGTCGACACTAAAAAATACACGGAACGTATTATTGATAGTATTGCTAAGACGGGACTTAAGGACGCAATAAGAGCTGCTCATGGCAAGATCAAGGGCCAGGACATAGTTATCGCCTGTATGGATTTTAATTTCATAGGAGGCTCTATGGGCTCTGTTGTCGGAGAGAAAATTGCCCGTTCAATCAATTACTGTATCGAAAATAAGGTTCCTTTTCTGTTAATATCTAAATCTGGTGGTGCTAGAATGATGGAGGCCGCGTTTTCTTTAATGCAAATGGCTAAAACAGCTGCTAAGCTTGCCTTGTTAAGCAGAGCAAAAATACCGTACATATCGTTATTAACCGACCCAACAACTGGTGGAGTAACCGCATCTTATGCAATGTTGGGTGATATAAATATTGCTGAGCCTGAAGCTTTAATTGGTTTTGCAGGTCCAAGGGTAATTAAGGAGACTATTAAAAAAGACCTTCCTAAAGGATTTCAAACTTCGGAATTTGTTTTAGAACATGGATTTCTAGACTTTATTGTTGACCGTAGAGAGATGAAGAACAGGATTGCGAGCTTTATTTCTTTAATGAATAATTAAATCGAATGAAGTCAATTAAATAAATTAAAATTTTATAAAAAAAAAGCACTGTTACTCAATCAACAGTGCTTTTTTTCTGAAATAAAAATTAATACCTTTTTAAACGAGCAGTATTTAAAATCTAAATTTTAAATACCCCCCTCTGCTCCTGTACCTGGCTCATGTCCCAACATCGAACCGGAGTTACGCGGTTCTCTATGCGAACTAAACCCAGTACTTTCTGTACTGAATGTTTTCGGTGCCCTTGTTTCTGTCGTGGCTTCATCATCATCTACCGTCTCATCGTCAAGATCAGCATCATCGTCACTTAGCAGATCGTAGTCATCATCGTCCGGATCTGTTACATCCACGATCTCATCCTCATCATCATCAAGAATTTGATCGGTCTCTACATCCCAATCATCGTCATCATCAGACAAAATCTCATCATCTTCGCCATCATCATCAGACAATAGATCATCATCTTCATCGTCTTTAGGCCCTGAATGGATATTCACCATTCTTTCTCTTTCCTGGTCTTTTTCATTAAATAATTCCATGGGTAATTAGATTAAGTGTTAACACTAACCATAACAATTATTCTTAGGTGTTTTGTTTGAACTAAAGTTAAATATTACAATAATAAATAAGAGACCTCAAATTCAGGCCTATAAAGTTATAGCGTTAACAATAAATAAGTTAACAACCTAAAACCTCAGGGAACTATGGCACTCCGCCTCTACTATAGCTTAAATAGTAAACAGCCTATTAAAAATACCCTAATTACGCTGATTAATAAAAAATCACACCTTTAAGTTTTTCAATAGTATAATCAATTTCCTCCTTAGTGGTGAATTTGCTAAAAGAAAAACGAACAGCAGGACGATTCGGATTAGCAGCAATTGCTTCCAGAACATGCGAGCCAATGTTCGTACCCGAACTACAAGCACTGCCTCCAGAAGCTGAAATACCCGATATATCTAAATTAAACAACAACATATCCGCCATTTCCATCTCTGGAAAAGAAACATTTAAAATAGTATACAAACTTTTGTTGCTATCTTCTTCGCCATTATAAGTGATTCCCGGAATGCTTGCCAACTGTTGAACCATATACGATTTTATCCCCTGAATATGAGTTTGATGTACATCCATTTCGGTATAAGCTGTTTCTAAGGCTTTAGCAAGTCCTGCTATTCCATAAATATTCTCTGTACCACCACGCATATTTCTCTCCTGCGATCCCCCATTGATCAACGGTTCTATTTTTACCTGATGACTGATATATATAAAACCTACTCCCTTAGGTCCGTGCAACTTATGTGCAGCACAAACCAGGAAATGAACCTTTAACTTTTGTACATCATGTGGATAATGCCCCATGGTTTGTACCGTATCACAATGAAAAAGTGCCTGATACTTTTCGCATAACTCACCAACAGCTTCAATATCAGTCAGGGTTCCCAATTCATTATTAGCATGCATGAGAGAAACAAAACTCCGCTCTTCAGAAATCAACTCTTCTAAATGAGCAAGGTCAATATGCCCTTTATTATCAATGCGTACATAACTCAGTCTGATCTGACCGCTTTTCTCCATCGACTCCAGCGTATGCAATACAGCATGATGCTCTATCTTAGAAGTCACAGCATGTTTTATGCCGTAGGTAGTAATTCCGGAACGGATAGCCATATTATCTGCTTCAGTACCACCAGATGTAAAAAATATCTCTGAAGGAGAGGCGTGGATTAAATTTGCTATTGTTTTACGGGCTTTTTCAATCAGCGATCTCGCCTCTCTACCATGCCCATGGATAGATGATGGATTTCCATAAAAGTTTTCCATTACCGCAACCATTTCCTTTAAAACTTCACTATCAAGCTGAGTGGTGGCAGCATTATCAAGATAAACACGCATTTTATATAATTAAGCCCCTAGTATTTCATTCATATCTGCAATTAATCTAGTAGCCAAATTATTTGCATTTGCTTCAGAAGTAGATTCCGAATAGATCCGGATAATCGCTTCTGTATTCGATTTTCTTAAATGAACCCATTCCTTGCCAAACTCAATTTTCAAACCATCTATTGTGGAATGAGGCTGAGCGCAGTATTTATCCTGAACTTTTTTCAACAGTCCATCGATATCCATACCCTCGGTAAGCGTCATCTTATTTTTAGAGATAAAATACAAAGGATAAGAAGCCTTTAACTGAGAAACAGACAGCCCTGTTTGAGCCAGATGAGTCAGAAATAAAGCAATACCAACCAGTGCGTCACGACCGTAATGCAACTCCGGATAAATCACACCGCCATTGCCTTCACCTCCTATAATCGCATGTGTTGCTTTCATCTTGTTCACTACATTTACTTCACCTACCGCAGAGGCGTTATAAGTAAAGCCTGCCTGTTCGGTTACATCGCGCAAAGCTCGTGTAGATGATAAATTTGAAACGGTATTGCCGCCATGTGCTTTTAAAATATAGTCAGATACGGCTACAAGGGTGTATTCTTCCCCAAATGCCACACCGTCTTCTGCTATAAAACAAAGACGATCCACATCCGGATCAACCGCAATACCAAAGTCTGCCTTTTTAGCCATAACTTCTTGTGATAGCGCCATCAGATTTTCGGGTAGCGGTTCTGGATTATGCGGAAAGTTGCCATCCGGTTTGCAGTAAAGTTCGTGAACAGTCTCCACCCCTAATGCTTTCAACAAAGCAGGCACAAAAATACCGCCTGTAGAATTAACACAATCTATCACCACCTTAAAATTCGCATTCCTGATGAGTTCGACATTCACCAAAGGCAAAGCCAGGATCTTATCAATATGTTTTTGAAGATAAGTATCATCTAAAAGAACACATCCCAGTTCATCAACCTCCGAAAAATCGATCATGTCCATGGTTTCCGCTAACTCCAGTACATCCTTGCCATCCTGATCACTGATAAACTCTCCATCTGCATTTAGCAATTTAAGCGCATTCCACTGTTTCGGATTATGACTAGCTGTTATGATAATTCCACCACCTGCCTTTTCTTCAGTCACGGCAATTTCTACTGTAGGCGTAGTGGAAAGGCCCAGATCTACCACATCTATACCAATACTTTGTAAAGTACCTGTTATCAGGTTCCGCACCATTTCGCCCGAAATACGTGCATCACGACCAATAACAATTTTATTTTTACCGGTCTTGGATACGATCCATTTGCCATAAGCGGCTGTAAATTTTAATATATCTACCGGAGTCAGACCCTCGCCTGCCTTACCTCCTATTGTACCTCTGATTCCTGAAATTGATTTTATGAGAGTCACGCTTTGTGTTTAAAATGTATAAAACCCAAAATTAACAATAAATGCCTTAATTCACTCAACCCTTCTTTAATACCCTTCCCAAGAGAGCAATAAAATTTATGTAAGTTTGTACCTTTGTAAATAATATAAAATATGCCTGATAAATGGTATCAAAGCTGGTTTAACTCCCCTTATTATCACATTCTTTATAGTCAGCACAACGATTCGGAGGCAGAATTCTTTATCGATAATCTTTGTTCAAAACTACACCCTGACGCAATTGCTTCAATTCTGGATATTGCTTGCGGAAGAGGCAGGCATTCCATTTATTTGAATAAAAAAGGATTTGACGTAACAGGGATCGACTTATCTCAAGCGAACATCGAATTTGCCAAAGAATACGAGAATGAAAAACTTCATTTTTATGAGCATGATATGCGGCACTTACTGTATATTAACTACTTCAATCTAGCCCTCAACTTATTCACTAGTTTTGGTTATTTTGATACAGAAAAAGATCATGTTAACGCACTGGTATCCTTTCGTAAATCACTAAAGCCTAATGGTTTATTAGTATTGGATTATTTTAACAGTACAAGAATACTGAGTGATCTAACAGATAGGGAAACCAAAACTATTGATGGTATAGACTTCCATATTACTAAAAGGGTAAAGAATAGTAAAATTATTAAGACCATTGACTTTGAGGATAAAGGCCATGCGTACCATTATACCGAAGAAGTTGTCGCTTTCTCCTGCGCAGACTTTGAAAGATTATTCAAACTGAGCGGATTCGAAATAATGAATACTTATGGAGATTACGCATTGAACGAGTATAACGAGAGCACATCAACCAGACTAATATTTATTTGCCGTAAAGCAGATGTTTGACCAATTATTACAATTAGATCACCAGTTGTTTCTGGAAATAAATCAGAGATTGGCAAATCCTTTCTTTGACTATATTATGCCATTGTTCAGGAACAGATACTTCTGGGCACCTCTTTATTTATTCCTAATCGTTTTCCTGGTTCGGCATTATAATAAATATGGCTGGATCTGCATCATCTTTTTACTGATCACATTTGCTATAAGCGATTTTGTAAGTGCCTCCCTGGTCAAACCCTTATTTGAAAGACTAAGGCCATGCAATGCACCCGACTTTAAAGATGAAGTGCGCTCACTAATCAGTTGCGGCAGTGGATTCAGTTTCCCCTCTTCTCATGCCACCAATCACTTCGCTATAGCCCTCTTTCTGATAGTCGTATTTTATCATCGCTGGAAGCCTATTTTGCCATTGGCCTTAGGATGGGCTTTTTGTGTCGCCTTTGCACAAGTATATGTAGGCGTCCATTTCCCTATTGATGTCACCACCGGTGCCTTATTAGGTTCAGTTGTTGGCTATATCACAGGTTCAACATTTCTAACACTCTACACCAAACAAATATGGAATACTGGAAACTAATTATTTTATTTTCTAGCTGCTTCTTCGGAGGAATAAGTGTATTCCTTTTCCAAAAAGAAAATCCTAAACGCATAAAACTCCTGCTTTCCTTTAGTGGGGCCTATCTGTTTTCGATCACCGTTTTACACCTTATTCCTGATGTATATCAGGTTGCCGACCATTATATAGGCATGTTCATCTTAGGTGGTTTTCTATTTCAGATCGTTTTAGAACAATTTTCAGACGGTATAGAACATGGGCATGTTCACCGTCCGGAGCATAATCAATATGTTTTTCCTTTTGCCATCATGATCAGTCTCTGCCTTCATGCTCTCCTTGAAGGCATGCCACTCACACAGGGACATCAAAATGAATTGTTATTTGGAATAGCCTTACATCATATCCCCGCCTCTTTTGCCCTTGCCAGTGTATTACTGCAAAACCGGGTGAACAAAAATATGATCATTGGCATGATCGTTTTATTTTCACTCATGACTCCTGCCGGATATTTATTAAGCGCCGGAATCAGCAATGGATCAATGGGAAATATTGATGCTTATTTTAATAGAATAATGGCTGTAGTAATCGGTATTTTTCTACATATCTCTACAACCATACTATTTGAATCAAGCGTGGATCATCATTTTAATAAGCGCAAATTGGTTGCCGTACTTGCAGGAACCAGTATTGCAGTGATAGGATTTATGCTGCATTAATTAATTCTTCATCCAGTTAAGTTGCTTCCCGATATTCAGGATCCTGCTGCATGAATTAACCCCTAAGTTTATCAAGCAGCACATTAAGCTGATGCGCTTCTTCTTCTGTGATGTTCTTTTTCAGAATATCTTCAGGTGTTACAATAGGATCCAGATAAGCTAAAACATCAAGTCCAACTTGCGTAATAACAATATCTACTGCCCTGCGATCCTCTGCGTTAACCGTACGGGTAACCAACTCCTTCTGAACTAAACGCTCCACAATTCGGGACGCATCCGACATTTTATCCAACATCCGTTCCTTAACCAGGTTGATTGTTGCAGGCTTAGGGAACTGTCCCCTCAAAATCCGCAATACATTATATTGCTGCAAAGTAACCTGTTCTGTACTCAAACGCTCTTTTACAAGCCCTGTAATCCAACTGTAAGAATAAATCATATTCACTACCAGTTTATGATAGTCATTTTTAAACCTTACCTGATGAATCTCCTTCTCTAATTCCATTTTCTTAAAAAATTATCGGTTAATCACTTTTATTTCATCTGATTGTCCGTAATTCCATGGGCAGTGTATGCATTTATTTTTGCAGCAATATCCCCTTTTTAGATGATACGACTGAGTTAAGACCATTTTCCCTTCTTTATTAAAATAAAAATCCTGCTTTTCTACCAGCATTACATTAAAATTTTAACCGGAAGAACACCCAAGAAATGCTTTCTAAGATGCTCGCCGTCCCCATGAAGAGTCCATATTTCTGCAGGATTAACTTCCTGTATATATTTTAAAATATCATTCCAATCTGCATGATCAGAGATATATAATTCCAGGTCATTGCTAGCCTGCAATTTCTTCCATCCTGAAGCAAACGCCCTCAAAACTCCTTTTGCCCTAAAATAGCAATTGAAGGTAAGCGGAGGAACGATATAAACAAATCCCTTATCCGGGAACTTCATCAATTTTCTATTATATGGCTGATAGTCTCCAGGATTAAATCCATAATCCTCGTAAATCTTTGTGATACCGAGCATTGAGTGATGCAAAAGTACACTTCGTTGCGGACAATACGCTGAAATAAGATGAATTAACCGCTGACTTTTCCCTAAAGCATACGAACCAAGCAAAACATTATGGTTTGAAGCATTCAATTTCTTAATTTCTTCTACCGGATCGGGATGAATCACCTCAGGATTAGCAAAGGTAGTTTCCGTAATCAACACATCAGCCTGCACACTTTCGAGCGGCTCGCAAGTTGGGTCCTCCTGCATTTTAAGATCTCCGGTATATAGGTAGCGCATCCCTTCATACTCCATCAAAATCTGTGCAGAACCCAGAATATGACCCGCAGAAATAAAAGTAATCTTTACCTTATTGATATAAAAAGGCTGATGAAAATCGAATAAACGGAAGTCCCTACCCGCATTTTTTCGTAACCGTAGCTTCATGATAGACTCCGTAGCAGGCGTACAATAGAGCGTATCATTACCCGGACAGGCATGATCTCCATGCGCATGAGAAATAACGGCAACCTTTACCGGCAATTTAGGGTCCAGGTAGAACGCTCCCACCGCACAATATAAGCCATGTTCAGTTACACGGATAAATTCAGGCAAAATCATATCTTACCTTCCGATAAAGCAACAAAACGCTTATGCAGATCCAGTACCTGTGGAATAACCAGGTTCAGCTCATCATTCAGCATGCAAAAGTCAGCCCGCTTTTCCTTCTCTTCCTCACTCATCTGTTTATCCATTCTTTTCATAATATCATCCCTACTCATGGTATCCCGCTGCATGATTCGGGAAATCCGAAGCGATAAAGGCGACTTCACCAGCAGGGTATAGTCACAATCCTGATCGGAGCCGCTTTCAAAAAGTATAGCCGCTTCCTTCAATACATATGTACAATTCTGATCCTCAGACCATTGTTTAAAATCACGAAACACAGCAGGGTGAACCAATGCATTGAGCTGACGCAACAATTCAGCATCATTAAAAACCAGCTCACCAAGCATGGAACGGTTGAGTACCCCAGTAGAATAAACCTCATCACCAAATACTGCTTTAACAGATGCTATAAGCTCCTTATCTGTATGCATCACTAATTTAGCATGTGCATCCGCATAGTAAACAGGAACCCCCAGTAGCTCGAATATCCGGCATACCGTTGTTTTACCGGTACCTATCCCGCCTGTAATTCCAATCTTTAACATCATTTTTTTATGAAGAAATCAACCACCTGCGGATCAACCTTAACCAGTTTTGAATATCCGGGAATATGCTTTATCTTCAACGGAAGTTGAGAATATCCCTGCTCTCTGGAATCATTTAAATTTATAGATACCTCAAATGAGTCCTGATTTACACTTGCATAGCGACTTAAGGCGGTTAGTATAGTGATCGATACCTTTTCGGGCAACACATGCACATTATAACCCTCCGCATTTAACACTTTTATAGGAACTTCAACTATCTTTTCAGTAAATCGTTCTATAGGAATTTCGACTTTAACAGATAAGGGAAAAATATCCATATTATCAGACTTCGATTTCATAAAGCCTACTTTTGCCAAAATTGTGTCCTTAACATCAAACCTTTTAAAGACTGCTGTAGGCCAAAATTTGAACTTCTTTAAATCAACAGCTGCACCATTCACTATAACATGATCAGGAATTAGCTTGATAGGTCCCGAAATTCCATAAGTAGGCACAAATGAGATATCCTTAATCAACTGAATAGGAACCTTTTTGACCGATCGCTTAGAAAAATCAAAGAAAAGCGTATCCGGGTTGACTGCAATAACCCGCTGATTAGATTCAAACTGCTTGTTCAGATCATTGAGCTGATTTGAAAACACGATATAACTACGTGAACTCAGAGCGCTCAAACTAACATTAATAACCCGGGGTTGAAGTCGCAGCCTCGAAAATAACAACTGCCATCCTGATCCCTCAATCTGCAGCGAAACACTATCCTCCTGCAAAGGGTGATAGGCACGGGTTTCAGGAGGATCGATATAGTTAATCCGGGAATTTACTCTGTACTTATAATTACCAGATAAGGCAATTAGCATCCAGGTTGCAAACGCGACTATTAAACAGCTAAAAAAAACTGTCAGTCTTCGTCTTTCAATCCTATTTAGAGTTATCAGGGGCATAATTCGTAAATATATAATAAAATTTCCCCTAACAAACAAAGCGTCTGCATGTAATCCGATTGGAGGAATGCCTTTTTGATAAAAATCAATCAAACAAACAATCCCCAAAATTAAAATCCATTACAGATTAATTTTGAGGAAGTAATAAGTTTAAAAAGAATGCACTATCTATAGATAGCGCATTCTTTAATTTTTTTTTTAAGCTTTAACGTTGGTATTCATTGCTTTAGAAGCATCAAGAGAAATTGCTGATTTATCAAAGCGAATTTTAGTACCACTTTCCACTTCGATAAGGAAAGAAGTATCATTCATTTCAACAATTTTTCCATGAATACCTGCAGAAGTAATCACCTTATCGCCTTTTTTAAGTTCTTCAATAAATTTCTTCTGATCCTTAGCCTTCTTCATTTGAGGGCGAATCATAAAAAAGTAAAATACGACGATAATTAACACCATCGGCAGGAAACTCATTAGTTGAGAAGTACCTGGTAATTGTAATAAAATTGCTGTAGTCATTGTTATGGTTATTTATTTAAAGATTGAACTTCCCCTTTAAGAAATAGTTCGGTTGAAGCGTTTACGGCATTAGAGGAAATCATGACCTGTTTGTTTTGCATTCCACTTTTGCCGGTGCTATCAAATACTACTTTAATTGCAGCAGTAGCACCCGGAGCAATAGGCTCATGTGGATAATCAGGAACGGTACAACCACAACTAGCCGAAGCATTCGAAATGATTAAAGGTGTAGTTCCCGTATTCTTAAATTTAAAATCGTAAGAAACCTTGTCACCTTCCTTTATTTTACCAAAGTTGTACACACTGCTTTCAAAAACGATATTAGCATTAGACACCGAGTCAGACGCAATTGAATCTGTACCTGTTGTTTTAGATTTATTGCTGTTACATGAACTTACACTAACGGCAATGGCAGCGATCGCGATAATAAGAAGTTTTTTCATATCTGGTTTTATTCAATTAATCCCCGGCCTGTTTTACGGATTTTTCCGGCAGCTCTAAGGTCCAACATAATTTTGTCTAAAATACCATTAATAAACAAATTACTCTTAGGAGTACTAAACTCTTTTGCAATTTCTATATATTCATTCATGGTTACCTTTACAGGGATCTCCGGAAAATGAACCAATTCCGAAATAGCCATTTTCATCAGCAGGATATCGATAACAGCAATTCGTTCCGCATCCCATTTTTCTGTTTTATCAGCAATGTATTTTTGAAACTCCTGATCAAATGTAATCACCCTTCTGGTCAGATCAAGGATATAATCCCGGTCCTCACTCCATGATGCACTAATGAGCGCCAATTTGTTTTCCTTAGCCACCTCACTTTGAAAATTACTGAACGTTTTAGCCATCATCGCTTCAAGCACATCCTTATCTACCGACCAGTTGATAAATTTCTCTTCAAAAACCTGTTCAATACCTGGAGTCTTACGGATAATTTTTTTGAAGATATACTTGATAATATCCTTTTCCGAACGTAACGTAGTATCTTCACTCAACAAGTAAGCTTCATAAGCTTCAGACGATTTTAAGATATTAAAGATATCCTTAATCACTTCGCGGTCAAAACTATACTCCAACGCATACTTCTGCGCCCCAGCCTGATAAGCAGGATTATCGCGTAATAACTGAATAAATTTATTGGTGTTTAGTTTAGTATTGGCATGAAGGTCCGTTTCATCCGGACGGTGTTTGTTGGCACGCTCATCTGCATCAACCAAAACATAATCTGCTACATTAACAAGTAAACCCAGCAGCGAGATGTACATTTCGTAAACTTCGTCTACACTTTCTAACAATTTCTTTTCAAAAGTTTTAACTACTTTGTCTTCAGATGCCTGGTATGCATATAAAACCTGCAATACCTTCACTCTAAGCTGCCTTCTATTTAACATGTTATAAGAACGATTTATATAAATTTGTACTAATATGTTGAATCATCTAAGCCAACTGCAAATGGCAGATAGCTTTAACTATTTAGAATGATCCTTTGATTTTTCTTATGTCAGAAATTCTTTTTTCCGCAATGATATCCGCAGCACGATTCGCCGGAATTTGATCCCGTATTGATTTTTGAAGTACGCCTCTGGTAGCCGAATAAATATTCTCTGCCAGCTGCATAGTACGTTTGCGACTGTATCCAGCCAGTTCAGAATAACAATTAATCATTCCACCCGCATTAATCAGGTAATCCGGTGCATAAAGGATTCCCCTTTCAAGCAGCATCTGTCCGTGTATCTCTTCATCTGCCAATTGATTATTCGCAGAACCCGCTATAATCGCACATTTCATTCGAGGAATAGTTTCTGAGTTGATCGTTGCTCCCATAGCACATGGTGCGTAAACGTCAAACTCCAGATCAAGGATACTGTTATTTGCAATGGCATGAGCGCCATATTTAGCAGCAACCAGCATCGCCCGTTCTTCATTTATATCACTCACATACACCTTTGCATGCTCTTCACGAAGCAAATGTATCAGGTTCTCTCCAACCTGTCCCGCTCCCTGCACGGCAACCGTACGTCCAATTAGACTATCATTACCGAAATGCTCTTTTATACAAGCCTTAATGCCCATTAAAACACCCTTTGCAGCAATTGGAGATGGATCTCCGCTTCCTCCAAGCGTTTCAGGCACTCCCGTTACATATTGAGTTTCCATGCGGATGTACTCCATATCTTTCGGATTGGTACCCAAATCTTCAGCAGTAATAAATGAACCGTTCAGGTTTTTGATAAACCGTCCAAAACGACGCATCAGTGCTTCAGTTTTACCAGTAGAACTATCGCCAATAATCACGGCATTTCCACCACCAAGGTTCAATCCTGAGATTGCAGCCTTATAGGTCATGGTACGCGAAAGACGCAATACATCTTTCAACGCATCGGCTTCGGTGGCATAGGTCCACATACGGGTTCCACCAAGCGCAGGACCTAATGTAGTATCATGTATGGCAATAATAGCCTGTAGTCCAGTGTCCTCATCACTGCAGAAAACTACATTCTGATGTGAACATTTACTTAGCTGATTAAACACGGAACTTTCTTCAAACGACTTTAAAGACATATTTTTTGTGACGGAATGAGAGCTCAAAAGTAATACTTTTTCTTAATTAATTATCTTTAATAGCGATAATATAAAGGGAATTAATCCGTTAGTTGCCCTTATTTGTTAATTGGAGACAAGGGGATACCTGCAAGAATACAAGAGGGAGACAGCTTCGATGCTTCTTCGCTGCTTGTTCGTTCGTGCACGCTTGCAGCTTCGCTAAAACAGTGTTTTTAGCGGTGAACAAAGGGACAAGCAACCTGCAAGCAGCGGAACACGGATATAGCCATTACTTTCTTTTCTTCTCACCGGTAATACCAAATATAACAATCAGTGATAACACTTAATTCATTACTTTTGCACATCGCTGAATGAAACATCTCGCATATCTAAATAAATTCTTTTTCAAATATCGCTGGAGAATGCTTCCCGGGATCATCTTTGTGATCACCTCCAATATCTTTGGGGTACTGCCAGCGCGGGTCATCCGAATCGCTTTTGACCTGGTGAGCGAAAACATTGGCGTCTTCCGGCTTTTCAATGGCTTTGAAAGACAAGAGCTTGTTTATCAGATCTTCGGCACGAGCTTATTGTTTTTCGGGGCGTTAGTACTTGTACTTGCACTGATCAGGGGAATCCTGCTTTTTTTTATGCGACAAACCATTATCCTGATGTCGCGCCATATTGAATACGACCTCAAGAACGAAATTTACAACCATTACCAAAAGCTCTCCATGAGCTTTTATAGAAAGAATGACACCGGAGACCTGATGAACAGGGTAACGGAAGATGTGAGTCGCGTTCGCATGTATGTAGGGCCTGCCATTATGTATAGTTTAAATACGGTGGTTCTATTTGCACTGGTGATCATTTCTATGGTGAGTGTCAACCTTAAACTTGCTTTTTTCAGTCTCCTGCCCCTACCCATAATGGCGGTGATTATTTATTATATCCACTCGAGCATCAACGTTAAAAGTGAACAGATCCAGAAACAGTTATCCAAACTTTCGGGCTTTGTTCAGGAAAATTTCTCCGGAATCCGGGTCATTAAAGCATATGGACGGGAGAAACATATCAGGGAAAAGTTTGCTGATGAGAGTGAAGATTATAAGGAGGCATCGCTGGATCTGGTTCAGGTTCAGGCTGTATTTTATCCGGTACTGATGTTATTGATTGGGATTAGTACCATAGTTACTATTTATATAGGAGGCACAGAAGTAATTAATGGCTCCATTTCGGCGGGAAATATTGCTGAGTTTGTGGTATATGTAAACATGTTGATGTTCCCTGTGATGTCCCTGGGTTGGGTTACCTCACTCATTCAACGTGCCGCAGCTTCACAAAAAAGAATCAATGAATTTTTAAAGACGGAATCTGATATTACCTCTGTTACTTTGCCGGAGTATACGATGAAGGGAGAAATTGAATTCAGAAACGTCACTTTTATTTATCCGGATACGGGAATTGTAGCGCTAGACAATGTTTCCTTTACGGTAAAACCCGGTCAGTTTATGGCCATTATTGGGCGGACAGGTTCAGGAAAAACAAGTATTGCCAATTTGATAATGCGCATGTACGACCCTACAAGTGGGACGATTCTGATTGATGGAACGCCGTTAAAGGAGGTCGATTTAAACCGATATAGAAATAATATTGGCTTCGTACCACAAGATGTATTCCTGTTTTCGGACACGATTGCCAACAACATTGCTTTTGGAGAACGCGTAACAGATATGGCAAAGGTATATCAGGCCGCCAAAGATGCAGCCGTATATAACAACATCATTAAGTTTGAACATGGGTTTGAAACCATGGTTGGAGAAAGGGGTGTTACGCTATCAGGAGGACAAAAACAGCGGGTTTCCATAGCCAGGGCCTTAATTAAATCGCCCAAATTGCTCATTATGGACGATTGCTTGTCCGCCATAGATACCAAAACTGAAGAAGAGATTTTAAGACATCTGGGTGCCAATCTGCATGGGCGAACCAGTATATTGATTGCCCATCGCGTTTCAACCATCAAAAACGCAGATATCACTCTTGTATTTGACCATGGCAAGATTGTGGAACAGGGAAACCATCATGAACTGTTGAAACGGGATGGAGTTTACAAGCTTTTATACGACAGGCAGCTCCTGGAAGAGGAAATTACAGAGGAAAAATAAACAAATTTTCGTGTTAAATGTATTTTGAACTTTGATAATTAAAATATTATATTTACCCCAACCAAACTTTAACTATAACATGGGAGATTTTGATAACAAAGAGAGAGAAGAGGTTTTTTCAAAGAAAGTAAGAGCCGGAAAGCGCACCTATTTTTTCGATGTAAAGTCGACTCGTTCGAACGACTATTACATTACGATCACGGAGAGCAAGAAACGTTTAGAGGACGGTGTTTTTGTTAAACACAAGATCTTTTTGTATAAAGAAGATTTTGAAAAGTTTGCTGAAGGATTTAAAGGGACGGTCGATTATATTAAAGAACACCAGGATGTTATAGAAAAGAAATATGAGTTCACTGAACACCCCGTTGAAGTGGCCAAAACAGAAGATGATTTTACATTTTAAAGGCAGGGTTTAGGTACCTGTTTTTTATTTTATACTATTTCAACCATGCAAGAACTGCATGGTTTTATTTTTTTATAGCTTTTATAAATCTAATATTTACATAATGACTACGCTCATACTTCAGGTTCCTGAGCAGCTCGAAAAAGAGCATAACCAAACCGTCCGATTTATTGCAGCCAAGCTATATGAATCGGGTAAACTATCTTTAGGACAGGCAGCAGAGATGTGCAGCATGAAAAAATGGAATTTTGCAGAGATCCTAATTGATTACGGAGTGTATTACCTTGATTCAAGTATTGAAGCTGATTTGAAGAATGAGTGATAAACGGCTTCATACTATTGTAATAAATGAATAAACTTAATCATTGAATAATTTCATATTGCAAGCACCCTCCGAAGTTTAATAAACTTTTTGCTTTATACA
>NZ_AQPN01000123.1 GCF_000403135.1 Arcticibacter svalbardensis MN12-7
CGCTATTCGCTTTGATCGTTTTATCATTAAGTTTTAAAGTATAGTGTTAAAAGTTATTCATATTGCTATGCTTTCCCTTCTAACGCTTGCTTTTAAACTTTTAACGCATTGAAAGAAGTCTTTGAAAACAGGGTAAACTCACAGAACCATTGCTGTTGAAAGATTCGGGTTATTAGTACTACTCGGCTATGATGTTACCACCTTTACACCTGTAGCCTATCAACGTGATAGTCTCTCACGACCCTATGTGGAAGTCTCATCTTGTGGCTAGTTTCGCACTTAGATGCTTTCAGCGCTTATCTATTCCAAACGTAGCTACTCTGCAGTACAGCTGGCGCCATAACAGATTCACTAGAGGTTTGTCCATCCCGGTCCTCTCGTACTAAGGACAGCCCCACTCAAACTTCCTACGCCCACAACAGATAGGGACCGAACTGTCTCGCGACGTTCTGAACCCAGCTCGCGTGCCACTTTAATCGGCGAACAGCCGAACCCTTGGGACCTTCTCCAGCCCCAGGATGTGACGAGCCGACATCGAGGTGCCAAACCTCCCCGTCGATATGAGCTCTTGGGGGAGATCAGCCTGTTATCCCCAGCGTACCTTTTATCCTTTGAGCGATGGCCCTTCCATGCAGAACCACCGGATCACTATATCCGTCTTTCGACCCTGCTCGGCTTGTCTGCCTCACAGTCAAGCAAGCTTATGCTATTGCACTCCACGTACGGTTACCAAGCGTACTGAGCTTACCTTTGAAAGCCTCCGTTACCTTTTTGGAGGCGACCACCCCAGTCAAACTACCCACCAAACAATGTCCCCCTGTTTAGGGGTTAGACACCGGATACAGAAAGGGCGGTATTTCAAGGTTGACTCCACAATAGCTAGCGCCACTGCTTCGTTGCCTCCCGCCTATCCTACACATCCTGTACCCAATATCAATGTTAAGTTGTAGTGAAGGTGCATGGGGTCTTTCCGTCCCGTTGCGGGTAACCGGCGTCTTCACCGATACCACAATTTCACCGAGCTCATGGCTGAGACAGCGCCCAGATCGTTACACCATTCGTGCAGGTCGGAACTTACCCGACAAGGAATTTCGCTACCTTAGGACCGTTATAGTTACGGCCGCCGTTTACTGGGGCTTCGATTCAATGCTTCTCCTTTAACAGATAACATCCCCTCTTAACCTTCCAGCACCGGGCAGGTGTCAGGCCTTATACCTCATCTTTCGATTTTGCAAAGCCATGTGTTTTTGTTAAACAGTCGCCTGGGCCTTTTCACTGCGGCCAATGTTGCCATTGGCGCCCCTTCTCCCGAAGTTACAGGGCCATTTTGCCGAGTTCCTTAGCCATGATTCACTCGAGCACCTTAGGATTCTCTCCTCGACTACCTGTGTCGGTTTACGGTACGGGTTTCTTTAACCTGAAGCTTAGCGGGTTTTCTTGGAAGTCTGATTACCTGCTCTATCTACTTACCCGAAGGCTCGCAGTACTATTGGGTTTCAGCTAAGTCTGCGGATTTGCCTGCAGTCCTAATACCTACGCCTTTTAACGATCTATTCCGTCAGATCGCGGCAGTGTCACTACTCCGTCTCCACATCGCAGTTAAAGAAAGTACTGGATTATTAACCAGTTGTCCATCCACTATCCCCTTCGGGTTCGCGTTAGGTCCCGACTAACCCTGATCCGATTAGCGTTGATCAGGAAACCTTAGTCTTTCGGTGGGCGGGTTTCCCTCCCGCCTTATCGTTACTTATGCCTACATTTGCTTTTCCAATCACTCCAGCACAACTTACGTCATACCTTCTCTGTTATTGGAATGCTCCCCTACCACTGAACTTATCGTTCAATCCATAGCTTCGGTATACCGCTTAATGCCCGTTTATTATCCATGCCCGATCGCTCGACTAGTGAGCTGTTACGCACTCTTTAAATGAATGGCTGCTTCCAAGCCAACATCCTAGCTGTCTGTGCAATCGGACCTCGTTAGTTCAACTTAGCGGTAATTTGGGGACCTTAGCTGATGGTCTGGGTTCTTTCCCTCTCGGCGCGTGACCTTAGCACCCCGCGCCTCACTGCTGATCATATTTTATAGCATTCGGAGTTTATCTGGATTTGGTAGGATTTGACTCCCCCGCACCCAATTAGTAGCTCTACCTCTATAAAACTTAATATCAACGCTGTTCCTAAAAACATTTCGGGGAGTACGAGCTATTTCCCAGTTTGATTGGCCTTTCACCCCTACCCTCAAGTCATCCGGAAACTTTTCAACGTTTATCGGTTCGGTCCTCCAGTACCTGTTACGGCACCTTCAACCTGCTCAAGGGTAGATCACAAGGTTTCGCGTCTACCTCCTCTGACTGTACGCCCTATTCAGACTCGCTTTCGCTTCGGCTGCGTGGCTGAACCACTTAACCTTGCCAGAGAAGAGTAACTCGTAGGCTCATTATGCAAAAGGCACGCCGTCACAGAACTAGTCTGCTCCGACCGCTTGTAAGTACACGGTTTCAGGTTCTATTTCACTCCCCTGTTCGGGGTTCTTTTCACCTTTCCCTCACGGTACTGGTTCACTATCGGTCTCTCAGGAGTATTTAGCCTTACCGGATGGTGCCGGCAGATTCCCACAAGGCGTCTCCGACCTCGCGGTACTCAGGATACCACTATCCTATGCTCTCTTACGTCTACGCAGCTATCATGCGCTATGGCCAGGCTTCCCATCCTGTTCGACTTCAATCACATATTCATGTTGTGGTCCTACAACCCCGGCTATGCCGTAACATAGCCGGTTTGGGCTCTTTCCCTTTCGCTCGCCACTACTCAGGAAATCATTATTATTTTCTCTTCCTATGCTTACTTAGATGTTTCAGTTCGGCACGTTTGCGCTATTGCAACTAGTCTTCAACTAGTTAGGTTTCCCCATTCGGAAATCTGCGGATCAATTCATATTTGCTAATCCCCGCAGCTTATCGCAGCTTATCACGTCCTTCATCGCCTCTGAGAGCCAAGGCATCCCCCGTGTACCCTTTCTTACTTTCTTCTTCCTATCCTGCTTTTGCTCAGGATGGAATGCTTTGTTATAAGTGTACTCCGGTAATCGTTTCTTTGGTGTATTCTTGGTATATTTCCTTGCGTACTTTATACCTCATCTACATTAATATCCAACTACCTATACAACTTATTCTGTTGTTTTCTTGTTTTCAATTACTTCTTCCAATATGTCAAAGAACTTTTTATACAGGCTCTGTCTTCCTCTCCCTTTCGGTTGATTCATTCAGTCTTTGTACAAACGTGGAGAATAACGGATTCGAACCGTTGACCCCCTGCGTGCAAGGCAGGTGCTCTAGCCAGCTGAGCTAATCCCCCGTTTGATG
>NZ_AQPN01000124.1 GCF_000403135.1 Arcticibacter svalbardensis MN12-7
CTTTTAACCAATGTGATCAACAGATTAGCCAGCATGGCTGCCCATATTTGTATTTCAATAGCATTCTCATTATCTCCTAAGAAGTATTTGAGTGGAAAATTCTGCTTAAGCTGTTTAAAAAGTAGCTCTATCTGCCATCTCTGTTTATAGATTAAGGCTATTTTTTCGGCTGTGAGCTCGAAATTATTGGAAATAAACTCAAATAATCGCTGGTTTTCATTGTCCCAATAAGCGATACGTCTGGCGTGGTGCTCTTCCTTTTTTTTCTCTCCATAATAAAGAACAACTTGTTCATCTTTAAGTACTGCCGAAGGCGCCTCTTCTGGCAGATCATATTCTTTACGGGCTTCATATACCGCATTGTCCTTCAAACGGGTAACATACCAAATACTACCTTGAGTAAAAGCCTGGTATTGGGCATAATCTACATACCCCTTGTCAAAAGTGATGATCGAACCCTTGGGCAAGGTATGGATCTCGCTTAAAAAAGTATGGTCATGACGTACTGCTGCACTATATCGGATCAAACAAGGAACATTTTCGCTCGCTTTAATGATGGTATGCGCTTTAATGCCTCCCTTTTTCTTCCCCTGTAATGGATTACGTCCAACCCCCTTTAAAATATCCTTAAATAGAGTTATAGTAGTGGAATCCATAATATAAAGACGTTTCATATCCAAATCACTCAACCGGCTGTCCGTTAAAGTTCCGCGATTGCGGAGATAAACCTCCATGTAAATTTCTCCAAAGATCTTGCTGCTACGGCGACTATTTGCTTCTGATAACGTACTGCGTCTGACTATATAACCCAAACCAAGATGACCCAACTTATGCGCATTAGAAAGTAAGCCTACAATAACCTCACGGATAGACTGATAGCCTTCAAGGGCAACAAACAACATCACTACAACATGATTGTAGCTGCAGAATCTTTTTACATAGCGTTCTCCTCCGTGTGATTTGCTTATTTTTCTGATTTGCCCCTTGTCTAAATACAT
>NZ_AQPN01000125.1 GCF_000403135.1 Arcticibacter svalbardensis MN12-7
TTAAATTTAACAATTGCCTGAATTTAACTTAAATTTATGCAAAACAACCCTTTATGAAGACCGTAAGCAACATTTTAAAACAAAAACCATCTCATCTTTTCTCAATTAATTCATCGATATCAGTATTTGATGCGCTAACAGTAATGATGGAAAAGAACATCAGTGCACTACTCATCATCGAGCAAGATCAACTCAGAGGAATTTTTACTGAAAGAGATTATGCACGAAAAATTGTATTGCAGGGGAAATCTTCAAAAGATACTCAGGTAAATGAAGTGATGACGGCTGATCCGCTAACTATCTCTCTTAATGATGGGTTGGAATATTGCATGAATTTAATGACTGACAAGCACATCCGCCATCTGCCTGTTATTAACGATGGAAAAGTAGTCGCTATGATCTCCATAGGCGATTTGGTAAAAGCAATCATTGATTCGCAAAAAGATACAATCAAACAACTGGAAGGATATATTAATAGTTAAATCAGGATTTTAATTCACGCAGTTTATCGAAATCCATTACAAGCCTGGAAACAATCCGATTATGCTCCAGATGCTCAGTAACGATTTCATCAACATCCTCTAACTGTACATGAGCGTAAAAAACACCTTCTGGATAAACGACTAATGAAGGGCCCATTTCACAGGCTTCCAGGCAACCTGTTCTTTGTGCCCTTATTTCAGTTTGAAGTCCTTTATCTTTAATTGCCTTTTTGAAAGCGGCAACTAAAGCCAGACCATGACTTTCTCCACAACATACACGGGAACCCTCAGGACGTTGATTAGTACATATAAAAATGTGTTTTGCGTATAACATATCAAACAAATGTACAACTCTTCAGTTAAGATTTAAATATGTCTGCAACAGTTTTAATTACAGGTGCGAGTGGATTGATTGGAAAGCCACTGATCAAACTAATACTTAATCAAGGATATCAAATTCATGTATTAAGCAGAAAAGAACCTCAATATAATCCATCTTTTAAAGAATTTAAGTGGGATGTAAAAACTGGATATATAGATAAAAACTGTATGGCAAATGTTGATACAATTATACATCTTGCAGGTGAAGGTATCGCTGAAAAGCCTTGGAGAAAAGAACGTAAACAAGCAATTATTAGTAGTAGAGTTGATTCTTTAGGACTTATTTTTAAAGCATTGAAAGATAATCCTCAGTGTCAGGTAAAATCACTTATATCAGCTTCGGCTGTTGGTTACTACGGCGACCGAAATGATAAATTTCTTGATGAAAACAGTGATCCCGGAGAAGGATTTCTATCTGAGGCTTGCGTCTTATGGGAAAAAGCAGCAGACATGGGCCTCGATTTAAATATGCGGGTAGTTAAACTTAGAACAGGTGTTGTACTAAGCTTACAGGGTGGCGCACTTCCTCAAATAGCGGGTCCCGTGAAATATAATTTAGGAACTGTTTTAGGTTCAGGGAAACAGTGGATTCCCTGGATCCACATCGACGATATGGTTAACGCTTATCTATTCGCCTTGCAAAACAATTCCATGACAGGGACTTATAATCTTTGCGCCCCTAATCCTGTTACGAATAAGGAATTTACTAAATCTATTTCCACTGTTCTTAATAAGACACTTTGGCTTCCAAATGTTCCAGCCTTAGCTCTTCGGATTTTTTTAGGTGAAATGAAAGCCGTAGTATTGAGCAGTACCCGAACGCGTTCAGATAAAATCAGAGAAACAGGCTTTAAATTTAAATTTGAACATATCAAAGAAGCCTTAAAAGAATTATATGCCAAATAATGATTCTATAAATATATTCTGGTTTAGGAGAGACTTACGCCTGGAGGATAATGCTGGATTATATCATGCTTTAAAATCAGGTGTACCTACTTTGCCTATTTTTATATTTGACCCTGAGATCTTGTCTAAATTAGTTGATCAGGACGATTCCAGATTAACGTTCATTTACAATTCATTAACAACACTTAATGATGAATTAAAAAAACAAGGATCATCCCTTCTTATTCTTCACAAGAAACCTACAGATGCCTTTTCAGATCTTATAAGGAATTATAAACTTGATACTGTTTATACCAATTCTGACTATGAGCCTTACGCCAAAGATCGGGATACTGCTATTCAAAAACTCTTAAAGGACAATTCAATTGAATTTAAAGAATTTAAAGATCAGGTTATTTTTGAAAAAGATGAAATACTTAAGGACAGTAAAGAGCCCTATACAGTTTTCACTCCTTACAAAAACAAATGGTTAGATCAATTGAAGCCTGCATTTCATCTTAAATCATACCCTACAGAGAAATATTTTGACAATTTTCATCGCTCTGATTTTCCCGTCCCTACCCTTGAGAGTATTGGATTTACTTATAGTAAAATTAAATTCCCTTCTATTGATTACCAGCAACGGATTCAGGACTATGCCAATACTCGTGACATTCCTTCCGTTGATGGAACCTCAAGAATGAGCGTTCATCTAAGATTTGGTACAGTCAGCATTCGTGAACTCGCCCGATATGGTCATTCTTTAAAAGATGACAAGTGGCTATCAGAATTGATATGGAGAGATTTCTATGCTATGATTCTATGGCATTTCCCACAAACCATACACGAATCATTTAAAAAGCCATATGATAACATCACCTGGCGCAACAATGAAGATGAATTTAAAGCTTGGTGTAGCGGAAATACAGGATACCCAATAGTGGATGCAGGAATGAGACAACTCAACGCAATAGGTTGGATGCATAATAGGGTACGGATGATCACTGCCAGTTTCCTAAGTAAGCATTTATTAATAGACTGGAGATGGGGAGAAGCTTACTTTGCCAGAAAATTAATCGATTACGATATGGCAAGCAATATTGGGGGTTGGCAATGGGCAGTGGGCAGTGGTAATGATGCCGCTCCATATTTTAGGATATTCAGCCCTGATTTACAAACTAAAAAGTTTGATCCGCAACTCAAATATATAAAACAATGGGTGCCCGAATTCACGGATCCCTTTAAATATACGAAACCAATAGTGGATCATAAATTTGCCAGAGATCGAATATTAAAAGAATTTAAGCATGCACTCTCTGCTCCATAATAATATTTTTATCACTTTACGAATATCTAATCAATACTTCTTGTTACTTGACATCATAATATTTATTTTAGACGAATGAAACCAACACTCCTTATTTTAGCCGCTGGTATGGCCAGCCGCTACGGAAGCATGAAACAAGTTGACGGATTTGGACCCAATAACGAAACTATTATCGATTACTCTATATACGATGCGGTTCGTGCCGGATTCGGCAAGGTAAGTTTCATTATCCGTGAAGAATTCCTTGATAGTTTTAAATCCATCTTTGAGCCTAAACTCAAAGGTGTTGTTGAAACAGACTATATATTCCAAACTTTCGATCTTGAAAAATATGGAATTGACAAAATCATTGAAAGACAAAAACCTTGGGGAACTGGTAATGCAGTTTTAGAAGCTTCAAATAATGTAAAAGAACCATTTTGCGTGATTAACGCAGACGATTTCTACGGATATGATGCTTTCAAGAAGATGGCAGATTTCCTTACTACAGATGTAAGAGAAGACAATTACTGCTTAATAGGATACGAAGTAGATAAAACGCTATCCGAATATGGTGCTGTCTCCAGAGGAATCTGTCTTGTAAATGAAGAAGGTAATCTTCAGGAAATTAACGAGAGAACCAAAGTATATGCTAAAGATGGTCAAATCGTTTATGAAGAAGAATCCGGTAACATTACACCGCTTCATGAAGACGCCCGTGCTTCAATGAACTTTTGGGGTTTCACACCTGCTGTATTCGAACAGGCTAATCCTATGTTTAAACGGTTTGTAGAGGCTAATGAGGCTAATCCAAAATCAGAATTCTTCATACCTCTTATTGCGGAAGAACTAGTTAAAACTGGCAAAGCTAACTTTAAAGTTATTCCTACTTCTGCAAAATGGTTTGGGGTCACTTATAAAGAAGATAAACCTATTGTACAAAAAAGTATCGCTGCTTTAATTGCAAACGGAACTTATCCTTCGAAACTTTGGTAAAATGTATTTAAGCTTGAATAAAAAGAAGGGGCAGTCTCAATAATAGGAGAGTTGCCCCTTTTTCTTGTATTTATTCGGATAAGTGTTGAAGAACTGTTAGCCATTTACAACAGTTTACATTTTACGCTTTCAATAACCATTTTATAGTATACATTAAGATAGAATGCCATTTATTCACATAAAAGCTAATAACTCTTTTCCCCATAAAAAAGGCAAAAAAAAACCGCTTGGATTGAATCCAAGCGGCCTTTTGTAAAAGAGAATTACTCTCCTTTTGCTTCTTCAATAGTTGTATCAGCAGCAGGTGTTTCTGCTTCTGCAACAACTTCTTCAGTACCAGCAACAGTTTCATCTTTCTTTGTTTTTGATGAACCACCACGTCTACGTGTTGATTTCTTTTCAGCAGGAGCAGATGCTTCTGATTTGTAAACTGTGTTGTAATCAACTAATTCAATCATTGCCATCTCAGCATTATCACCCATACGGTTAGATAATTTGATAATACGAGTATATCCACCTGGACGATCACCAACTTTCGCAACTATATCACGAAACAATTCAGTTACTGTTTCCTTATTTTGAAGGTAACTAAAAACTGTTCTGCGTGAATGAGTAGTATCATTTTTAGCTTTTGTAATTAAAGGCTCAACGTACATACGCAATGCCTTAGCTTTAGCTAAAGTAGTTGTAATACGCTTGTGCTCGATAAGCGAAGAAGCCATGTTTGACATCATCGCTTTACGATGACTATTTGTCCGGCCTAAATGGTTAAATTTCTTTCCGTGTCTCATTGTTTGTTATTTTTCCGTGCTTATACCGTTCCATTAAAAGGAGGAATTATAAACACGTCGCTTATTAAAAATAAGAAGATTACTCTTCTTCTAACTTGTATTTTGATAGGTTCATACCAAAAGAAAGTCCTTTTGATTTTACTAAATCCTGAATTTCAGTAAGAGACTTCTTACCAAAGTTTCTGAATTTAAGCATATCCGCTACATCATAAGAAACAAGATCTGCAAGTGTACGTATGTCAGCTGCTTTTAGGCAGTTTAATGCACGTACTGATAGATCTAGATCGACTAACTCAGTTTTAAGGATTTTGCGCATATGAAGAATTTCTTCATCAACTTCCTTAGTCTCTTCCTTAGCCTGTGCTTCCAACATGATGTTCTCATCAGAGAACAACAAGAAATGGTGAATCAAGATCTTTGCTGCTTCCTTCAATGCATCTTCAGGATGAACTGAACCATCAGTTGTAATATCAAGAACTAACTTTTCGTAATCCGTCTTTTGTTCAACACGGTAGTTCTCAATAGTATATTTAACGTTCTTAATGGGAGTAAAGATAGAATCAATAGCGATAACGCCTACATTAGCATCTGGATTTTTATTCTCCTCAGCTGGAATATAACCGCGACCTTTATTAATTGTAAGCTCTATTTCTAGAGTTACAGTAGATTCCATATTACACAAAACCAATTCTGGGTTCAGTACAGTGAAGTTGGTAGAGAATTTTGTGATATCTCCTGCCATAAACTGCTCCTGGCCATTAATGACTACATATACTTTTTCATTATCACCAGCATCGCCGGTTTTCTGAAAACGTACCTGCTTTAAGTTCAGGATTATTTCAGTAACATCTTCAACAACACCTTTGATGGTTGAAAACTCATGAGAAACACCTGAAACACGTATAGACGTAATTGCATATCCCTCTAGAGACGACAATAGAATACGACGTAAAGCATTACCGATGGTAACACCGAAACCCGGTTCTAACGGACGAAATTCAAAAGTACCATCGAAATCCGTTGATTTCTGCATGATAACTTTATCTGGTTTCTGGAATGCTAAAATTGCCATTTATATTCAGTTAATGTTTAAAACGGTATAAAGCAGTCCTGAAAAAATCAGAACTGCTCAAAAACTTATTACTTAGAGTATAATTCGACGATTAGATTTTCCTTGATATTTTCAGGAATCTCATCACGACTAGGATAGGTTAGGAACTTTCCGGTGAAAGAATTTGCATCCCACTCTAACCATGCATATCTATTGATCTTACGACCAGCGACAGAGACCGTAATCGCTTCAAGTGATTGAGAGCGTTCACGAACTGCAACAACGTCACCAGCACGTAAAGAGTATGAAGGAATATTTACAACTTCACCATTTACAGTAATGTGTTTATGACCTACTAACTGACGAGCACCAGAACGTGTCGGAGAAATGCCTAAACGGTAAACGGTATTATCCAAACGGGCTTCAAGCAATTTCAAAAGCAGTTCACCTGTAATTCCTTCTTTAGCAGAAGCTTTGTGAAATAAGTTCTCGAACTGACGCTCTAAAACACCGTAAGTATATTTTACTTTTTGTTTTTCCATCAACTGGACAGCATATTCTGATTGCTTTCCACGACGCTTTGAAGCCCCGTGCATTCCAGGTGGATAATTTTTTCTTTCTAATGCTTTATCAGGGCCGAAGATGGGCTCTCTGAATCTACGCGCAATTTTGGATTTTGGACCAGTATATCTTGCCATTTTTGTTCTGTTTAAAGTATCAAGCAACCCTTAGTTGCCGAATCTTATCTTTAAAATCGATTAATTAAACTCTTCTTCTTTTCGGAGGACGACATCCGTTGTGTGGAAGTGGAGTGATATCTCTTATTGTAGTAACCTCTATACCTGTATTCTGAAGAGTACGGATAGCTGATTCACGACCGGATCCCGGACCTTTTACAAGTACTTCTACTTTACGAAGACCTAAATCGAACGCCACTTTACCACAATCGGCAGCAGCTTGACCTGCAGCATATGGAGTGTTTTTCTTAGAACCTTTAAAACCCATCTTACCTGCAGAAGACCATGATATAGCCTGTCCTTGTAAATTAGTTAAGGTAATAATGATGTTATTAAAAGTAGCGTTAATGTGTGCCTCGCCAATTGGCTCGATTACAACGATACGCTTCTTGGTTACTTTTTTTGTTTTAGCCATTACTTATTGGTATTATTTAGTAGCCTTTTTCTTGTTAGCGACTGTTTTACGTTTTCCCTTACGGGTACGAGTGTTGTTCTTGGTACGTTGCCCACGAACAGGAAGTCCCTTACGGTGACGCAATCCTCTGTAACATCCAATATCCATTAAACGTTTGATGTTTAACTGAACCTCTGAACGTAAAGATCCTTCAACCTTAACAGAATCATTAATGATTGTACGGATCGCTGTCAATTGATCATCGTCCCATTCTTCTACTTTCACATCATGACTAATACCAGCTTGATCTAATATGCTCTGTGCTGTAGCCTTGCCGATACCGAAAATGTAAGTAAGTCCGATCTCTCCTCTTTTTTTATTTGGTAAATCAATACCTGCTATTCTTGCCATATTTCTTTGAATGATTGATTGATTGAATGATAAACAGATTGAAGTTTACAGTTTTAACACCGATCATTCAATCCTCCAACACACAACAAATTATTTTATCCCTGGCGTTGTTTATACTTAGGGTTCTTCTTGTTAATTACATAAAGTTTTCCCTTACGGCGAATTATTTTGCAGTCCGCACTGCGCTTCTTTATGGATGCTCTAACTTTCATCTTATTTGTATCTGTAAGTAATTCTTCCCTTTGACAAATCATATGGGGACATTTCGAGCTTCACCTTATCTCCAGGTAAAATCTTAATGTAATGCATCCGCATCTTTCCGGAGATATGAGCAATGATCTCATGACCATTTTCTAATTCCACACGAAACATAGCATTTGATAATGCTTCCTTTATGATCCCGTCTTGTTCAATAGAGGCCTGTTTAGCCATATTTTATTGATTTCTATTTAATTAACTCCCACCATTTGGGGTTGCAAAATTAAATAAAATATTTAGTTATTTGCAGTTATTGTAATAATTATTATATACTAGTTTTTAATACCTCATCCACATAGTCAAATGTGGATAAAATATCAGCCTTTCCTTTGCGTATTGCGACTGTATGTTCAAAATGAGCAGAAGGTTTGCCATCAACTGTACTAACCGTCCATCCGTCTTTCCAAAACTTCACTCCGGCTCTGCCGAGGTTAATCATAGGTTCGATCGCAATCACCATCCCTTCCTCCAGTTTCATCCCAGTCCCACGTTTACCATAGTTAGGTACTTCTGGCTTCTCATGTAGTTTGAATCCTACACCATGCCCCACAAGCTCCTTCACTACGCCATAACCGTGACTCTCTGTATAATCCTGAATCGCAAAGCCTATGTCCCCAATCCTCGATCCTACAACAGCCTTCTCAATCCCGCGCAATAAAGATTCACGCGTTACATCCAGGAGTTGTTGAATTTCTGAAGCTATTTCCCCTACTGCAAAAGTAAAGGCCGAGTCACCATAAAACTTATTAAGGATCGTCCCACAATCAATTGATATTATATCCCCTTCCTTAAGTTCGTCATCACCTGGAAAGCCATGAACTACCCTATCGTTCGTTGATATACACAATGAATATGGAAAGCCACTATAATTTAAAAATGCAGGAATACCTTTATTATCTCTAATAAAGGTTTCCGCATATTTATTTAGGTCAATTGTTTTAACACCTGGTTTAACCAATCGTCCAACTTCTGCCAGTGTCCTTGAAACGAGCAATGAACTTTCCCGAATCAATTCAACCTCTTCAGCCGTTTTTAAAATCAACTTAGACATATTCAGATTAAATCACAGACCCTGAAGCGCCGGTATCAGCTGCTATAGGGGTACGGCCTTTCAATCTACCTGTCTTCATCAATCCGTCGTAATGGCGCATTAGCAAATGGCTCTCTATTTGCTGAAGGGTATCTAAAACAACACCAACCAGAATAAGTAAAGATGTGCCACCATAGAAATGTGCGAAATTACTATTCACGCCAAGTATTATGGCAAACGAAGGTAATATCGCTATCATAGCCAAGAAAATTGAACCAGGCAATGTAATCTTTGAAATCACTCCATCAATATATTCCCCCGTTGCTTTCCCGGGTTTAATACCAGGAATGAAACCACCATTCTTCTTCATATCATCCGACATCTGAACAGGATTAACTGTGATAGCCGTATAAAAGAAAGTAAATGCGATGATTAAAATTGCAAACGTCAGGTTATAAGCAACAGAAGTATAATTACTCAATGAAGCTAAAACCGGACCTTGTGCAGCCGGAAAAAACTGTCCCAGTGTAGAAGGAATAAACATCAATGCCTGAGCAAAGATAATTGGCATTACACCTGCAGCATTAACCTTTAGAGGTATATACTGGCGAACACCACCATATTGTTTGTTGCCTACTATCTTTTTAGCATACTGAACCGGTATTCGACGAACACCCTGAACAACAAGAATCGTAAAGATAATAACAAAAAACAATGCGGCTAATTCTACTAAAAATGGGATAATTCCACCCAAACCATTCAACCTTGAATCAAATTCGGTAATAAATGCTCCAGGTAACTGTGCAATTATACCGATCATGATGATTAATGAGATCCCATTACCTATCCCCTTATCAGTTATTTTCTCTCCAAGCCACATTACAAATAATGTACCAGCGGTAAGGATAACCATAGAAGAAATGGTGAATAATGGTTCTGCAAGCAATCTAGCTTCAGGTGTAATTTGAGTACGAACATACCCAATGGCTTGTAAAAGAGTAATTCCTACAGTCAGGTAACGGGTAAGCTGTGTAAGTTTTTTCCTACCACTGTCCCCTTCCTTTTGCATCTTTTGAAAATAAGGGACAGCAATGCCTAAAAGCTGTACCACAATAGATGCAGAGATGTAAGGCATAACCCCCAGGGCAAATATAGATGCCCGGGCGAATGAACCGCCTGCAAACATATTTAATAATCCCAGGATTCCTTCCCTGGCTTGTTGATTATCCAATGCTGCGGCACTAACACCGGGAAGCACGATAAATGATCCTACTCGGTAAATTAAAAGAAATAAGAGTGTGTTTAAAATACGCACTCTTAAGTCTTCAATTTTCCAAATATTGGAAAGGGTAGTGAATAACTTCTTCATTAATCAATTATAATTTAACAATTGCACCACCAGCTGCTTCAATTGCTTTTTGAGCCGTAGCTGTAAAAGCATGAGCAGTAATTTCTAATTTAGTTGTCAGTTCTCCTCTTCCAAGGATCTTAACAAGATCGTTTTTAGAAACTAGTCCGTGCTGCTTTAATGCTACAAAATCAATTGTTGTTAAGCTAAATTTTTCAGCAAGGGCTTGAATAACATCAAGGTTTACACCTATGTATTCAATACGGTTGATATTCTTGAAACCAACCTTAGGGACACGGCGCTGTAATGGCATCTGACCACCTTCAAAACCAATTTTGTTTTTATGGCCTGAACGTGAACCAGCTCCTTTATGACCACGGGTTGATGTTCCACCGCGACCAGAACCGGTACCACGGCCTATCCTCTTTTTATTTTTTGTTGAACCTTCTGCAGGTTTTAAATTACTTAAGTTCATGATTAAATACTTTCTACTGCTACTAGATGATTAATTTTTCTTACCATCCCGATGATTGACGGGGTAGCTTCAACTTCTACAGAGTGGTTAATCCTTCTTAAACCTAAAGCCTGCATAGTTCTTTTCTGGCGCTCGCTTCTATCGATAACGCTTTTAATCTGAGTGACCTTTATCTTCGCCATGTTCTTATCCGTTAAAAACTTTATTAAGATCCACACCACGGTGCTGAGCTACTGTATACGCATCTCTCATTTGAGACAATGCTGAAACTGTTGCTTTTACCACGTTATGCGGGTTAGATGATCCTCTTGATTTTGCTAATACGTTATGTACACCGGCACTTTCAAGAACCGCACGCATTGCTCCACCAGCAATAACTCCAGTACCATTTGCAGCTGGTTTGATTAAAACAAACCCACCTGAAAACTTACCATATTGCTCATGAGGTACTGTTCCGTTAATGATCGGAACCTTTACTAAATTCTTTTTCGCATCATCGATACCCTTTGCAATTGCCTCAGTTACCTCTTTTGCTTTTCCTAATCCGTAACCAACTACACCATTTTCGTCGCCTACAACAACTATGGCTGAGAAACTGAATGTACGACCACCTTTAGTAACTTTAGCAACACGCTGTATACTTACTAAACGATCTTTTAATTCAATTTCGCTTGATTTAACTCTTTTTATATTGATTGTTGACATCTATTCTCAGATTAAAAGTTTAAACCAGCTTCACGTGCACCTTCTGCAAGAGACTTAACACGACCGTGGTATAAATAACCATTTCTATCAAATACTACCAGGCTTACACCGGCAGCAATAGCTTTTTCAGCTACTAGTTTTCCAACAGCTTTAGACTGCTCTACTTTGTTTCCAGTTCCTGAAAACTCTTTAGATGCTGAAGATGCTGAAGCTAATGTTTTTCCAGTAACATCATCTATAACCTGAGCATAAATGCCCTTATTACTTCTATATACTGACAAACGAGGACGATCAGTAGAACCAGACAGTCTCTTTCTTATGCCTTTTTTTATGCGTTCTCTGCGAGATAATTTTATTCCTGACATGATACTATTTCTTAGCTGCTGATTTACCTGCTTTTCTTCTTAATATTTCACCTACAAACTTGATACCCTTACCCTTATATGGTTCCGGTGCACGTAGCGAACGAATCTTAGCTGCAACTTGTCCTAACAACTGTTTGTCGATACTTTCTAAAATGATTGTTGGGTTCTTTCCTTTCTCTGCAGTTGTTACTATAGAGATCTCTTTAGGCAATTCAAACACATAATGGTGAGAATAACCTAAAACAAGGTCAAGTGTATTACCTGTGTTTGTAGCACGGTAACCAACACCAACTAATTCCTGTTGCAATTTGTAGCCTTCTGTTACACCCTTAACCATGTTGTTAATTAGTGAACGGTATAAACCGTGAAGTGCTTTATGACGCTTTTGTTCTGTAGGGCGTTCTACTGTTAATATTCCGTCTTCCTGAGATACCGTGATATCACCATCCAGATGCTGAAATAATTCGCCTTTAGGTCCTTTAACCGTTACTACATTCTCTGCAGAAACCGTTATCGTTACACCTGAAGGTATTGTAATCGGGGTTTTTCCTATTCTTGACATCGTTTAATCCTCTTTGATTAATGAACGTAACATAATACTTCACCACCGATGTTAAGGTTGCGGGCTTCTTTATCAGTCATAACTCCCTTAGAGGTTGATACTACTGCAATTCCCAAACCATTTAATACACGTGGCATGCTGTCTACACCTGAATATTTTCTCAAACCAGGCTTACTCACACGTGTTAGAGTGCGAATAGCAGGAACTTTAGTTACAGGATGGTACTTCAACGCAATTTTAATTATGCCTTGAACTGTTGTGTCCTCAAACTTGTAGTTCGCGATGTAACCCTTATCAAAAAGAACTTTGGTAATTTCTTTTTTAAGGTTTGATGCAGGAATTTCCACAACCCGGTGGTTGGCCTTAATGGCATTCCTTACTCTTGTAAGATAATCTGCTATTGGATCTGTATTCATTACTTGTTTATTGTGATAGTGGTATCCACTTAGGGGACCTGCTATCGGTTAATTGTTTATATTTTATTGGTTTTGTTGGGAGACCAGCTCCCAACTTTTATGCTACCAACTTGCTTTTTTCACTCCTGGAATCTTTCCAGCTAAAGCCATTTCACGGAATGTTACACGTGAAATACCAAACTGTCTCATATATCCACGAGGACGACCAGTCAATTTACAACGGTTGTGTAAACGAACCGGTGAAGAATTCTTAGGTAATTTATCTAATCCTGCGAAATCACCAGCAGCTTTTAAAGCAGCTCTCTTTTCGGCAAACTTAGCAACCATCTTCTCACGCTTAACTTCGCGTGCTTTTATTCCTTCTTTAGCCATTATTTACGGGTGCTTGATTTTTGAACGGTAAACCAAATTGTTTTAATAACTCTAATGCTTCAACGTCATTTTTTGCGGAAGTTACGAAAGTAATATCCATACCCATGATTTTATTGATTTTATCAATATTTATCTCTGGAAAAATGATCTGCTCAGTGATACCTAAAGTATAATTTCCATGACCATCAAAGCCTTTATCATTAATACCCTTGAAATCACGGATACGTGGTAACGCAACAGCTATTAAGCGGTCAAGAAACTCATACATCTGATTGTCACGTAAAGTTACACGAACACCAACTGGCATTCCCTTACGCAATTTGAAATTTGAGATATCCTTTTTTGACTTCGCAGCTACAGCTTGTTGACCAGTAATAGTAGTCATATCAGCAATAGCACTATCAATTAGCTTTTTATCAGTAGTTGCAGCACCAACACCTTGGTTGATCGCAATTTTCTGAAGCTTAGGAACCTGCATCACACTCTTATACTGAAATTTATCTTTCAGTGCTGTGCGGATATCTTCCTTATACTTCGACTTTAATCTTGGTACGTAACTCATAGCTTAATTTCCTCCCCTGACTTTTTAGAAATTCTTACAAATTTCCCTTCTGCGTTCTTTTGCTTTCCTATACGAGTTGGTTTGCCTGTTTTAGCATCTACTACCATTACGTTTGAAACGTGGATAGCAGCTTCTTTCTTGACAATTCCTCCATTAGGATTAGCTGCATTTGGCTTGGTATGACGTGAAACCATGTTCGCGCCTTCAACTATAACCCGGTTCACCTTAGTTAAAACCTCAACGATTTTACCTTGTTTTCCCTTTGAGTCGCCAGCTATCACCTGTACTAAATCTCCTTTACGGATCGTCAGTTTAGGTATAATTAAATTCTTCTTTTGCATGTTATAATACCTCCGGTGCTAATGATACGATTTTCATAAATTGTTTTTCACGTAGCTCTCTTGCAACCGGACCGAAGATACGGGTACCTCTCGGCTCGTCTTGGTTATTTAACAAAACTGCTGCGTTATCGTCGAAACGGATATATGAGCCATCTTTGCGTCTTACTTCTTTTCTTGTTCTAACAACAACTGCCTTTGTAACAGTTCCTTTTTTCACATTTCCAGAAGGAATAGCACTTTTTACGGTAACAACAATTTTGTCACCAAGAGAAGCATACCTTTTACCAGTACCTCCCAGAACACGGATCACTAAAACTTCTTTAGCTCCGCTATTGTCTGCGACATTTAGTCTTGATTCCTGTTGTACCATTATTTCGCTCTTTCTAAAATTTCAACTAATCTCCAGTTCTTAGTCTTACTCAGAGGACGAGTCTCCATGATCAACACTGTATCACCGATACCGCAAGTGTTGCTTTCGTCATGAGCCATAAATTTGGTAGTTTTATGAACAAACTTTCCGTAGATCGGATGTTTCACTTTCCTTTCTACAGCAACAACGATAGATTTTTCCATCTTATTGCTCACTACCAACCCTGTACGGGTCTTTCTTAATTTTCTTTCTTCCATTTCGATTCTAAAATTATTCAGTTTCAGAAGCGGACTGTTTCTCAGCAGCAGCGGCCGCTTTGCGCTTAGTCAATTCTGTGTTCAAACGTGCGATTTCTTTTCTTACCTTACTAATACGAGATGGATTCTCTATGGCAGAAACTGTATGCGCAAATTTTAATTTAGTGAGATTGGTTCTTTCTTCGCTCATGCGGGAAACAATCTCTTCAGTTGATAGCTCTATTATTCCTGAGGGTTTCATCTTTTCTTCTTTCTTGATTGTGAACTGCAAGTTGTCTGTCGATAGTTATTATATAACACACAACTTGCAACCTACAAATAATTATGCTTCTACGTAATCCCTACGTACTACAAATTTTGTTTGAACCGGTAATTTTTGAGCTGCTAACCGCAATGCTTCTTTGGCAACTTCCATAGGAACGCCTTCTGCTTCAAAAATCATTCTACCCGGGCGAACAACTGCAACCCAGTATTCGGGAGCACCTTTACCTTTACCCATACGTACTTCCGCTGGTTTCTTGGTAACCGGTTTGTCCGGGAATATACGAATCCACACCTGGCCTTCACGTTTCATAAAACGTGTAACCGCTATACGTGCAGCTTCTATCTGACGGCTGGTTATCCATGCCGGTTCCATCGATTTTATTCCGAAAGATCCGAATGAAAGTTCTGCTCCGCGAGAAGCTAACCCTTTCATTTTTCCTTTTTGCATCTTTCTGAACTTCGTTCTTTTTGGCTGTAACATCTTTTCTGTTTATCTATTTTTTGATGTTTGACAATTATTTCTTAGGGCGAAATCCTGCACCACCAGCGCCACCGCCGCGGTTAGCACCTGGAGCTCCAGGACGACTTCCACCTTGACCGCCTGGACGGTTACCACCTTGGCCACCAGGTCCACCAGCGCTTCCACCACGGGGATTACCACCACGATTTCCACCTCTGCTATCTCCACCAGCACCTGGTCCGTTACCCGGTCCACCGCGTCTGTCGTTAGTACGTCTATCGTTTCCGCCTCTTCTCTCTCCTCTTTCGCCAGCACCATAAGAAGAATTACCTTCTCCTGCTCTGCCTCTTACTCCGGTTGTTTGACCGATGTTTGGAGATAAATCACGTTTGCCATAAACTTCACCTTTACAGATCCATACCTTAACACCAATCTTACCATAAGTAGTAAGAGCTTCTGCCAATGCATAGTCAATATCAGCACGGAATGTATGCAATGGAATTCTTCCATCTTTATATTGTTCCGTACGAGCCATTTCAGCACCACCTAAACGACCTGAACACATGATCTTGATTCCTTCTGCACCTACACGCATTGTTGATGCGATAGAGGTTTTCATTGCACGACGGAAAGAAATACGCGCTTCAAGTTGTTTCGCTATACCTTCAGCTACTAATTGAGCATCAAGTTCCGGACGTTTAATTTCAAAGATGTTAATCTGAACTTCCTTTTTAGTCAGTTTCTTTAACTCTTCCTTGATCTTATCAACTTCCGCTCCACCTTTACCAATTACTATACCTGGGCGAGCTGTGTGTACTGTTACAGTGATTCGCTTTAATGTACGCTCGATAACTAATTTGGCAACGCCACCTTTAGCTATACGTACAGAAAGATATTTTCTGATCTTTTCATCTTCAACTAGTTTATCGGAATAGTTGTTGCCACCGAACCAGTTAGAATCCCAACCTTTGATGATTCCTAGTCTGTTACCTATTGGATGTGCTTTTTGTCCCATTTTCCTTAATTAGTTACTGATTCAAGGTTCTCAATATTCTCTGCCACAGTCTTACTGTCCACTACAAGGGTAACGTGATTTGAACGTTTACGGATTCTATGACCACGGCCCTGAGGCGCTGGTCTAAGTCTCTTCAACTGACGTCCGCAATCAACAGTTATTGTTTTTACAAACAAACCGCTATCTTCCGGGCGTTGACCCTCATTCTTAGCTTCCCAGTTTTTGATCGCTGACAACAAAAGTTTTTCAACTCGTTGTGCAGCTTCCTTATTGGTAAACTTTAATATATATAGTGCCTTTTCAACACGTTCACCACGGATCAGGTCAACAACCAATCTCATCTTACGAGGAGAGGTAGGGCAATCATTTAATTTTGCTACTGCTTCCATTCCTTATTTCTTCTTTTCAGAGTGACCTCTAAATGTTCTTGTTGGAGCAAATTCTCCCAACTTGTGACCAACCATGTTTTCAGTTACATACACCGGAATAAACTTGTTACCGTTGTGAACTGCAAATGTATGTCCTACGAAATCCGGAGAAATCATTGACCGGCGAGACCAGGTTTTGATTACAGACTTCTTGCTAATCTCGTTCATAGTAAGCACTTTGCTTTCTAAATTATGATCGATGTAAGGACCTTTTTTAATTGAACGTGCCATTATTTCTTTCTCCCTTCAATGATGTAACGACTCGAAATTTTCTTCTTGTTTCTAGTTTTGTAGCCCTTAGCTAACAATCCATTTCTAGAACGAGGATGTCCACCTGATGATCTTCCTTCACCACCACCCATAGGGTGATCGACTGGATTCATGGCAACACCACGAACACGAGGACGACGTCCCAACCAGCGTTTTCTACCAGCCTTACCTAACACTTCGTTAGATCTTTCTGCGTTAGAAACCGATCCGATTGTTGCCATACAAGTTGACAAGATCATACGAGTTTCGCCTGAAGGCAATTTAATGATAGCGTACTTTCCGTCACGGGCAGATAGCTGAGCATATGTTCCTGCACTACGTGCAATGATCGCTCCCTGTCCCGGGTTCATTTCAATGTTGTGAATAATTGAACCCAATGGAATGCTCTTCAAAGGAATTGCATTTCCAACTTCCGGAGCAGATGCTTCACCAGATACCACGGTTTGTCCAACCTTAAGTCCTGTTGGTGCTATAATATAGCGTTTCTCTCCATCTACATAATGAAGTAATGCTATACGAGCTGTACGATTTGGATCGTACTCAATTGTGGCAACTTTTGCGGGGATATCTTTTTTATCGCGTTTAAAATCAATCAATCGGTACGACTGTTTATGTCCCCCACCGAGATAACGCATAGTCATTTTACCGGTATTATTTCTACCACCTGAATTCTTGATGGAAACTATTAACGATTTTTCAGGAACGTTTGTAGTAACATCAGAGTAATCGCCTCCTACGCGGTGACGAGTACCAGGGGTAACCGGTTTAAATCTTTTAACTGCCATGTTCTATTTAAATATTGCTGTAAAAGTCAATAGTTTCTCCATCCTTAAGCGTTACAATCGCTTTTTTGTACTTAGGCATACGGCCTGATACAAATCCAGCTTTAGTGTAACGATTCTTTGCTTTACCAGATACCACCATGGTGTTTACAGCACTAATGCTAACACCAAACATTTTTTCAATTGCACCTTTAATCTGCAATTTGTTGGCTCTGTGATCTACTTTAAAAGCATATCTGTTAAACTTTTCAGTTAATGCAGCTGCTTTCTCCGTTAATATAGGCTTCTTTAAAATTTCCATACTACTTGGCAAATGCCTCCTCTAATGTTTTAACAGATCCAGTAGTCAGAATTAGCTTTCCTGCGTTTAACACATCATATGTGTTTAACTGATCGGCAGTAATTACTTTCGCTGATTTAATGTTTCTGCTTGATAAATACACATTATTATTCGCAACTGCTAAAACCAATAGTGTTTTCTCAGATGCCACCTTCAAATCTGTTACCAGTTGAAGATAATTCTTAGTCTTCACTGAATCAAAAACAAAATCTTCCAGTATCACGATACTGTTATCTTTCGCTTTATAAGACAAAGCTGACCTGCGAGCAAGTTGCTTTAACTTCTTATTCAGTTTAAAACTGTAATCACGGGGTTGAGGACCAAATACACGACCACCACCATTGAATAATGGAGATTTTATACTACCAGCACGTGCACCACCTGTACCCTTTTGCTTATATAACTTGCGGGTTGAACCTGCAATCTCATTACGCTGTTTTGATTTATGTGTTCCCTGACGTTGATTAGCAAGATATTGCTTAACGTCAAGATAAATCGCGTGATCATTAGGCTCAACGCCAAAAATCGCATCAGACAGTTGCACCTTGGCTCCTGTTTCTTTACCTGATATGTCTACTACGTTAATTTCCATCTTATTTATCAACGATTACGTAAGAACCCTTAGCTCCCGGAATTGAACCGCTTACTACCAATAAATTTTGCTCTGCGTATATTTTCAAAACCTGAAGATTTTGAACCTTAATACGTGAACCACCTGTACGACCAGCCATGCGCATACCCTTGAATACACGGGAAGGCCATGAAGAAGCACCTAACGAACCTGGAGCTCTCAGTCTGTTGTGCTGACCGTGAGTGGCCATACCAACACCGGCGAAACCATGACGTTTCACTACACCCTGAAAACCTTTACCTTTAGATGTACCAACGACATCAACGAAGTCTCCTTCAGCAAAGATCCCAACGGTTACTGTGTCTCCCAGACTTTTCGCATCTGTAAACTTCTTAAACTCTACAAGTTTGCGCTTGGGAGTTGTGTTTGCTTTTGCGAAATGACCTTTCAGCTGCTGAGTAGTGTTCTTTTCTTTCTTCTCATCGTAAGCCAACTGAATTGCTTCGTAACCGTCAATTTCAGTGGTACGAAGCTGCGTAACAACGCAAGGGCCAGCTTCAATTACCGTGCATGGAATGTTTCTTCCATCGGCATCGAAAATGCTGGTCATTCCTACTTTTTTTCCAATAATACCTGACATTTTTATTTAATTCTTTTTTAAGCCCATCGAAGCAGTAGGGCTTCGTTCAAGGCAATGTAAATCCCTCGAAAGGGACGGCAAAGATAGGAATGTTTAATTAATTATCAAACACTTAGCGGTTTATTTTTAAAGAAATTTACGTATATGCACCCTTAATAGAATCAGATCACGTTTAAAACCCGATTACACGAAAACAAACAAGCACATTTATCACAGAATTACCTTATCCTCAATGACTTTCAATCCTGCCCTTTTTTGAAATATCTGCGCCATTTTCATAATTTTAATTGAATCTGTCAGGTCTGCCTCTGCGAATTAAAATTGCACCAGGAGTAGCCGCTTACCCAATACTACATTTATACCGACCACTTGCACTGATTTTGAAAATTATTTTCATCCCCATCAAAAGGAAAACCGACGTTAATTCGCTTCTTCCCAACTTAAAATATATCTTTGATCTTAATCATTCAAATATGCCACTCAAAAAACGGATTGCAATTTTTGCTTCAGGTTCAGGGTCTAATGCTCAAAAGATAATGGAACATTTCAATAAACATCCTGAAGCTGAAGTAGCCCTTGTTCTCTGCAATAATCCCAGTGCCTATGTCATTCAACGTGCCGACAATTTTGAGATCCCCTCTCATGTGTTTGACAAGTATGAATTCACCAAAACGGATACGATCCTTAAGCTCCTCAAATCGATGGAAATTGACCTGATTGTTCTGGCAGGTTTCCTCTGGCTCATTCCTGAAAATTTATTAAAAGCGTTTCCCAACCAAATTATCAATATCCACCCTGCCCTGCTCCCTAAATACGGAGGCAAAGGCATGTATGGCGATCGGGTTCATCAAGCCGTTCTCGATAATAAGGAAACAGAGTCAGGCATCACCATTCATTTTGTGAATGAAAATTTCGATGACGGTGAGATCATTCATCAATCCCGTTATCGGATCGATAAAAATGACGACATCGAGATGATTAAATTTAAAGGTCAGCAACTTGAACACCTTCATTACCCCAAAGTAGTGGAAACCCTGGTTAAAAAAATGAAGTCTTTATAAAGTTTAATGTCTAATAAAACGGAATAATGGTAATTTTATGCTCAAATAAACAGGCATTCAATTCTGATCACCAAAATACAGCTGAATAGCATGTAAGTAGATTAGTAGGACTGTTTTACTGTTTTCTGCTCCAAAATTACCCCTACTTTATTTATCATCATAATGAAACCGGCATTGAATAATAGCGCATTGTTGGTCTTTACCCTTGGTTCCTGACACCTGATAAACCAGGCGATGCTCACCGATTATTCGTCTGGACCAAAAGCCTTTTAGATTATGCTTTAAAGCTTCAGGCTTTCCCAATCCATGAAATGGCGTCCTTTTTATTTCTCTCAATAAGTCTCTAATTTTTTTTTCTGCATCTTCATCATTGTCCATCCAATATTCAAAATCTTCCCAGGCTTCAGGCGTAAATACTATATTCATAGTCTATGCTTTCACATTGCTATCCTCATTGAGAGAAAATAACTTTGTATCGCCTTTTTTTAGATTTTCAATAGAATGTTCAAGTCGTTTACGATTTGCTTTTGTTGACATCAGGTGCGAAGTTTCTACAAGGGCATTATATTCCTTGATGGAAATTACCACAACGGCATCGTCCTCATTGTTGTTACGTGGAACAATCAAAATATCTTCACTCTCACTTACTTCATCAAAGTAGGCTTTCATGTTTGTTCGTAAGGAGGAAATAGTTACTGCCTTCATAGCTATATTAAAAGTACATTCAAATGTACGTTATCTTGTACATTAAAGCAAATATAACAAATTACGCAAATTCCTTATAACACATCTTCCCTGATCTCAACGAGAGCCTAACACAAGCGGCATATTCAGCATTCAATAATCATCACCGTTAATTCACTTGCATTAACATAAAGATCAGTAAAAACAATACAAATCTCCTGAATTCGTCTTATCTGCCATCAATTTATTGATACGACCTTTACACTGCAATTTAAAATCAAGAAAATGAGAAAGACAATTTTAATAACAGGAGCAAGCAGTGGGTTAGGAAAAGAAACAGCAAAATTATTTCAGCGGGAAGGTTGGAACGTAATTGCCACCATGCGTAAACCTGAAAGTGAAACTGAATTAAATTTATTAGAAAACATTCTGGTAACCAGGCTGGACGTTTTGGATTTAGATTCAATTAAAAACGCTGTAAATAAGGGTATCGAAAAATTTGGAAGAATTGATGTCCTACTCAATAATGCGGGTTATGGTGCCTATGGTCCTTTAGAATCTTTTCCAAGAGAGAAAATCATCCGTCAGTTTAATACAAATGTGATTGGGCTTTTAGATGTTACCAAAGCATTGCTACCACACTTTCGTGGAAATAGAAGCGGTACAATCATTAACATTTCTTCTATTGGAGGCAAAATGGCATTTCCGTTAGGTGCTTTGTATCATGGAACTAAATTTGCCGTGGAAGGGATTTCTGAATCCTTGAAATATGAAGTTGCAGAATTTGGAGTGAAAATTAAGATTATTGAACCGGGTGCTATAACTACTGACTTTACGGGGCGTTCCCTTGATTTTAGCAACAATGAAACCCTTATAGAATACCAACCCTTGATTGGAAAGATCATGTCAGGTATGCAGTCCTTATTTCAAAATGCTTCACCAGCAAGTGTTATTGCTAATGTCGTTTACCAGGCAGCCACAGATGGCACTACGCAATTGAGATATACAGCAGGCGATGATGCGGAATCAATGATCGCAAATCACAAGCAGAATGATGATGAATCTTTTGAGGCAGGGATAAAAGACCAATTTGGAATTTAGTCCCTTTAACCGGATTATTGGAACCATTGCATTGTAATGGTTCCAATAATTATGATATTTACGAAAACCCCAATGACAGGATGAGTACATTTATTCATTTACAAACGATCTCAGAGATATTTTTATTATTCGGACTGCCCAACGATATTCATCATCCTTTAGTTGGTGTGGTCGACTTTAGCAAAGTGAATCTGCAGATAAACGATGAGATAAAACTTTCTGCTGATTATTACTCCATTATGTTCAAAAACTACCCCAGTAATAAGTTTAAGTACGGGCGCAAGATCATTGACTTTCAAAATGGCAGTTTGATCTGTATGGCGCCCAACCAGGTCATTGAAATTGATAAGGATGAGCAAGCGTCAGAAAACATAAAGGGTTGGGGATTATTCTTTCATCCTGAACTAATCCGGGCAACTTCGTTAAATGACAAAATAAAGAAATACAGCTTTTTTTCTTATGAAACTTCAGAAGCACTTCACTTGTCTGAAAAGGAAAAACAGGTTTTATATGACTGTATATCTAAAATTAACACTGAACTTGAAGAAAATATAGATGTCCATAGCCAAAATATTATCGTCTCGACGATTGAATTGCTGCTTAATTATTGCAGCCGTTTTTACGGACGGCAATTCATAACCAGGAAGAGTTCTAATAATTCAGTACTCGTTCAGCTTGAGAAAATTCTTACCGAGTATTACAATCCCGATAATAAACAAGAAAAGGGCTTGCCTACTGTAAAACATCTATCAGATCAGGTGCATTTATCACCTGGATATTTAAGCGATTTACTCAAAAAAGAAACCGGTAAAAACACTCAGGACCATATCCATTTTTATTTAATTGAGGAAGCTAAAAGCAAGCTTATAAGTACAAATAAATCTGTTAGTCAGATCGCGTATGCATTAGGTTTTGATTATCCTCAATACTTTAATAAACTGTTCAAACAAAAGACAGGAAAAACCCCTATTGAATTCAGGAATATGAATTGACGCCAGCAATATAAAAAAAATAGTAAAATTAAGGGGACGTTATGCAGATTTCGATATCATCAACTTATTAAATAAAATAAGCAGTGCGGAATACACAGTTGGATTATTTTCGGAAAACCGTGGAATAGGATATCCTATACAACACCAAGTGTATTTCCTTCTGTAAAGAATCACATAAGCCTCTGGTATCACTCCGATTATGGCTAATTAAAGTCGGACTCAACACAGATAAATATTGCTTTATTTTTGCTTTTAGTACAATGTCCGTTTATCTGATACTCAGTAGTTGGATATTTATAACCTATCTCGTATTCTAGCAATATTGAATGTTTCAAGAGATCAAAGTGCTACGGGTACAATTAGATCGAGCAAAGATTACTGCGATCTGCTCTTTATTGCGTATTTCTGTCGTATAAGAGAAGATATTGGAAGATTTCATGTTTCTTTTGTTATTAGATTTCCTAATGGAGTACTTTGCCTGAATAAATTATATGACATGGCAACTATAGATCAAAAAGGAATGGTTCACGGAACCGCAGGTTCAGTAATATACCGAGGGTATCGGGGAAAGAACATCATCCAGGGTAAACCAAAGGCATTTAGGCAAACGGAAAAAACAATCAGGAGCGCTACTGAGTTTGGACTTTCAAGTTCTGCTGCAGCGGTTATCCGGACAGCATTTGAACCGGCTTATTTTTTTAAAGATGGAACGGCAGCTTACAGAAGCACCCAACTGGTGTATCGGTCAATATTGAACAATGTAAGCGGAGAGAAAGGAAAAAGGGATCTGCATGATGGCGACCTTTCTTTTTTACAGGGATTAGACTTCAATGCAAATAGCAAACTGCATGAAGTGCTGCAAATGAGCCATGAAGTTAATAAAAGCACAGATGGTGTTTTGAGTGTTACCCTTGGTTCCTTAAATACAAGGACAGACATCAAAAGGCCAAAGAACGCAAGCGGAGCCTATATGAAATACCGCATCCGACTCATGCTTATAGCTTTCAACTTCAGGGAAGAGTATTATGAAAACCTGGGCGTACAGGATATCGATCTGGAAGGATATCAAAGTGTAGAAGGACGGGTCATTTCCTTTACAGAAACAGTTCCAGAGGATTGCTTGGCAATGATTAGCATGTCGCTGATGCTCTATTCCTCTATAAATCAAACCAATGAAAACATCTTAATAAACAGTTCAACATATAGTCCCTGCGCAATTATCGGTACCTTTCAATCTGAAAACCCTTCAGAATACCCTGTAGGAGCGGTGAATACACAGCCATCTGACTATCCGGGCCGGGAAGAAAAGATCAAACAAATGAGTTATGTAGGCAATCTCCTGTTGTTAGGAATGGATGCCAAGGTTATGAAACTGACCAGTTCAACTGACAAACAAACCCTTCTGACCAGCAAAAAGCTCATTATAGATAAATTAGATCCGGATACGATTCTCAAAGGCAAGATTTCTTTTAAAAAATAATTAGATTTAAAACTAAAAATATTCTATTCCTCAGTTTTACTATTAAATCCTATAGGAAATTACGTCACAAAAAGCCTATCTTTGCCGCTTAATTTTCCCATAAATGAGCCATCCTGTTAAAATAAAAAACGCTTTAATATCAGTATATTACAAAGACGGACTAGAACCGTTGATTAAAAAACTTCATTCTTTAGGTGTTACCTTTTATTCTACAGGTGGAACAGAGCTCTTTATTCGCGAGCTGGGATTCGACGTCATCCGCGTAGAAGACCTTACAGGGTACCCTTCTATATTAGGTGGACGCGTAAAAACATTACACCCGAAAGTATTCGGTGGCATTTTATCCAGAAGAAATCTGGAAGAAGATAAAATACAATCCGCAGAATATGATATTCCTGAAATAGACCTTGTCATTGTAGATCTTTATCCTTTTGAAGAAACGGTACGGGCAGGTTTTGGCGAAGATGAGGTAATTGAAAAAATTGATATAGGTGGTATATCATTGATCCGTGCAGCTGCAAAGAATTTCAATGATGTCGTGATTCTTTCCTCGAAAGATAACTATGAAGAATTAAACACGATTCTGGATGAAAACGATGGTGTGACTTTATTGTCGCATCGTAAAGAGTTTGCTAAAAAAGCATTCAATACTTCATCTCATTACGACACCGCTATATTTAATTATTTCAACCGCGAAAATCCTTTACCTGTTTTCAAACAGAGCGAACAGAAATCGTCCACACTTCGTTACGGAGAAAACCCACATCAGAAAGGTTATTTCTATGGTGATCTGGAAGCGATGTTCGAAAAGCTGAACGGAAAGGAATTATCTTATAATAACCTGGTAGATGTTGATGCCGCAGTTGCTTTGATAGACGAATTTGATGAACCTACATTCGCGGTTCTTAAACATACCAATGCATGCGGAGTTGCTTCTAATCCTAGTTTATATGAAGCATGGAAAATTGCTCTTGCCTGCGATCCTATTTCTGCTTTTGGAGCAGTGATCATTTGCAATGGTGAAGTAGATGCACAAACTGCCCTGGATATCAACTCACTTTTCTTCGAAGTACTGATTGCGCCTGCCTTTAGCAAAGAGGCTATCAAAATTCTTACACTGAAGAAAAACAGAATCCTGTTGCTGAGAAAAGAAACAGCCCTTCCTACTAAAATATTCAAGACACTGCTGAATGGCGTGATTGAACAGGAAAAAGATGGTACCATGGAAGGTCCGGAACAAATGACTCCGGTTACCGATGTGCTTCCTACTACTGACCAGCTAACAGACCTACACTTTGCCAACAAGCTAGTCAAACATACGAAGTCAAATACAATTGTAATTGCTAAAAATAAGCAGTTAATAGCCAGTGGCGTAGGTCAGACTTCCAGAGTGGACGCTCTTGTGCAGGCTTTAGAAAAAGCAAAATCATTCGGATTTAATGTTGAAGGGGCCGTTTTAGCTTCCGACGCTTTTTTCCCTTTCCCAGACTGTGTGGAGATTGCTGCAAACGCAGGAATTAAGGCTATTTTACAACCTGGAGGATCAATAAAAGACAAACTTTCGGTCGACATGGCCAATGATAAAGGTGTTGCAATGGTAATCACAGGGGTTAGACATTTCAAACATTAATATAGTACTAAACATTTTACTACATTTGCATACTTTTAACAATTTAAAACGTCCTTAATGGGTTTATTTAATTGGTTTACACAAGAAATCGCTATTGATTTGGGTACGGCAAATACGCTGATCATACATAATGATAAGGTGGTTGTTGACGAACCATCAATTGTGGCTTTTGACCGTACTACAAATAAAATTATTGCAATAGGCCGTCAGGCTATGCAAATGGAGGGTAAAACCCACGATAATATACGTACTGTTCGTCCGCTGAAAGATGGTGTAATTGCCGACTTTAATGCGGCGGAGCACATGATCAGAGGAATGATCAAAATGATCAATAATGGCAAGGGCTGGTTTTTCCCATCCTTAAGAATGGTGATCTGCATTCCATCCGGTATTACTGAAGTTGAAAAGAGAGCTGTTCGTGATTCTGCTGAAATAGCAGGAGCAAAAGAAGTGTATCTGATTCATGAGCCTATGGCTGCTGCAGTTGGCATCGGGATTGATGTAGAAGAACCCATGGGAAACATGATCATCGATATAGGTGGGGGAACAACTGAGATTGCAGTGATCGCTTTATCAGGAATTGTTTGCGACCAGTCTATCCGTACTGCAGGTGATAACTTCGATAGCGATATCGTGCAATACATTCGCCGTCAGCATAACATCATGATTGGAGAACGTACTGCTGAAAAGATCAAAATAGAAGTTGGTGCTGCCCTACCTGAATTAACTGATCCACCTGCAGACTTTGCTGTACAGGGTAGAGATTTAATGACAGGGATTCCGAAACAGATCACTGTATCTTATACCGAAATTGCACATTGCCTGGATAAATCAATATCTAAAATTGAAGAAGCGATTTTAAAGGCATTGGAAATTACTCCTCCAGAGTTGTCGGCAGACATCTATCAAACCGGGATCTATTTAACCGGAGGTGGAGCTTTACTTAGAGGATTGGATAAACGGGTTGCTGCAAAAACAAAATTGCCGGTTCACATTGCCGAAGATCCTTTGAGAGCAGTGGTACGCGGTACCGGTATTGCGCTTAAGAATATTGGAAGTTATAAATTTTTAATGCAATAATACTATTAAAGACGGTAAGCTTATGACTAATGCTGTGATCGTAAGTTTACTGCCTGCAACGCTTAATTTAAATATGTATGCGTAACCTCTGGGTATTTATCAGTAAGTACAACGCATTCTTCCTTTTTATCATCTGTTTTATCATTTCCATTACTTTGATTATTCGAAATAATTCATTTCAAAGATCAGGAGTGTTTAATTCATCCAACGAAATTGTAGGCGAAGCTTATAGCCGCATTAATAAGGTACAGCGTTATCTTCGGCTTGCTGAAGTGAATGACAGTCTGGCCAAAGAAAATGCAACCTTAAGAAAGGACCTCAAAATGTCGCATTTTGATGATAGTCTGGTTCAACAATCTGTGGTAGATACCATCTCACGACAGCAGTACACCTATATTGTTGCCCGCATAGTCAATAATTCCATCCATCAGAAGAATAATTACATCACCATCAACCGGGGAAGCCGCCATGGCATCCTTCCTGGAATGGGAGTTATTTGCTCATCCGGCGTTGTAGGAATCGTAAAAGATGTGTCTGCCGATTATGCTACGATTTATTCTCTGTTGCATAGCGACACAAAGATCAGCGCAAGCATTACCGAAAATCAGGCATTTGGTTCATTGGTATGGGGTGAAGGAAATTCGGATCCCAGAACTGCTGTACTTCAGGATATCCCCAATCATATTCAGGTTAAGATCGGTCAGCATGTAGTTACATCCGGTTATTCTACTTTATTTCCCGAAGGCTTACCTATTGGACGAATTCTGCGCACCAAAGAAAAAGGAGGCGAGAGTTTCCCGGAGATTGTAGTGCGACTGGATACTGACTTCTCCACCCTTCAGTATGTATATGTGATTAAGGATCTTTTCGGTGCTGAAAAGGAAATTTTAGAAAAGCAGAGTAAAAAAGATGGGTAGAACGATATTAATAAATATAGTCCGCTTTGTGTTGCTTATTTTCATTCAGGCATTTTTGCTGAAGAACATTGGCTTTTACAACCTATCTATACCCTTTCCCTACATTTTATTCATCATGCTGTTGCCCTTTGAGGTACCAAACTGGTTATTGTTTCTGTTGGCTATGGCTACAGGATTAACGGTGGATGCATTTTATGATACGGCTGGTCTAAATGCGGCAGCCTGTGCGGTTCTGGCATTTGTAAGGATCGTGTTTATCAATGTAACGGTAGAACGACAGGGTTTTGAGAATGAACCGGAGCCCAAACTTGGGATTATGGGATTCCGTTGGTTTTTTATATATACGGTAGTATTGACATTATTCCATCATGTTACCCTGATTTTCCTTGAAGCATTTGGGTTTTTTGATATAAGGGATATACTAACCCGTGTATTCTTCAGTTCTCTTTTTACCATATTTCTAATTGTAATTTCAGAGTTTATATTTTTCCGTAAGAAAGAGCGTTAATGAATAGTTTTTTTCAACGTAAATATGTTGTACAGGGTATTTTTATTGCAGTAGCACTAGTTTTACTGGCCCGCCTTTTCTATATACAGGTTATTGATAAAAGCTACTTTTTATCAGCGAACAATAACGTACTCCGAAAAGTAGTCATTTACCCCGCCAGAGGTATCATACTGGATCGGAAGGGCCGGATACTGGTCCAAAATGAACCGGTGTATGACCTGATGGTCATTCCACGTGAAGTAGTTCAGTTTGACACGCTTGAATTTCTTCGGCTGATTAAGCTGGACAAGAAAGGTTTTGATAAACGGCTTACCAAGGCTCGAAACTTTTCGCCTTATCGTGCTTCGATTTTTGAGAAACAGCTATCGGCACAAACCTTTGCCGCACTGCAGGAAAAGCTTACTCAGTTTCAGGGCTTCTATGTTCAAAAACGTTCCGTACGGCGTTATCCCGATAGTATTGCATCGCAATTCTTTGGGTATATCAATGAAGTAGTGCCATCGGATATTACCCGATCTAGAGGGTATTACAAAGCGGGTGACTATATTGGCCGTACCGGGGTAGAAAAGTCTTATGAAGATCTTCTAAGAGGGCAAAGGGGGGTAGAAAACCAAATGGTTGATGCCTTTAACCGGCCTAAAGGGCACTTTGCTGAGGGAGCCTATGATACGCTATCCGTTACAGGTAAAAAACTAATTTCCTCGCTGGATAGAGATATACAGATTTTAGGGGAGAAATTGATGGTCAATAAGATTGGAAGTATTGTCGCCATTGAGCCTTCCACTGGAGAGATCCTGGCTTTTGTGAGCAGCCCAACTTATGATCCGAACTTAATGGTTGGAAGGGAGAAGGGAAACAACTATATGAAGTTGTTGAGAAACCCTTCAAATCCACTTTTTATTCGACCTATTATGGCTGAATACCCCCCGGGATCTATCTTTAAGGTCATAAATGCGCTGGTAGCCCAACAAATGGGAAGGATAAATGCAGAGACCCGTTTTTTCTGTCCGGGTGCTTATTACTATGGAAGACGCGGTAAAATGGGTTGTACACATGCTCATGGATCTTTAACGCTTGCCCAATCCATACAGTTTTCATGTAATACCTATTACGGAAATGTATACAAACAGATGATTGACCGTTCAGGGATGCGTTCTGTAAATGCTTATCGAAAATGGCATGATATGGTAAATCATTTTGGGATTGGCTCCAAGCTTGGTGTAGACATGCCGAACGAAAAGAAAGGCCTCCTCCCTACTGCAGAATTTTATACCCGGCATTTCAAAAGCGACCGCTGGACTTCAGCATATAATATATCACTTTCTATTGGTCAGGGCGAACTAGGAATCACCCCATTACAAATGGCTAATGTAGCTGCTACAGTTGCCAATAGAGGCTATTATTATACTCCTCATTTAATTCGGGGCATTGGTGAAGATCATATTGTTAAAGCAGCCTATACGAAGAAAAACTACTCGGGTGTTGATGCCCGATACTATGGTCCGGTAATTGAAGGCATGTTCGGGGCAGTGAATAAACCCGGAGGAACTGCCTATCCTATTGCACAGATCCAGGGAATAGAGGTATGTGGTAAAACTGGTACAGTACAAAATCCACATGGGGAAAATCACTCTGTATTTTTTGCTTTTGCTCCGAGAATCAATCCAAAGATCGCTATTGCGGTAGTGGTTGAGAATGCGGGTTATGGAGCGGTATGGTCTGCTCCTATCGCCAGTTTATTGATTGAACAATACCTCAAGGGTAAAATAACACGTCCGAAGTATTATACTGACAGGCTTTATAATGCGAACCTGCTTCCCGGCCATAAAGCCAAACAAAAGGTTTCACCGCGCAAGCAGACAGATAGTATTCCGAAGATCGAGATTAAACCAATAGTGCCCATTACGCCAAAATCAATAGTACCACATGATCAATCAACGTAGTCTTTTTTTCAACGTAGACTGGATTCTGATCCTGATCTATCTGAGTCTTTGTACGATCGGATGGTTTAACATTCATGCTGCAGTATACGATCCCTTATTCCCAGGAATAATGGACATGAATACCAATTATGGAAAGCAGTTTATGTTTATCATTTCAGCAATCATTCTTGGTGTGGTGATCCTATTGCTTGATTCAAAGTTCTTTAGTACCTTTTCGCCGGTTTTCTACGGAATTACTTTGTTGCTTCTCGTCCTTGTACTGATCGTTGGGCGAAATGTAGGTGGCAACCAGGCATGGATCCCTATTGGAAGTTTCAGGCTTCAGCCATCCGAGTTTGCCAAGTTTTCTACCTGTCTGATCCTCGCACATTATATCAGTTCTACTACCTTAAAAATGAATGAGTTTAAAATGATTGGCATATGTGTCATTCTTTTGCTTATTCCTACGAGTCTGATTATGCTTCAGCCGGATACGGGATCGGCATTAACTTTCACTTCGTTGGTATTTGCCTTATACAGAGAAGGACTTTCCGGTTATATTTTAGTGATCGGAGCCATACTTATTACCTTGTTTGTATTGACATTGGTGATTAATAAATTTTTGCTGGTCGGCATTATCATCGGGTTAATGCTCCTGGTGCTTTTTGTTTTCCGCGAAAGCAGGAGACATATTCAGCCTATTTTAGTATCCATAACTGTGGGGATAGCCTTTATCTTCTGCGTAAATTTTGCGTATCAGAATATTCTTCAAACGCATCAGCGAAATAGAATTGATGTTATACTGGGGAAACTGGATGATCCGAGGGGCCAGGGTTATAACTTAAACCAATCTAAGATAGCGATTGGTTCAGGGGGACTGTGGGGCAAGGGATATCTTCAGGGTACGCAGACTAAATATGACTTTGTGCCTGAACAAAGTACTGACTTTATATTCTGTACTGTAGGAGAAGAATGGGGTTTTGTGGGCAGCTTAGTTGTTATAAGTCTTTACCTGATTATGCTATTACGCATAGTTAACATTGCAGAGCGGCAACGTGCATCATTTTCACGCATCTATGGCTATGGAGTGGCATCGATCTTTTTCTTTCACTTCTTCATCAACATCGGTATGACAATAGGACTTGTGCCCGTTATTGGCATACCCTTACCATTTTTAAGTTATGGCGGTTCCTCACTCTGGAGTTTCACCATTTTATTATTTATCCTGTTGAAATTAGATTCCAACAGGATGGGAGTGATATAAACTAGCGCGAAAACCTTCTGTGAAGAATTTCGTAGAACTTATCTACAGAACTCTGCTTACCAATCCAATTATTTTTAACTGCATAATTAGATTGAAGAAAGTGTTCAGCGGAATCAAATGTCTCAAAACGATTTAATATTTCTATTGCTTCACTGTATGCCAGACTGTATCCATTAAATAAGTCTTTAATAAATAACAACTTATCATTTAAACTGATGCTGGACTTCAGATCGCCTATGGCAGGTTGTTTATTTAACTGACCGGATACAGCTTGTTTAGATTTCTGTGAAGAGATCAGATCATTGATACTTTGAACACGGGGTGGCTGAGAGTTGGCTTGCGGAGCTGAAACAACGGGAAGGGGTTCAGGAATCGGGGCTGGTAGAGGCACAGATGGGTACCTGGAATCAATTACATCAGAAGAAGAGGGTGCTGTAGATTTTACTTCCGGAATTTGAGCAACAGGAAGGGGTTTGGGAACAGGAACAGATAAGGGGGCTTCAACCTGAGCTTTTTCATCTTCCTCATGTTCTGCTTTTTTATCGTTAAACCAGGTTTCGGATACCAGTTCTTTTTTCTCAGCAACAGGTACTTTTTCCTGAACAGGAGTTATTTCCTCAGGATGTTCCAATAAAGCAGAAAGAGAGACCTCTTTGTCAACTTGCTCTTCATGGTTTTCTGTACCGGAAGCAGATCGCTCTGCTTTTTTTGCATTAAACTTTCTTAGTACTCGTAAATTCTCTGCAAGGAAATCAGCGTTCGCTGAGAAAAGTTCTAATTCTAAATCATTAAGGGCTCTTGGATTCTCTTCAATATATTGATACTGCTCGTTTAATTCAATGAGAATATATCCTGCCTTTTTAAAAATTTCTCCTTTGTTAATCATAATGAATAGCCAAATTTAGATATTGATTTGTTGGTAACTCGGTTCTCAAAAGTAGCATTAAATTCTGATATTAGCCGCTCGGATAAGCGAGATATGTTGTTTAGTGAATTTCATTTTAGGTCTAGAAATGATCGTTGTGGTAGTATTGAAGTGATCTGTGGATCGATGTTCTCCGGAAAAACAGAGGAACTTATCCGCCGTTTGCGTAGGGCAAAAATAGCAAAGCTTAATGTGGAGATATTTAAACCTAAAACGGAGATCCGTTATCATGAAAGTGATGTAGTATCGCATGACTTTACCTCAATGCCTTCTACTCCAATAGACAACTCCTCTTCTATTTTATTATTTGGCTCCAATACGGAAGTTGTTGGAATAGATGAGGCCCAATTTTTTGATGATGGACTACCTGAGGTTTGCGTCATCTTAGCCAATAAAGGAATAAGGGTGATTGTTGCTGGTTTGGATATGGATTTTCAGGGTAAGCCATTTGGCCCTATGCCTGCTTTAATGGCTATAGCCGAGGATGTAACCAAAGTACATGCTATATGTGCGCAGTGTGGTGCTCCTGCAACCTATTCCTATCGTACAGTAGCAAACGATGAAACTTTTTATCTGGGAGAAAAGGAAAGTTATGAACCCCGTTGCAGAGCCTGTTTTGTTCGTAAAGAATAATTATTTCAATACACTTATTTTATGGGAAGAGACCTTTCCATTGTAACTGAGCCTGAGAATGTAAATTCCGGGATTTAAGTTCGCCATGTTGTAATAAAGGGTATGTGCTCCTTTTGAAAAGGATGTACCACTAATGAATGTATTTACTTTTGATCCAAGCATATTGAATACTTCTAGAGTAATGGGCGCATCTTCCGGCAGATTAATGACCACCGCAACGTTGTTATTATTATTTGGTGTGATTGGATTGGGGTAGCTTGAGAGAATAGCTGTTATTTGCTGACCTCGAATACTCAGGTCATATGCCTCTTGTGCATCAACAGCACTATTTTTTAAACCATCCAGATTATCAGCACCAATATAGGCAAAAGCCACTTTCACAGATCCATTGGCAGGAATGGAATAAGGACCATATCCGGAAACAAAAGAAACATCACGACCATCAGTACTGGAGCCAATACCAGGTGAACTTATACCGGAAGATAATGTCATAAATTTTTCTGCTGCGGTGAAATTATCATTTAGTATGGATTCAGTAGCAGACAAGAATAAGGGGTAATAATTCAGAGGAGCGGAAGTACTTAATAACTTCACGCCGGCATAAGGAAATTCGGCATTTGTACTATACACATATCCTAACTTGGTTGTAGCATCATAAGCGGTAGCATTTGAAGCCCCTCCGTCTATATCCCAGTCTGTAAACATGCCAATGTAAACTCCTGTAAGATCTGTTGCATTCCGGTTTACAACTTCATATTCTGCAACAATGTAATTGTCCTTACCCGTTTGTTTATCAGCAGTTACCGTATGGTTAACATCTACCGAAAGACCGCTTAAATTACCTGTATCATTAAATTGAGCATAACCAACAATTTTAGTATCAGTGATAGATTCAGCAATCGAACTCTGTTTTACAAAATGAGTGTTAATAACGCCATCAGTGGTTCGGGCATTATCTGATATGGCATTTGCAGACCTACCGATCATCAGTGAAGACTCATAAAGAAGTTTGTTGTCTTTATATATAAAACCCAGTCCATCCGTTTCATTAGCTGAACCATATCCTATTTTACCTATGCTGGAGGCCGAGGTAGTCAGGTTATCGGTAATGATATTCATATAGTCGCGGGCAACAACGAGGGTAAACGTTTCATAATCGGCATAGGTACCTCCATTAGCTTTGTAAGCGATTCTAAATTCGACAGGCGTATTTTCAGGAGTGCCCGGATTAACCGTTACCTTAAAGGCCCCAATGCCTGTTTTTTCATCAAGGGTACCCATCTCTGTAATTAGTTGAGTTGCATTGGAAATCGTCACGTTTGTATTTGTACTTTTCAGTGTCACTTCAATTCCAGTTGCAGGCAACAGGTAATTGCGCAGATCCATAAAGACATCTATGGTATTGCCAGCCCGGTAAGTTCCGGCATGCTGATCATCAAAAGTAAGTTTGATAGTTCGGATTGCAGGTGCGCTTTCTGTTAAAGCCCTGAAAACGTTAAGTCTGCCATTCCCTATCATGCCAGCATAGGTTGAGTTTACCCCATCGACATTATCAGCTGTTACACGCAGCAGTTCGCCCACCTGAGCCATGGAAAGAGCAGGATAGTATGCCTTTACCAAGGCTGCAGCACTCGATACAATTGGCGTAGACATAGAGGTTCCTGATTTAACACCATAGGTATTCGAATAAGTTGTACTGTAAATATTAGTACCCGGAGCAGAGATCCCAATGTAACCGCCGTAATTGGAAGACGAAGCTTTTACATCGTTCGACATGACATTGGCAACCGCTAATACCCCTTTATATCCCGCAGGATAATCAGGAACGTTATTACCCTGGTTGCCACCAGCAGCAATAATCAGACAGTCCCTACTGATGGCATAATTTACCACATCTTCCTCATAGAGGCTTCTGATTTCCCCTCCCCAGGAGCAGTTAATTACTTTTGCCCCATGATCAGCGGCGTAAATGATCCCCTCATATCCATTATAGATGTCGCCGGGCGAGTCGTCAGCGGCAACCTTTACAATAAGAAGTTTTGCATTCGCAATGCTTGCAATTCCTTTGGCATTATTTGAAGCGGCTGAAGCAAGACCACTTACATGAACGCCATGATCACTGGCCACATTTTTAACATTTGCATCATTGTCTTCTACAAAATTTGCGGACGAGCTACCGATTAAGTCGATACCGGCTATGATATTCGAGCCTAGATCCTCATGAGTCTTTTCGGAACCAGTATCTACAATTCCTATAATTATGCCTGAGGCATCGCGTATAATATCCCATGCCTGTTGTGCTTTAACCTGGCTGAGATAACTTTGCTTTGTTGAAAATTGCGGATCGTTTGGAATAAATGAGGTATGATAGACATACGCCGGCTCGGCATACTCAATGTTCTTCTTTGCTGCTAGTTCATCTATGACCGTCTCTATGGCTGCATTCCCCGAATATTTAAGTTCATAGATTCTATTTAACCCAATCCGGTCAGACTCTGCAGATGTAGTTATCCTGGCAGTTGAACTAACATCAGAAAATTTAACATGCAGACTTTTAACAGTAGCAGATTTGAGTTCGAGCGTAGGACTTACAGATTTGGACTTTATATTGGAGGATGCTACTGCTTTAAACTTGATGATTACAGTATTGGGGATATAGTCTTTATCACTTAGCGTAGATGAACCGCGGGAAGATTTAATATTCCCATAATAATTAGTTTGAGAAAAAGACGAATAGGAGATACTAATTAATAAAACAATAAGTATGAGTTTATTCATCTGATTTAATTAACCAAAAATAATAAAATCATTTGAGCGTATCGAGAACTCTGAACATTTTTTGTTTGATGGAAGATGTGCTGCCTGAGTAATTGTTAGTAATGAATGAAAATACCAAAGGGGTACCTGAAACACTCATTTCATAACCGGCATAAGCAAGAACATTGCGGATGCTGCCACTTTTCATTTTCATATTATTGTACACTGGCAGACTTGCATAAAAATCAGGAAACCAATCCTCTGTTTTTGCGGAATTTAGGATCTTTGCCATCACAGCTGTTGTAATTCTATTTTCGGGTGCTAGTCCACTCCCATCAAGAATAGAAATCGCATTAGAATCAATACCAAGCCGCTTATTCCAATAGGATGTTAAGGTAGAAACGCCGTTTTGAAAGGTAGCGGGTTTATCTGATTTTAAGGCCATTGATTTTAAGATATTTTCAGCGTAAAGGTTCAGACTTTTCTGATTTAACCAATATACAATCTGAGAAAAACCAGGGGAAAGATAACGATCAATAGTAATTGATGCCAAAGGTCGATAGTTATTTTCCATACTCAGCCTTCTTGTGGTACTGGTTTTACCATTGATAGTGATGCCGGCTTTGCTTAGATGTGCCTGCAATTGAGAGGCTAATAGATAGGCTGGGTCGGCCATTGAGATGACAATTCTCTTTTTTAAATCAATCGCGTAAGTACCTCTGAGGTAAGTCAAATCAGTAAAGGGAGCAGAAAAGCCATAGACCTGATCACCACTGCCAGATATTCCTGTTTTTAATTCATTGATTAATCGCAATCCTTCCACTTCAGGATCCCTGTTTTTAATTTGTACAGGCATTCCAGTTTTAGAACCTGGAATGATGGTTAGTTCTATTTCATTTTCACGCCAGTTTAGTGATGTGGCTCCGGCACCGTAATAGTTTCCAATGTCGCCCCAAATCCATCCATCAGGAATAGTTTGTGTTCCAAAAAGCAGATCATCGGCAATCACGCGCCCTTCAATTTTAGCAATACCGGCCTTTTTTGTGGCTTCCAACCATCTGTTGAGTAAAGTACCACTTTTAGTGTTCGTATACCGATCACTACCCAATGTAGGGTCTCCCGTGCCTTTTACGATAAGGTCACCATAAAGCACACCTGCTTTGATAGACCCGGTATAGGCTAGTGTCGTTTCCCACTTATAATCGGGTTTCAATATATTATATCCGGTGATGCTGGTGATGGTTTTTAAGGTCGATGCAGGAGCAAGACCGGTATTCCCATTTTTAGAAAACACCACTTCACCAGATGCTGAATTCAATACCGTTAACGAAGTTAAGCCGTATTGAAGCTGGCCATCACGCTCAAATTGGGCGAAGGCTTTTGCTATTTTGTCGGGCAATGACTGCGCAGAGAGCATTTTGCTGATTGCTAAAAGGACGATTGTACATGCTATTTTCATTAAGCTATTGTTTAAAAGAAATTTAAAAGCATAAAAAAAGAGGCTGCATCATGTATGATTTCAGCCTCTTTTTTTTCTTGTATTTTAATTTATGTATTTATTTTACAGCCGTCTGTTTGGAATATATACACCTAAGCTGGCAATAATCCTTCTTTTAATAAATACTCTGCAATTTGTACGGCATTGGTAGCGGCTCCTTTACGAAGGTTATCTGCCACAACCCACAGGTTTAATGTATTATCCTGAGATTCATCCCTGCGGATACGTCCAACAAACACTTCATCTTTGTTATGAGCATCCTTTGGCATTGGATAAACCAAGTTTGCAGGATCGTCCTGCACAATTACACCTTGTTGAGCCTCTAATAAGCTACGTACTTCAGCGAGATCAAAATCATTCTCAAACTCAATGTTCACGGCTTCAGAATGGCCTCCCATTACAGGAATACGTACCGTAGTGGCCGTAACCTTAATGGAATTATCACCCAATATCTTTTGCGTTTCAAGGATCATTTTCATCTCTTCTTTGGTATATCCGTTATCCTGGAAAACATCTATCTGAGGAATAACGTTTAAGTCAATAGGATAAGGATAAGCCATTGGACCTTCAATACCATTCCGTTCGTTCATTAACTGATCAACAGCCTTAACACCAGTGCCAGTAACCGATTGATAGGTAGAAACGACGACCCTTTTAATCTTATATTTCTGATGAAGTGGTTTTAGAACCACCACCATTTGAATAGTCGAACAATTAGGATTAGCAATGATCTTATCATTAACGGTAAGAACATTTGCATTTACTTCAGGAACAACTAACTTTTTTGTAGGATCCATGCGCCAAGCTGACGAATTATCAATGACTACAACACCTGCATCTGCAAAACGCGGTGCTTCTGCAAGAGAAGTATCTCCACCTGCGGAGAACAAGGCAACATCGGGTTTCATTGCAATTGCATCATCCACTGTTACTACCTTATACTTCTTACCCTTGAATTCAACTTCTTTACCTGCGCTTTTGGCAGATGCTACGGGAATTAATTCAGTAACCGGGAAATTACGCTCTGCTAATACTTTTAACATCACTGATCCTACTAGACCAGTAGCGCCTACAACTGCAACTTTCATCTTGGTTTGGTATAAATGTGTACTATATAAATTATTAATCCGGCAAATATGAAAAAATGTTTACTGCTTTACGCTATTTTTTATTGGAATTTTGCTGAATGTCAGGTTAATGAAACGTTTAATGACGGTAATTTTACTTCTTCGCCTACCTGGGGAGGTGATGTTTCGGCATTTAAAATCAATTCAAGTGGTAAGCTTCAATCCATGAAGAGTGATTCTTCAGGTTCGAAGTATTTGTCAACTCCCAATTCGATGGGAAGTGATTGCACCTGGGAGTTTACGGTTGAAATGGGGTTTGCGCCGACTTCATCTAATCTGACACGGATCTATATGATTGCCGACAAGGCTGATTTAAATGTAGCTTCAAATGCGTATTTTATTCAGATAGGAATAGATGGCTCAACTGATTCTTATGATCTGTACAGGCTTAAAGGAAGTACTTTAACTTTGCTGATTAAAGGTGTAGAAGGAAGAGCATCTGCGTCTTCATTAAACACAAGAGTTAAGATAAACCGTTCAAGCACTGGCAAATGGGAGTTGTGGAGTCGCAATAGGGAGGAAACTGCTTTTAGTAAAGAAGGAGAGAAAACGGATGCCTCACCTATTTTAAGTACATCATGGTTTGGAGTTCAATGTGTATTCACGAAAACACGCTCTGACTTATTTTACTTTGATGATTTCATGATCAAGAAGTTAACGGCTGAAGACGCTAATCCAACAGTTGTTGTCCCGGTTGATAGCACTAGCATTCCTGAAACTGGAGGAGGAACTGTTCCTGTCGCTGCTATAGCTAAAAACGAAATATTGATCAATGAGCTTCTTTTTAATCCTAGGGGAGATGGGGTTGACTTCCTGGAGATTTATAATAATTCTGACCGCAGCATTAATTTAGGAAATCTATCGGTAGCCACGATTAAAAAAGATACACTTTCCTCCATAAAGCGCATTTCTACTTCCGGAGTTACAATCCTATCTCATTGTTACCTGGCTTTAAGTAGTGATCCAGATAATATTAAGGCGGAATATTTCACAAAAGATGCAAATGCTTTTCTTAAAGTACCCGCACTGCCGGCTTTTAGCAATGACCTGGGTGTTGTGGTATTATTGTCAGATAGTAGTATCATTGATCAATTCAATTATTCAGAAAAACTGCACTCTCCTTTAATCAATAATCCAGATGGGGTATCCCTTGAACGCTTGAGTTTTACCACGGCAACCAATGAACCAGGCAATTTCATTTCAGCAGCAGGTGCAGTAGGATATGCAACACCGGGTTATAAAAATTCGCAATATAAGGGTGATGATGAGGTTAGCGATGCTGTTACGTTGGTTTCTAAAACATTTTCTCCTGACAATGATGGAGTAGAAGATCAGCTAATTATTCGATATGTATTAAATAAACCAGGAACGTTGGCGAATATTACCGTATATTCAAGTGGAGGAATGCAGGTTAAACAAATTAGCAAAAATGTAACGTTAGGTACCGAGGGTGATCTCATATGGGATGGGGCTGATGAAAATGCTTCATTGATGCCTACGGGAATTTATATCTTATACATCGCTTTAACCGACATGAATGGGCATACACAGAAATACAGAAAGGCCTGTGTTCTAGCCCATAAATTTTAATTTTTACTTAAAATCATGATATTGCAATCCTGATCAGGGGGATTTCTTTCATATTTTGTAAATTTGAACCGATAAGCGCTGTTTGCTTGAATCAATTTAAAATATCTATTAAAACAACTTTACATATATGGGAAGAGCATACGAATTCCGTAAAGAAAGAAAATTTAAACGTTGGGCTAAAATGTCCATCCAGTTTACTCGTCTGGGCAAGGAAATTGTAATGGCTGTAAAATCGGGCGGACCACATGTTGAAACAAACTCCCGTCTTCGTACAGCTGTCCAAAATGGAAAGGCTGTAAATATGCCTAAGGATCGTATTGATGCGGCCATTAAAAGAGCAATAAGCAAGGACGAAACGAATTACGAAGAAATTGTATATGAAGGATATGCCCCTCATGGAGTTGCTTTATTAGTAGAAACAGCTACGGATAATACAAACCGTACGGTGGCTAATGTTCGAAGTTATTTCAACAAAAATAATGGTGCACTTGGAAAGACTGGTGCGCTTGATTTTATCTTTCACCGGAAATCTGTATTTCAATTTGATCCTCAGGAACGCGATCTGGAAGAACTTGAGTTTGAACTTATCGACTCAGGGCTGGAAGATATCTTTGTAGAAGAAGATGAGGAAGGTAATGATGTAGCTGTACTACATACTTCTTTTGAAGATTTCGGAAAGATGCAACGGGCATTGGAAGAAAAGGGAATTGAAGTGAAAAGCGCGAAGTTAGAACGCGTGGCTCAATCTTTTATTGAAGTTTCGGAAGAACAGGCCGTTGATGTATTGAAGCTAATTGACAAATTAGAAGATGATGACGACGTTCAGGCTGTTTATCATAATATGGCTGAATAATTAAAAAATTAAAATGACTTTTGAAGAGTTTTTTACTAAAAAGAGGATCAATTTGGAGTTGATGGCGGAAGCCGATCCTACGCTTTACACTGAATTCAAAAGTCATTTTAATTTAATGGGTGAAAAGAGTTTTGATCATTCAAAAAAATTCTGGTTCAATAAATTAAGGCATTTATATCACCTGGCTATAGTGCCTAAAGATAAACCGGTGGTTATTGAGCCCAATCTGGCTGCTCAGGCTGAGCCTCTTCAGTCACCAACAATTGAGATTACCCAACCTGTTGCTAAGCCAGGATTTAAACCTCGACATTTAAAAGCACCTTCTTTAATTTCTGATGAAGTAAAAGATCCTGATGCCAGGCCGGGAACGAATGCTGTTACTGATCCTTTTGCTGCTGCTATTTCGAAAATTGATGAAGCTGAAGGTTCTATTGAGGTAAAAAAGCCTGCTTTTAAGCCACGTTTCAGTAGTAAAGTTGTTGTAAAACCTGCTGTAGAAGAGGTGGCACCTGTAGCTGATCTTACTCAAAAGAATTTTCCAGAAACCCGTTTACAAGAGATTGATCTGCCTGAAGCGGAAAAGCTTGCTGATGAAGAAAAGAAAGACATTCCTAAACCAACTTATAAACCAAGATTCAGTGCTAAAGTTATCGCAAAGCCTCCTGTAGAAGAGATTGTGCCTTCAGCTGATCTTACAGAAAAGAATTACCTGAGATTGATCTGCCTGATGCGGAAAAGCTTGCTGAGGAAGAAAAGAAAGAGATTCCTAAACCAGCATATAAACCAAGATTTAGTGCTAAAGTTATCGCAAAGCCTCCTGTAGAAGAGATTGTGCCTTCAGCTGATCTTCCAATTGAGGAAAAACCAGCTGTTAAGAAGGATAAAGATGACGCTCCTAAACCTGCTTATAAACCACGTTTTAGTGCTGGCACTATGAAACCTAAAAAAGAAGATTAATTACTTATTGCAAAGTAAATCCTACTTCTTTGACATCCTTACTATTGGTACCAATAAACAACTTGAAGGTTCCTGGCTCAGCTACATAATTTAAATCACTGTTATAAAACTTGAGGTCTTCTTCAGTAATAGTAAAAGATACCACTCTAGATTCACCTGCTTTTAAGCTAATTTTCTGAAATCCTTTCAATTCTTCAACCGGTCGCGTAATTGATCCTACCAAATCTCTGGTATAGAGCTGTACAACTTCCTGTCCATCTCTTGAACCTGTATTTTTTACAGTAATATTGGCTTTTATGGATTGTCCCTTTTTCAATAGGGTATCACTTAGTTGAATAGCACTATAATCAAATGTAGTGTAACTCAGACCATAACCAAAGGGGTATAATGGATCGTTGGAAACATCCAGATAATTGGATCTGAATTTCTGAAACCACTTTCCTTCAGCTAGCGGTCTCCCTGTGTTTTTATGATTATAATAGATAGGCACCTGACCTACATTTTGAGGGAAGGTCATGGTAAGCTTTCCTGATGGGTTGACATCTCCAAAAAGAACATCAGCAATTGCATCTCCAGCTTCGGATCCGCCAAACCAAACATTTAATATCGATGGTGCATTTTCACTTTCCCATTTTAATGCTAAAGGCCGGCCAGTAAATAATACCAGTACAACAGGCTTACCTGTCTTCAATAACGCAGCTAAAAGATCTTTTTGAACTTGAGGGATAGTAATATCTGAACGACTTGAGCTTTCTCCGCTCATTTCAGCTGATTCTCCAAGAGCAGCTACAATAACATCAGCTTGTTGAGCAATTGCCAATGCTTCTTTTAAAAGCACATCTGCAGAACGAGGATCTCTCCCTAATGATTTGCCAAACATAGTAGATCTTTCTTCGAGAGCACTGTCAGCGGTTAAGTTTGCTCCTTTTGCATAACTAATTTTAGTATTTTTTCCCCCAATGCTTTTTAATCCACTCAGCACAGATACTGACTTCTTGAAATCAGCTGCTACACTCCAGGTACCAGTCATATTTTCGGTTGCATCAGCGAGTGGACCAATAAGAGCAATTTTGCCACCTTTTTTTAATGGTAATATATGGTTATCGTTTTTTAGCAGAACAAAGCTTTGCGCAGCAGTTGCCCTGGCTTCTTTTCTATTGGCAGGTGTAAGAATTTCCGTTTTACTCCGTTTAACATTACAATACCGGTAAGGATCATCAAAAAGTCCTAACTTATATTTCGCCTCCAATATGCGTTGGCAAGCCATGTCTATTTCCTGTTGGGCAATCTTTCCTCCAGTTAAAGACTGTTTTAAAGTGGTTAAAAACCCTTCTCCTACCATATCCATGTCTACACCTGCTTTAAGTGCCAGTGCTGATACAGTTTTTAAATCACCTAATCCATGCTCAATCATTTCATTTATGGCTGTATAATCAGTCACAACCATTCCATTGAAGCCCCATTGTTTACGCAATACATCAGTCATCAGCCATTTATTTGCACTTGCAGGAATGCCATCAACCTCATTAAAGGAGGTCATCACGCTTCCTGCCCCAGCATCTACTGCTGCTTTATAGGGCGGAAAATATTCATTATACATTCTAAGCCGGCTCATGTCCGTGGTATTATAATCACGGCCAGCTTCTATGGCTCCATATAAAGCAAAGTGTTTCACACAAGCTAAAATGGTATTGTTCCGACTCAGATCATCACCCTGATACCCTTTTACCATCGCTTTTGCAATCTGAGATCCGAGGTACGGGTCTTCACCCGATCCTTCAGATGCTCTGCCCCAACGGGCATCACGTGAAATATCTACCATAGGAGAAAATGTCCAGTTAATTCCATCAGCACTTGCTTCGATAGCAGCAATTCTTGCACTCCTTTCAATAAGTGCCATATCCCAGGTGCAGGATAAGCCTAATGGTATTGGAAAAACAGTTTGGTAACCATGGATAACATCCATTCCAAAGATTAAGGGAATTTTCAATCGGGATTTTTCAACCGCTATCTTCTGAACATCCTTAATCTTTTCAACAGTTTTAATGTTAAATAACCCTCCAATTTTTCCGTCTTCTATCTTTTGGGCAATATCAGAACTGGATGCTTGTCCGGTAGTAATGTCCCCTGCTCCGGGAAGGTTCAACTGACCTAACTTTTCGTCCAGAGTCATTTTTTGCATTAGCGTAGATATAAACTTATTCATCTTAACATCTTGTTTTGTTTGTGCAGATGCACCTGTAACAACTGTCATGAATAAAAACAAACACTTTCTGAAAACTTTCATACGCTATAATTTTACTGTTAATTGGATTTATTTAGTACCAGAATTTTAGGGTTTTATTAACTTCTGGGGCTTAGTTCTTGCTGAAATTCCATTTTCATTAAAAGCCTCTATGGAGAAATAATAAGTTTGATCAATGGACAAACTCTTCAAGTTCAAAACATTAGTATCATACACCATCCATGAGTTATACAACTTATCGGGAGCAATTCCCCATAAAACATTATACCCCTGAACACCAGAAGCTTTATTCCAGGAGAGATCTGCATCCCGGAGGTCTTTATACTGCTTCACTTTAAACCCTTTTACAGGAGCAGGCTTTTTACCTTCACCTATTCCAAAGACACGTAATCCTGAGATGGAAAGGTTAGGTGTAGGAACATGAATGTTTTTATAACGAATGTATCTTACTTTTTGCGGGACGCCCAATTCTACATAATCGTTTGGCACATCTCTGTAGTTATCCTGACGGTCAACCAGTACGGTCCAGTTCTTTTTATCGGTTGATCCTTCAATTAAGTATCGCTGATAAAGACCAGGAAGCCTTCCGTAGAGATTTGATTTATAATCATTGTAATTCACCTGGATAGCACACACTTTTGCGGCTTTTAACAAATCAATCTCAATCCATTGCTGATCATCATTTTTAGCGGCAACCCAAAAAGATTTAATACTTTCATCCACTATATTCTCTGGTTTGAATTTATCCAAAGAGGAGGAAGCTTTAATGGGCTTGTTATAGGAAAGTAGCATCCAGCCTTTAAAATGTCCCATTTTTCCGGCTACCGATGGCGTATAATGAGGATAATCGCCAAAAGAAGTGTTCGAGTACATGAGGCCATCCTGATCAAAATAGGCTGGAAATAAACAAAGTCGCCTTTCCCAGTTTACATTTATTGAAACGGCCATCGAAGCAAAGTGCCAGAATTTATTGTCAGGACCAATTACTGTGCTTCCATGTCCGGATCCATTAGCAAATCCCCCAGGTTTATAAAAGACCGGATTATTAGGCGCATACTTATATGGCCCCAGTGGGGAATCGCTCATATAGACGCCATCGCCATATACATTAAATTCTGTTCCGGGAGCTGCGTACTGCATATAATATTTCTTGTTGTATTTAGTTAACCAAGCGCCTTCCATATAGCCTTTAAGTACGGTATCGGAATGATTTTCACCAAATCGTTCCCATCCATGCCTTTCACCATCAAGCTTAAATAGCTCAACTGTTTCATCAGATGCACGGAAACGATTCGCTTTATCCAGTTTCTTTCCTCTGAGCGGAAATGTATTGGAAGAGCCCCAAAACATATAGGCTTGTCCGTCATCATCAATAAATAAATCAGGATCCTGCAGATCATTGAGAATTGCAGGAACAGCCTTCCAATCGCCTTTTTTAGGATTATCGGTGTACAGGATACTCATTGAACCGGAAGGATCGCCTGCTACATACAATACAGAGTCTTTATAATTATGAGCTGCCGGAGCATTTGATCCCTGAAAATACCATTTTTCAGGAGTAATAAACGTCCAATTTGTTAGGTCTGTAGAATGCCAGTATCCTATAGAACGGGTAACAAACATATAATATTCACCCTTGAAGGTAACAACAGCAGGATCGGCACCCGAACGATAAGAAATATCACGGTTGGAATCGTAAACCATATACGTGTAATCTATATTGAGCGGATTACAATAGGTGGTCATTTGAGTAGTTTGCGCAACGGTATTGGATGAGAAAGCAATACCCATTAAAAAGCATATTAGTGCAATTATCTTAGATTTGTCTTTAGTTGAATAGTATTTAAATAATTCGTTCCCGATCATTTTATTGTTTTAAATAAGGACTTTCAAAGCCTAATTTCTTTAAGCCGCTTTGAACAGCTGTGTTACTCATGAATAACTTCCACAGCAATCCAGACCTTCCATTTTCAATCATCACAATTTCGGGACCCTGATCAATTGCCAGATAACGTTTTGGGTACCAGTTATCCGTTTCACTAAAGGCGTCATAAAATCCATATTTACCCCACACCTTTTCACCCAGATCCTGATATAAGTGACGAATGACCTCCATAGAATAAGTTGGTGTGTAAGGATAAGATGATAAAGCCGCTGTTGGAGAGATAACTCCCAAGTCATTATCAGGGGTATGTGCGCTATAGCCTTTTACAGAGTAACTGGCCGACAGTCCCCAAGCATTCTCCCCATATCCTTTATAGCCTTTTGGATTTTCAAGCGCATGCTTTCTGTGAATAAGAGTCTGGTTTTTATTGAGCTGCCAATAATCGGCATAACGATCCTTTAAGCCTTTTGGATTTAAGCCCAGATAAGAGTAATGTGCCCAGAAAAGTGGCCCCACATGTCCCTCTGCTCCATTGTAATTCAAAAGTACTTTATATCCTAACTGTTCAGCATCTGATTTGATAGCACCCTTTTTAGCCCAACCTTCATGATAAACCTCTGCAGGTATTCCATGTGAAGGAGATGAGGCTGCTAATACATACATAATCAGGCATTCATTATAGCCTGATACAGGAAAATTCATTGCCCACTGATATTTAGGACTCCAATGCCAGTAGAGTACGTTCTGGTTTCCATTACGGTACCAGCTCCAGTCTATTTCTTTCCAAAGATCTTCTGTATCTTTTGAAAGTTGCTGCTCATCAGCATTCCCATCTTTAAAATACTGACTCACACAAATAAGACCCTGAGCCATAAAAGCAGTTTCTACCAAATCGCCACCATCATCTTTAGTACCAAAGGGTTTTACTTTACCAGTAGGGCCATATAGCCAATGCGGCCAGGCTCCATGAAACCGATCAGCTTTGGAAAGAAAGTTTATAATTTTCCTGAGCCTATCTGCCCCCTGCTGTCTGGTAATAAATTTACGCTCTATGCCCACTAAAATAGCCATTACACCAAATCCACTACCACCAATAGTGACCACATCCTGATCATGCTCAGGATAGTCTCCATCGATGTGAATACGTTCTCTTGCCAAACCTGATGTTGGCTCAGCACCTTCCCAGAAATAATTAAAAGTCTTTTTTTGAACTAAGGTAAGTAAGGAATCATTAGAAACTTCAGGAGTAATTACATTTTTCGATTCTCTTTTACTCCTTGTACAACTACAGGCAAAGAGAATTGTAATAATCAGGAGAATATGCTTCATAATAAAAAAGTAAAGCAATTAGCCGGCATTCCGACTAATTGCTTGTTTAACTAGTATCCTGTATTTTGAGTTAATATCCCTCCAGTATTATCAATCTGATTTTGAGGAATAGGCATCACTTCATTTATTCCATCCTTAAAGCTTTTACCTAAAGCTCTCAGAATAGTACCAGCTCTTCCTTGGCGTACAATATCCCAGTAGCGATCATTTTCCATAGCCAACTCGATATGACGTTCCTGCCAGATCACGGTTCTAAATGCATCCTTATTTGTAAAAGCAACATCAGGAATTAATCCATTCAGTTGTGAGGCAACAAAGCCCCTGGCACGAAACCGTACTGCATTCACATCAATAGCAGCAGTAGCTCCATTTCCAAGTTCATTAGCAGCTTCAGCATGCATTAAAACTACATCTGCATAACGAAGGATCTTAATATTCTTGGCAGCATCCCCCATACCTTTAGGAGAGCGCTCGTCAGGCAACACATACGCTTTTTTGTTATAATAAGTATTTTCAGCAGAACTTGGTATTACCTGACCATCGGGCATAGTATCTCCCCTTTGAATAATAGTCGCTTTCAATCTAGGATCATTAGCCTCATAAGCATTTACCAAACTTTGAGAAGGAGTATTAAATCCCCATCCCCCTACTGAAATAGTAGTTCCTCGAACACTTTGAATCTCAGAGTATTGACTTCCACCGCCTCCTTGTGATAAAACAGCAGTTTGCACTTCAAATAAAGACTCTTTTGTATTATTCCCCTCCTTTGTCCAAATCTTATCATAAGGAGTCTTCAGATCATATTCATTAGAACTCATAATTTCACCTGTAAGCCTTAAAACCTCAGTCCAATTCTTTTGATACAGGTATACTTTTGCTAAAAGTCCTTTAGCAGCACCTTTAGTTGCTCTTCCCATATCTACAGCATCGTATGCTGATCGCTCTGGTAATACAGTAATCGCATCGTTCAAATCTTTGATTATAAATTCGTATGTAGCTTCCTTGGTAGCCCTGGGGGTTACAGGATCGGAGCCGTCAGCTGCAGGAACTGTTGAAATTAAAGGAACTCCTCCAAAAGTACGGGCCAGATTAAAATAAAAATAAGCACGCAGGAATTTCGCCTCTGCAATGTAACGCGCTTTTAGTGTCTCATCCATTTCAATGGCAGGTACTCTCTCAATTACCTGGTTTGCACGTGCTACTCCTTGGTAATATCCTATCCAGAAATCGTTAAAGGAACCCGAACTGGCGGAAAAAGTAAAAGCATCAAGTTGATCTTTATCAGATCCAGTATCGCCTGGACTACTTCCTTTATCCGCATCGTCAGATGTGATACTAGCAATGCCAATAAAAGAGAATACATGCACACTCCAATTGCGCATCTGGTTGTACACCGCATTTGTTGCCCTTAAAGCACCATCAGGAGTTGCAAAGAAATCTTCAGAAAGTTCTACACCTCCGGGTTTCCGGTCAAGGTAATCTTTTTTACAAGCAGCTGTTACCGTTAAGAGTAAACTAAATCCTGCTATATATGTATATTTTAGAAAGCTTTTCATATTTAATATTTTAAATACCTACGTTTATACCGAATGTAAAAGTCTTAGTAACCGGAATAATGGAATAATCAACACCACGTGCCAAATCCGGATTATTACTATTATCAACTACCTGACCTGGGTTCTGTGCTCCAGAAAGGCCCGATCCAACTTCTGGTGAGAAACCGGAATAATTGGTAAAGGTGAATGGATTTAACGCATTTACATAAACCCTGAGGCTATTCACTTTGAGCCTGTCTAATAACGACTTAGGAAGCGTAAAGCCTAATTGCAAAGTCCTTACCCGAAGGAAAGACCCATCTTCAACATAATAGGACGAAACCGGTACTACACTATTCGTAATACGTGGATCCGTATTTGTTGACCCTTCACCTGTCCATCTGCTTAGTCTGGAAGCTTCAAAATTTTCGTTACCGAAACGTACTGCTCGCTTTCCATTATAAATTTTATTTCCTCCAACACCTTGAAAGTCTGCTGCAAGATCTATGCTTTTAAAGGAAACAGTGGTATTCAGAGCATAAATAATCTTAGGTATAGAGGATCCCAGATTAACTCGGTCATTATTCAGATCTATAATACCATCCTGATTAACATCTTTGAAGATTAAGTCTCCGGGTTTCGCGTCTTTTTGAGGAGAGGCATCCACTTCAGCTTGATTCTGAAAAACGCCTTCTGTCTGATATCCCCAGAAAGAGGCAATTGGTAATCCTACCTGAGTAATGGTTGCGGTTGATCCATTACTCAAACCACCACTATAAATTGGCCTACCTCCATTTCCAAGGCTAATCACCTCATTTTTAACAGTTGTTAAATTTCCGTTAATTGAATATTTCCAATCCTGCCCTACATTGTCACTCCAACCTGCGGTGAATTCAAATCCCTTATTTAAAATATTTCCTGCATTTACTGTAAGAACATTACCACCTTGTGGAGCATTCACCTGAACAACGGCATCAGTCGTTTCGCGGCGATAGTAATCTGCTTCAAAAGTCAGACGGTTCTTAACCATTCCCATTTCAAACCCAATATCTAACTGATTTACCTTCTCCCAAAGCAAGTTAGAGGTGCTGGTATTTGTTTCTGTTGCACCTTGATTAAGTGTAGGTGTCGTTCCAAATATAGCACCCAAACTTGTACTTGCATCATTTGGGTCAGTTTGTGATGTAATACGCGCTAGATATAAATAATCTGGAATATTCGTATTCCCCAGCTTTCCATAACTCGCTCTCAACTTTAAATTATCAAGCCAAGCCACGTCTTTAAGGAATGGTTCTTCAGATATTCGCCATCCTAACCCTAAAGCAGGAAAGAAACTATAGCGGCTATCTACTGGAAAACGTGAAGATCCATCAGAACGCATACTTAACGTAAGTAAATATCTATCTAATAACGAGTAATTCACTCTAAAGAGATAGGATAGGTAAGCATATTCATTAGCATATCCACTAGAGGTATTATCTGTACCCGTGTTTAAATATTTAACATCCTCATTATATGCAGGAACATTTAGAGCTTTACCTCCCGCATATTCAGCACGCTGAGTCTGTGAAGTAATACCCGCTATTGCATTTATACGATGAATCTTATTGATTTCTTTAGTGTATGCCAGGGTATTTTCCCACAATAAATTTGTAAACTGATCTTTATTAATAGTCAGATTACTGACATCGTTCCTTTGTTGGCTACTTACTACATATTGAGGAACATAGACCCTCCCGTTCTGGTAATTCAGATCCGTGCTGAAGCTGCTTCTAAATTTAAAATCCTTCAAAATGGTAAGTTCACCGAAGAAGTTACCTACAAAACGATTTCCCTTATCCCAATCATCATTGTAAAATAACTGAGCAACTGGATTTGCCACATTATTAATAGTTCCGGGGGTAGAACCAAAAGACCCATCGGGATTAACAGGAGCATAAATTGGAGCGGACAAATAAGCATTTTGAACTACAGAACCCGGTTGATTAATTGTTTTGGAGGTTGAAAACGCTAGACTATGTCCGAATTTAAAATTTGCAAAGGGATTGTACTCGTTATTTGCTCTAATATTAAGTCTTTCAAAACTTGTCCCTGTTACAATTCCTTTTTCTTTCGAATAACCTGCACTTACATTGTAAGATACTTTATCAGATGCTCCTGAAATTGATACCTGGTGGTTTTGTATGGCACCAGTTCGGAGTACCTCATCAAACCAATCCGTTGAGGTAGATGCAGGAGTAGTAATAACAGAAGGAATAGCAGCTGTGGGATCTGTATTCTTGATCGCCTCGGCTGTTAGCAACTGGTATTCTGCCGCATTAGCCATTTTAATTTTCTTGGCTACATTTGTAATTCCATAATAAGATTCAACAGTTATGCTTGCTTTTCCTACTTTTCCACCCTTTGTTGTAATTAAAATAACTCCATTTGCACCTCTTACCCCGTAAATAGCAAGAGAAGATGCATCTTTCAATATTTCAAAGGATGCAATATCGGATGAGTTAAGGTAATTAATATCATCGGCAAACACCCCGTCAACAACATATAAAGGATTACTGTTCCCTATAGTTCCAACACCTCTAATTCGTACCGAAGGTGTACTTCCAGGAGCTCCACTATTAGAAGACACTTGAACACCAGCCGCTTTTCCTTGTAAAGCTTGTGTAGGTGACATCACCGAACGGTTTGCAATGTCTGCAGCTTTAACTGAGGTTATTGCCCCGGTTACATCTGACTTCCTTTGTGTACCATAACCTACTACAACTACTTGCTCTAACGACTGTGCTGAACTTTTTAAACTGACATTGATAGAAGGGCGATTACTGATGAGAAGTTCTTGAGAAGTAAATCCTATATAAGTCAGTACAAGTGTTCCGTCTGGAGGTGCACTAATTGTAAATGTTCCATTTACATCAGTAGATGTTCCCTGATTCGTTCCTTTAACCTTAATGCTTACACCAATTAACGCTTCATTAGTAACAGCGTCGGTAATCTTACCCTTAACTGTTATATTCTGTTGCGCAAAAGCATTTCCGGAAATGAAAAGTAATACGAGAATACAACCTGATAGGTTTGTAAATAATTTTCTCATAAATCTAAAATTTAAGTTAATTAGTATGTAGTTAGCTATTAACACAAATGTGAGGCGAATGTGCTGTGACAAAAGAATAATTTTATTTCACTTTACTACATCACTTAAGCTAGGGATCACTACAGAATATCAATAGGTTAATAAATAATTATTAACCTATTGATATTCAGTTTATACAGATTCTAATATAACTATCACCAACCAAGTTTCTAAAAGATCTTTGAGAGGTAATGATGTAGTATTAAAGTTCAATAAAGAACTCTGCAAGATTTTTATCATGATCTAAATTGAGCTTTTTACGCAATCGGTACCTTCTGATTTCCACTCCTCTTAACGAAATATTTAGGAGAGAGGCAATTTCCTTGCTGCTCATATTCATGCGCATATAAGCACAAAGTTTCAGATCATTCGGAACAAGATTAGGGTGTTGAGATTTTAGCTTCTTGAAAAAGTTTTCATGAGCATCATTAAAACTCTTTTCAAAAATATGAAAGTCCCGTTCATCATTTAATCCTTCATCAATTACATGCTCTATACGCTTTAATTGATTCTCTCCTAATTTTGATCCCGAGTTATCTTTAAGTTTATGCAGTTCATCTCGAATTTTCTGTAACAGTTCGTTCTTAGAAACAATGTTCATCGCTGAACTAGCCAGCTCTCTGCTTTTACTTTCAAGGTCTGTCTGCAACTGCTTATTCTTAATGTTTATTATTTTTTGCTCTGAAAGTATAGATTCTTGTTTCAAATGCTCTTCTTGTTCATGTTTAAGCTTCTGACCTATCCTTTCCTGATGTCTTCTTATGTTGGCAAAATAAAGTTTTCTTAAAAGCAAAAAGGCCCCAATATGTATGGCTATATAAAATAGTAATGCCCAAAAACTCAAATACCAAGGAGGAAGTATGGTAAACGTAAATGCTGAAACATCTGATTTTATCTTTCCATCTATTAAAGCCCTAACTTTAAAAGTATATTTACCCTGACTCAAATTTGTAAATTCTTTAGCTGCTTGTGAACTTAAGGGGGACCATTGATCTGAGTACCCTTCGAGATAGTATTGATAGCTAATTTTGGCTTGTCTATAATAGGGTAATGAGTAAGATATTTTAATATTATTTAATCTATAAGGTATTTCAGTGGGCCCTGAAGCAACAGTCTCCGATATAACACGGTTACCATACGTAATATTCTCTATAGCTCTTATTAACACTTTAGGTATATGACTAGGACTATAATCATTAGTATTATTTCCTGTATAAATAGCAAATCCTTCATCTATACTAATCAAATATAATGAACCATTAATCCGGCTAATATTTTCGTAATACTGCACCATACGACCATCCAGAACTGTAAAACGTGATGAGTCCACCTTAATTTTACCTGCTTCTTCAAAATTCACCAGCGCTACTTTCCCATGATTAATGAACCAATACTTCTTAGGTGCAGCTGAGATTATTTTATTTGAAAGTCTGAATAATCCTAAGCCCCGGTTGAGTTGTTGATATTTGGCAAAGCTGTTGCTAATTTCATCGAAAATATAAAAGCCTGAATCAGAGGAGAAAACAACCTGATTTTCTATCTTAAACACATTAATATGATAACTCCCTGGTAGACCATTTTTACGACTATAATAGTCAATTTTAATTACTTTCCGAAGGTCATTACTCAGTTGTAACTTATATAATCCCTTATAAGCATGTCCAACCCATATTTGTCCTTTATTATCTTGTTCGAGATATCTGGAGGGTTCATTAAAGCCACTAATTTTATGAGAATAAACCCACTTTCCACTCGTTCCTTTACGGTAAACAATCAATCCATTATAGGTACCTTGAATAAAATAGGCTGGATTTAAAGCTAGTCTTCGTATTATCCATCCACCACTAACTGAAGATATCTTGGTTAGTACATTTCCCGTCACAGCAAACGTCCCATCATTATGACCACATAATAACTGTCCATCAATTAAAGAGAGATCCCACACCTGCCCCTGAGAGTTAGGCACAAGTTGAAAGTCAAATAGCTGAAAGTTTGACAACTCTACTGTTGAATTTAAATCACTATAGAACAATCCATGATTTGTACCCAGATAGATTTTATTCTGATGAATTATACTGGAATAAACTGTTCCTATATCTCCTTTTTTGTCAAAATAAAAATACAAAGAAGAATTTAGTTCAATTCGATCAATACCGTTATCCAACCCTGCCCATAAATTTTGTTCGTTATCTGAATAAAGACTAAGTACCGTGTTATTCTGTAACCCACTGGATTTATTGATACGCTGCACGATACGACCAGATTCGTCCAATATCACTATTCCATTTAGAATAGTCCCAAACGCAAAGTATCTGCCCATAACCACACATCCATTGTTCAATTGATAAGTTTTTAAAAATACATCAGCTTGATTGACAAATGGTTTTATAGTGCTTCCATCATAAATAAATAACCCTTCTTTTGCTGTGCCTATTAAAAACCTATTACCGGAGAATGGTAATACGCTCAATACAGCAGCTGAGCCAAGAATTTCACTCCCATTAACATCATCCAATTTATTTCCCTTAAGTTCAAAGAAACCGTTTCCCATCGCCTTTACAAAGAAATGAGACCCTGCTTTTAAAAGAAAATAGAAAGGTGTCTTAGATTCAACTATATGGATTTTTCCACTTTCAAATATAAATATGGATCCAAATGATTGAAATATAACTCGTTTTCCATCAACAAAGATCTTCCAGATTTCATCTTTTAATGTATAATTTTCAGGAAGTAGTTTAAGGAAGGATGTGTACACAAATCGACCCCTAGTATTATAAGCCCAGTATCCAAATTCTCCAAAAGCACCTACATATACTTTACCTTTGCCATCGGCAGATACTGATCGAACAATTAAATGATTTGGCAGTTTATACTGTTGCCAGTAGTGTCCATCGAAAGAAAGCAAACCTTCAGAATTACCATAATACATAATCCCGCTTTGATCCTTAGTAATACACCAATTTTGATTTCCCGAATGATAAGTTGTTTTTGTGTAATTCTGAACGTATGGGACACCCAGACTTTTTATATCACTAGCTCTCGTGATTTCACTTGTCCATATAAGCATGACTGTGCACAATAGAAAAACTCCGGCATCCCTAAGTTTATGCATTAATGATTGGATTTAATATTAGTCAACACTTGAAGATAACAATTACTATTTTGATACCATTTTTTAAATAAAGAAAACTGCGAGAATAATAAAAAAGAAATTAAACCTACATTTTTACTCCAGCCACTCTCTTTAATTTAAAAGAGTTAAGCTTTTTGATCGATCAGATCTCAGGCTGAGTCACTTTAATAGAATAATTTCCTTTTAACCTTTTATTCAAATTAACCTGCATAGGAATCTTTACATAATATCCTGTACCATCGTAAAGTCGCTTTCTGGGATGAGCCTGGCAGTCTTCAGAACAACAGCCATCCAATTTAACGCCACATGCATCACATTGAGTAAAATGCTCATTGCACTCCGGATTAGCACAATTAATCATCTTAGCCGTTGTCTTTCCACAATTAGAACAAGTAGAAATCACAACAGGATTAACTTTATTTACATCAACAGCTACCCGATTATCAAACACGTAACACTTACCTTCAAAATCTTCACCTCCAGCTTCCTTTCCATACTTAATTATCCCTCCATGTAATTGGTACACTTCAGGAAATCCTTCGTGAAGAAGTAAGGCAGAGGCTTTTTCACATTTAATTCCACCCGTACAGTAAGTAATAATCTTCTTATCCTTATACTGAGCAAGCTCATTAATCATAGCAGGAAAATCGCGAAAATTATCAATATCCAGCGTAACTGCATTTTTAAATTTACCCAAAGCATGTTCATAATTGGATCGCACATCCAAAATAACCACATCATCCCTATCTTTCATCTCCAAAAACTCATTAGGCTCCAAATGAATCCCTGTTTTCTCCTGAGGATTTATAATACCTGGATCACGCAATCCGGAATGCACTATTTCCGACTTATACCGACAATGCATCTTAATAAAAGAAGGCTCCTCTACATCGTCAATTTTAAATTCCGCAGAATCAAAAATAGGATTAGCTTTCAAATGGTTCATATAGGCATCACAGGATGCTTTAGTTCCAGATACAGTTCCATTCAAACCTTCGTCGGCTACGATAATTCGGCCAACAAGTTTCAATGATTTACAAAATTCAAGATGATCGGTCGCAAATTGCCCGGCGTTCTCTATTGTCGTATAACAATAGTATAGTATAGTCTGATAGTGTGTCATATATTCATTGATACTGTTGCAAACAGCGTTAAATGCGGTGCAAAGTTAAAAAATTATTATTTATGCTCAAGCTTTTCTGCTAAAGCAACTGCATTATAAGCATTTACAATGCCCCCTGAAACACATACTTCAGTAAAATTAACCCGTTTACTCGTTCTTTCATCTTCCACTTTAACCTTCTGTTCCACTTTTGCGACAGACTTCATGAGAATATCCTTTACTTGTACAGCACTTAAAGAAGGAAAGTATGAACGTATCAAAGCCGCCACACCCGCTACTACAGGAGAAGCCATACTTGTACCATCATTCTCTTTATATTTAGACTTAGGAATCGTAGAATTAATTTTTACCCCGGGAGCAAAGATATCTACAGTACGTTTTCCATAATTTGAAAAGCTGGCTACTAAAGATCCATCATTTTTCCATCCTGAAGCACCTACTTCAATCCAGTTTGCAGCCTTTGGAAATGAATATTGAATCGTATCTGTTTCAATCTTCATAGGAGGAAGCGATCGCTGCCCCATAGGCATTTGGTTACCGCTTTGCTGAGGAAGAGGAATACGAAGAGGTTTGGGTGCATTCCAGAAATTTGGATCCTTATCATCAGCATAAAAAGGATTAGGAAAATTATTGGTAACATCTGTATTCACTCCCTCATTTCCTGCAGCATGTACTAAAAGCACATCTTTGGATGCTGCATAACGAACGGCACTATCTACTAGTTTTTTGTCCCATGAATACGACTTTCCAAAACTCATGTTGATCACTTTAGCACCATTGTCCACGGCATAAATTATTGCATTAGCAACATCTTTATCCCGCTCATCCCCATCTGGCACTGCTCTCACAGACATAATCCTTACATTATCTGCCACTCCTTTTATTCCAATCGTATTCGTCCTGTCTGCCCCGATAATACCAGCAACATGTGTACCATGCTCGGCATCTGGACCAGTTACATCATCGTTTCCATAATGATGTTCTTTCCCATTAGTATATATATCACCGATGGAATCACGAGGATCGTAATTAACGTTTAAATGATAATTAATCTCGCTGGAGTAATACTTTAACGCTTCTTCAATATCTTCCTTAACCTTATCAAAATCAGATTCCTTTCTCAGTTCAGACTTAATAATTTTAAGTGCTTTAGATTCTTGTTCATTTTGAGCTTTGTAGTTATCAAAATCTTTCAAATCAGGTTTCTTCTTTCCAATGCGTTCCAAAATTGTATTAAGATATTTATCAAGTTTAGAATAATTTTCATATCCAAAACGAGCCATTTCAAGTTTACCCATATAATCAGTCACCATTCTTTTATACAGATTAAACTCAGCACGCTCCTCTTTAGTTAACGGAGTAGAATTAACCACAGCAGCATACTGATCCTCATACTTCCGAATCATCCTTAGTACCTCCAGATTATCATAACGAACCGATGCTTTTGAAGATCCCAGGAAGTTCCATCCATGTACGTCGTCTGCAAATCCATTTTTATCATCATCTTTATTATTAGATGCAATCTCTTTAGGATTCACGTACATCACGCGTTTTAGATCTTCATGATCACTCTGTACACCTCCGTCAATAACCGCGACGATTACAGGTACACTTTTTTTTCCTTTCAGTAATTCTGAATATGCTTTTTCTGTACTCACTCCAAATACTCCATCATTTTGAAGATCCAGGTTGAACCAATTAGGTTTAGGAGAGTCCTTTTTTTGAGCGATAACAGCAAATGGCAAAAATGCCGCTATTAGTAGTAATTTATTGAAGAAGTTCATTCAGAGTATTTCCTTTTTAATTAATGTATTTTAACGCAGTTTGACCATTTAAATTTCAGTCACTGCTACTTAATATTAGAGATCAATAACAGACAAACAATAGTGATCTCTACAAGTTTAATAAATCTTTTGGTTTAACGGTAAGATGCGCATTGAAGATTGAGTTAAAACATCACCTGACCTTACACCATACTAAGAATGATATAAACTCAAATTACTACGTTTAAACTGTCTTGTGATGCATAAAAGGCATCAGTAAATGAATC
>NZ_AQPN01000126.1 GCF_000403135.1 Arcticibacter svalbardensis MN12-7
AGAGCAAAAAGCAATAGCAAAAAAGATCGATAACGATATTAAACAAGCAAAGGCACAAGCCCGAGTGCGTTTACACCTTATTTAGGTGCCTATATCGGCGGTGTCCACCTCTTCCCATTCCGAACAGAGAAGTTAAGCCCGCCTGAGCCGATGGTACTGCAGTAACATGTGGGAGAGTAGGTCGGTGCCAAATACTTTAATCAGTCCGGTAGTTTCAGTACTACCGGGCTTTTTTGCGTTTAAACGGTTTTTTCTGCAAAATCTGTCCTTATCGTACCTTCTTTAAGAAGATATAGGAAGATTGCAGGCAGGAATCGTACCTCCATGATCCCCTTTTTATATTTGGGCAACAAAAAAGAGGAAACCAATTTATCCTGAAATGAAAACGAATAGGTTTAAATCGGAAGCAGCTTAGTAATAAGGGTCTCAATCAGGAGCGGGTAGAAACGTCTATGTCGCAGGTACCGGGTCAGACAGGAATGAAGAAGTAACCCAGATCTGGTTTGGCACATAACGGGATTATTGTACCGGGATTGTAGAAATGGACAGGAATGTTCGGCCTGGTACAAATTTTAATTAATCTTTAAATCTGGCAACGGTTGATTCAATACTTCTTCTTCCCATACAATTTAGTGGTTTATAGGTTTGATTGGGGTTGATTATTAGTGTAAAATTGCTTTCTTAAAATAGGGTATATGAAGGAAATGTAAGATAAAGTTTGGATATCAATTAGCTAACATGTGTTATGTTAAGTGTCAAAATCTTAAACACGCTACTCTTTTTAAATTTTCATTAAAATAATTAACAATCATATTCACTTTTGTAAGATAAATTTACATATTTGATGCATAAACAATGCAACAACAAAATGGCTATTGAAACTTTACATACTTTAGAAATAATAGAGGTTTTGGAAAATTTTCTTGAAAGGAAAAGACCTAAAGAAGAATTTAGAGACAAAGTGGATATTTCATATCATCTTGATAAACAAAGTGTCATGATTTATGAAATACGACCTCGCTGGAATAATCCAGAGGAAATTATGGAGTTACCTATTGCAAAGGCTACTTTTGTTATTGCTAAGGATATTTGGAAAGTGTACTGGCGTCAAAGTGATCAGAAATGGCATTCATATACTCCTGAGCCAACTGTCGACCATATTCAAGAGTTTGTATCATTGGTTGAACAAGATGAGTATTACTGCTTTTGGGGTTGATGTAATTCATGGGAATAAAACACAAATCGCAGACTTCATTTTCAACAAATGCAATAATCCCCTTTGAAACTGTTAATTTAGCGCGTTAAAAGGAAAAAGATTGGCTAAAAGTCTGGTGAAAGAAACCCCGCTCATGCAACAGTATAATACCATTAAGGCTAAATACCCAGGAGCTTTATTGTTATTCAGAGTGGGTGATTTCTACGAAACATTTGGAGAGGATGCCATTAAAGCATCAGGAATTTTAGGTATTGTGCTGACTAGAAGGGCAAATGGCTCTAACTCATATATTGAATTAGCTGGCTTTCCTCATCATTCAATTGAAACTTATTTACCTAAATTGGTACGCGCTGGTCAGCGTGTAGCCATATGCGATCAGCTTGAAGACCCCAAAACGGTTAAAACGATTGTAAAACGTGGAGTTACTGAACTGGTTACTCCTGGTGTTGCATTTAACGATAATATCCTTCAACAAAAGTCAAATAACTACCTGGCCTCTATTTATTTTGATAAACAGGCCACTGGTGTTGCGTTTATAGATATATCCACAGGTGAATTTTTAGTAGCACAAGGCAGTAATGACTATATTGATAAATTGCTTCAAAGTCTGAAACCTAGTGAGGTGATTTTTCAAAAAAGTAGGAATAAGGATTTTACTGAAGCTTTTGGTGATCGTTTTTATACTTATACATTGGATGATTGGGCGTATACAGGTGATTTCGCTTCTGAAAATCTCTTAAAGCATTTTGATGTTAAGTCGTTGAAAGGTTTTGGCATTGAGCGTCTACCTGTAGCAATTATAGCGGCCGGTGTTGCTTTGCATTATCTAAACGAGACAGAGCATCGGAATTTACAGCATATATCTTCCATTGCGCGTATAGAAGAGGATCGATTCATGTGGCTCGACCGTTTTACTATTCGTAATTTGGAACTTATTGATTCTCCTAATGAAAATGCAGTCACCTTAGTAGATGTTTTAGATCAAACCAGCTCACCTATGGGTGCCCGGATGTTGAGACGATGGATTGTGATGCCATTGAAGGAACGTAAGCCTATTGAAGAACGTTTGAATGTGGTAGAATTTTTGATCAAACAGGAGGAATTAAGGGGCTTATTATTACAAGAAATTAGTCAGATAGGGGATTTAGAACGGTTAATATCTAAAGTTGGAATGCAACGTGCCAATCCACGTGAGGTTTGCCAATTAAAACGTGCCCTTTTTGCTCTTGAAAATATTAAAATCAGCTGTGATTTATCAGAAAGTGAAGCGCTAAAAAGAATAGGAGAGCAAATTAATCCATGTATCCTGATTAGGGATAGGATTGCTAAAGAACTTCAGTCTGAACCACCGGTGTTGCTATCAAAGGGTGGCGTAATATCGGAAGGGGTCAATGAAGAACTAGACAGATTACGTAAGATTGCTTTTGGCGGAAAAGGTTATCTGATTGAAATTCAAAAAAGAGAAGCTGAAATCACTGGAATTCCGTCTTTGAAAGTCGCCTTTAATAATGTTTTCGGGTATTATTTAGAGGTGACTAATTTACATCGGGATAAGGTTCCTACTGACTGGATCAGGAAACAAACACTGGTTAATGCAGAACGTTATATTACTCCTGAGCTCAAGGAATACGAGGAACAGATTCTTGGTGCTGAGGAGAAGATTCAGGTGCTTGAGACCAGATTGTATAACGAATTACTTTATGCCTTATCTGAGTATATTCGTCCCATTCAGTTGAACGCACATTTAGCTGCTCAGTTGGATGTACTGCTTTGCTTTTCTACTCTCGCCATAAAGAATTATTATGTTAGACCTCAGATACAGGATGGACATATTATGGACATTAAAGGTGGCAGACATCCGGTAATTGAAAAAAGTTTACCACTTGGGGAAGAATATATAACCAATGATGTTTACCTTGATAATGAGGTTCAACAGATTATTATTATAACGGGTCCCAATATGGCAGGTAAATCTGCTTTATTAAGGCAGTGTGGTTTGATTGTGCTTATGGCCCAAATGGGGTGTTATGTTCCGGCAAAAGCGGCTAACATTGGCTTGATTGATAAAATATTCACACGTGTAGGAGCCTCTGATAATCTATCATCTGGTGAGTCAACATTTATGGTGGAGATGAATGAAACAGCCAGCATCATGAATAATTTATCAGACAGGAGCCTTATTCTTCTGGACGAAATTGGTAGAGGTACGTCTACATATGATGGGATCTCTATTGCATGGGCGATAGCTGAATTCTTGCACAATCATCCAACAGCTAAAGCAAAAACTTTATTCGCCACTCATTACCATGAATTGAATGAATTATCGAATTCATTTAGCAGGATTAAAAATTTCAATGTTACAGTTAAAGAGGTTGGAAATAAAGTTATTTTTCTAAGAAAGCTTGTTCCAGGTGGAAGTGAACATAGCTTTGGGATTCATGTAGCTAGAATGGCAGGAATGCCAGCAAAACTTATAGCTCGCGCTAATGAAATCTTAAAAAGATTGGAACAGGAACGGACCGGGGGTGAAAATATTAAAGATAGCATCAAAAAGGTTCAGCAACAGGCTTATCAATTACAAATGTTCTCTATTGATGACCCTGTATTGATAAAGATTCGAGATATGTTAAATAATTTGGATGTAAATACGTTAACTCCTGTGGAGGCTTTAATGAAACTAGATGACATTCAACGGATTCTTAAAGGTTAAATATGAATAAACGGACTTGTTTACTTCTTTCTATAATTTTTATATCTATCCTGATTACATCTTGTAGCTCGCGTAAAATGATTACTGATGCTTCGGGTAGTAGAGGTAAAAATATAACAGGAAGTCTAAAAGAACGTTATTCTGTTTTATTGGGTGTTTCAGAAAAAGAAATTAGAGACGAACGCTTGTACAAGTTTATTGATAATTGGATGGGTTCTCCTCATCGTTTGGGGGGAATGGAAAAAGGAGGGGTCGATTGTTCGGGATTTGCGATCAGGCTTGAAAAAGAAATATACAATAGGGATCTTCCAAGATCAGCCAGGCAAATGGCCGATCAGGTTAAAAGGTTGTATGAAGAAGATTTAAAAGAAGGAGATTTGGTGTTTTTTGATTTTGCTGGTTCACCTTTTAATCATGTAGGAGTATATTTACTTAATAATAAATTTGTTCATGTTTCAACGAGCAAAGGTGTCATTATAAGTAATTTAAAAGATTCTTGGTATTATAAATATTTTTCTAGGTGCGGATCAGTAAAGTAAACAGTAAATCTGGCTTTAATTTTGATATTATAAGAGCAAGTAAAAATGTATATGTTATTTGAATGACTTATAGTTAACTGTTAAATAATGATAGCGATTAAATAAGTATACTGATATAATTTTTACGACTTTTGACAACAGTGGTTTGGAGTTAAAAAATTTCCAATCCTTTATGATTTTACAAATGAAACTTAATCTTAAACGTCCTCTCGCATTTTTTGACCTGGAAGCTACTGGTATTACTATTGGCTCGGACAGAATTGTTGAAATTGCAGTTCTTAAAGTATTTCCTGACGGTTCTAAAGAAATGAAGAATCAGCGTATCAATCCGGAAATGCCTATTCCTCTGGAAACATCTTTGATTCATGGTATCTATGATGAAGATATAAAAGATGCACCAACATTTAAACAGGCTGGACCAGTGTTCGCTGCTTTTCTGGAAGGTTGTGATCTTGCTGGTTATAATTCCAATAAATTTGATATACCTATGCTTATGGATGAATTCCTGCGTGTGGGTGTTCCTTTTGATTTGGATAACCGAAAATTTGTAGATGTACAGAATATTTTCCATCAGATGGAGCAGCGTACTCTTAAAGCGGCTTACCGATTTTATTGTGGCAAAGATATTGAAAACGCCCATTCAGCTGATGCTGATACAACGGCTACATATGAGGTGCTGTTAGGTCAGTTGGAACGTTATAAGGATACTGAGTTTAAGGATAAGAAAGGGAATGTATCTGTTCCTGTACAGAACGATATTGACGCATTACATAAGTTTACGAATCTTCATAATCCTGTTGATTTTGCAGGTCGGCTGGTGTTTAATGACAAGGGAATAGAGGTGTTTAACTTTGGTAAACATAAAGGGAAATGCGTAGAGGATGTATTCCATGCCGAACCAAGTTATTATTCATGGATGCAAAATGGTGATTTTCCTCTTTATACCAAGAAATGTTTGGAAAAAATTTGGGTGAAGTGGAATGAGAAGAAGGTTTTAATTAAAAAAAGTACAGAAAAGAGAGTTGTAGCTGAAGTTGTAAATGTGCCAGTTCCTAATCATTTAGCAACGTCAAGATTAGTTGCTCCGAAAAAGGATAATGATGTAGTTAGGCAAAAGAATCCTGTGGTTGTAAAACCAAAAGAACCAGAAGCACAACGTTCATTATTTAATAAAAATGAACCTGCAGCTCCTCTTACAGATAGCATGCTTGAAGAATTGAAGAAAAAATTCGGAAAATAATTTAATAGATTAAACATGAAGTCAATGGGTTTCATGTTTAATCTATATTTAAAAAATCTATATTCCTTTTTAATCCGATAAACTTTGTTCTTTTTACTGCAGATCCTTTAAATAATTTTTTAAATACATCTTCGGTAATTTCTTTCCAATCAAATTTTTTCATATTAAAGAAATCTGGATGGGGATTAAATCCAGGCTCACTGTGATTAGTTGAAAAGCGGTTCCACGGACATACGTCCTGGCAAATATCACATCCAAATATCCAGTTATCCATTTTACCTTTGAATTCCGAAGGTAACTCTTCTTTTAATTCGATAGTGAGATATGAAATGCATTTGCTGCCATCTACAATCGACTGAGCAACAATAGCTTGTGTAGGGCAGGCATCTATGCATTTTGTACAGGTTCCACAATAATCTTTATCTGCACTTATATCATAATTTAAATCCAGGTCTACTATTAATTCAGCCAGAAAGAAAAATGAGCCACTTTTTTTGTTAATTAAGTTGCTGTTTTTGCCTATCCATCCAAAGCCTGCTTTTTTCGCCCATACACGGTCAAGTACGGGGGCTGAATCTACAAATGCCCTTCCTGCAACATCACCTATCTCCAAACGAATAAATGAAAGTAATTCCTTGAGTTTTCCTTTTATAATATCGTGGTAGTCTTTTCCGTAGGCATATTTTGAAATTTTAAGAGTTTCAGCATTTGATTGTAATGAATCAGAATAATAATTTAAAGCAAGAGAAATAACGGATCGAGCTCCCTCAACAAGTTTTCGGGGATCTAGACGCTTGTCAAAATTGTTCTCCATATAGGCCATTTTTCCGTTGTAATTATGCTTTAACCAGTTTTCTAACCTTGGAGCTTCTTCTTCAAGAAAACCTGCTTTTGAAATACCACAAAACATAAATCCTAACCTGGATGCTTCTTGTTTGATGAGCTGGCTATATTTCTGTGGATTATTATACATCATATCAAAGATACTGAATAAAAGAAATAGAGCTTCTGGTACATATTATCATTATTTTTGGCGAATCTTATGTCTGAAAATAATACGCCACTTTATACAATACCTTTTGCCTTACTATGTACTAGTTCATTACTTTTTTCTGCTAGTTTTAATATGCTTATTCCTGAACTTCCTGCTTATTTAAGCAGCTTAGGTGGAGCAGAATACAAAGGGCTAATCATTGCTTTGTTTACGTTAACTGCAGGAATTTCCAGGCCATTTAGCGGTAAACTTACCGATACTATAGGTAGGGTTCCTGTAATGGCTATTGGTTCAATAGTTTGTTTTGTGTGTGGATTTCTATATCCTGTTTTAGGTACGATAAATGGCTTTTTGTTTCTGAGATTAATCCATGGGTTTTCAACAGGTTTTAAGCCTACTGCTACAGCAGCATACGTGGCTGATATTGTTCCTGCTAAACGCTGGGGTGAGGCTCTTGGTATTCACGGGTTATGTTTTAGTACTGGTATGGCCATTGGACCTGCCATCGGGAGTTTAATAACCTCTTATTACTCGATTGACATTTTATTTTATTGCTCATCTGCATTTGCAATGTTGTCTATAGCCATATTATTGAATATGAAAGAAACATTAAAAAGACCCCAACGGTTTAAGTTTTCACTTCTGAAGATTTCAAAAAAGGAAATTATTGAATGGAGGGTGTTACCTGCCGCATTGGTCATTCTATTATCTTATTTGGGATATGGTATCTTATTAACACTTGTGCCTGATTGGGGTGCGCATCTGGGAGTGAAAAATAAGGGTTTGTTTTTTATGACCTTTACTATTTCTTCTTTACTAATTAGATTTATAGCAGGTAAAGTCTCAGATAATTACGGTCGTATTTCAGTGATTAAAGTGGCTTTGGTTCTTCTTTGCATTTCTTTTTATTTAATAGGTCATGCGCTTTCAGTAACGGGACTTTTGATCGGATCAATTGTGTATGGTATTGCGGGGGGCGTATTATCTCCTGCAACTAATGCCTGGACAATAGATCTTAGTCACCCTGAACATCGCGGTAAAGCGATGGCGACCATGTACATTGCACTGGAAGCAGGAATTGGATTAGGAGCTTTACTTGCAGGATGGATGTATAAGGATATCATTTCAATGGTTCCAACGATCTTTTACATTGCAGCTGGAGCATCATTCTTAGCTTTAATCTACATTTTTATAAGAGAGAGTAGATTTTTTCACTCAAAATCTACTTCTAAGATATAAATGATACCTTGATTTTATAGGTGATCAATCTGATTAATTAAGAACACAAAAAAGGCCGGTTATATAACCAGCCTTTTTATTGAATTTTGTAAAACCTATTTTCCTTTTTTAGGATCAGATTTAGGAGCAGGTTTTTGTTGTCTCATATAATCATCCATTTTCTGTTGAAACTTAGATTTTTTCTTTTCAACTACAGGTTTTTTCTTGTTTTCCTGAATGCGGGCATGTATTTTTTCATCATTAACCAGTTGTCTGATAATTAACTGTTGAACAAATGTTAATACGTTGGCGCAGAAGTAGTAATAATTTAGACCTGAAGGATAACTATTCAATACAGTTAAGAAAATTACTGGTGTAATATATCCAATGTACTTCATTTGTCCTGTCGCTCCCGAAGTTTGATTATTAAAGTAGGTAGTAACCAACGTAGATACTGTCATCAGCAAACACATTAAACTGATGTGATTAATATTCAATAAAGGGATCTTTGTGAAATTGATTACTGAATCATAGGTGGATAAATCCTTCATCCATAGGAAACTTTCTTGCCGTAATTCAAACAAGTTTGGAAAGAAGAAGAAAAATGCCATTACAATAGGTAATTGCAGTACCATGGGTATACATCCCCCAAGAGGATTTACTCCTGCTTTTTTATACAGTTTAAGATATTCCTGTTGTAAAAGTGTAGGATTATCATCACCAACTTTAACTTTAATTTCATCCATTTCGGGTTTTAATACCCGCATTTTAGCCATAGAAAGATATGACTTGTAAGTAAGGGGAGTCAAAACTGTTTTTAAAATTATAGTTAAAATAAGGATAATGATACCATAACTCCACCCTAATCCTTCTAAAGCTTTAAAAATAAATAATACGGCTACTTTATTGATCCACTTAAGAGGACCCCAACCTAAATCAATTTGTTTTTCAATGTTATAACCCTGCGCTTTTAAAGTATTGAAACGGTTAGGACCGAAATAAAAAGTTAATGGATAAGCGTCTGTATTATCTTTTCCTTTAGCGAGTTGCATGCTTGCTGTTATAGATTTTACAAGTCCTGGAGTGGTTGGTACTGTAACGGCTAATTTACCTTTAGTAAAACCATTTTTAGCAATCAGCACATTTGAAAAGAAATGTTGTTTGAAAGATATCCATTGAACTTTTCCATCTTCACCAAGTTCCTTTGTTTCGTCTTTGCTTGATCCAATATGGTCTACTTCGTTGTCAGCGTGATTAAAATACGCACCTGAGTAACGTTGTTCACTTGCAATGTCTTTTTCTTTTTGTTTTAGAGTAGCCTGCCAGTTTAATGTAAGAGGTTTCGATGCAGAGATAACATTGTCCAAACCAGTAGTGACAATAGTTAATCCTACATTATAACTGTCGCCTTTTATGGAGTAGATATAATCTATAAACTGGTTTGAAGAATAACTAAGTCTCATTGTTACACTTGAGGAATCACTTTTTGTAACAGTAAGCTCTTTTTGCGAAGGAACAAAGTATAGATCTTGTGTATTGATTTCTTTATTTCCTGCTAAGAACGTAAGACCAAAATTGCTATTCTCACCATCAAACATAATTAATGGCTTATTATCATAAGTCTTTAATCCTTTGAGTTCTACAGATGCAACTCTACCTCCCTTAGTGCTTAGGTTAACCTTAAGCAATTCATTTTGAAGTATAACTGTCTCAGTTGAGCCAGTTATAGATTTACCGAAAGGCCCATTAATGGCTACTGAATCAATTACTACAGCAGGTGCTAATGTTGGTTTGGCATTTTTTGCTGGTAGTTTAGCCGTATCAGGATTATTTGCTTTTGCTCTTGCGATAGAATCTTGAACTAACCTTTCTCTTTTAATTTCTGTTTCTGAAGGATTCATCAGATACATAGAACCTATGAAAATGATTAAGATCAAAAATAGTCCTGTGAATGTATTTTTATCCATTTATTGTTTGATATCTATTCTTATTTTTTGTTAATTTTTCTCGAATGTGCTAAAGAAGCGGCGACAAAGTTAACAAAAAGTGGATGTGGATTAGCAACTGTTGATTTTAATTCTGGGTGAAACTGTCCAGCGATGAAAAATGGATGATTTTTAAGCTCAATTATCTCAACAAGGTTGTTATCTGGATTCATACCAGAGGCGATTAAGCCTGCATCTTCAAATTGTTTAAGGTATTCATTATTAAATTCATAACGATGTCTGTGCCTTTCTGTGATCTGTGCTTTACCATAAATCTGAGCCGCTTTACTTCCCTTTTTTAAATCGCAAGTATAAGATCCTAAACGCATGGTTCCACCCTTGTTTTTAATCTTTTTCTGCTCTTCCATCATGGATATTACAGGAGTGGTGGTATTTTCATCCATTTCCATGCTATTTGCATCTGGAAGTTTCAGCACATTTCGCGCAAATTCAACTACAGCACATTGCATTCCAAGACATATTCCGAAAAAAGGAATATTGTTCTCACGCACATACTTTATAGCAGTGATTTTTCCTTCAATGCCCCTGCTACCAAATCCTGGAGCTACAAGAACTCCATCCAATCCTGCTAATCGTTCAGCAACATTTTCTTCTGTTATACTTTCAGAATGAAGACATACTACCCGAACTTTACACTCATTACTTGCGCCTGCATGAATAAAGGATTCGTTGATGGATTTATATGCATCAGGTAATTCAACATATTTACCAACCAATCCTATACTTACTTCTGAAGTAGGGTTCTTTAATCTTCCTAGAAAATTTTTCCAGTTGTCTAAATTAGGATCACTTTTTAAGGGAAGCTTTAATTTGGTAAGGACCGTTTTATCCAGTTGCTCCTTTAACATCAATAGTGGCACATCATAAATGGTAGATGCATCTATAGATTCAATCACTGCATTGATATTTACATTACAGAATAATGCTACTTTTCTTCTTATATCCCCTGATAAATGATGCTCAGTACGACAAACCAGAATATCAGGCTGAATACCATACTCAAGTAACATTTTAACAGAGTGCTGTGTTGGTTTTGTTTTGAGTTCCCCAGCGGCTGCAAGGAAAGGTATTAATGTTAAATGGATCACCAGTGAATTACTAGCACCAATTTCCCAACGAAACTGTCTTACCGCTTCAATGTAGGGAAGGGATTCAATGTCGCCAACTGTACCCCCTAATTCTGTGATCACAATATCGAAATCTCCACTTTCACCTACGAGTCTGATGTTTCGCTTGATTTCGTCTGTAATATGAGGAACTACCTGTACTGTTTTGCCTAAATAAGCACCCTCACGCTCTTTATTGATTACGTTTTGATAAATACGACCGGTAGTAATATTATTGGCCTGAGATGTGGGTACATTCAAAAAACGTTCATAGTGTCCCAAATCTAAATCTGTTTCTGCTCCATCTTCGGTAACATAACATTCACCATGTTCATATGGATTTAATGTTCCAGGATCAATATTGATATAAGGATCGAATTTTTGAATAGTGACACGATAGCCACGGGCTTGTAAAAGTTTTGCTAATGAGGCAGAAATAATTCCTTTTCCTAACGACGATGTAACGCCGCCCGTAACAAATATGTATTTAGTCATGAGTGTGATGGATTAAAAACGCATTAAGCCCCTATGTTTGACTTAAAATATACGTTCTCTTGTACGGGTTACAAAAGTAAGAAAAAAAGGAGCATATTAAAACGATCTGTTCGATTTATCACCAGAGATTTGTTATTACACTTAATTTAAAAGATTTACATTTGCAACATACACTGAAAAGTAACCTTAATGGTAAATTTTAATAGATTTAAACTAGACAACGGGTTAATGGTTCTTGTTCATGAAGACCCAACTACACCGATGGCTGTCATAAATATTTTATATAATGTGGGTGCCAGAGATGAAAATCCTTCTAAAACAGGCTTTGCTCATCTTTTTGAGCATTTGATGTTTGGTGGATCAGTCAACATTCCTTCCTATGATGAACCCCTTCAAAGGGTTGGTGGTGAAAACAATGCTTTTACCAGCAATGACATTACAAACTATTATATTACACTTCCTGCCGAAAATCTGGAAACAGCCTTTTGGTTGGAAAGTGATAGAATGTTAAATCTCGCTTTCTCTGAAAAAAGTCTGGACGTTCAGCGAAATGTCGTTTCGGAAGAATTTAAACAACGTTACCTCAATCAGCCTTATGGCGATGTAATGTTAAAACTCAGACCACTGGCTTATAAAACGCATCCTTATATGTGGTCAACAATAGGGAAAGAGCTTTCTCATATTGAAGAGGCAACTATTGATGATGTAAAAGACTTCTTTAAAAAACACTATAGTCCTTCAAATGCGATTATGGTAGTAGGAGGGTCCGTTTCAACTAAGGATGTGAAAATACTCGCTGAAAAATGGTTTGGAAATATTCATTCCGGTGAAAAGTACATCAGAAACCTTCCTGTTGAGCCGGTTCAATTAGAGGAACGTCGTGAAGTTTTTTACGCAGATGTTCCTTTGGATGCTATCTATATCGCATTTCATGTGCCTGATAAAACTGATCAGGGATATTATGAAGTGGATTTAATTACAGATATGCTTTCACGAGGTAATTCATCACGCCTTTACAATAATCTAGTTAAGGAACGTAAATTGTTTACGGATATAAACGCTTCCTTAACAAGTAGTGCAGATCCAGGGTTACTCATTATTGATGGAAAGCCTGCAGCTGGAATTAGTGTTCAGGAGGCAGAATCAGCTATATGGGATGTTCTTAATTCTTTTAGCTCCGAACAAGTTGCTGAAGCGGAATTGAATAAGGTCAAAAATAAGATCGAATCTACAATGGTATTTGCTGAAATGAGTTTATTGGATAAAGCGATGAATCTAGCTTTTTTTGAAGTTTTAGGTGATGCGAATGACTTTAATAAAGAAACTGAGCGGTATCTGAGAATTTCAGCTAATGACATTATTCAACGAGCTAAAGCTACTTTCACAAAAGAAAATTCTTCTACATTATTATATCTTGCAAATAAATGATCAACAGAACAATAGCACCTGCATACAAAGAGATTAATCAAATTAATCTGATTCAGGCAACTCCAAGGCTGCTTGATAATAACATAAAATTGTTTGTAGTGAACGCTGGTGAGCAGGAGCTTGTCAGAATTGAATTTATATTTAATAATGTAAATTGGGACGTCAATCATCCTTTACAAGCCTTTATAACCAATTCTCTGTTAATAGAGGGATCCAGAACGATGTCGTCTTATCAGATCTCTGAAAGAATCGACAGTTACGGTGCCTTTATTCAGGCAGAATATGGTTTTGACCATTCTACTTTTACGCTATATACGTTAAGCAAACATTTAGATGACGTTCTTCCACTTGTAAAGGAAATCTTGACTGAAGCTACTTTTCCTCAAGAAGAATTGGATACTTTTGTGCGGAATCAAAAACAAAAGCTTTTAATTAGTCTGGAAAAAAATGATGTTGTCACAAAAAGAATCTTCAATAATTCTTTATTTGGAGACTCTATTTACGGATACATTGTCAACGCAGAGGACTATGATAAAGTTGATCGCAACCAATTAGTAGAATATTATAAGGCAGCTTATCAGCCTAATAATTGCATTATCATAGCCTCAGGTAAGGTTGATGAGGTTATAACCGAGAAAATTAACAGCTTCTTTGGTAACGGATGGGAAAATACAGTGCAATCCACTAAAAATGTATTTTCTATTCCACAGAAAAAAGGGTCATTATATTACACCGAAAAACCAGAGGCTCTACAGTCTGCTATACGTATTGGTCAAATATCTATTCCCCGGAATCATGCAGATTTTCCCGCACTACAATTTTTAAATACAGTTTTAGGGGGGTACTTCGGCTCCAGGCTCATGGCAAATATCCGCGAAGAGAAGGGATATACCTATGGTATAGGCTCGGGTTTAGTGTCACTTCAAAACGTTGGTTATTTTTTAATAGCATCCGAAGTTGGAGCTGAGGTTTGTACACTCACCCTTGAGGAAATAGAAAAAGAAGTGAATTTACTTCGCACGGAACCTATCCCCGAGGAAGAAATTGAACTTGTTAAAAATTATATGCTGGGATCATTTATGGGTAGTTTAGAAAATGCCTTTTCCCATGCTGATAAGTTCAAAAGTATTTACCTTGCGGGCTTAGATTACGCGTATTATACACGATATGTGCAGACTATCAAGCATATAAACGCTCAACAACTACTCGAACTAGCCAATAAATATTTAGATTATAATTCATTTAATATTGTAATTACAGGAAAAAAATAGCGGTATCAGTAATACTAAATTCTAATGGACAGACCGGTTAATTTTATTCTTGCCGACAAATATGTAAATACTAAAATCTATTATGTGAAGTCGTTTGAAGATTTTCCCCTGGGAGTCATTCGTTATTCATTATCTCAAAAGGAATATGTTTTTAATCCTGATGGTACTTATTTAAATGCTGATATTATGCTTCAGATAAGTACATTTTTAAAGAATCTCATGGATGAACATCATTTACGTATGAGCTTATAAGCCATAAATTTGCGTTTTTTACTGATAATATGTAGCTTCGCCCATGCAAGAGAAAATTATCATTCTTGATTTCGGATCGCAGTACACTCAACTTATTGCCCGCCGTGTAAGAGAATTAAACGTATACTGTGAAATTTACCCCTTTAACCATGTTCCCGCGCTTGACGATAGTGTTAAAGGGATTATCTTATCAGGAAGCCCTGCATCTGTAAGGCAAGACGATGCCCCACAAATCGATTTCAGCTTATTTCATACTAAATATCCCGTTTTAGGTGTATGTTATGGAGCCCAATATTTGGCGCAAAACTCAGGAGGTGAGGTTACACCCTCAACTATACGCGAATATGGAAGGGCAAACCTGACTTATGTTAATGATACAAATCTTTTGCTAAATAAGATACCTGCCGATTCATTGGTGTGGATGTCACACGGCGATACGATATCCAGGATCCCTGATGAATTTGAAATAATTGCCAGTACAGATACCGTGCTTGTTGCCGCATTTCAAATCAAAGGCTCCCAAACCTATGGTATTCAGTTTCACCCAGAAGTAACGCATAGTACAGATGGTAAACAACTATTGGAAAACTTCTTAATCGGCATTTGCCATTGCACTCAGGATTGGAATTCCGAATCGTTTATTGATACTACTATTCAAGATTTAAAAACTAAATTAGGAAACGATAAAGTTATCCTGGGATTGTCAGGAGGTGTAGATTCATCCGTTGCAGCAGTACTTCTACACAAAGCTATTGGCGCAAACCTCCACTGTATATTTGTTGATAATGGACTCTTACGTAAGAACGAGTTTGAGCAAGTACTCGACTCTTATCAGCACATGGGGCTGAATGTACGTGGTATCAATGCAAGAGAACTTTTTGTAGGACAGCTTACAGGAGTGAAAGATCCCGAGAAAAAGCGTAAGATTATTGGTAAAGCTTTTATTGAGGTTTTTGACCAGGCAGCTCATGAAGTACAAGATGTTAAGTGGTTAGGTCAAGGTACAATTTATCCTGATGTTATCGAATCCTTATCCGTAAACGGTCCTTCTGCAACCATAAAATCACATCATAATGTAGGTGGACTTCCAGACTTTATGAAGCTAAAAGTGGTTGAACCTCTTAATACTTTATTTAAGGACGAAGTAAGACGTGTAGGTAAAGCACTTGGATTAGATCCTGCGCTTTTAGGTCGCCATCCTTTTCCAGGACCAGGATTAGCAATTCGTATTATAGGAGAAATTACTCCTGAAAGGATCGCTATCTTACAAGAAGCAGATGCTATTTATATCAATATCCTGAAAAGTACCGGCTGGTATGATAAGGTTTGGCAGGCAGGTGCAATTTTCTTACCTGTTCAATCGGTAGGGGTTATGGGAGATGAGCGTACCTATGAACATGTCATCTGTTTGCGAGCTGTAGGCTCTATGGATGGTATGACAGCCGATTGGAGTCATATCCCTTATGAGATTCTTGGTAAAATATCCAATGAAATTATAAATAATGTTAAAGGTATCAATAGGGTGGTCTATGATATTTCATCAAAACCACCAGCAACTATTGAATGGGAATAACCATGACTACAAACAAATACGACAATCAGCTCAAAACCTTTCTTAGAATCCTTTATGCATACCCTAAAAGCATGCAATTGGCGAGGTTTCTTCCAGGCTATTTTCGTGAAAATAAACAAATGGGATCAGGCGACAGGCGTACAGCTAGTCGCCTACTCTATAATTTCTTTCGCTTAGGTAGGGCTTGTTCTAATTTACCAGAAGGGGAACGGATGGTATTGGCTGAATTTTTATGCGAAGGAAATTCAAGCCTCTTTTTAGCACATTTAAATCCTGAACTATTTGCTCATGCCGATCAGCCGCTTGCAGGTCGCATTGCTCATCTTGAACAGGCAGATTTCGGTTTTGTACTTGATGACGTATATCCATTTACCGATCATTTTTCTGCAGGTATCGACAAAAGAGCTTTTCTAACCTCTTTATTTGTACAACCTGACTTGTTTATCAGGATTCATCCGGGAAAGGAATCTCGTGTTAAAAAAACGCTTGATCTAGCTGAGATTAAGTATCGAGAAATTTCTGAATCTACACTTGCTCTGCCGAATGGGGTTAAATTAGACATGCTGTTCCCTGAAATTGCAAAAGGAACAGGTTTATTTGAAGTTCAGGACCTTTCTTCTCAACACGCAAGTACTTTCTTTGAGCCTCATCAATATGATTATTGGTGGGATAGTTGTGCTGCTTCTGGTGGCAAATCGCTGAATCTCTTCCATCAACAAAAGAATATTAAACTACTTGTAACTGATGTCAGGGAGAATATCCTTTTCAATCTGGATGAACGATTTAAGCGTGCCGGAGTGAAAGACTATCAGAAAAAGATTATTGACCTCACAAAGGATCCTACCTTATATCTGAATAGCTATATGTTTGATGGTATTATTCTGGATGCTCCTTGTACCGGATCAGGAACATGGGGAAGAAGTCCTGAATTAATAAGTCAGTTTAATTCCCAGCAAATTTTAACTTTTCAAGGCCTACAACGCTCCATAGCTGGTAATCTCATTAAATTCCTAAAGCCGGGTAAACCCTTAATTTATATCACATGCTCTGTTTTCAAAGAAGAAAATGAAGCGAATGTGGAGTACCTGGTTAAAACCTACGATTTGAAATTAGAAAAACTGGAAGTAATAAAAGGCTATGAGCGTAAAGCAGATAGCATGTTTGTAGCGCGATTAATTCGATAAACTAAAGGCCGGTATTATTCTTGAAAAGCTTGATTGCGATAGCCAAAAGAATGATACCGAATGCTTTTCTTAATACACTTAAACCAGATTTTCCTAACAAACGTTCCAGCCAGAACACATTTTTCAATACTACATATACAAATATCATGTTGATTAAAATACCTACAAGAATATTCTGAGTGTCATATTCAGATTTCAGCGAAAGCAAGGTAGTCATCGTTCCAGCACCAGCAATCAGGGGGAATGCCAGAGGTACTATAGATATGGTTTCAGGTAAGTCCTCTTTAAAAAAAGTAATCCCCAATATCATTTCCATAGCGATAACAAAGATGACAAAAGAGCCTGCTATAGCAAATGAAGCGACATCCAAACCGATGAGCTTAAGGAGTTCTGTCCCAAGAAAAAGAAATAGTATCATTAGAATTGTGGACACTATGGTCGCTTTTTCTGATTGTATATGACCAGCTTTTTTCCTTAACTCAATTACAACAGGTACAGAACCAATAATATCTATTATCGCAAACAAGATCATGGAAACAGAAAGAATCTGTTTATGATCAAATTTAAAGTATTCATTCATATTTATTGTGGGCATATAAAATGCGCACAAAGATATTAAGTTTAAACAGGGAAATTAAGTTTATTTTAGATACAGGTACGATTATGGTGTCTAAAATGAATTTATAACTAAAAGAGTTTAAATATTGTGGTCTATTTTCTCACAACCGGAGCAGCATTATAAACCTCTGTGTTGGATGAATTTTTATCAATTATCCTATTGATGGTGTGATTCTTTTCAATGGAGGTTGCCGCATGGTAGGGAGGTCCTACAGCAATATGAGGTGCAATAATCAACGATACGATGGACATCAATTTGATCAATATATTCATCGAAGGACCTGAAGTATCTTTAAATGGATCACCAACAGTATCACCTGTTACAGAAGCCTTATGAGGATCAGAGTTTTTATAAAATGTTTCCTCATTGATAATGGCTCCTTTTTCAAAAGACTTCTTTGCGTTATCCCATGCGCCCCCAGCGTTTGATTGAAACATGCCTAAAAGGACACCTGACACGGTAACACCCGCTAACACACCACCCAAAACTTCCGGACCCATTGTAAATCCTACTAGTACAGGAACGATTAATGCAATAGCACCCGGTAACATCATCTCTCTAATTGATGCTTTGGTAGAAATAGCAATACACTTTTCATATTCAGGACGTGCCTTATATTCCATAATACCAGGAATTTCTCTGAACTGGCGTCTTACTTCCTGAACCATATCCATTGCCGCACGACCAACAGCAGCAATTGCCAACGAAGAAAAGATATAAGGAATCATCCCTCCAACAAACAATCCGGCAAGTACATTCGCCTTGTAAATATCAATTGAATTTATCCCAGCAATCCCCACGAAAGCTGCAAACAATGCCAATGAAGTCAAAGCAGCAGATGCAATAGCAAAACCTTTTCCTGTAGCAGCAGTCGTGTTGCCTACAGCATCCAGTGTGTCTGTTCTTTCCCGCACTTCATGAGGAAGTTTACTCATTTCAGCAATTCCACCAGCGTTATCAGCAATCGGCCCAAAGGCATCAATTGCAAGCTGCATAGCCGTTGTTGCCATCATTCCTGCAGCAGCAATGGCCACTCCATACAAACCCGCAAAGTAATGAGATCCGTAAATACCCATTGCTAAAACAAGTACAGGAAGAAGAGTGGACTCCATACCAACCGAAATCCCTCCTATAATATTTGTCGCATGACCTGTAGACGATTGATTCACGATAGACCGTACCGGTCTTTTATTCATTGCCGTATAATATTCAGTAATCATACTCATCAATGTTCCTACAACAAGACCAACCAGAATAGCATAAAATACATCATCTTTACTAAAAGAAAAGCCCCTTATAATCATAGTATCGGGCAATAACCATTGTACAGCCAGGTAAGACGCAAAAGCAGTTAATATAATTGACGTCCAGTTACCCAAATTCAAAGCAGTAAGCACACTATCGGTGTCTTTTTTAATACTTACTATGTAGGTTGATGCTATCGAAAACAATAAACCTAGTCCAGCAATAAGCATCGGCAAAAGAATAGGAGCAATGCCTCCGAAGTTGTCCTGAGAAACAATCTCACGACCAAGAACCATTGTCGCAAGAATAGTAGCCACATAGGAACCAAACAAATCCGCGCCCATTCCGGCAACATCCCCCACATTATCCCCCACATTATCAGCTATGGTAGCCGGGTTCCGAACATCATCTTCGGGAATGCCAGCTTCCACCTTTCCAACCAAATCCGCACCTACGTCAGCCGCCTTAGTATAAATACCTCCACCTACCCTTGCAAATAGCGCAATAGATTCAGCTCCAAGGGAAAATCCGGCCAGCACTTCAAGCGCTTTTTCCATCCCTTTCCCATTTACTGAAGATCCGGTTTGAACCACATACATATGATAGAAAACGATGAATAAGGAACCTAAACCAAGTACGGCCAGACCGGCTACACCCAGGCCCATTACGCTACCACCTGTAAAAGCAACTTTAAAAGCCTTTGATAAGCTCGTTTTAGCAGCTTGAGTAGTGCGTACATTCGCTTTGGTTGCTATTCTCATTCCGATATATCCTGCTAATGCCGAAGTAAACGCGCCAATGAGAAAAGATATTGAAATTACCCAACTCGAGGTTTCTATTAAGGTACCTGACCAAAAGAGAAGTGCCCCTGTGATCGCTGCGAAATAGCTTAGAATCTTCCATTCCGCTTTTAGAAATGCCATGGCTCCATCTGCTATATAACCAGCAAGTTGTTGCATGTTTTCATCGCCAGCATCTTGTTTGATCACCCATTGAGATTTGAGGACCATGAAAATGATTCCAATAACTCCCATAAAGGGAATAAGGTAAATTAAGTTAGTGTACAAAAGGTCCATATGAATAATTGGTTAGTTTATTTCAAATATATATGGCTTTGCGATATAAACAAATAATTATGTTTAATCCACCATCTTTCCAGACTTTTTCATGTACCTAACGAAAATATATAGCAAGGTCAATCCTATAAGGAATGCTGCTATCAGCACATTTCTGAAATCAGTATCACCACTTGTAATTTGCGGATAATTAATTAATAGAATAAGGGTAATCCCTACCAGCCACACAAATTGTGTATTATATTCTTTTAAAATCCATCTTTTTGCGTTAAAACGCATGCTAGAGAATGTTGAGCCAATTCCTTTCAGGCTTAACCACCAGCGGTTTACTCTGCTACAATAGTTATTAAAATCAGCTCCGAATTTATTACGCAGAAAATTTTCTTCCGCCAATACAATTGCCTGATAAATAAAAAGAAAAATAGGCATCAAAATGCCCACAAATAAAATAGAGTTTGATAAAATCCCAACACCAAAAAGCATCAATATGTTTCCAACATATAACGGATTCCGGCAATGGTTAAAGATTCCTTCTGTTACTAACTTGTCCGCATATACTTTTTTATTTAAGCCGCCTCTAACAATATAGGCTAATCCAATAGTTAAACCCCTGATTAATTGTCCACTAATTGTGATGAATAATCCCAATACAACTGGCAAAATATAATAGTTCGGGCCAAAAACTTCCGATGTAAAAATATCAGGTGATGGAATAAAAAGAGCGAGGTATAAAAAGATAAATAAATAGTTTCTGTACTTAAAAAAAAAGTTACCAATAGAGATCATCATTAGTTTTTAATAGCAATTATACCTGTGAAATTATACCATTTGAAAAATACTTCCGTTTGTGAAAATCCGGAATCATGAAGCATTAATATATCTTCACTTGATTTATAGGGAATTAAAACGTTCTCTAAAGCTTCGCGTTTCTGCGAAATCTCCATTTCACTATAATGATTTCTCCTTTTATAATCATAGTAATACTTTATAAAATTACGATTAAATACACTTTGCTCAGTAAGGATTTTTTCTACCAAAATTAATACACCACCAGGAACCAGTCCATCTACGATAGTCCGGAGTACCTTCTCCCTACAAATAGGACGAATAAACTGAAGTGTAAGGCATAATACCACAACCGATGCATTCTCCACTTTAAAGCCGCTTTGAATGTCAGCTTCAACTAATTCATAAGGGCGTGTAAATCCTGCTTCCTGAAGCTTCTCATCACATTTCTTCAGCATTTCCGCTGCGTCATCTATTCCCACAAATTTAATATCTTGCGCAACAGAGGTATTCATACCAATCATGGTAGTTCCAGTGGAGCAGCCTAGGTCATATACCGATGTTCCCGTTTGAGCATGATCAGCAGCAATCTCAGAAATCATACGTTGCATTTCTCCGTAGAAGGGGACAGAGCGGCTAACCATGTCGTCGAATACGTTGACTACTTTGGTACCAAATTTAAAATCAGAGATCTGATTGATTTCATCGCGAAACACCTCATCTTTTGGGGCGCCAGGCTGATTGTGCTGTGCATCAGTTTTAGAATTCATTTTTTTATCAAATATTCTTTAACGCTTGTTAGAACGATATCGTTTTGAATTAAACCAAACAATGGTTTAACTGGTTTTAATTAAAAGTTGAAGATTGGTTTTTTTATCATTACTTCCAAAAGCATTATAAATATTCATATACTTTCAAAGCGTAGAAATTTTAATTCACCACTCTCAACGGGTATGCTGCTCCCGAAACTAATACTTTGGTAAGCCTGTAAAGGTAATTAAAAAGTGGAAAACCTCACTAATCACATCACATGGGCATAAATTTAAAATAATATCTTACGTTGGCCAGCTGAATCAACCAGTTATGGAGCCAAAAAAGATAAATCCAACAGTCCACATCATTTTTTCACTAGAATTTATTCGCTTAGATCCATTTATTTCGAAAATTGCTATAATTACAAAGGCGACATATATTACATGAATAATTAATAGAAATAAATTACCAACTTGCAAATGTATTTTATTAAGAAATAATCTAATCGATATAGTTAAAATACTTAA
>NZ_AQPN01000127.1 GCF_000403135.1 Arcticibacter svalbardensis MN12-7
AGTGGTAACAGGTACAGCCGTTGCAACGAGCAAAAGGCAACTGGGTAATGCAATTTCCACGGTGTCAGCCAGAGACATCCAGAATAGTACGGCAACATCGGTAGATCAGGCCATGTCGGGTAAAATTGCTGGTGCACAAATCAGTCAGAACTCAGGGAACCCTGCCGGCGGAATCAGTGTTCGCTTGCGCGGAATCAGCACAGTAGTTGGTTCCAGTGATCCATTGTACATTGTAGATGGTGTAATTGTCAACAATAGCTCGGATCAGCTGCTTGACCTTGGAGGATATAGTCAGAATCGTATGGTGGACATTAATCCGGCAGATATTGACCATATTGAAATTATTAAAGGTGCAGCAGCGGCAGCAATCTACGGCTCCAGAGCGAGCAATGGTGTAGTACAACTGTTTACTAAAAGAGGTAAGGCTGGAAAACCGGTTGTTAACTTTTCTACACAGTTCAGATCGAATTCGCTTCGTAAAAAGTTAGAATACAATGAATACCCTTTCCGCTTTACGAATACGACGGTTACTGATTTATCGCAAACTGCAGTAGAACGGTATGATTACCAGTCTGATATTTTCAGAGGAGCCATTGGAACAGAAAACAATATCTCGGTATCCGGAGGCACAGAGAACACCCAATATTTTATGAGCGGTTCTTTTTTAGGAAATCAGGGTATTGTAAACGGCTCTGATTTTAAGAGAGGGGGTGGGAGAATCAGGGTAGATCAAACATTAAATAAATGGTTAAAAGCAACATTTAATTTCAATTACTCGCTTAGCGGCAGTAAGGAAATTCCCAATGGTGGAATTAATGAGGCTTATGGTGCACTGACCGGCTTCATTTTTAGCAATAACTTTATTAATCCGCAGCCTGATCCGGTTACTGGAATCTATCCTTCTACGGCGCCTATCGCTATATTAAGTCGTACTAATCCACTTGAGGCAGTTAATCGTTTTGACTTTTCTCAAAAAACAAGCAGGGTGATTGGCAATCTGCAATTAACGACAACTCCTGCTAAAGGTTTGTCTGTAAACTACATTTTAGGCTATGACAACTCCACTCAGCTGGGTACAGGTTTTATTCCGGTTGGAAATACAACACCATCCTATAACCAGGGTTATTCACGCCGTGCGGATCGGATCGCACTGCTGTTGAACAATGATTTAAACGTAGCCTATAAAACAAAAATAGGTTCTTCTATTGAGTCGTCAACAGGTTTCGGCGCTACCGCACAAACTGAACATGTAAATAGTTCTTCCATAACGGCTACTCAATTAGGTCCTGTGAGTCAGGTAGCCTCCAACGGCGCAACTATTCTCTCCGTTGAAAACCGTTCCGTATTGAACATCTTAGGTTTTTATTTGCAGGAGACCTTAGGTTTTAAAGATAAATTGTTCCTTACCGGTGCCATTAGAAATGACGCAGCTTCTGTTTTTGGATCTAATGAGCGATGGCAATACTATCCTAAGGCCAGTGTAGCCTATATTCTTTCTGAAGAAGGTTTTTGGAAAAACTCTTCGTTAGCTACCGTAATTCCTAGTTTAAAGTTAAGGGCTTCTTATGGCCAGTCGGGTAACCTGACTGCTATCGGGCCTTATGATCGAATCACCAGCTACTCCACTGTATCCGTTGGTGGTTTACCGGGTATCGCCTCTCCTGGTTTATTAGGTAACGCAAATATTAAGCCGGAACGACAGATCGAAAAAGAGGTGGGAATAGACGCCAGTTTCCTGAATGACCGTTTAGGTCTTGAGTTTTCTTACTACCAGAAAGATGTGGAAGACTTGTTGTTGCAAGCTAACCTGTCTTTAAGTTCAGGGTTCATAAGCCAGTTCCAAAATATTGGCAACATGACCAATAAAGGTCTGGAAGTATTATTAAGAGGTGTACCGGTTAAAAGTAAAAATCTACAATGGACCTCTATTGTCAACTTCTCCATCAACAAAAACAAAGTATTTGATATACCAGGTGGCTTAGTCACATTTTCCAATGGTTTTGGAGCGGTAGCTGCTGTAAATGGTTATGCATTGGGTACGTTTTATGGTGCTAGTTTTGCCCGCAATGCAGATGGTTCCTTATTACTAACGACAGGAGGATTACCACAGGTTGAACGAGTAGGACGTACTTCTGCTGGACAACCTACCGGTGCTACTTTGTTAAAGGTTATTGGCGATCCTAATCCTAAATGGACAGGATCGTTTATTAATGAAGTGTCCGTTGGCAATAACTGGTCATTCAGGGCACAACTTGATGCTTCTGTGGGAGGCGATATCTTCAACTTTACGAAGAGGGTTGGTGACCGTGATTTATATGGAGGATTAAAAGGTTACGAGGCTGAGTTAAAGGGTGAAGTCCCGAAAGGCACATCTGCTGCGCTATTTCCAATTTTTGAAAACTGGATTGAGGATGGCTCTTTTCTAAAAATACGCGAAGTATCTGTTTCCTATGCGATGAAACCTCAGTTTTTGAAAGGCAATAACATGCGGGTAACCCTTTCTGGCAGAAACCTGTTCTCTTTTGACAATTACAGTGGTTTTGATCCGGAAACAAATGCTGCAGGTCAAAGCAATGCAGTACGTGGATTTGACTTTGTTGAGGTACCTATACCAAGAACAATAGCTCTGGCTCTTAATCTAAGCTTCTAAACATTATTCAAAAGACAATCATGAAAAACAGTTATAGATATACTTCATCCCTGCTTATTGCAGGTTTATTATCGGTTCTCTCCTCCTGCGAGCTTGATCAGGTGAATCCGAATGCAGCTACTGATGCAGATGCGACAACTACCCGTGAAGGGATCATTGCCCTGAGTATTGGTGAACGCCAGTTTTATTCCACATCAGGATTGACCTCCAATTTGGTTTATCCTTCTGTTACTTCCCGTGAAATTAAAGGCGTTTCTACGGGCCTCACCACTATTGAGCTGGAAGCCGGCGGATCAACAATCTCCACAAACAACGCGGCTACGTTAAGCTACTGGTCTAACATGCAGCGCATCATGCAAATGAGCGAAAGCATTATCAACAATGCCCCACAAATAACTACGCTGGAGAGCACGATGTTAAGTGGAATCATGGCACAGGCTTATCTTTTTAAAGCGATGGCGCTTGCTGAACTGGCCAGTGCTTTTGAGCAGGTGAATTTAAATACCAGCACTACGGATAAAGTAACATTTGTAGGCCGTGCTGAGGTAATGACGGAAGTACTCCGGTTGCTTAATCAGGGCCTGAACGAGGTAAACACTACACCTCCATCAGCTACTTTTACATCTACTGTAACCGGTGCTGATTTTGATTTAAAAAACACGCTATATGCAATGCTGGCGCGTTATAACCTAATGGCCGGTCGTTATCAGGATGCATTAACTCAAGCCAATCTGGTTGATCTGACTAAAAAATCGCAGTTTGTTTATAATACACTAACGATCAATCCGCTATACACCGTTTTTGGGGTAACTAAATCATACCGACCCCGTGCTAATTTCGGTTTAAGTGCTGATCTATTTGAAGCTGCCGATCAGCGTCTAGGATTCTATCTGACTACACCAACAGCTACTGTAAACACAGATGTGGTAGCTACTCTGTCTGGTTTTTCGGCACAAACATCCCCTATCCCCGTGTATTTAACTGACGAAATTAAGCTGATCAAAGCAGAGGCAATCTTAAGAAACAATGGTTTACTTGCTGATGCTTTAACGCTGATTAATGAAGTAAGGACACAAACTGCTGGCGATCCATTTGGAGTAAACGCTGGGTTACCTGCATATAGTGGTGCCATTTCGAAAGATGCCCTATTATTAGAAGTATATAAACAACGGTGTGCTGAATTGTATTTAAGCGGGTTAAAGTGGGAAGATACACGCAGATTTGGACGCCCGACTCCTCCGACAAATAATACAGAAAGTAACCGCGTCTTTTATCCTTATCCGGATCAGGAACGCCTGAATAATTCAAATACACCTGCTGACCCTGCTATCTAAAACTGAAGGGTTTAAATTTATAAATTTATTGATGAAGAAGGCTATCGTTTTGGTTTTAATATTATTGTCCGCTGTATCTGTAATCTGGGCGCAAAATGCTCCTTTAAAATTGCTTCAGGAAGAGCAGACAGCAGCCAGAGAGATTGTAGTTTTAACTAACGGCAGTCAGCTCCTGCCGTTAGTATCCTTACAGGATCTTAAAATTGCAACCGTTCATATCCATTTTAAAAACGCTGCTTTGCTGGATAGTATGGTTAATAAATACTATGCCGCTGATGCTTTTAATACCGATACGATTAAAGGCACCAATGGATACAATGCGCTGAATGACAGACTAAAACTCTATAACTTCATCATCTTTGCACTCTCAGATCAAACACCAGTCAGCGCAGATCTGATTAATTTGATTCAGGAAAAAAGCAAGACAGGCAAAGCAGTGGTTGTGTTTACCGGCCGCGGAAAGAGTCTGGCCAGACTGAATACATTGACCACACCTGTGCTTTGGTACAAATCGGATACTCAGTCTGGAGCATCTGTAGCCGCGCAATTAATTTTTGGCGGCAGGAGCACATCCAACAGATTACAGGAAACTTTTAGTCCCGGTTATAAAAAAGGTGCTGGTACTTCAATCAGTAAAATCAGGCTCCAATATACATTACCGGAAGATGCAGGCATCAATAGCCAGGCCCTAAGATCTATTGATGCCGTAGTTGAAGAAGGCATTAAAGCGCGTGCTATGCCGGGAGCCGTGGTATTGGTCGTAAAAGATGGTAAAGTGGTATTTCACCAGGCATACGGAAAGCATACCTATGATGGAAATGAAGTCATGAAACAAAATGACATCTTCGATCTGGCTTCTGTAACCAAAATATCGGCTACAACAATGGCTGTGATGCGGCTATATGAGCAAAAGCGCATTCAATTAGACTCCCCTATCAGCAAGTACATTGCCTTAACCCGTAGCATTCCTGATAAAAAAAATATTGCGGTTAGAGAAGTAATGCTGCATCAGGCTGGATTTACTCCTTTTATTCCCTTTTATGAGCATTTAAAACCTTCAGACACGAGCAAGGATTCATCGTCATTCTATAGTATTAAAGTGGCTGATGGCTATTTCATCAGGGGGAATTACTTTGATGAGGTGATGTGGCCGGAGATGCTAAACTCTAAAGTAGTAACAAGGGGCAAATATGTATACAGCGACCTGAGCATGTATTTCATGCGTGAAATTATTGAAAAAGCTACCCATGAAAAGCTAAATGCGTATACCTTAAAGGAGTTTTACAATCCTCTGGGCTTACAGGCTACAGGCTTTTTACCAAGGAACCGTTTCCCTAAAAACCGTATCGTTCCTACTACGGAGAAAGACAGCTGGTTCAGGAATATGCTTTTGCAAGGCTTTGTTCATGATCCGGGAGCAGCAATGGCAGGTGGGGTAAGTGGACATGCCGGTTTATTTGCCAACGCAAATGATCTGGCCATTTTATTTCAGATGGTATTGAACAAGGGAACTTACGGTGGCCGCAGCTATTTTGAACCCGCTACTATCAATCTGTTTACTTCGCGACAATCCACTGTAAGCAGAAGGGGGTTGGGTTTTGACCGCTGGGATCCGGATACTACACTGCATTATCCTTCTGCATTGGCTTCTGATCAGACTTTTGGACATACTGGCTATACGGGCACCTGCATTTGGGTTGATCCGAAATATAACCTGATCTATATCTTTCTTTCTAACCGGGTATATCCGGAAGTGATTGGAAATAAGTTGCAGACTTTAAACATTCGCGGACGAATTCAGGATATTATCTATAAGGCAATCTTAACTAAAAATTGAGTTTAAGATTGTTTACAAATCCCTTAATCGTTTGTCTTTCTATGTTTCAGGTAATAACTGATCAGCTTTGCGGCAATGACCACGTGATTAATCAGGTTGGGGATTAAACCATAATGTTTAGTGAAGATTTTAAAACGTTCCTGCAGACTTTGGCGGTGTTTAGCTTTCGACATCCCTCCTACCAAATATTTGGCAACATAACGATTGGTATTACTGATCTTCTTTGCTTTCTGTACAGCATTGAGGATCCAGTCAATATCGGCACTGAGCTGGTATTGCAGGTCGTAGGGAGAGATTAAAGATCTTCGGATATAAATGGCCTGGTGCGAGATGCTCATGCCATAGCGAAAGCTGTCGTGCGTAAAAGTAGTAGGTGCCTCATGTCTTCTGCGTCCCAGACTTTCCCATTGCTCATTATACATTTCCGTTTCTCCATAATAGATATCCGCATTCTCTGCAGAGGCAAATACCTGCTCTACGGTATCAGGAGCATAAAGCTCATCCCCGGAATTCATAAATAAAACATAATCACCCGTGGCCAGCGCCAGTCCTTTATTCATCGCATCGTAGATTCCTGCATCTTTTCCACTAACGAGTTTGGTAATTTTAGACTGGTATTTCGCAATGACCTCCATGGTACCATCCGTTGAATTGCCATCTATGATAATGTACTCAATAGCAGGATACGTTTGGTTGATGATAGAAAGAATAGTGCGTTCAATAGCCTTTACGTTGTTATACACGACGGTAATGACACTTAGAACGGGTTGATGATCCTGATTATTCATGGTAAAGATCTAAATGTTTTTGCGCTATAGTTTCCAGATTGAAATTTTCTGATGCACACTTTCTTGCAGCTGCAGAAAGACCGGCATAATCAGGATTATTCAGGATCGTATAAATTCCATTCGCTAAATCTTTTGTATCCTTTAGCGAGGCAAGGTAGCCGTTAATGCCATGTTGCACAATATCGGTTACACCCGATGTGCGGAATGCGACAACAGGGGTTCCACAAGCTAAACTCTCCAGGGCGGTATAACCCATACTTTCTTCCAATGAAGGGAAAACGAATACATCGGCAAGACTATACAACTTGACTAATACTAAATCGCTACTTATTTTACCCATAAAACGATGGGCAATAGGGATATCAAGAGAATCACCTTCGGCATTACTGCCATAAAATAAAAGGATCATCCTGCCTTTGTCCACCCCTGGATGCGCCAATAAATGAGTAATTGCTTCTTTAAGCTCCGGAAGTCCTTTATGACGATCCGATTCGGATGGCATATATCCTGCAAGAATCACTTGTGCCTGTGGATCTATATCAAATTCAGCGCGACATTCCGCTTTATTTAAAGGCCTGAAAATATCGGTTTCCAATGCATTGGAGATGACCCGTACCTGCTTATTCGCAGAAAGTGAGGCATCAAGAGCACATTGTCCCATCCAAACACTAGGGGCAATAAATGTAAAATCGAATTTCCGATAAGCTTTACTTTTCGCAAGCCAGGTACGGTGCGAAAGATCGTTTGCCGATGGGGATTTTAATGCGGGACATTCTCCACATTCCTGCTTAAAATTAGTACATCCGTAACGCACGTGACAACCACCGGTTATGGGATTACTATCGTGAAGGGTCCAGAAAATCTTCTTATTCAGTTGAGCCAGCTCAGCCATCTTCGATGGGGATAAAAAGCCATGATTGATCCAATGGATATGAATGACATCAGCATCCTGAAGGACCTTTATCGTTAAGGGTGAAATACCGAAACGCTGCAGGGAGTAGGGAATTTGCTTTCCCTTTAAAAAGGGCTTAATCAAAAAGCGCTCTGCAAGAATATTACACACTGCCTGGATGCGGCCTACTAATGTATTCGAAATGGCCGTTACACCGGATTGCGGATTAAACTGGTAAAGACAGATAACCTGCGAATCGATACCAAGTAGCTTTAACCCCTGATTGAGGCGTAATACCGCCCTTCCTGCCCCTCCGTTGCCATCATAGGTATTGAGATGTATAACTTTCAATCGCTTTTTATTTATTATGGGCATTAATTTTCCACTTGGTGATTACATGATTTAAATACCGGATTCCGCGTTGAAGATAGGTTCCTTTGCGATGCTTCAGGAAATCTTTCACTGCCCTGTAGGCGGTTTCATTTTCCTTAATTACATCAGGAAATTTAGAAATCCTGAAATTATTCATCTCTCCTGCATAAATGGTGCTTACGCCGGAATGTACTCCTGTACCGTCATGCCCTATATTTTCTATAAGCGATATGGCCGGATTTAAAGAAAGTCCCTTGTTGAGGAATACGGAAGAGTACCATCTGATGGCCCATGAATTATTCCTTCCATGTTTGAACTCCATCACGTGTTTCCAGAAGTTCATTGATCCTTCTAATTGAAACTGGTATTTTGAACTGGTATCGAACTTAGAGATAATGGTGTCTATATTGGGTTCAAATTTCTTCCATGCTCTATCCCATGTTGCCCATGCCTGACTACTCGCTATGCGTAGTAAAAAGGTTTCGGGAAGATTATTCGCTTTCAGGGGATACATGAAAGCGGTGATATGCATCACCTGCTCTACGCCCTGGTATTTTGTTAATCCTTCATTGAAATACTGAAGCGTAAACGGAGAAGTGATGACATCATCTTCAAAAACGATTACCTTCCCATATTGGTGGGTTAATCGGGTCACACCATCAATAACGGAATTTGCTAATCCAAAATTCTTATCCCTGTTGATCACTTCAACAGATTTAAAACCATCTACACTTTTAATGAGGTCTCTAACAGCTTTTACATTTTCTTCGTCACCAGCTCTGGCTCCATCGGAAAATATAAATAAACGGGATTCATCAGCCAGAAAATTCTTCTGCAGAAAGTTAATGGTCCGGCGAGCATGGTCAGGACGGTTATAAACGAAAAGTGCGATAGGAGCAAAATTTTGCATAGATCTGATTTTAAATTATAACTCTTCTGTATTGACGAGTCCTAAATTACCTGCTAATCCGTCATGGACCGCTTTTAAAAATTTAGTGTAATTTTTCTGTTTGGCAGTTAAGATACTGATGATCCGTTGGCCAAACAAGTATAAAGATTTATTCAGTTGATATATAAGGGGGTTTGTAACAGCAGTGTTGGAATTAAAGAAAATACTGTTGCGTACCTGGTAATAACTGCGGAAGCTCCATTGATCCAAAAAGATGGAGCGCCATGGCTTTGTTACGTACGTCACACCGTAAGAGCGGTCAATATCCTCGATCTGGCTACTGGAAACAAGCCATATAGCTCCTCCAGCCTGTGTAATCCGGTAAGTATATTCAGAATCATCGGCATATAAGAAAAAGCGTTCATCGGGGTACCCGATCTTTTGCATCAGCTGCCGGTGTAAAAACAAACCACCATAGGGAACATAGGGCATTACGGCAAGTGCTTTTAAGGGTCTGTTTTTGCGAAACTTATCGCGGAACTTATAGTATTGGTTAACGGGAATTTGAAAAACATTGAAGCCCATAAAACTATTGGGAACCCTGTAATAACGATTTGCATTCTCACCCCGGGCAATATTGAGATGCTGTTTGCGGTCAAGCCGTAAAGAAAATAAGGCTTGCTGATCTTGCTTTAAGATATTGCTGTTATTTTCCCAGGCACTAAGGAGTTGCTGTAGCGCCTCTGTATGGGGAAGGTTATCATCGTCCAGAAGCCAGAGAAAATCAGCGTCAGTTTGGTTGATGAAGCATTCCATTCCGACTTTATAACCTCCTGCAGAGCCTTTATTATCTGCATTGGTAATTACATGAATCCGATGGTCCTGCAATTCCCTACAGTGAGCATCAACGCTATAAGCGGAAGCATTGTCTACAACAATGATACTAGTAACCTCCTCAAGGCTAATTACACGGTTTAGAATTTGCTTTAATAATAACCACCTATCACCATAGGTAACAATTAACACACAAATATTATATGTTATCTTTGACATCTTATCCTTGCAAGTTTACGATAGATAAGAAGATTTTACAAGCTAAAAACCACCTTAATTTCTGATGGGAATTATTCAGCAGCAAACTATAAAAGGAACCTTCTACTCTTATCTGGGCGTATTTATTGGATTTCTTTCCGTTTACTTATTACAACCGAATGTACTGACTCCCGAACAAGTAGGCTTAATTGGCCTTCTAAGTTCATTTCCTATACTTTTCGCCCAGTTTTCGGTGCTTGGATTTAATGCTACCGCAAGGATTTTTCCTTATTTTAGAGATGAGAAAACACATGATCATGGGTATCTGGGACTCGCCTGTTTAATCTCTATAATTGGGTTTGCCCTTTTCGTGGTGCTGGCGATTTTATTTAAAGACCAGATTGTACAGCCGGAGACTTCGGGAAACGCCCTGTTTGACCAGTATTTTTGGTATTTGATCCCTTTAACTTTTTTCACTGTATTTTTCAATGTGTTTGAGTTGTATATAAGGATGTTGTATGATACCACAACAGGCCGAATCTTAAGGGAATTTACACAACGCGTATTTGTGCTGATTGCATTGTTATTGCTTCTCTTTTCGGTTTTGGATTTTGAAGACTTCATGTGGGCATGGCTACTTGCCAATATTATCCCTACAGGGATCCTGATGTACCGTTTACATAAGCGAAATCAGCTTTCCTTTCAGATTCATATTAAGTTCCTTACTCCAGCCATCCGAAAGCAATTGATTCAGTTGTCTATTTTTGGAATACTAACAGGTGCTTCTCCATTTATTATAATTAATGTCGATAAATACATGATCAACAAGGCGTTTGGTTTGGCCGATACTGGGATTTACACGTTAGCTATTGCTTTCGCCACTATTATCAATTTACCGGCACGTTCGCTGTATAGCATAGCCTATACGGTTATTGCCCAGGCATGGAAAGATAATAATATGGAAAGCATTGCTTCGGTATATCGTAAAAGCTGTATTAGTCAGATTATCAGCACCCTATTTCTGTTTACGCTGATTTGGGTGAACATTGATAATATTTACCATGTACTGCCACCTGCATATGCTTCGGGTAGGTATGTAATATTTTTTGTAGGTCTGGGATACCTGATTGATGCTTCAACAGGGGTTAACGGTGTGATTCTCTCTACGTCAAAGTATTACAAATATGATTCCTTTTTTAACTTTGCGCTGATCGCAATTATCATAGGAGCAAACCTGATCTTCATTCCTCTTTATGGAATAACCGGTGCAGCTATTGCTTCAGCGCTTACCTTTTTCATTTTTAACCTTGCCCGGTACCTGTTTATCCTTTTTGTATTTAAGTTTCAGCCCTTCAATTACAATACACCTTTGGTACTTCTTACCGGTGTAGTCACTTATTATCTGGTTCATTTCATTCCGTCCTTACCGAACTTCATTGCTGATGGAATTATGCGAACAGGACTGGTGACTGTATTATTTGGAGGCACTGTATATTATTCGAAGTTTTCACAGGATATTAACAATTTGATCGATAGTTCCCTTGTAAAGGTTAAAAAAGTGATCGGAATGGATAACTAATATCTCTGGTTTACTTCCGTAACCAGCACTAAAAATGTCACACCATGATCGACTAAGAAACTTAATGGGTTGCTCTTATTAATCCTTTTCTAAAAAATGGAGGTTGAGGTGTTTCGCCTTTATCCTTGCTCAAGAAATACATTAACCCTTTAGTAGATTCAATTTTATATCCTTTTTCAGCAAGCTCGGCACTGAATCGTTTAAAATCCCCTTGTTGATGATACGTACAGAGCGCTATTTTAGGATGATATTGTTGTATGGTCTGCTCCATTCCCTTCAATACCTGATCTTCAACCCCCTCTACATCAATTTTAACAAAATTGGGGACTATTGATTTTTCTGCAATAAAGGTATCAATGCTGATATTATCCGAATCGTTTTTATCGGAAACGAATCTGGAAATGATCTGCACTTTGCCTTTCCATGGCGCAAAAGTTGCCTGGAGTGCTTCTGACCATTCGGAATCGCGTTCAAAGAGGATGACCTTTCCAAGGAGATCAATATTAGAAAGTGGGAAGATCCCTTCGGCTGATCCTACATCGAAAAGAATGTCTCCCTGTTTAAGGAAAAACTGCGCATTGGTATAACGGTGAGGGGAATCGGGATCCTGTTCTTTAAGCAATCCGTTATAAAGCATTTTGATCGTGGTGATATTGTATGACCTTTTAAAGTACAAACGATGACCCTGATGATTGACAAAAGAAAGATGGTTTGACGGGTCTTTAAAAACCTCAATATCATGAAAATTATATTTATCGCTGAAAGTTCCTAAAAACACACCTAGCTGATGATTCTTCAGATAAGCTACTGCCTGCTGATATTCAGGATCGGTGGGGGGATTGGCACTAAAATAGGTCAAAATATTATTGCGCACGTTTGAAGCCTCCTTTTTTCCTTTATAACTAGTTAAACGGCACGTTACCTTGTATATTAGTTTATCCAGCATGTTCATGAAATAAAAGTAGAACCTTTTCAGTAAAAAGCAATTTTAAATCCATTTTATTCTAATCTATAAGTCGGATTTTTATTAAATCCTTACTATTCGTTATTTCAACCCTTTAATTGGTACTACCAGGGTATTGAATATTGCGCAGATTATACCCACCTGAACCGCACCTTCTCCGCACATTCTCCGCTCGGCTAGTGGACAACTTGAGAATGAGAACGGAAGTAGTTCCCTTTCAAATTATACCTATACTTTAAATTTTTCGGTTAAAAATAAAAGGACTTATGTTACAAAATTAGATCTGCATCGTTGCAGATGAATAGTAAAAGGTATAACGCATGGATAAGCATGTTCGTCCGATACAAAAGATAATAAGGAAAGGTTTATTCGAAAAATTCTACAAACAAAAAAGGCTGAAGAAAAAGGATTATATCCAATTCTTCAGCCTTTTGATATGGATTAAAATCCAGAACCCTTATACGTAAAGGGCTGCTGTGTTTAACCCTATTATTTAAACAAATTTCTTTGCATTCACCTTACGTTCGGCTTCGTTCAAATAGATCTTACGAAGACGCATGCTCTTAGGAGTAATTTCAATATACTCATCACTTTGAATATATTCCATTGCTTCTTCTAGAGAGAACTTGATAGCAGGAGAAATACGAGCGTTATCATCTGTACCAGATGCACGCATATTTGTTAATTGTTTTCCTTTAGTCAGGTTAATAACCAAATCATTATCTCGGATATGCTCGCCTAAGATCTGACCTTCATAAACATCAACTCCCGGATCGATAAAGAAACGACCTCTGTCCTGCAATTTATCAATTGCATAAGCAGTAGTCATACCCTTGTCCATAGATACTAAAACTCCGTTTGAGCGACCAGGAATGGTACCTTTCCAAGGCTCATAGCCTTTTAATCGGTGTGCCATAGTTGCCTCACCTGCTGTTGCAGTTAAAACGTTGTTTCTTAATCCAATAATACCACGAGCGGGAATATCAAATTCAAGATGTTGTAAATCTCCCTTAGGTTCCATGATCAATAATTCACCTTTACGCTGAGTTACTAATTCAATTACCTTTCCAGAAACATCTCCGGGAACGTCAACGATCAGTACTTCTACCGGTTCGCATTTTTTACCATCAATTTCTTTCAGGATTACCTGTGGCTGACCAACCTGAAGCTCATAGCCTTCGCGACGCATAGTTTCGATCAATACAGATAAATGTAATATACCTCTACCGTATACCAGATAAGAATCAGGAGATTCTGTTTCTAATACCTTAAGGGCAAGATTTTTCTCCATTTCTTTGAAAAGGCGTTCACGTAAGTGACGGGAAGTAACAAACTTTCCTTCTTTACCGAAGAATGGTGAGTTATTGATGGTGAACAACATGTTCATTGTTGGCTCATCAATATGAATTACAGCAAGTTGTTCCGGATTGTCAATATCAGCGATTGTATCACCAATATCAAAACCATCAATACCAACTACTGCACAGATATCACCTGCGCTAACTTCTTTCGCTTTGATTTTACCTAATCCTTCGAATGTATAAAGCTCCTTGATACGTGTTTTTTGAATCGTACCGTCACGTTTTACCAACGAAACTGCCATATTTTCTTTAATCACACCTCTGGCAACACGTCCAATTGCAATACGACCAACAAAAGAGGAGTAATCCAATGATGTGATCTGCATTTGTAGCGTTCCTTCGGATACGGGTGCCGGTGGAATGTTCTCCAGGATAGAGTCTAATAATGGAAAAATGTCTTCTGTTTTTTCTTTCCAGTCATGACTCATCCATCCTTGTTTGGATGAACCGTAGATAACAGGGAAGTCTAACTGATCTTCTGTTGCATCCAGGTTATAGAAAAGTTCGAAAATAGATTCGTAAACTTCTTCCGGGCGACAGTTCTCTTTATCCACTTTGTTGACAACAACAATAGGTTTTAATCCTAATGCCAATGCTTTTTGAGTAACAAAACGAGTTTGAGGCATCGCTCCTTCAAATGCATCAACAAGCAAGATTACACCATCAGCCATTTTAAGAACCCGTTCTACTTCACCACCGAAATCGGCGTGACCAGGAGTGTCAATGATGTTGATCTTAACTCCCTTATAATTAACGGATACGTTTTTAGCTACAATAGTAATTCCTCGCTCACGTTCAAGATCGTTGCTGTCCAGAATTAATTCACCAGTTTCTTCATTATCCCTGAATAACTGACAAGAGTGTAAAATTTTGTCAACAAGGGTAGTTTTACCGTGGTCAACGTGTGCAATGATTGCAATGTTTCTGATATTCTGCATGAAATGCCCTAAAAATTTTTTGCAAAGGTACAATATTTATCGTAAGAAAGTGTGTTTGAACTTTAAAATAACATGACAATCAGCACGTAATAAAATTATACCTTTGTACATGGGCATCCAGGAAGTACTTGTTTTGGTGTTATTTATATTAGCGGCAGCCTATATAGGCCGCCTTATTTACAGAAGTTTGCATGCTAAAAGTGGCTGTGCATCAGGCTGTGGGAAGTGTGGAGCGGACTTTTCTGAGGTGAAACTAAAGGACTAAACTGGTTACCACTTTCTCGATAAGGCAAACGGCATAGGCCACTACGCCTTCCTCCCGACCAATAAATCCCATTTTTTCATTGGTAGTTGCTTTTATGGAGATATCCTCTTCGCTTATACCAACAGCTTCGGCTATGTTTTTTTTCATTGCTGGCACGAGTGGGTTGATTTTAGGGGCTTCCAGACAGATCATGGCATCTATATTTCCAATTCGCCATCCCTTTTCTGTAATAAGACGAACGCATTCTTTAAACAGTAACATGCTGCTGATTCCTTTCCATCGGTCATCCTGATTAGAAAAATGCTGACCAATATCTCCAAGATTCGCTGCACCTAATAATGCGTCGCAAATAGCATGAAGCAATACATCCGCATCAGAGTGTCCGTATGCTCCGGAATGATGTTCTAACTGAACTCCGCCAACAATAAATGGATGATTTTCTTTTAATTCATGGACATCAAAGCCAAATCCTACTTTTATTTTCATGTTGTTATTCTTTTTTTAAATTATGGAGGGCTCTATTTAAACAGGCTTTTTTTATTTAATGGCATACATTAGGGAGAAACGTAAAGAATTGGCAAGCGGACTTCGTTGAATACTTGCCAGCAGGTAGGAGAAATCAAGATTTAACTGACTGTATTTGAAACCAGCTCCCATAGTTAGAAAACGCCTCTCCCCTTTATCGGGGTTTTCGTAATAATAACCGGTACGCAATGCAAACTTCTGATCGAAAAGATACTCGAGTCCAGCACCTATACTTATTTCCTTTAATTCCTCTGAAAACCCACCTGGTGCATCAGAGAAAGATCCGAATATACCTGATGGAACCGATCTATCGGTTGATCTTCCTGTACTGATATTTCCATCTGCATCCGTTTGAGGAGGAGTAGGGACAAGAAGTTTGTTGAAGTCCAGCGCCACAGTAAGTTGATTTTGCTTATCAGGATGCAGTGTTAATGCGCTTCCAATTTTTAAATTAGTGGGCAAAAACTGCTTATTATCGTCATTGAGATAACTTATTTTATTCCCTATATTGGAAAGGTTGATACCAAAGGCGAGGTCCGATGGTTTCCCTGAAAGTTGAATTTCCTTTTTATAATAGGCTGATAAATCGGCCGCAAAAGCAGTTCCGGCACTGGATTGCTGACTATTCACCAGAACATCGCTGGCTATTTTTGAGTAAATAAACCGGAAAGTGGTAGCCAGAGAAAGTGAGTTACCAAAGGATCTGGCAAAGGTTCCATCAATGGAGAAATCGCTTGGGTTGTAGGTCCCCGTTGCGACAGATGAGGCATCGCGCAATTCTATCTCACCCATTGAAAAGTATTTGAAGGAAAGGCCAATTGTGTTTCTACTGTCCGTTTTATAATATCCGCTTAAATAAGCCATATAAATATCGGGAGCTAGTTGCTGCAACCAGGGGGTATAAGACAAAGAAATAGCCGATTTATGGTCTGCAAACGCTATTTTAGAGGGATTCCAGTGGATAGAATTCACATCTGGTGAAGTTGCAACACCTGCATCGCCCATAGCTCCGGAACGGGCATCAGGACTGATCAATAAAAAGGGTACTGCGGTCTGAATTTTTTCCGTTAGCACCGTTCCTGTATACCCTGCAACCTGTGCTTTGCTTTCAATTAAGCAAACCAATAATAGAAAGGAAAACATAAATACAGTTCGGCTGGAACAAAATATCATGTATAAAAGTAGGTATATTAAACAACGTCTAATGAATTTTAATATTAATACATGCTTTTATTAGATATAAAAAAGGCTTTTACATAGCTATTTTTGTTAAGTACTCGATAATTTGCTATTTTTACAATTCAATGTTTTAAACATTAAATGAAAAGATTATCTATATTTTTTGTCTCAGGAATTCTCATTGGAACAGTTGGTTTAGTTACATCATGTAAGACCAAGAGCGCATCCTCAAACACGGGATGGGCTTATAATGACAGCAAAAATGGCGGTTTTACTGTTGCAAAAAATGTTAAACCGGCACCTGGTCCTGGTTTAATTGCAATAGAAGGCGGAACATTTGTAATGGGCGGAAGCTTACAGGAAGATCTTGCTTATGAATATGATAATATAAAAAGAAGAGTAACTGTACCCTCTTTTTATATGGATGAAACTGAAGTATCGAATGTAAATTGGGGTGAATATCTGTACTGGATTCAACGGAATTTCCCGAATGACCGCGAGTATTATTATAATGCGCTTCCGGATACTCTGGTATGGCGTCGTCCCCTTTCCTATAATGAACCTTATGTAGAAAATTACCTTAGACACCCGGCTTATCAGGATTATCCTGTAATTGGAATCAGCTGGGATCAAGCCAGAGAGTATGCTGAATGGCGTACAGACAGGGTTAACGAGCAGATTTTACGTTCCAGAGGTATAATGGTTGATTTCGCAACACTTGCTGGTAAGGGAGGTAAAGCTACTGCTGATCCTTTTAATACAGATATTTATTTGAATGGTCAATACCAGGGTGAGGGTATTGATGGAAAGAGAATGCCTGCAAATTTAAATCCTGCCGCCAATGCTACGGGAAATAAAGGAAGCAATAGCGCTCGTCGTCCGGTTAGAAAGGAAGATGGCGTATTACAAGAACACTACCGTCTTCCATCTGAAGCAGAGTGGGAATATGCTGCTCTTGCTCTGTCAGGTAATTCCTCAAATGAAAACATAGAGGATGGGAAAATTTATCCATGGACAGGCTTAGGGGTGCGTTCTGCTTCGAAGAAAACTCAGGGTCTTATTATGGCCAATTTTAAAAGAGGCGAAGGTGATAACATGGGTGTTGCTCGTGGACTAAATGATAAGGCTGATATTACTGCTGCGGTAAGAAGCTATATGCCCAACGATTTTGGCTTGTATAACATGGCTGGAAATGTAAATGAATGGGTTGCTGATACGTACAGAAAAATGTCGTTTGAAGATTTCAATGACTTCAATCCTTTCCGTGGGAATGAATACGTGAATAAACGGATGGCTGATACTAAAAAAGGAACCTTTGCCAAGGATAAGTATGGTAGGCCAATTAAAGATGCTGCTACATCAAGAAGGAAACAAACCTGGGCAGAATTGAACGGACAAACAGATAGTACAACTGTTTTATCTGAGGCCAAATTCAATAATGACATGCGCGGGTTTAAGGATTCTGTTAACGAGGATTTATATGGGGTAACGACTTTAGTAAATGATCGTTCGAAGGTTTATAAGGGTGGGTCATGGAATGATCGAGCTTATTGGTTAAATCCTGCCACACGTAGATTTATGCCTGAAGATGAGACGAGTGCTGAGGTAGGATTCCGTTGTGCAATGAGTATGGTTGGTTCTCCGGTGATCAATACCAGTGGGCAGAAAAATTTTACAATTCCTAAAAAGAGAAAATCAAAATAGTTATATTTTTCAATTTGCATTAAGGCGGCTTACTGTCTTAATGCAAATTGCATTAGGACAGCTTACTGACTCAATGCAAATTGAATTAAATTTGCGCCCATTTTAAGGGCCTTTTGACGGGTTGCCTCAGAATCCCCTTCATACGTTCCATAGTCTTCCCAACCGTTGCCTAAATCGCATTCATATGTATAAAAACAAACTATCCTTCCTTTATAGATCAAAGCAAAGCCTTGGGCTCGTTTACCATCATGCTCATGTACTTTAGGTAGACCTCCTTGAAAATCATATTTCTGATGATAAATAGGATGTGATGCAGGGAGCTCAACAAAACTCAACTCCGGAAAAACCTTCTTCATTTGTGGCCTTACATACTGGTCAAGGCCGTAGTTGTCGTCAATATGAAGAAACCCTCCTCCTATTAGATATTTTCTTAGATTTTCGGCTTCTGCTGCTGAAAACAGGATATTTCCATGTCCGGTTACATATACAAAGGGATATTGGAAAAGCGTAGCACTGCCTACATCTGCAATACCTTCCTCGGGATCCATATTTGTAGATAGGTTTAGATTACAAAAATTAACCAGATTTTGAAGCGCTGTTCTGTTTGCGTACCAGTCTCCTCCTCCGTTATACTTAAGTCTGGCTATTTTAAATGACGGAGCAGATGCACAAAGAAAGAGGATTGGTAATACAATGAGCATGGCCAAAGATCCTGTCTTTTTCATCTTCTGTATCTTTTTTATCGGTTGAGAAAGTTAAGCTCAAAACAGGCTTCCAGAGCAGCTGTTTCTGTGCGTAAACGACTAGTACCTAAAGTGAGTGATTGATAGCCATTAGACAGGGCAGATTCAAGTTCTTGAGGTGTAAAATCGCCCTCAGGTCCAATTAGCACAGTATACCGATCATGTTTTATTAAATCAGTTGAAAATTGCAGCTTGTTTCCATCCATACAATGAGCAATATAACGTTGTCCAGGGCTGTTTTTTATAAAGTCTTTGAACCGTACCTGTTCATTTAATTGTGGATGATAGGCTTTAATAGACTGTTTTACGGCTGAAGTAATGATTTTGTTAAGCCTTTCAAATTTCACTTCCTTTCGCTCAGAGCGGTCGCAAATAAGAGGGGTGATTTCGTCAATCCCAATCTCTGTGGCTTTTTCTACAAACCATTCCAATCGTTCCATATTTTTGGTTGGAGCGATTGCAATGTGTAGATAGTGATTTCTTTTACCATATTCCCTGACGCAATTAACGATGGTCAGGGACGTTTTTTTAGGATCAGCCTGAACGATTTTAGCGTCGTAAAGACCTCCCTTACCATCAATCAGCTGGATGATATCATTTTGCTGGAGGCGCAATACGCGGATACAGTGTTTACTTTCCTCTGTATTTAAGTCGTATTGATCTCCTGTTATATCCGGAGTATAGAACAAATGCATAATCAGTATTAACGTTCATCTACCATATCTTCCTGGGTAATAACCAGGTCTAATTTTACAGATTCGATATTCTGTTCTGTCTTTTTCATTATTGTAATGACATATCCATAAAACTCTTTCCGCTCGCCTACTTCTGGAATTTTACCAAACAGATCGCCAACAAGTCCTCCAACAGTATCATAATCTTCATCCTCAGGCAAATCATGTGGAAGATGTTCATTTACGTCATAAATAGAGGCAGAGGCATTGACAATAAACTCATGTTCAGATACCTTTTCTACAATAGGTTTCTCTTCATCAAACTCATCCTGGATTTCACCGACAAGCTCTTCAACGATATCTTCCAGAGTAACCATACCTGCAGTACCACCAAATTCATCTAATACAATGGCAATTTGAATGCGCCTAAGCTGAAACTCAGCCATCAGATCATTAATTTTCTTTGATTCAGGGATGAAATAGGGTTTTCTGATAATATTGCTAACCAGCATTTCCTTCTTATCAGCAATGATAGGGAGGATATCCTTGGCGTGAATAATACCTACGATTTTATCTATAGTTTCGTCATAAACAGGAATACGCGAATATCCCTCTCTAACGACTGTTGCTATTACTTCTTCGGGAGCAATAGTAAGTTCTATTGCTGACATTTTGGTCCGGGGAACCATAATATTTTTAACGACACGCTCATTAAAGTCAAATACATTTTTAATCAATTCATGCTCATTACTATCCAGAGCACCACTTTCTTTACTTTGTTCGAGTAAATATTGAAGTTCTTCGGAACTATGAGCAGCCTCATGACCACCTATGGCACTTACGCCTATAATTTTCAAAATCAAATTTGCAAAGCCATTCAGCAACCATATAAAGGGGCGGAATACCATGTAAAAATAATGAAGAGGCAGGGATATAGCCATGGTTACACCAATAGGCTTTTGGATCGCTATAGATTTTGGAGCAAGTTCCCCAAAAACAATATGTAATATGGTGATAAAGGTGAAGGCAATAATAGGAGCAGCAGTTTTAGTGAAAGATGCCATAACCTCTGGGTTTGCTCCAACGCTTACCAGAATGTTCCGTATGACGTGTTCCATTACTTCCTCACCGACCCATCCCAGTCCTAAAGATGCAAGTGTAATACCTAACTGTGTTGCAGCCAGGTAACCATCTAAGTGCTGGGTAATATGTTTGGCCGTATTAGCAATTCGACTACCAGACTTTGCTTGAATTTCAATCTGTGAAGCCCTGACCTTTACTATTGCAAACTCTGCGGCTACAAAAAAGCCATTTAATACAACAAGGAAAAAAGTCCAAAATATTTGGATTCCCATTTATTTTTATAGATTATTTAAATAAGTTTTATTGTATAAATCTATTCCATCTTGAATAACTTTATATGCTTGTTCTTTACCCATAAGCTGTTCTATGGTTACATTTTTATGTTCGAGTACTTTGTAGTCCTGAAAGAAACGAACAATCTCTTTCATGGTATGAGGAGGTAAGGCTGATAAATCGTCAATGTAATTAACTGACATATCATTTTTAGCCACGGCGATAATTTTATCATCCTGCTCACCATTGTCAACCATATGCATCACTCCAATAACTTTAGCTTCGATAAGCGCCAATGGAACTACATCTGCTGAACAAAGCACGAGAATGTCTAGTGGATCTTCATCATCACAATAGGTCTGTGGAATAAACCCATAATTTGCAGGGTACATAACCGATGAAAAAAGAATACGGTCTAGACGAAGAAGGCCTGTTTCTTTATCAAGTTCATACTTCGCTTTTGAACCTTTTGGGATTTCAATTATAGCGTTAACAAATTCAGGTTGATTTTTTCCTGGAGAGACATTGTGCCAGGCATTGAAATTACTCATTTTCGTTTTTATTTGTGGTCAGACTATTATTATTTTTTCTATTTCTGTTTAAATAAGTAAACACTAATGGAATTGCTGTAATTAGTATAAAACCTATGATTATGTATAACAAATATTGATCTATTTGTTTCTCGAACCTTCTACCGAGAAAATAGCCTATTAGGGTTAAAGAACTTACCCAAAGAAACGCGCCTACCATATTATATAAAGCGAATTTTCGACTATCTATTTTGATTAATCCAGCTACAATTGGTGCAAAAGTACGTACAATAGGAATAAATCTTCCCATAATTAATGCAAATGCTCCTTGTTTCCGATAATATTCTTCAGCGGCTAAGAGGTATTTTTTCTTAAAAAACAGGGAATCTTTGCGTAAATACAATACAGGTCCCGTTCGTCTGCCAAACCAATAGCCAACAAAGTTTCCTAGTATAGCAACAATAATAAGGCCTGTAATGAGGGTGTAGATAGAAACGTCTAACTTGTTGGTAGCGACAAACATACCAGACAAAAATAAGAGATAATCGCCTGGAAGAAAAAATCCAAAGAACAATCCTGTTTCTGCGAAGACCACAAATAACAAGACATAAAATCCTCCTTCTCTTAGTAGGAGTTCAGGATTTATTAGATGTTGAAGATAATTCCAGAATTCGTACATAATGGATATTCGTAAAGCTACGAATATTTATATTAAATAAGGCTTGCTATAAAATCAGGATAAACACCTAAGGCAATCGTTACCAAGGCAGAAAACCCAAGAACAAGTTTGAAATAAACAGGAACAATTAATTCTTTACGATCCTCCTCTTTAAAATACATGGCTACAATAACTTTAAAATAGTAGAAGATCCCGATCATTGCATTAAGTGCGGCAAATACAACAAGGAAAATATGATAAGAAGACAATGCTTTTGAGAACATCATAAACTTACCGATGAAACCTGCAGTAAGTGGAATACCTGCTAATGATAACATGGCAATGGTAAGCGTTAAGGCAAGAAAAGGATTTTTTCTGGCGAGACCATTAAAACTGTCGAAGCTATCGTTGCCAACCTGTCCCTGCAGCAGAATCAACACGCCAAAGGCAATAATAGTAGCCACTGAATAAGCAGCTGCATATACAAATACAGCATTATCAGACGAGCCATTAAGCGCAATGATGGCAAATAACATATATCCTACATGAGAAATACTGGAGTATGCCAGCATCCTTTTAAAATGTTGCTGATAAACTGCAGTTACATTTCCTATCAATAAGGAAAGAACAGACATTCCAATAATCATTGGAATCCAGAAATCCTGTAATGGAGCAAAACTAAACATGATTAAACGAAGAAAAGCGGCAAATCCTGCTACTTTAACTACAGTACTCATGTACGCCGAAATAAGCGAGGGAGATCCTTCATATACATCTGGCACCCAGAAATGAAAAGGAGCTGCTCCTACTTTAAAAGAAAGGCCTACAATCAGAAGTGTTATTCCGGTATACAAGAGCGGAGATACAGCTGTTGGATCTTTCAAGATATATTGTTTGATCCCTTCCAGATCAAATGATCCTGAGGCACCATAAATTAAAGTCACACCAAATAAAAGGATACCTGTAGAAAAAGCACCCATTAGAAAATACTTTAAAGCGGCTTCATTAGAAGCAAAATCCCTTTTCTTTATACCTGCAAGGATGTATAAACTTACTGACATGATTTCAATTCCTATAAATAACATGGAAAGGTTATGATAGGAAACCATTAAGATTATACCTGCTAGCGAAAACAAGATCAATGCATAATATTCGGCTACATTAGAGCTTATCCTCTCAAAATAATCTTTTGATAAAGCTATAATTAATATAGTTAAAAAAATAGTTATACCGGAGAACGCTACCGCAAAGCGGTCGTACAGCATCATGTTGCTAAAAATTGGCGCGGCATTACTGTCCCACTCCATTAAGGATAAAACCAATGCCACCATAAGACCTATTAATGCAACAGGCAAAAGAGCCTTTTTCGCCTTGAAAAGTCCCAGGTATAAGAGAAGTAATGCTAAAATTGTTATCGTAATTAATGCGCTCATTTTATTTATTCTGTATCCCTCGTTCTTAATTTAGAATGTGGTACTAATACCATGGACTTTCCCGTCTACCATTTCCACCAATGATTTAACTGTGGCTTCCGATATATGTAAAATCGGATTTGGATATACACCAATAATAATAATCAGGGCACAAACCACTCCGAGCACTAGTTTTTCCGTTCCATCAATGTCTTTGAAACCTACTGTCAAAGCATTTGTAGTTCCCAACATAACCCTTTGGTACAGTCTTAACATATACACCGCACCCAATATTATGGTTAATCCAGCTATTAATGCTGCCCAGATATTATATTGATAGATCCCAAATAAAAGAAGGAACTCTCCTATAAATCCATTTGTTAACGGAAGTGCAATACTTCCCAAAATTATAATCAGGAATGCAATGGCAAGTTGTGGTGCAACTTTCGCTATACCGCCCATTTCAAAGCTGTCACGTGTATGAAGTCTTCTGATGATAATGTCCAAAACAAAGAACATTCCGAATACATTGATACCATGATTTATCATCTGGATCATTGCTCCTTGTAACCCATTGGTATTCCATGCAAAAATACCTGCTGCTATTAGGCCAACATGGGCAATGGAAGAATAGGCAACCAATCGTTTGACATCTTTTTGAGTAAAAGCGATAATGGAAGCATAAACTATGCCTATAATAGCGAGTATTAATGCGAATTGGCCCCATTCCTCAAAACCAAGTGGAGCGACTGGAATCAGCCACCTTATTGCTCCATAAATTCCCATTTTAAGCATAATACCTGCAAGTAACATGGTTCCCGTAGTAGGAGCTTCTGTGTAGGTATCAGGTTGCCAGGTATGGAAAGGGAATACTGGCATTTTAATAGCAAAGGCTAGAAAGAAAGCCCAGAAAATCCATCCCTGTTCAGCTGTACTTAATGATAAGTTGTAAAAGGCTTGGATATCATAGCTTTTATCCGGAGTTTGAAGATGCAGGTAAATGATCCCCAGCAACATAATTAAACTACCAGCAAAAGTATATATGAAAAATTTCATGTTAACCTTAATTCTATTTTCTCCGCCCCATATGGCACAGATAAAATAAATTGGGATTAAAGATGCTTCCCATCCTATATAAAAAAGAAATGCGTCCAGTGCAGTAAATACCAATAGCAAAGCACTTTGCATCAGAAGGATCAATGCATAAAAAGAACCAGGTCTTTTATAGGTATGCTTAAAGCTTGATAAAATAATCAAAGGTATTAAGCCATTGGTTAGCAGTACCACGATCATGCTGATACCATCTATTCCTGCTTTAAACCGAATTCCATAATAACTTAACCAGGAATGGTCAACAACGAATTGCGGGGCAGAACTCTCTGGATTGAAAACCGAAAGAAGGTAAGCTGTCAGTCCTAATGAAAGTAGCGACCAGATAAAAGCTAAAGTCTTTACCTGTTGCCTTTCACCAAACAAAGATGAAATCAGGGCACCAGCTAAGGGCAAAAATATGAGCAGTAAAATTTCCATTTATCGTTTCTTATCCTTCTCTGTTATATATTATAAAATCCATAAACAAGTAATGCCACAATTCCTGTAATCATCATGAAAATATAGAAACCTACATTCCCCGATTGTAACAGGCGCAATACCTTACTTCCCTCCGATGTCGCTTTCCCTAGTCCATTGACAAATCCATCTATTGCACCTTTATCAATGATCTTGTAGAAAAAGGAGGACAAGGCATTCAAAGGTCTACCAATGATAAATTCATATACTTCATCGACGTAAAATTTGTTATAAGATAGCTTAGAGAGCAGATCTCTTGACGAACCATCTACTGCAGGAATATGACTGCCCTTTACATAACGGGAGTAGGCATACAACGCAGCAATAATTGCTCCTCCAACTGATACAGCCATCAGAATTAACTCTGTACTATGATTCATAGGAGTTTCTGCAACTATTACCAGTCCCGGATGTTCGAATATTGGAGCAAGAAAACCTGCCAGCCAATGATGTCCACCAAAAACTTCCGGTATTCCAATCAGCCCACCGAATACAGCAAGAATGGCAAGAATTACCAAAGGTATAGTCATCGTTGCAGGTGATTCATGAAGATGATGCTCCTGCTCTTGCGTTCCCCGAAACCCTTTATAAAAGGTAAGGTATAACATTCTGAACATATAAAAAGAGGTAAGTAATGCAGTGATCACTCCTATTACCCATAATAAAGGACTCTGCTCATAAGCATGAGCTAATATCTCATCTTTAGAAAAGAAACCTGAGAATGGAGGAATTCCAGAGATTGCCAGCGTACCTGCCATCATGGTTACAAACGTAATCGGTAGCTTTTTCTTTAACCCACCCATTTTACGCATATCCTGTTCATTACTCATCGCATGAATTACTGAACCTGCACAAAGGAATAATAAAGCTTTAAAAAACGCATGGGTGATAACATGAAATAAAGCTCCTGTGTAAGCTCCAACGCCTAAACCCAGGAACATATAACCCAACTGTGAAACAGTAGAGTAAGCAAGAACTTTTTTAATGTCGGTTTGAGATACAGCAATTGCAGCCGCTAGTATTGCCGTAATAATTCCTATAACAGCAACGAGATGAAGTGTGACCGGTGATAGTGTGAATAATATATTCGAACGGATGATCATATATACACCACCGGTAACCATTGTTGCTGCATGAATCAGTGCGGATACTGGTGTCGGCCCAGCCATTGCATCAGGCAGCCAGGTAAACAATGGAATCTGAGCTGACTTTCCAATTGCCCCAACAAACAATAGCATAGTGATCCATAACAAAGTCGTATTACCAGATTCCATTTTAGCCGCCTGCATAAATACATCACCAAATTCCACACTTCCAAAAGTGGCAAATATGATAAATATGGCGATTAAAAAGCCCAGATCACCTATTCTATTCATTACAAACGCCTTTTTAGCAGCCGTTGCAAATGAGGGATTAGTAAACCAAAAACCAATTAGCAGATAAGAGCATAAACCAACTCCTTCCCAACCAATAAACATCACTACATAGTTTGATCCAAGGATCAGAAGCAGCATAAAGAAAATAAATAGATTCAGGTAAGAAAAGTACTTTCCAAATCCATTATCCAGTTTCATGTATCCAATAGAATAAACATGGATCAAAAATCCTATTCCCGTTACGATCAACAGCATGATTGAGCTCAAAGGGTCAATCTGAAAAGCAAAAGGCACTTTTACTGCAGCTGTGTGAATCCAATCAAACAATGGAATATAAAAAGACTTAATATCTGAAGCATTTAGTTCAGTGAAGATGCCAATGCTAACAATAAAAGATAGCAGTATACTTAGACTTCCAATAAACCCTATAACTCCTTTTGGCAAAACATTCCTGCCTAACCCATTGATCAGGAATCCAACCAGTGGAAACAATGGAACTAACCAAACTAAATTTATTAATAACATGAATCTTGTCCGTATTTGTTTAAATAATTAATGAGAAATATATGCTTTAAAAGCAATTACCACTTTAATCTGTTCAATATATTAATATCTGTAGAATTTGTATTCCTGTAGATCATAGTCAAAATAGCCAACCCTATTGCTACCTCTGCAGCAGCGAGAGCCATAATAAAGAACACGAATACCTGTCCCGACGCATCTCCCCAATAAACGGAAAAAGCGGTTAGCAAAAGGTTCACTGCATTTAACATCAGTTCGACAGACATGAAAATAATAATCGCATTTCTTCTGATCAGTACACCAATAACTCCAATTGTGAAAATTATGGCACTTAATAAGATATAGTGATTCAATGGTATACCTTGAATTGATTGACTAACTGTTTCCATTATACTTTAGTTATATCCTTTTTAGCTAATAATACAGCACCTACCATCGCTGAAAGCAGCAAAATAGATGATACTTCAAAAGGAAGTAAAAATTCTTTAAATAACACTTTTCCAAGATTTCGCACTAATCCTATATCAGGGTTTTTCAACAAAACAGGATCTGATGCATGTAATAATTTTAACGAACCTGCTACAGTTAAAAGCAAACACAGACCTGCGATTACACCTACCACCTTTAACAGGTTAGATTTCATCGGTTCAGATTCCTTGTTTAAATTTAAAAGCATAAGCACATATAGGAATAAGACTAATATAGCTCCCATATAGACAATGAAATTTACAATAGCCAGAAATTGTGCATTAAGTAAGATATAATGTATGGAAAAGGTGAAAAAAGTCACAATCAGATACAGCACACTATACACTGGGTTTTTAGAAAAAATAACCAGTAGTGAAAAAAAGATAGATAGAAAAGCAACGAAATAGAATAAGTTCATTAACTCAGTGGATTTTACTTTAATTTACAGTTATAGAATCAAAGTTATAATATTTTATGGTTTCAATGGTTCCTCAACGAGCTTATCTTTCCCGAAGATAAAATCCTTTCTCAGATAATCGGCCTCCAAAAATGGACCATCCAGATAGATCGCTTCTTTAGGACAAGCTTCCTCACATAATCCACAAAAAATACAACGCAACATGTTTATTTCATAAACAGCGGCATACTTTTCTTCTCTATAAAGATTCTCTTCACCCTTCTTACGTTCAGCAGCTTCCATGGTAATTGCTTCAGCCGGACATGCCAAAGCACACAATCCACAAGCAGTACACCTTTCCTTACCATTCTCATCTCTTTTAAGAGAATGCAAACCACGCCAGTTTTCTGACATCGGTCTAAGCTCCTCAGGATAAAAAATAGTTTCCCTCTTCTTGAAAATATGCTTGAATGTAATAGCCAGACCTTTTGCTATGGATGGCAGATAAATCTTCTCCCCAAAGCTCATTGGCTTCTGTTCTAGTACTTTTTTTCTATTACTTAAGGACTCCATAAATTTTATAATAAATCTTTAACCGTAATCCAAATTCCAGTTACAACAATGTTTGCTATGGAAAGTGGAATCAAAACCTTCCATCCCAGATTCATCAGCTGGTCATATCTAAACCGTGGAACCGTCCAGCGAATCCACATAAAAAAGAAGATGAAAAAGAATATTTTAGCAAAAAGGAAAAGAACACCTAATACAGCAATGATATTGGCTGACAGCCCCAGATCATTCATAAATGGGAAATTATAGCCGCCAAAATATAAAGTAGACATCACAGCAGAAGATACAAACATGTTGATATATTCAGAAAACAGGAATGCTCCCAGCTTAAATCCAGAATACTCTGTATGGTATCCGGCAACTAGTTCATTTTCACTTTCAGGTAAATCAAATGGTGTTCTGTTACACTCAGCAAAAGAGCAAACCAAAAATATCAGAAATCCGATAGGCTGACAAAAGAAGTTCCATGAAAACCATCCGTTTTGCCAAAATCCGTTTTGTTGCTCCGCAATCTCCCTCAAGGATAAAGTCTGGGTTACCATTAGAAGCGCGATCAATGATAATCCCATTGCAATTTCATAACTTATATTCTGAGAAGCTGCACGGACAGATCCCATCAGAGAATATTTATTATTAGAAGACCAACCGGCAATCATAATTCCATAAACACCCAGAGATACCACACCGAATATATATAATATGCCAACATTTATATTGGCAACCTGAAGCTGTATCACACGATCACCTATCGTAACATCTTGTCCCCATGGAATAACCGCACTCCCAATACTGGCAGTAAGAAGGGCCAGGCAAGGTGCTGCAATAAAAAGAAATGGATTTGACTGCGAAGGGATAATTTCTTCCTTAAAGAACATCTTACCTCCATCAGCCAAAGGCTGGAATACACCAAAAGGACCGGCCCTATGCGGACCCACTCGACCTTGAATATAACCGGCAATTTTTCTTTCGGCCAACGTAGAATACGCTGCAATACCTAAAGTAATCAGAAATATTACTGATACTAAAACTACCTTTTCTATAACAAATGTTAATTCCATTAATGTCTTGTTACTCTTTCAAATTCTTCAATATTCGCCTCTTTCAAAGCAGGATTCTTTCTGATTACTGCAGGCGGATTCGCTAATTCATAGTGATTAGAAGAAATCACCGAATGATGCGAAATCTTTCTAGGTCCTTCAATTGTCCATTCACTTGTATTTTTCCTTTCAAAACGGCAGGTATTACAAATAAAAGATTCCACTTCACCATTTACGTCCTTACGCGCTGTAACACGAAGAACCTCTTCACCCTTATACCATAAAGTCACTTTTCCTGAACATTTATCGCAGTCGCAATGCGCATCCACAGGTTTTGTAAACCAAACCCTATTTTTAAAGCGGAATGTTTTATCAGTAAGTGCTCCAACAGGGCAGACGTCAATCACATTCCCTGAAAAGTCATTATCAATCGCTTTTTCAATATAAGTTGATATTTCAGATGCGTCTCCTCTACCGAGAATTCCATGCTCACGATGATCAGTAATCTGATCAGCCACATAAACACAACGGTAACATAAAATACAGCGTGTCATATGAAGCTGAATCTTATCACCTATATCTATTTTTTCAAAAGTTCTACGCTCAAACTCATAGCGGGTACCCTCACTACCATGTTCATAGCCCAAATCCTGAAGTTTACATTCTCCAGCCTGATCACATATCGGGCAGTCCAGCGGATGATTAAGCAGCAGCATTTCTACAATACCCTTTCTCGCTTCCACAACTTCAGGAGAGGTGATATTTTGCACCTCCATACCATCCATCACACCCGTACGGCATGAAGCAATAAGTTTAGGCATAGGGCGCGGATCTTTATCCGAACCTTTACTCACTTTAACCAAACAGGTACGGCATTTACCACCACTACCTTCTAATTTCGAATAATAGCACATTGCCGGAGGAACAATATCTCCGCCAATAAGTCTTGCAGCATTCAGGATAGTTGTTCCTGCATCCACTTCAATACTTATACCATCTATTGTTACTTTAACTCTTTCAGCCATGTTAAAGGACCATTTATATTAATTAGCAGCAATTGTTTCAGCCTTTGGCAAAGGATCTGCGTAATGTGCCAAGCCGTAATTTCTTCCCATCGCTTCTTCTGCATGTGATACATGCCATTCGAACTCATCTCTGAAATGACGAATTGCACTGGCAACAGGCCAGGCAGCAGCATCACCCAATGGGCAAATTGTATTTCCTTCTATTTTTTTCGCTACATCTACCAGCAAATCAAGATCACTTAATTTACCATGACCATATTCAAGACGGTGAAGTACCTTTTCCATCCATCCCGTTCCCTCACGACAAGGAGAACACTGACCACAGCTTTCATGATGATAAAACCGGGAAAAGTTCCAGGTATTTCTTACGATACATTGATCTTCATCAAAAACGACAAAACCACCCGATCCCATCATGGTACCGGAAGCAAATGCCCCTTCAGCTAAGGATTCATAAGACATCAGTCTATTTTCACCAGTAGTTAATTTCAGAATCAGGTTAGCAGGAAGAATAGGAACAGAAGAACCTCCAGCTACAACCGCTTTTAGTCGCTTCCCATTTGCCATTCCACCACAATATTCATCCGAATAAATAAACTCCTCTACAGGAACACCGAGTTCAATTTCATAAACTCCCGGATTTTTAATATTTCCAGAAGCAGATATTAGCTTCGTTCCTGTACTTCTTCCAATTCCTAACTTAGCATACTCTTCAGCTCCATCATTAATTATCGGAACTACTGCAGCTATAGATTCCACATTATTTACTACAGTGGGGCAATTATACAATCCCGAAATAGCAGGAAATGGAGGTTTAATCCTTGGATTGCCTCTCTTCCCTTCAAGGGATTCAATAAGCGCAGTTTCTTCACCACAAATATAGGCACCACCACCAGGTTGTACATATAGTTCCAGATCATAACCCGTTCCCAATATATTCTTTCCAAGGAAACCTTCAGCCTTTGCTTCAGCAATTGCGCGTTCAAGGATCCTGATCTGAGGCATCATTTCGCCCCTTACATAGATATATGATGTCTTTGCACCTAATGCATAACTGGCGACTATCATCCCCTCAATTAACAGATGAGGAATATGCGTCATCAGATAACGGTCCTTGAATGTACCAGGTTCCGACTCATCAGCATTACACACCAGGTATCGTGGCTTTCCTTCCGGTTTGGCAAGGAAACTCCATTTCATTCCTGTAGGAAATCCCGCTCCTCCTCGTCCTCTAAGTCCAGACTTTTTCACTTCTTCCACAACATCCTCAGTAGACATTGTTTTTAAAGCTTTTTCTACAGCACGGTAACCACCATGTTTGCGATAAACTTCAAAAGAGTTAATTCCAGGAACGTTTATATTTTCAAGTAATAATTTCCGTCCCATTATAATATAATTTGTGCCTTTTCAGCAGTTGTCAGACGTAACCGATCAATCAGCTCATCAACCGATGCAGCTGTCAAATTCTCATAAAACGTATATTCAGGAGCAATTTGAAGCACAGGTCCCATACCACATGCGGCAAGACACTCTACACCACGCCAACTAAATAAACCATCCGCCGTCACTTCCCCCTCTTTTACATTCAGCTTTTCCTCTATATGTTTCATGATTTTTTCTGCACCAACCAGACAACAAGGTCCCGTACGGCAAACTTCCAGCATATACTTGCCGGGAGGTTTAAGAAAAAACATACTATAAAAGGTAGCCACTTCATACACCTCGATAGGTTTAAGCTGTAAAAAGTCTGCCACTTTATCCATCAACGGACTACTCACCCAACCATATTCTGCCTGTACAAGATGAAGTATGGGCAATAAGGCTGACTTTTGTCTATCTTCCGGATAGCGTAACAAAATCTCGTTGAACTTTACTAATAGCTCAGGAGTAAAAATAATTTCATCTGTTTCAGATATTTTAAGCATCTAGTTCTCCCGCAATTACATTTAAACTACTTAAATTAATTATAGCATCCGAAAGCAACATTCCACTGCTCATCGGAGCATACATCTGGTAATTTATAAAACTAGGTCTTCTGAAATGCAATCTATATGGAGTTCGTCCCCCATCATTTACCAGATAAAAACCAAGTTCGCCATTACCTCCTTCAACACAATGATAAACTTCCGTTTTTGGACTATCAATCTCACCCATTACTATCTTAAAATGATAAATAAGGGCTTCCATGTTGTTATATACTTCTTCTTTTGGAGGAAGGTAAATATCAGGAACATCGGCATGAAATATACCTTTAGGTTCCTTTTCAATCTTTTCTAAAGCTTGTTCAATAATGCGTATACTCTGGTACATTTCTTCATTACGAACCATGTACCGATCGTACACATCACCTGTTTCCCCAACAGGAACATCAAAGTCAAAGTCTTCATAAGAAGAATATGGCTCATTTGCACGAACATCATAATCAACACCACATGCCCGTAAAATTGGTCCCGTCCAGCTATAATCTAATGCAGTTTGCGCATCGACAGCAGCAACACCAACCGTACGATCCATAAAAATGCGGCTCCTTGTAAAAAGAACCTCAAACTCTTTTAGAACCGGAACATAATTTTTGATAAATTTCTTAATTTTAGCAAAAGCTATATCATTAAAGTCGCGTTCAAATCCACCTATTCGGCCAATATTTGTAGTTAAGCGTGCCCCACAAATTTCCTCGTAAATCTCATAGATATGCTCACGCTGTTCCATTAAGTACAAGAATCCTGAATAAGCTCCTGTATCTACTCCTAATATTCCATTACAAACCAAATGATCCGATATTCGGGCTAGCTCCATCACAATTACACGCATGTAATCAACCCTTTTAGGGGTCTGAATGCCCAACAACTTCTCTACAGTCATATGCCATCCCATATTATTTATAGGGGAAGAGCAGTAATTCATTCGATCTGTTAATGGTGTAATCTGATAATAAGGCCTGTGCTCTGCAATTTTTTCAAATGCTCTGTGAATATAGCCAATAGTAGAAACGCCACTTATAATACGCTCACCGTCCATTTCCAGAACGTTCTGGAACACCCCATGCGTAGACGGATGAGTTGGACCAAGATTTAGCGTAGTCGTCTCTTTACGATCTAATGCATGTGTTATAGTGGGTTCATTCATGTTTATCTTCCGAAGAAAAAGTCTTTTTTATCAACACGATTCGGATCTTCCAACGGAAATTCCTTTCTCATTGGAAAAGCTACCATGTCATCCATATTTAATATACGGCGCAGATCGGGATGCCCTTCAAAGTTTACCCCATAAAAATCATACGTCTCACGCTCCATCCAATCCGCACCTCTCCATAAAACAAACGCAGTTGGTATAGATGGATGTTCATCTTCCAGGAAAACCTTAATTCGGATACGCACATTTTTCCTGAAATTATGCAAATGATAAATCACTCCTATAGGCAATTTTGCTTCCGGAAAATGTATTCCTGTTATATCAGTAAGAAAATTGAAGCCAAGTTCCGTTTTTAGGAAAGTCAGCACATCAATAATCGTCTCTTTACTCGTCTCAAAAGTCAGCAACCCTATTGGCTCGCTAAATTCAAAAGTTTGTTCACCAAACCTAGCCGATATCTGTTCTATTAAAGCTGTATTGCTTATCTTTTCCATTACTGAATACCGTATTTATTAAGTAACTCCTTATATTCAGCTGAATTTCTGCGACGCATTGGCTCATCACGTACCAACTCCTGAAGCTTAAGCACACCACTTAATATAGCTTCCGGTCGGGGTGGACATCCCGGTACATATACATCTACCGGAATCACTTCATCTATTCCCTGAAGTACAGAATAACTATCAAAGATTCCTCCACTTGTCGCACAAGCACCAACAGCAATAACCCAACGGGGTTCGGCCATCTGTATATATACCTGTCTTAAAACAGGTGCCATTTTCTTCGCAATCGTTCCCATAACAAGCAACATGTCTGCCTGACGTGGAGAAAAAGAAGGCCTTTCTGATCCAAATCTTGCTAAATCATAATGTGCTCCCATGGTGGCCATAAATTCAATTCCACAACAAGATGTTGCAAAAGGCAATGGCCATAACGAATTTGCACGAGCTAAGCCGACCACTTTATCAAAAGAAGTTGCAAAAAAACCGGAGCCTTCAATACCCGCAGGTGCTTCGGCTAATTTTATATCACTCATCTTATTTCTTTTGAATTAAAAAAACTCATTCCAATATGTTTGAAATGAGTCCAAATTTACAAATTTAGAATTGCATGTTGCAACAGCTTGGTTATTTAGAAACATTCTAATCGCCCCATTCTATTGCTTTCTTCTTAATTACATAGATATATCCCAACAGCAATGTTGCCATAAATATAAACATCTCGATTAATCCCTCTACACCAAATTCACGGAAGTTAACCGCCCATGGATACATAAAAATCACTTCGATATCAAATAAAACAAACAAAATTGCTACTAGAAAATACTTAATGGATACCGGAGTTCGTGCATTTCCAACAACCTCTATACCTGCTTCAAAAGGACTTAATTTATCTGCGGTCTTCCGCTTAGGTCCAATCAAATGCGTTATAGTCATTGTTAAGACCACAAACCCTAATGCAACTAGCATTTGAAACAATATAGGTAAGTAATCTACCGGTAAACTTTGAACTTCCATAGAATTAAATGTTTTGACAAATATAAATAAAGAGCCTGTATTAGGCTCTTTATTTTATTTTAAGGTATTCAATACGCTTAATGCATATTCATTAGTTGGATCAAGTGCGATAGCTTTATTAAAAAGCTCTTTAGATTTCGCCTGGTCTGTCTTTAAAAAATATGCACCTAAGTTATTATATGATTCTACCAGGTTTTTCTTGTTTCTTACATCAGTAAGTCCATCCGGTTTAGCTAATATAATTTCAATGTATTTTTCAAAATGAGGAACCATTAACCCTTTTGAATTCTGATCATCATCTAATAATCTGTTCGTTCTTGCACGGTACAAATAAGCATCAGCAGTACTAGGAGACTTTTGAGATACTAAACTAAATGCTGAATCTGCTCTTACCAAAGCTTCCTTACTTGTCTTTTGCACTGCAGGTGTTTTACTTGCATAGTCGAAATAGTTTGCCATTCCTAAATAGAAATAGTCAAACAAATAAGTTTTAGAAGCTGCATTTTTAACAGCTAACTCATACAATTCAGCAGATAAACCATATTTTCTTGCAGAAAACTCAGTTTTAGCCAATTCACTAATTGGCTCAGCATAAGCAGAATCAATGTCTACAGCTTTTGTTAAATTTACAACACCTGTAGAATCACCTGCTTTTAATTGTGCCTTACCCAAGTATAAATAATCATTTGCAATGATACGCTCAGGATCAACCTTGCTCATAAAATCCTTCATTGCCTGAACGCTACCGGCATAATTACCGTTCTCATACAAGGAGTAACCCAAATAACGATAGATCCTTGGATTAGCCTTATCCATTTGGATCATTTGCTGAGCTTCTGCTTCAAGCGACTTATACTCACCTGCTAAAACCAAAAAGTCAGCATATCTCATTCTGGATTCTAAGGAACGGTCAGTTAAATCCAAATATTTAGTATAATACTGTAATGCTTCTTTAATTCGAGCATCGTATTGCTGAGGTTCAGATTTCGCCCACAAATAATAAGTTTCTGCTAATTCGCGATATGCTGGTGCATATTTTGCGTTAATAGCAAGGATACTTTTAAACTTATCAGCAGATTCCTGAAATGCTTTAGATTGTTTGATCAGCTTTCCTTGTTCAATTTCTGCTCTTAAAAGAGTTTTATCCATATCATATGCGGTACGGTAAGCTCCAAAAGCCTCACTATTTTTCTTATCACCACGATAAGCATCGCCCATCGCTAAATAAACTTCAGCATCTTTTTCATTGATTTCTTTAGCCTTGGTTAAATTAGCCAATGCACTTGCATAATCAGCTGGTACCGCATTAGTATAGGCTTTTCCGATATACAAATAAGGACTGTTATCCTTACGTTTAACCAATGATATTGCCTTATCAAATTTAGCTTTGGCAGCAGTAGGATTTTTCGCACCAAGATCTAATGTTCCTAATCCTACATAATTCAATGCATATTCAGCATCTGAACTTACTCCCTTATTGAAAGTGGCCTTTGCTGAATCAGTATAATCATCTTTCAGATACACGTTTCCTAAATAAAAATAATTCTCTCCACTAGTGGGTTGAGATGCTATTAGCTTTTTAAGAATAGTTTTAGCTTGTTGATACTGTTCCGCATCAATCGCCTTTTTCGCATCGCCTAAACTTTGCGCAAAAGCCGTTGTCCCCACAACTCCTAATAACAGGCTCGCTTGAATTGCTCTTCTTATTATATTCATAGTTTATTTATTCTTTATTTTTTCTGATTAATATTTCTCTCGTTGGAATACTATCTGGCATAAGTCCAGATTTCAATACAACCCGTTGCCCAACTTCCCCAGCTAAAAACGAAGCAAATCCCAGGCCAAGACCTCCTCCAGCCTGGCAATTTATGATATAAACATTTCTACTTAGTGGGTACTGTTCCTGAGCAAGATTGTCCTGATTCGGTATGTAGTATTTATCCGAACCTGGTTTTCCAGGCAGATTCTTCACCCTCATCATTTTTAATTCTGCTACGGTACCTTCAAGCTCTACCGGAGGTTGCTTAATCCAGTTAAAACCTATAACACCAATTGAACCTAAATTATTGTGCACATATTTAATTACTTCCTGATTTGAATTTAAAGCATAAACCCCTTTTTCAGGTAATTGTTTAATTCCAGCCAATTCCATTAAATACCTAACTGTACTTGAATTCGCGTTATCAAATACGAGCTGACGCTTTGAAAATTTCCCATTCAAAATGTCAATTAGTTCTTGAACTGTAATTAAAGTATCTACGGACGCCTTATTTGCAACCAAGGCTATTGCATCAATAGCAAAACGATTAACATGAATAAGTAATTTTCTGTTTTGAATTATTTTTGCTTCATCAGGCCTTAAAGTTCTGGCCATAATCGCAATACGTGCACTGTCCGCCAAAAGGTTTTTTATCAGGTTACCTTCTGTCTGGTAGCTTGCATCTATTTTAGCATTCTTGTATATATTTTCAAATACAACAAGTTCATCCTCAATAATTGGAGTCAAACTTTCATCTACAAGCATTTTAGCTGTACCTGAAGTTTCAGTTTCCTTCTCTTTATTAATACATGAATTAAAAAAAATTGCAATCAGAAAACATACACTAAACCAATATCTCATACCCTATCCCGCTTTGTTTGTATCACTCTAATTAATCGAAAAATAGCGTAAAGTATTAAAAAACAACCTAAAGCAACGCGATATGTTTTATTCAATGTCAATGGAATATCATTCCAAAAAATCAAAGCCAGTCCAAACAGCATATAGAATGCAAATATGAACATACCAAATATGACTGACCCTGAAATGAACAAAAATCGCTTTTTGGGCGATTTTTGCTGATTTTCATTATTAAACATTTATTGTCCCTCCAGATTCAACATGATCGGTAATGTATACTGAACACGAACCGGACGTCCATTTTGAATACCTGGTTTCCATTTGGGGGCCTTTTTCAATAGCCTTACCGCTTCTTCACCTGTACCCATTCCAAGATCTCTCAGAACTTTAATATCAGTTAAACTACCATCTTTCTCCACAACGAAGCTCATAGTAATACGGCCTGAAACACCTTGCTCTCTGGCAGCAGCAGGATAAACGTAATTTTTTCCTACATAACCATAAAACTTAGGCATACCACCCGGGAATTCCGGCATTTGCTCAATACTAGCAAAATCGTATACCGCATTATCTTCTACAACAGCTGCTTTTGTTGGAGGAGCAGTACCAACTGGCTCATCAATTCTGATTTCTGCATTTGGATCTCCTGCTAAAGTTTTTTGACCTGGATCAGCCACTTTCAATTCATCTACGGTAGGTGGTTCTTCATCTCTTACCTTATCTGCAGGAACTACTACTGGTGGCGGGAAACGAACCTGATCTACCCTAGGCTTAGGCGGCTCCGCTGCGGGAGGGGGAGGTGGTGCTTGCTCATCTACTGGGGGCGGCGGTGTTAACACAACCTCCGTCTGGATGATCCTGTCGGTTTCCTCTTCAGGAACCATCCCTTTAATGAATTTGGCAATAAGAGGCGCTGACATAACCAGTATAAAAAGCACTGCTCCTATAACCATCGCCTTGTTTGTGGTCTTGTTGTTATTTTTTCTTAGCTGATAAGCACCATAAGCCTGGTTTCTATCAGTAAAGATAACATCAATCCACTCACGGTTAAAAATATCTAATTTTGCCATTTTAAAATTTGTTTCTTCCCAAAATGGAACCTATCCATTTTGTTTTACTTTAATAAATGCTATCACGTTTTAAGAGATCTATCTCCGGATTACTGATGTCTACAATAGCATACTGCTTTGTATTCGTGATTTTCATTTCATCCAAAATATCTACAAGATTTTTATAATTGGATTTATCACTAGGTTTTATAATGATAATCATATCCTTTCCTGTAGCAGCTTTGATATCCTTAGCTTTATCGATAATCGTTTTACGAATACCATTCTTGCCAAAATTCTCTACTGTTGGAGGAGTCAATGAATTTCCAGCTATACCAATAAACCACTCTATTCGATTTGCACTTCCTAATAAAACAGTCATGGTACGGGTATCCGCAACGTCTAACTGCTCTTCCTTATTCAGATCGTCCTTGTCTGGCATTGCCAGGTCCATTGCCTGTGGCTTTGCAAGAGTAGTTGTTAACATAAAGAAGGTAATCAACAAGAACATTAAATCCACCATGGGTGTCATATCTACCCGGGTTGACTGTTTCTTACTTCTTACTTTACCACCTTTATGATTACCCCCGCCGCCGCTATCTAATTCTGCCATATTATTCTACGTTTGTAATTATTAGTCTTGAGCTTCCATTGAAGTAATCAAGCTAAACTTGTTCACTTTCTGTTTTTGTAAAATATTAATCACCTTCTTAATTGTAGGATATGCCTCTTTGGAATCGCCTTTTAGGGAAACACGCATTTGCTTGTCGTTTAATTCTTTTGTAGCAACACGGGATTGATATATCCATTCATGTAACTGTGAAGCTGCTCCATTTACAGAATCAATTGGAATTCCCGATTGAAGCCCTGGTTTATTCCTTTCCTCACTCTTCAAATCAATGACCTGAGCTAACTGACTAATCGGAACTCCGAACCCTTCCATTAAGGAAAATCTTTTTATTTGTGCTGGAGTAAATGGAACCTTATAACGTTCTGACATTTTCTGTAACACCCGCTCACGGATCATAGTTCCTTTAACTCCAAAGAATACTTTGCCATCTCCAATTGTGATCGTAGCAATGTCCACTTCTGGAACTTTAATTTTTACTGTTGACGAAGGAGTATCAACGATAAGGGCTTCTGGTTGACGAGCTGTTGCTGTTAAAATAAAAAATGTTAACAACAGGGAAGCCATATCACACATTGCCGTCATATCAATTGCGGTACTCTTTCTTGGTACTTTTACTCTAGGCATCGTTCTACTTTAAATTGATTCCTTTATCTCTTTACCTATTGATGAAATATTTCGGATATTCCATAAGTCCACCCGAAATATTTCTTCAATTATTATTTATGTGTACTAGCGTAAGTCTGAACAATTGAGAAACCTGCTTCATCAATTGAATAAGTTAACTTATCGATCTTCGATGTGAAGATGTTGTACATAATGATCGCTACTGTGGATACAGAAATACCTGTTGCAGTATTGATAAGCGCTTCTGAAATACCATTTGCTAATGCAGCCTGATCCGGAGCACCTGCTGTAGCTAGGGCAGCAAAAGACTTGATCATACCTGTTACTGTTCCTAACAAACCTACCAATGTACCTGTAGATACCAGGGTAGCAATGATGGTTAAGTTTTGTTCCAACATTGGCATTTCAAGAGAAGTTGCTTCTTCAATATCCTTTTGGATGGCTAATGAAGCTTGCTCAATATCCATTGTCTGGTCTGTTTCTACTTCTTTGTACTTTTTCAAACCTGATTTAATCACGTTTGCTACAGAACCCTTTTGCTTGTCACACTCAGCAATTGCTGTGTCAATGCTTCCAGCTGATAGTAAAGATTGGATCTTTCTAACAAAATGTTCAACACTGCCTGATCCGGCAGCCTTTGAAATTACGATGAACCGCTCAATTGAAAATACGATTACCATTAAAAACATACCAAAAAGCATTGGTACAATAACTCCTCCTTTGTAAATCATACCGAAAAAGTTTCCGGGTAGTGGGTGACCTAATTCAGGATCTCCTCCGTCAAAATTGGATGGATGTCCCATAACGAACTTCCAAATTAGGATTCCAATAACGATACAGATAACGATTGTTAGACTTGCAAAAATGCTTGAACCAGAGCTTTCTTTCTTCGCAGTTGTTGGTTTTGGTGCGGTTGCCATTCTTCTTGAAATTTAGTTTTTAGTGTTAATTAAAATATAATAGTTACGATTTATTAAAAATTATGATAACAAAAATAGAAGTTTTAAAACGAATAAAATGTGATTCTAGTTACATTTAAGTTAAATCCTCCCTAAAGCATTATTTTGACTGAACTGACATTGTTTAATTAATCCGTCTTTATTTTTAACAATATTATACAATAAAAACGATTTTTTTCTAAAATTACAAATTAGTGATGCTAAATGAACTAAAAAATTCACACTTAACACCAAATATGCGTTATCCTCCTGATTTTTTCACTCCATAACCCTCAGATTTTAAATAATCTAAGATTTTATCGCGAAAATCACCCTGTACAATAATTTCTCCGTTTTTTGCAGCCCCACCGGCACCACATTTGGTTTTTAACTTCTTTCCTAACGTTTCAAGATCATTAACCGTCCCTTTAAAACCGGTTATTAATGTAACAGCTTTCCCATTTCTTTGTTTTTTGTCAAGTTGAATCCGTAAATCCTGATGCCCGGCACCTAAAGTTACTGCTTCAGGTGTAACTTCATAGTCATACTCAAAACTTGGATCTGTCGAATAAACTACTCCGTTAATATTATTTTTTTTTGACATTATTGCTAATATAAAACACAAAGAGATGAAGGGTTCACAGTGATCAAGATTTCCTTTCCCAGATTTATTGCTTCCCCATCAATATGAGCCATTGCATTATTATCAGACTTTATACGTATAGTTTTCCCTTTTATTATTTCAACATACCTCGATTTTTCAGAAGTTTTTGCAAACATACGCAAACCCATTGAAACAAAGAGATATAGAGGAAAAGGTTTTATAACACAAATATCAAGAAGTCCGTCATCAAGCAATGCCTTTGGCGCAATATGCGCATTATTTCCATACTGACTTGAATTAGCAATACTAATCATAAAGGCATCCCGTACATATTCTTTCCCATCTATGTCTATTCTATACCGGTCTGGCTTATAATTGATCACTTCGGAAAAAGCAGTTTTTACATATCCCGAAAAGCCCCTACCCTTTAATGAAGCAAACTTATGACTAATATAGGCATCAAAACCCAAACCCGCCATATTGAAGAATTTAAATTCATTTAAACAAGCCGTATCTATTAAACGGGTATTCCATTTATTTAATTGCAGCACAGCCATTTTTTTATTCAATGGAATACCTAAAGATCGGGCAAGGCCATTGCCCGAGCCACTAGGAATGATTCCCATAATAGTTTTACTTCCTAAAATTGCAGAAGCAACCTCATTTATAGTCCCATCTCCCCCTACCGCCACAACCACCTCAACACCTTTTTTAACTGCTTCAATCGTCATTTCAAAGGCATGTTTTGGCCGGTTTGTATAAGCGAACTCAGCTATATATAGACGGTTATCAAGGTATTTCTTTACTAAAAAAGGAAAGTCAAGCTTGTTTTTGCCTCCTGATATCGGATTTATGATAAATAGTATATTCTTTTTCAACCAGTTATGCCTCTTATATTCTTGGGCTAAATTAGGTTTTAATTTCTCATAATATAAAAAATCTTATAAATTTGCAACGCTAAGTGGACTGATTTGCTTTGTTCCGAAAAGGAATGAGATTGCAACCACGTAAAAAAATCGCTAATACCTGTTTATTTACTTCTTCGCGCAATCTTAGCTGCATCCTTTCCGTTTTAGCATTTCTTATTTCTAAAACTATTTAATATGCCCTATTTATTTACGTCCGAATCAGTTTCTGAAGGTCATCCTGATAAAGTGGCCGATCAGATATCTGACGCATTAATTGATAACTTTCTAGCCTGGGATGCCGAATCTAAAGTTGCCTGCGAAACATTGGTAACAACCGGTCAGGTTATACTTGCCGGGGAAGTAAAATCAACAGTTTACCTTGACGTCCAAAAGATCACCCGTGATGTAATCCGGAAAATCGGCTATACCAAGTCTGAATATATGTTTGAAGCAAATTCATGTGGCATATTATCTGCCATCCATGAACAATCTGCCGATATCAATCAAGGAGTAGACCGACAGGAAAAACAACAGCAAGGAGCCGGAGATCAGGGAATGATGTTTGGTTACGCCACCAGTGAGACCACTAATTACATGCCTTTAGCGCTTGATCTGGCTCATAAACTGCTGCTTGAACTCGCTGTTTTACGTCGCGAAAACAAAGATATTACCTATTTGCGTCCCGATGCAAAATCACAGGTTACCATCGAATACAGTGATGACCATGTTCCTATCCGCATTGAAGCGATTGTAATTTCCACTCAACATGATGATTTTGCTCCCGAAAAGGAAATGCAGGACAAGATCAAAGAAGATGTGATCGCTATCCTTATTCCAAGAATAAAGGCTCAGCTTCCTGCAAATCTGCAACAACTGTTTAACGGGGAAATAAAATACCACGTTAACCCTACCGGCAAGTTTGTAATCGGTGGTCCGCATGGAGACACTGGTCTAACTGGTCGTAAGATCATTGTGGATACTTATGGTGGAAAAGGTGCCCATGGTGGTGGTGCTTTCTCAGGAAAAGATCCTTCTAAAGTTGACCGTTCAGCAGCCTATGCCACGCGTCATATTGCCAAAAACCTGGTAGCTGCAGGTGTTTGTAATGAAATTCTTGTACAGGTTTCCTATGCTATAGGGGTTAAAGATCCAATGGGAATCTACGTAAACACCTATAATACCGCTAAAGTAAACCTGACAGATGGTGAAATTGCCGATAAAATCACTGCGCTTTTCGATATGACTCCCTATGGAATTGAAACACGCCTCAAACTTCGCAACCCGATTTATTCTGAAACTGCTGCTTATGGACACATGGGACGTGAGAATGAAATCGTAACCAAGGTTTTTGAAGGTGCCAATGGCGAAAAGAAAACGGTAGAGGTAGAACTCTTCACCTGGGAAAAATTAGATTACCAGGATCAGGTGAAAGCAGCTTTCGGCCTTTAAGAAGAACTCAAATAACTATGTTTAAAAAAAGGGGCTGCAATTACAGCCCCTTTTTCAGTACTTTGCAGCATGATAAATGAAGACACGAATCCATGGAAAATCTTATCACAAGACGATATTTACACCAACCCATGGATAAATGTAACCGAATATAAGGTACTCAACCCCTCCGGTGGGAATGGTATTTATGGAAAAGTACATTTTAAAAACTTCGCGCTAGGCATTATTGCCCTCGATGAAGACCTTCACATTTGGCTTGTTGGTCAGTTTCGCTTTGCACTGAATCAGTACAGCTGGGAAATCCCGGAAGGTGGTGGCCCCTTAGGCATCAACCCGCTTGAATCTGCCAAAAGAGAATTACTGGAAGAAACCGGATTAACGGCGTCAAACTGGTCCGAATTGCAGCATATCCATCTTTCTAATTCTGTATCTGATGAATTCGGAATCATCTATCTTGCCCGCGGACTTCAACCAGGCCAGGCAGAACCTGAAGAAACTGAAGAACTTCAACTCAAACGAATCCCCTTTGAACAAGCCTATCAAATGGTGCTTGATAATGAAATTACCGATTCAATGAGCATAGCCGCTATTCTTAAAGTGAAGATCTTAATGTTAGAAAACAAACTAGCATGATAGTAAAAAAGCTCCTCGGCTACATCTTATCCCCCTTGCATTACCTGATGTTTGGGTTATTCCTCGTCATCTTTCATCCCATCCAGTGGTTAAGTCTTAAAATTGGAGGATACGCCGGACATAAACTTTGCGTAGATATCATGAACTTCTTTCTAGTAGGTACCTATTACATAATAGGATGCCGGGTTCAGTTCAAAAACGAATACGATCTACCCCTGGGCAGATCACTAATTTTTGTGGCCAATCATCAAAGTATGTACGATGTATCGCCCATGATCTGGTTTTTACGCAAATATCACGTCAAATTTGTTTCCAAAATTGAACTCACCAAAGGCATTCCAAGTATTTCCTTCAATCTAAAATATGGTGGTGCCGCAAATATCGACCGCAAAGATCCCAAACAATCTATTTCCGAAATATTGAAACTGGCTAAGCGCATGAAGGAAAACAATTGGTCCGCAGCCATCTTCCCTGAAGGGACACGATCTAAAGATGGTATTATGAAACCTTTTATACTTGGAGGGGTTACCACGATCCTTAAAAGGGTACCAAACGCAATAGTAGTGCCCATTGCCATTCAGAACTCCTGGAAATTAACCCGCTACGGGAAGTACCCGCTGAGTTTTGGTGAACACATGAAACTTACCGTACTTAAACCCGTTGATGCCACCGGACTCTCTCCTGATGAAGTGATCCAGCAAGCTGAAAAACAGATCAGGGAATTTATAGCTTAAATATTCCGATCCTGAATCTTATTAAAAAACGCCTCCCTATAGGTATCCCCTATTGGAATGATCTTATCCCCGATCTGAATTCTACCCCTTTCGATACTTTCAATTTTATCGATAGCGACAATATAGGACTTATGCACCCTGGCAAAAACCGCACAAGGCAGCACTTCTTCCATTTTCTTCATATACTGCAGCGTAATAATCCGCTCGGAAGCCGTAAAAATGGAGATATAATCCTTTAACCCTTCAATATAAAGAATCTCATTGATGTAGATTTTCTGAATCCGGTGTTCAGTTTTCACAAATATGAAATCAGGAACTCCATTACTCTGCTTTTCAGGGACGGCTGCAACTGGGGCCAGCAAACTCTGTTGCTGCTGCACCTTTAATACCGCCTTATAAAAACGATCAAAGGCAATAGGTTTTAATAGATAATCGGCTATATCTAATTCATAACCATCAAGCGCATATTGCGAGTAAGCCGTCGTCAGGATCACCTTACACTTTCCCTTTATGATATTTAAAAACTGGATTCCGGTAAGCTCAGGCATTTGCACATCCAGAAAAATGAGGTCTATCTCCTCTTCCTGAGCCAGAGCCAGTGCTTCAAATGCGCTGGTCGTCGCTTTAATTAATTTTAAACCAGGAACCTTCGCGATATAATCAACCAATATATCAAGAGCCAAAGGTTCATCGTCAACTACGAGGCAGCGTATCATATTATAAATGTAAGGCTAATTTGCAATAGTAGGTAGAAATCGTCTCATCTATCAGCAGTTCATAACGGCCTTCGTACAACAATTCCAATCGTCTCTTCACGTTACTCAATCCAATACCTCCTGTATTATCTTTATTCTGAGCACTTTTCAAATTCCATACCTCGAAAATCATCAGATCATGCTGCACCTGCAGATCAATTTTAACCGGATGATCTGCATCTGATACAATTCCATGTTTAAAAGCATTTTCAACAAAAGCGATCAATATCAATGGAATAATCTGCATTTGATCCTCCACC
>NZ_AQPN01000128.1 GCF_000403135.1 Arcticibacter svalbardensis MN12-7
TTTTACTGCTTTTACCAGAACTTAGACTGTCGGTTGAAGCGTTTTAAGATTAATGCGGATAGCGGAGGAAGATTTAACACAACGGAGTGTTCCTTTCCTTGCCAAGGTATTTGCTGGGTAGAAATGGCATAATTTAATTCAAAACCACTTCCATAATATTTGACTTCATCGGAATTGAATATAATTTCCCAATCACCATGAAGCGGAATACCGACACGGTAGTTCAAGCGTGGAATTGGGGTCATGTTCAATACAATAATGAGTTTCTCGTCTTTAATATTTCCTTTTCTGCAGTAAGCCAGAACAGATTGTTCAGCATCTCCGGATTCTATCCATCTGAATCCTTCCCACTCAAAGTTTTTCTCATAAAGGGCGCCTTCTGTTGTATAGAGATAGTTCAGATCCTTGATCACTTGTTTAATGCCTTGATGGGGCTTAAAGTCAAGTAGGTGCCAATCCAGAGACTGCTCATAGTTCCATTCGGAGGTCTGACCAAATTCAGCTCCCATAAACAGCAGTTTCGTTCCCGGATGAGTAAACATATAACTGTACATCAATCTGAGATTGGCAAATTTTTGCCATTCATCTCCGGGCATTTTGTAAATTAATGACTTCTTTCCATGCACCACTTCATCGTGAGAGAGTGGTAACATAAAATTCTCTGTAAAGGCATAAACGGTACTAAATGTAATTTGACCGTGGTAATATCGTCTATGTACCGGATCCTGCTGAAAGTAACTCAATGTATCGTTCATCCAGCCCATCATCCATTTCATACCAAAGCCTAGTCCGCCAGTAAATACAGGTTTACTAACTCCCGGAAATGCGGTAGACTCCTCTGCAATGGTCTGAACATCAGGAAACTGTCCGTATACCGCTATATTTAATTCTTTTAAAAAGCTGATTGCTTCCAGGTTTTCGCGACCTCCAAACTCATTAGGAATCCATTCTCCCTCTTTTCTGGAGTAATCTCTATATAGCATTGATGCAACTGCATCCACACGTAAAGCGTCTACATGATAACGATCAAGCCAAAAGATTGCGTTACTAATTAAGAAGGAACGTACTTCATTCCTTCCATAGTTAAAGATATATGATTTCCAATCCGGATGAAAGCCTTCTTTTTCGTTTGCATGTTCGTATAAATTTGTTCCGTCAAATTTGTATAAACCATGCATATCACCAGGAAAGTGAGAAGGGACCCAATCCATTACTACACCAATACCATTAACATGGAGTTGCTCGATGAGATACATGAGATCCTGTGGAGTACCATATCGGGAAGAGGCGGCAAAGAAACCGGTTATTTGATACCCCCAGGATGGATAATAAGGATGTTCCATGAGTGGCATAAACTCAATGTGCGTAAATCCCATCTCTTTGATATAAGGGACGAGCTCATCAGCCATGGAACGGTAGCCAAGAAACTTTTCCGGATCATCAGGACTTCTTTTCCAGGAGCCTAAATGGACTTCGTATACGGACCATGGTTTGTTAAGGCCATTATTCTGAAAGCGGTTCTCCATCCAATTTTCATCAGTCCACTGGTACCAGGTATCCCAAACGATACTCGCTGTATGGGGCGGCTCCTCCCATCTTAATGCATAGGGATCCGCTTTCTCCAACGACTCTCCTGTGTTGGATTTTATTAAATATTTATAAACTTCGCCAGTAGATATGCCAGGGAAAAAGCCTTCCCAGATACCTGAACTGTCCCATCTGCTAAAGAGTGGGCTTGCATCATGATTCCAACCATTAAAGTTTCCGATAACAGATACGCCAAGTGCGTTTGGTGCCCAAACTGCAAAGTAAGTTCCCGAAACCCCCTCCTCATTTTTGACAACATGTGATCCTAATTTATCATAGAGCTTGTAATGCTTCCCTGCTTTGAATAAATGAATGTCAAAATCAGTAAAACGAGAATAAGCAATGGTGGGTGCAGTTGTAGTAGCTAAACTTTTCTTCCGGCTTTTCATTATATGTTCTGAGTAGGTTAAATTAACACCTGTATTTCTTTAAAGTTTTTATTTGCTTTAATCCGTACCCGTTTTAAAGCATCGAATTCCATTTCTACTTTTTGTTCTCTTCCGTCGATAATCACCCGTGTAGGGAGAAAAGGCAAACCTATAAATTTTATATCGTATGTTTCATACCTTGGTGTATAAAGGCCTTCCGAGAATTGGCGGATACTACAGCTGCAGGCATCACCCTTGACGACAAATTTCTTTTCTGTGTAGATATCCTGCTCGTAAGCAAAGGTATCTCCATGATCTTCATAATAATACGAGTTCACTTCATAGGTTGAAAAGTAGACCTGGAATTTTATTTCATCCAGATCAATTTCATTGACATATTGCATTACTGGCCATTCCGGTATAACAGAACCCGCTTTAACGCATATAGGCATACTATCGAGCTCAGCCTGTATGATATGCTCCTCTCCCCCTTCCAGTTTTTCATGGGTCCAGTAATCATACCAGGTACCGGGAGGAAGATAAACGATTTTTGAAGTTTGGCCCGGATTTAAGATAGGTGAAATGAGGATTTTATCGCCAAAGGTAAACTCTTCTTCTCTGAACCTATTCCCTTCTTTATCCTGCTCAAGCATGACAATAGGCCTTAGGATAGGGAATCCAAATTTATGATTTTCCCAAAAAGCAGAGTAAATGTATGGAAGCAGTTTGTATCGTAACTCGATAAACTTTTTGTTTAGCGCTTCATAGGTTTCCCCAAAGCTCCATGGTTCTCTCTCCCGTGTATCTCCGGCAGAATGCGCCCGCATGAAAGGAGTAAAAACACCCAGCTGAATCCATCTGGTAAATAATTCGCCATCAGGCTCACCGGTAAAACCTCCAATGTCGGTTCCGCAGAAAGATACACCTGATAAGGATAAACGGGTGCATTGGAGTAAAGCCAGCTTCAGATGGTCCCAGGAGGCCAGATTATCTCCGGTCCATACTGATGAATAGCGTTGAACGCCAGCATAACCAGCCCTGGTAATGGTAAGAGGGCGTTTATTTTTATAGAGTTTTTTTAAACCGTCATAAGTAGCCCTCACCATTTGCATCCCATACACGTTATGAGCTTTGCGATGTGAGCCCCGGAGACCATCATAGTTATGTCTAACGTCATCTGGAAAAGTGCCTGAGCCAAAAACAGCGGGTTCATTCATATCATTCCAGATACCGGCAACGCCGGTTTCAACAAGTCCTTTAAACAATCCACCCCACCATTCTCTGACTTCGGGATTGGTAAAATCGGGAAACTGACATCGGCCAGGCCATACATGGCCTTCCATAAAGTAATCATCACTTCTTCGACAGAAGTACTTATTATCTTTTCCTTCCTTGTATACTGAGTAATTTTCATCCACCTTGATACCGGGATCAATAATGACCACCGTTCTGAAACCACTATCCGCAAGTTCCTTCACCATTTTTTTAGGATCGGGGAAATACTTTTTGTTCCAGGTAAAACATCGGTATCCATCCATATAATCAATGTCAAGATACAGTGCATCACAAGGTATTTTTTTATCACGGAAAGTTTTAGCCAGTTTTATGATCTTACTTTCAGGGTAGTAACTCCAGCGGCATTGGTGGTACCCCAGGGCCCACAGAGGAGGCATAGGATGAGTTCCTGTAAGGGTGTGATATCTTTTTACCACATCCATCATATGAGGGCCGTGTATGTAGTAATACAGTAGCTCGCCACCTTCGGCCCAAAAGCTCGTTTTGCTATCCTCTTCATGGCCAAAGTCAAAGTATGTTTTATACGTATTGTCAAAGAAAATGCCGTAAGCAGTGGATTCCTTCAAGCCGATATAAAAGGGAATAGAACGATATAAGGGATCCTGATCACGGGCAAAAGAATAGGTATCTGTATTCCAGTTTTGAAACCGTCGGCCACGCATATTAAACTTGGTGGGTTTATCGCCTAATCCGAAATAAGCTTCATCTTTATGGCTCTTTTTAGTACAATACACATAATAGCCGCCATAATCTACGTTTTCCTCCCAATGCATGGCAGAGAAATCCTCGTTGATCATGTTTTGTTGATTGTCAGCAAATGAGATCAGAAATTCTTTTTTACTGATTATGCAGGAAACCGTGTTGGTTTCTACTCTATAATCAAGTTCGGTTTCTTTAAAAGAAAACAGGGATGCCGTATAGGGGATTTTAGGTACAGCATAAGAGAAGTCTTCCAGAAAGGTACTTTGAGGCGCCATCCGGATACGAATAATCTCATCGCTAACAACCTTTACCTCCACGGTAGACTCGCCATCGGAGAAGAAAAAGTCATTATCGACTTGTTTGTAATCTTTAACTTGCTGCAGATACCTTTTTTCAATGGGTTTTAAACCTACTATCGGATTGTTTACGTGTTGAACGCCCTCTTCTAATTGCTCTATGGTAATCTCCGGTAACGAGATTTTGTCTTTTTCGTCCATTGTCTATTCTGCTAAGCCTTACATAGTGTTGGGGTAAATATAAATAAATGCATTTTAAATCTTGTTACCTTTGTACTGTGGAAAAATCTTTTTCGGAACGTATATTTTTAAATCATTCTTCAGAGGAATTTAATCATCTCGCATTAGCGATATTCCAGTATCAAATCAGTACTAATCCGGTATATGCTAGATTTGTAAAGAGCCTTAAAAAAAGCGGGGAATCTATACGTCATTTCGAAGAAATCCCCTTTATGCCTGTTGAATTTTTCAAGAATCATACGATTTTATGCGGAAATGAAACGCCTGAAGAGGTTTTTAAAAGCTCTGGAACAACAGGTATGATGCAAAGCAAACACCCTGTAAAAGAAGTTTCTATTTACCAGGAGAGCTTTAGGAAAGCTTTTGAGCTCTTTTACGGTGCTGCAGAGGACACTATTATTCTGGCTTTGCTTCCCTCTTATTTGGAAAGAGAGGGATCTTCGCTTATTTATATGGTGGAAGATCTAATCCGGCAGAGCAACAACACGTCCAGTGGTTATTTTTTATATAATCATGCCGATTTGTTTACCACCTTAAAACAGTTAAGGCAGAGTAGTAAAAAAGTAGTTTTAATTGGTGTGACCTATGCTTTACTGGATTTTGTAGAGACTTACCAGATTTCTTTCCCTGAATTGATCGTCATGGAAACGGGTGGAATGAAAGGCAAACGTAAAGAAATGATCCGGGAAGAGTTACACAAGCAATTAAGTGAGGGTTTTGGGGTTCCGTTTATTCATTCGGAATATGGCATGACTGAATTACTTTCGCAGGCTTATTCGGATGGTAATGGAGTTTTCAGATGTCCACCATGGATGCGCATTGCGATCAGGGATATTAACGATCCGCTGTCTTTGCTTAAGGGCGGCGTTACGGGTGGCATTAATGTTATTGATTTGGCGAACCTGCACTCGTGTTCATTCATTGCCACACAGGATTTGGGTAAAAGACAGGAAGATGGTTCTTTTGAGGTAATTGGGCGGTTCGATAACAGTGATATCAGGGGTTGTAACTTGTTGGTGCAATAAGGTTTTCTGTACAGCTTTTCAAGATCATTCCACTGTCACATAACGAAATTAAATGGTACAAATACCTATGTACTACCTAACTATTTTCTGTGTACTGTATAGGATTTTTCAAATTCATCTACGGCAAGTGAACTTTGATTTTAATTTGTTTTAATATGAGAAGTTTGAGGGGCTTTTCTACAAGCCCTCAAACTTCTCAGCAAGCTTATTCCGCTATGAGTAAAAAGTAGTTTTTCTTTCCTTTTTGTACGATAATAAACGATTCATTAATCAAATCAGAACTATTAACCATACCGTTAACATCGTTAATCTTCAATTTATTGATGGAAACGCCTCCACCTTGAAGCATTTTTTTAGCTTCTCCTTTGGATGGAAATACGTGGGTATTTTCGGCAAGAAGATCGACTAGATTTATTCCCAGTGACAGCTTTTCCTTCCCAAAGGTATATTGTTGAATACCTTCAAAAATTTCAAAGATTTCCTCCTTTGTTAATTGGGTAAGAAATTCAATTGGGCCATTACCAAAAAGAAAATTAGAGGTATTCAATGCTTTTTCAAGAGCTGCTTCTGAATGGGTTCGGACCGTAATTTCATTTGCTAATGCCTTCTGGAGCAGACGCAGATGAGGAGCTTCATTATGCTCTTTTTCAATCGTCTCAATTTCTTCCTGGGATTTCAATGAAAAGATCTTGATCCAGTTTTTAGCATCATCATCAGTGGTATTTAACCAGAACTGGTAAAATCTGAAAGGTGAAGTTTTTGCTGCATCTAACCAGATTGCCCCTCCTTCTGTTTTGCCAAATTTATTACCATCTGCTTTTTTGATCAATTGTGTTGTGATAGCAAATGCGGTTCCCTTTCCAATACGGCGGACCAGTTCAGTTCCTGTTACAATATTACCCCACTGATCAGACCCTCCCATTTGAACCTTGCAGTTTTTATTTTGCCATAACCAGTAGAAATCATATCCCTGGATCAACTGGTAGCTAAACTCTGTAAAAGAAAGACCAGTTTCACCTTCAAGACGCTTTTTTACAGAATCTTTGGCCATCATGTAGTTTACGGTAATATGTTTTCCTACGTCCCGGATAAAGTCTAAAAAGTTAAAGTTCTTAAACCAATCGTAGTTATTCACCATCTCTGCACTGTTTGTTCCGCAATCGAAATCAAGGAATTTCTTAAGCTGACTTTCCAGTGCCTGAACATTTTTCTGAAGGGTATCTTCGGCTAACAGGTTTCTTTCGGCAGATTTACCGGAAGGATCACCCACCATTCCTGTGGCTCCACCTACGAGTGCAAATGGCTTGTGACCAGCCTTTTGAAAATGAATAAGGGTCATAATTTGTGTCAGATGCCCCACATGAAGAGAATCGGCAGTTGGATCAAAACCTATATAACCCGACACCATACCTTTATTCAGTTCTTCTTCTGTTCCTGGCATGATATCATGTAACATGCCTCTCCACCTGAGTTCGTCTATAAAATTCATTTCCTTTAATTGAAGGCGCAAAGATAGAAAATCTGAGAGTTAATAACCTTTGACTTCCAAGAATCAATAAATCTTATTATATTGGAACGAACTCAAGCAAGAAAATTCCATGAACTTCCTATCTCATTATTACTTTGACAGATTTGAAGATAATCCATATAGGATCATGGGGATGGTATTGCCCGACCTGATTAAGAATGCCAACAAAAACTGGAATCCGAGGCCGGAGAAAAAGGAGTATTTATTTGTGCATGATAGTCTTCAGATTCTTATCATGGAAGGCTGGAAACGACATTTACAGGTTGACCGTTCTTTTCATTCTTCCGCTTTTTTTCGTCACCATACGCATATTTTAAGGCTTAAAATAGCACCCTATTTAGAATCATCAGCGGTACGCCCTTCATTTGTAGCCCACATTGCTCTAGAGCTGATGCTGGATAATCTACTGTTAACAGAGCTTCACATGGATTCCGCGCAGTTTTATCATTATTTAAAAATGACAGACAGGAAAGTTATTTCCGATTTTCTATTGTTGAATGATATTCCTGATTCGACTATATTCTTTAAGTTTTTGGATGAATTTATTAAATCAAAATACCTGGAGAGTTACCGGAATCCTAAAGATATCATGTATGCAATAGGCAAAATTTGCTTAAGAGTGTGGCCCGATCCTTTCAATGAGGAGCAGAAATTACAGCTTACACTCATCCTGATTTCTTATTTAGAAGAACTGCGAGTTAGTTTTATAACCATTTTTGATCAAATTGAGGTACAACTTGAGCCTTATACAGAATATAAATAATACAAAAATGCTATCTTCGTTTTATGTCAATTATTGATATTAAAAGCCGGATAGAGAACCTTACTACTGAGTTAAATCAGCATAATTACAACTATTATGTGCTTGCACAGCCCACTATTACAGATTATGAGTTTGATATCAAGCTTAAGGAATTAATTGACCTTGAAAAGCAACATCCTGAACTTCAGGACCCTTATTCCCCTACACAACGGGTGGGTGGAGAAATTACCAAGGAATTTAAAACAGTAACGCATAAATGGCCTATGCTTTCTTTGGGGAATACCTATAATGAGCAGGACCTCCGGGATTTTGATGATCGGATAAAGAAAGCTATAGGAACTGATTTTGAATACGTTTGTGAGCTTAAGTTTGATGGTCTTTCCATTAGCCTGACCTACGAAAATGGAAAGCTGATCAGGGCTGTTACACGGGGGGACGGAACAAAAGGAGATGACGTCACCTCAAATATTAAAACGATAAAGGCTATTCCTCATACGATAAAAGCAAAGGATTACCCTGATAAACTGGAGATCAGGGGGGAGGTTTTTATGCATCGGGCAGCCTTTGAACGTTTAAATAATGAACGGATCAACAACGATGAAGTGCCTTATGCTAATCCACGAAATTTCGCTTCAGGTACTGTAAAACTTCAGAACTCTGCTGAAGTGGCTCGTCGTCCACTAGATTGTTTTCTATATTTCTTATATACCGAAAAAAGACTTTACCGGACGCACTGGGAAAGCTTAGAAGCGGTAAAAAACTGGGGTTTTCATGTATGTGAACACAACAAACTTTGTATTGGAATTGATGAAGTAATAAAGTTTATTCATTACTGGAATACCGAACGGTTTAATCTGAGTTATGATATTGATGGGATAGTGCTTAAAGTGAATAGTTATGCCCAACAGGAAGAACTTGGCTTTACGGCTAAATCTCCACGTTGGGCAATCTCATTTAAGTTTAAGGCTCAAGAAGTGGAAACGGTGTTGGAATCTGTGAGTTATCAGGTGGGACGAACCGGAGCTGTGACTCCTGTTGCCAATTTAAAGCCTGTTTTACTTGCTGGCACGACCGTTAAACGGGCAACACTTCATAATGCAAATGAGATAGAGCGCTTGGATTTGCATGAGGGAGATACGGTTTTTGTTGAAAAAGGTGGTGAAATTATTCCTAAGATCACCTCAGTAAACACATTGAAAAGAAAAGAGGGCAGCCTTAAAATTGTCTATCCTGATACTTGTCCTGAATGTGGAAGCAACCTCATCAGGAAGGAAGGTGAAGCCGCTTTTTATTGTCCGAATGATGAGGCTTGTCCCCCTCAGATCATGGGGAAAATTCAACATTTTTGTAGTCGCAAAGCCATGAATATCGATGGTATCGGGAGCGAAACGATTGAATTATTATACAAAGAGGGACTTATTGAACACATCAGTGATCTATACGCTCTTTATCAAAAGCCTGATCAGCTCAAAGACCTGGCTCGCTTTGGGGAAAAGTCCATTTATAATATGCTGGAAGGCATTGAGCGCTCCAAGCAGATGCCTTTCGAAAAAGTGCTTTTTGGTTTAGGGATCCGTTATGTTGGCGAAACAGTAGCCAGAAAATTAACGATCTACTTTAAAAACATGGATAGTTTGCAAAATGCAAGTTATGAGGAGTTAATAGCGGTAGATGAAATTGGAAGCCGGATTGCTGAAAGCATTGTGAGTTATTTTCAGGAAAGCAGGCATAATGAACAAATTATTTTATTGCGTGATGCAGGTTTACAATTTATACGCGATGAAGAGGAAATTGTGCTATCCAGTGATAGATTGACAGGAAAGACATTTTTGATTTCAGGAGTCTTTGAAAAATATAGCAGAGATGAGCTAGCTAATTTAATTGAAATGAACGGAGGAAAGATGCTCAGCAGCATCTCCGGAAAGTTAAGCTACCTGTTAGCTGGTGAAAATATGGGTCCTTCAAAATTAGAAAAGGCGACTAAATTGAAAATACCCATCATATCAGATGTGGATTTAATAGACATGTTAAAGGTTTAATCTTTATTTTAATAAATACCTATTAACTTAGCAGACTAATATAAACTCGGTTTAAGCAATCATAGGCAATACGAATGAACAAATTTCATGGAACTGGGGTCGCTATGGTTACCCCGTTCGATCAGGATGGATCAATAGACTTTCAGGGTTTAAAAAAACTGATTAATTTTCAGATAGACGGGGGAGTTGACTATCTCGTATCCCTGGGAACTACTGGAGAATCTGCTACTTTAACTAAAGAAGAAAAGAAATCGGTGTGGAAATTCACCGCAGAGATAATTAATGGACGAGTTCCGTTAATTGCTGGACTTGGTGGAAATAATACAAGGGAAGTAGTAGAAGGGCTAAAGCAGTTTGATCCTAATGGGTACGATGCTATCCTTTCGGTAAGTCCTTTCTATAATAAACCTACGCAGGAAGGTATATATCAGCATTATAAAGTCTTGGCTCAAGAATCACCTCTGCCACTATTTATTTACAATGTGCCAGGCAGAACAGGAAGTAATGTAGCTGCTGAAACTACTATTAGGCTAGCTAACGAATGTAAAAACATTATTGGAGTGAAAGAAGCTTCGGGTAATATCGAACAGTTTTACGCCATCTTACGCAATAAACCAAAAGAATTTTTATGTATTTCAGGAGATGATGCGTTGACTCTTCCTTTGATAGCTATGGGTGGTAATGGAATAATATCGGTAGCTGGAAATGCTATTCCACGCTTATTCTCTAATATGGTGCGGTTATGTCTGAAGGGAGATTTCAAACAAGCAGCCCCTTTGAATTTAAGACTAACAAAGTTTATCAGTCTACTGTTTGAGGAAGGAAATCCTGGTGGTGTTAAATCGGCATTGCAACATTTAGGCATCTGCACAGATCATCTCAGATTACCTTTATATCCAGTTGGGCAAACAACCAGCCTTGCTATTAAGAAAGAGTTAGAGAATCTTGTTTAATTGAAAAAATTCTAATTAAAAAAAAGAGAACCTCATAAATGGAGCTCTCTTTTTTTGATATATTACTTCTTAGCTGGAACTGAATTCTTAGAGTCCTGAACTTCCAGACGAATAGATTGAGCAAGATTTTTCATATCCTGTAATCCCTTTCTTAACCTCGTTCCTGCAGCACTATTTCCTTTGTTGTAAAATTTGTCTGCATCGCCGTCTAAACCTGCTAAAAGGTCTTTTAGCTCTTTAAATCTTTCATAATTTGCCATAATAAGTTAGTTTTAGTTCCTTTTTATAAATACAAGCTAAAGTAATAGCTTTTTTCAAAAAAAAAAATAAATATCATTAATTAGGGCAAAAACTATGAAGAAGTTATAGGCTTCTCAATTAAATAATTAAGCCTTAACGACATTCTGTTCCTTATAATAACCGCTATTAAGTTTAACAGCAACTTCTGAAAAAGCATCAAGAGTTACCTGAACATCTTCCAGAGTATGTGCAGCTGTAGGAATGATACGAAGTTCAATTAATCCTTTAGGGATTACAGGATAGAGAACGATGGAACAAAAAATTCCATAATTTTCTCTTAGGTCCATAGTGATAGCAGTTGCTTCATTCAGTTCCCCTTTTAAGAAAACCGGTGTTACCATGGTATTTGTGATGCCTAGGTTAAAACCTCTTTCCCTTAAGCCATTTTGAAGAGCAGTAGCGATTGACCATAGCTTTTCACGAAGTTCTGGTTTGGACTGTAACAATTCGAGCCTTTTACGTAAACCAACCACCATCGGCATTGGAAGAGCTTTAGCATAAGTTTGAGAACGCATATTATAGCGAAGGTAGTTGATTATGGTTTCGTTCGAAGCAACGAAAGCACCTATTCCAGCCATAGATTTTGCAAAGGTTGCAAAGTAAACATCTACACCGTCGATACAATTCTGTTCTTCATGTGTACCAGCACCAGTTTTACCCATGGTACCAAAGCCGTGTGCATCATCAATTAACAAACGAAATTTAAATTGTTCTTTTAATGCAACGATCTCAGCAATTTTTCCCTGGGCGCCTGACATACCAAAGACACCTTCAGTAATCACTAAAATAGCACCGCCAGTTTGTTCTGCTAACTTTGTTGCGCGCTCTAATTGTTTTTTACAGCTTTCTATATCATTATGTTGGTAGACAAATCGTTTACCCATATGTAATCTTAGACCATCTATAATACAAGCATGACACTCTGCATCATACACAATTACGTCAAAACGGTCAACAAGTGTATCAATAATAGACAACATCCCCTGATATCCATAATTCAATAAAAAGGCATCTTGTTTTCCTGTAAATTTGGCAAGGTCCTGTTCCAGGGCCTCATGGTTATTTGAATTACCGGACATCATCCGTGCACCCATAGGGGCTGCTAATCCAAACTCCTTTGCTCCTAGCGCATCTGCTTCTCTTACTTCAGGATGATTTGCCAGGCCCAGGTAGTTATTTAAACTCCAAACCAAGTGCTCTTTCCCTCTGAATAGCATATGAGGACCAATTTCACCTTCTAATTTTGGAAATGCAAAATATCCATGCGCCATTTTTTGATGCTGGCCTAATGGTCCCATGTTATGGGAAATCTTTTCGAATAAATCCAACTTTTTAAAATTTAATAATTTCAATTATAAAGATACAAAGCTAACAAATTTAAAAGCCTTGAATTAATTAAATCCTACAAAA
>NZ_AQPN01000129.1 GCF_000403135.1 Arcticibacter svalbardensis MN12-7
GCTCCGGAAATTTTGATCAGTTAGAACATAAAAAAAACAGTATGAATCCACTTCAACCTAAACAATACGCTGATTACCCTTCACTTGTTACTGGCGACGTTCTTGAAGTCCTGGAACAACAGGCAACAGAATTTCCCGATTTTCTAAACTCCCTTGACAATAAGGCTGATTATGCCTATGCAGCCGGAAAATGGACTGTCAAAGAAATGGCAGGGCATATTATTCACCATATCGCTATCCTTCATGAACGATATTTATGATTTAATTTTATGATGATAAGAAAAAGGAAAGAGTTCCGTTGTGATATGCCGACCGGTTAGTCTTGTACCCAGCTCTCTGCTTAATAATGAAGCGTTGGAACCGGTTATCACTAATTTATAATCTTCATCCAGCTTTTGTCTGGCATATCGTTCCCATTCCGGTATGATTTGTATCTCGTCAAAAAAAAGCACCTTGCTTCCACTGGCCTTTATCGATTCATCTAGTCTGGCAAAGTCGGTTGGCTCAAATTCATAAAGCCGGGGATCTTCGAAATTAAGATACAGTGCATCAGGATATCGCTCTTTGAGTAATTGGAACAGTAACGTGCTTTTTCCGCATCTCCTTATTCCTGAAACGATCAATGCAAAGCCTGATAAGTTTGGTAGAATAAGAGTTTGCTAAGGCGCTAAAGTTTTTTGTAGAATTTTGAAGGGAAAGGCAAAGGCATTGACATCACTGGGCCTTTCAATTGCGCTTGGGGTAAAGCCCATAAGGTTGTATAGTCCTCGAGTGAATTAAGATGAACAGGAATCAGCACTTTTTCATTTAACCTGATTTTGGAAACTGCTGTTTGTCCATTATCGCCTGTGATCAGATGAATTTTAACATCATTTTCGCCAGTATTGACCTGGTATTGATCCGTTAGAGCGGTCTCTGTATCGTCAGCCTCAGCACTTAAATTAGACTTTCCCATGATGTGATGTGTTTAGGTAAAGAATTATTGGCTATAAATGTACAAGGTTTAGCGCTGAGATGAAATAGCTAGAACTAGCTATATTGTTAAGGTTTAAGGATACAGGCTTTGATTGCTATTTACAACAACAAGAAACTCTTTAGCTTACATCGTTTGATACAAGCGGTAGGCGATAGAGATCAGCTTGCCCTCCTTGAAATCAAGAGATACCTCGTAGTGTTTCTTTTCATCCATAGAAGCATAGAACTCCCAATGTGACGATAAACTCATGTATGGATCGTAGTCTTTTGCTACGTCTTTTGAAAATATAGAAACGCGCTCGAACTTCTTTGCATAGCTGCTAATCTTACTGATATTGGCCAACTTCCCGTAAATCTTATCTATTTGATCTCCTTTGAGAATAGTTGCATTCGCATTGGTATTAGATGGCCATTTGGTTAATGACTTACCTTCATTTGTATATATTGAATTCACTTTATCATCTGAAAAAGATATTTGAATTCCTGATGATGTACCCTTTGTCTCATCTAAAAAAACTGACTGATATAAGGGGATGGTGCTTTCTAATCCGTCGATTCCTGTGAATACATTACCTACAATTCCCAAATAAGTAATGGGCTTTGCAAACTGTAATTCCTTGATTTTAGGGTAAAGTGCTTCTGTAGACTCACCAATGGTCAGTCCCCACTTCTCTCCGGCTACCAGGGTATCACTATCTAATAAAAGTTGTACGGGTGGTTCTATTATTATTGGTTCTTCTTTTTCTTTGAGACAAGCAGAAAGTACAATAAACGGAAGGATAAATAATAATAGACGTTTCATAATACTGGTCTTTTTATTAACCTTACGTTTATTATAAAGCAAACGTAACATGTAGATCAATTGAACCATAATTTAAGCGATGAATATTAACATATTAAAGTCGAGCAAGTCCGTGAACTAAGCCATGCTTTTGGTAAATTTTATGAGAATAATAGATCATCAAACTTGGATGTCTTCGTTATGGATAGGCTTTAATTGAAAAATATTACCCAGAGTTATTTCATGATTAAATTTTACAGAACTAAAATCAGAATACTTTCTATTTATTTCAGATAGTAGTGCCTGATCTTATTCAAATCGTCATCCAGCTCATATACAAGTGGTATACCTGTGGGTATTTCAAGTGCGATGACTTCTTCATTTGTTAAGTTATCGATGTATTTGATTAATGCTCTTAAGCTGTTGCCATGAGCGGATATGATTACATGTTTATTTTCAACAAGAGCTGGTACGATCTCCGATTGCCAATAAGGCAAAACCCTGGCAACGGTATCATTGAGGTTTTCTGATAATGGAAGTTCTGCTTCTTTCAGTTCCTGATAGCGCAAGTCATTACCTGGGTACCTGGGATCTTCTTTAGTTACCGCAGGTGGTTCTTCATCCGGATCACGTCTCCATTTGTATACTTGATCTGCTCCATATTTATCTGCAGTCTCCAGTTTATTCAATCCTTGCAATGCACCATAAAAGCGCTCGTTAAGATGCCATGACTTATTTTCCGGAATCCAAAGGTGATCAAGTTCTTCTAATACGATGTGTAGCGTTTTAATTGCTCGTTTTAAAAGGGAAGTAAATGCTACATCGAAATTGTAACCATTTTTCTTTAAGATTTCTCCTGCTTTCTTAGCCTGAATATATCCATTTTCTGAAAGGTCTACATCGGTCCACCCAGTAAACCTATTTTCCTGATTCCATAAACTTTCTCCATGACGGATTAATACAATTTTTTTCATTTTAAGTAGGTCGTAAACTGCTTTCTTTTATACTATTTAAATCACAGCGCTAAATTAGGAAAGAAATTTGACGCTGTGATTTAAATGCAATATAACATTAAGCGGGATAAGCCAGATGTTAGTTAAATATAATCTGGTTACCAATCTTTGTGAAAGTAGTTACCGGTACTCCGCTTTCATTAAAATAGCCTAAACTACCGGTAAAGCTTTTAGATACACCCAAACCATTGATTACTTTAATCGTAAAGTCTGTTAATGGTCCGTCCTCAGGACCGAAATAAACAACACTTACTGAATAGGTTCCGTCTGGAATGTTTTCTGTCCAGTAAATGTTTTCAGGACCAAAGCCATCCACATCATCCCTATCCAGATATCCTCCCGATTGAGATGTGGGATGATGATAGTAAATTTCCTCTCCATTCGGATCTACAACATGTAAATCAATATCTGTGTTATCTGTATTCCAGCTTAAGCCAATCTGTATCACACCATGGGAATCACTTAGATCGTCCAAATCAGCAAGTTGGGTATTAGCTGTGACCAGTACATTTGATATCCATTCCCTGAATGTATTGAAGCTAGGCAGGTTGTCTCTGAAAGTATTAAAATGTCTTTCATCAGTATTGTCAATTTCGTCCAGGTCGCTAAAGTGTTCTACGTTATAATTCGTATTATCACTCTCAAAATCAAAGCTTTCAGATGCTTGTTCTCTTTCATCCACTTTGGCTATATCTTCAAAAAGTTGTTCGTTGACATAGTTATCCAATAGGTCGCCTAATTTGCAAATCAAGCTTTTATCTGGCTTATTAAGCATTGTGCTCACTTTGCATGATGCCTTAATACCCAGCTCTTTTAAATCCTTCAATTTTTTTAAGAAGTCATTTATGTCATCGTCCAAATCGTCGCTGGGATGTGTGTTAAAGTTGTTAAATGCTAAAACCGGACTTGGAAATGAACGTGATTTCGCTGTTTTTCCTCCACTTGAGCGTGTAGCCGTATTCACTGATCGATTCTCATTTGAAGAGCTTAAATTGTTGTTTGAGGTGTTATCAAAAATGATGCTGACATCATTGTTAGTAATATCGGCTTCATACATCAATGTGCCTAAGCGGTTTTCCCAATCATACTCGTAGTATCTTAGAATGACTTTGTTATCACTTTTATGTTCGATCCAATACAGCTCAGGAATCTTCTGATTAGTAGCCGTATTGATGCTATACAAAAATTCGGGTTGATTTTTGCTGTTAACTAAGGAGATCCACTCCATTTTACTATCAGCATCCGAAATGTAGATCTTATCTATATTCTTATTAGCACCTTCCTCATAGCTGCTAAATGCTGTAAACTGCACTTTGTTGTTTTTTATAGTAAATTGGGGAACCTCAGATTGACTGGTATCTGCCGTTTGGTAATAATTGATCGCTAAATTGTCCTTAACAACTGGAATTTCAGGATCTTTTTTTTTGTCTTTTTTACATGAGCAAAGCGTACCGAACAGTATAAATATATAGATGAGCTTTTTCATACGTTTTTAGAGTGTAAGATTATTAAAGGATTTCTTGATTCAATGGATTATAGGTGTTAAAAATTAAAAGGCTATACCTAAATTAAAGCCAAGTCCGCGAATGCCAATAAATGGGGCATCAGGCTTTGCAGTAATACCATTGTTGCTTACGTCTGCACGGAAATAGTTTTTATCAGCAATCGAAACCTTGCCTTCGAAGTCATCTTTCAGGTCAGCTTTTTCTTCATTTGTCATTGAACTCAAATCAGCAATACCTGTAGCATCACCTTTTAATGATCCATAATGTGCACCAATGACATACCAATCAAAGGTTACCCGTTTGGCTATCAGCCATTGCGCGCCGATCATTAGTCCTCCACCGAGTCCTTTCAAACTGCTGCTAATGGGTATGGCATAGTCTTTATTTTCAGTAGAATAGGCGTAATCATAGTCTACATTAAACTTAGAATAGCGTCCGTATAAAGAAAGATAAATGCCTCTGGCACCTGCATGTTTGCCCCCGTAAAACCGGAACTCACCGGTATAGGTTTTATTAGATGTAGTGATCTGGTCAAGATCATCTTTCAGCGAAGTGTTGTCCATACGATCAAGGGCCTTATTGACAAAAGAGATTTGTCCCAGGTTAGTGGACGGCATGCTCCGGTAGCCGGCAACAAAGCTTACTTTGCGTGCTAATGAACGTTCATAAGTGAAGTTGTAATTTTTTAATGCCAAAGAGGATAAGTTGATCTTAAAACTGTTTTTAGGATAAGTTTCAACCTGAGCCATACTTGTTACGCTGAGCAGTGCGAGAAAAATAGCTAAATAAGCTTTTTTGGATGGACTGAGAGATTTGGTAGTTTTCATTGTTTTAATTTAAGCGATTCATGAATTTGAATTCATATCAAAACTACCGTGATGCAGATTGCTGGGAAAGAGCGTTTAAACGGATTTTATTACCTGTGTTTTAACGGTGGGCAGTAGGTTAAAACACTGATTTTAAAGTAAATTATCGAAAAATGATACGATGTTAGAATAATACCATATAGCCTGATTATATTTAATAATTCAATTCGATCTACCTCCTTTCTTTATGGAAACAAACCAAAGAGCTATCGTTATAAGCATTGTAGTAGCGAGTGTTATTATTGTCATACTTGCAGTTTTTACAATTTTATTTTTCATGCTTTTTATCAAAAAGAAAAGGGTACTACAACATGAAAAGGAGATTATGAAAGCTGAATTTGAACAAACGTTATTACAATCTCAACTTGAAATTCAGGAGCAAACGTTGCTTAACATCAGTCAGGAAATTCATGATAATATAGGTCAGGTGTTAAGTTTGGTTTCTCTTAATCTTAATTTGTTAAAATCTCCTGATACCGAAAAACTTGCCACGACTACTAGTTTAGTTGAAAAAGCGATTAATGATCTTAGAAACCTAAGTAAAATATTAAACCCGGAAAGGGTCATGAAAATTGGTCTTAAAGAAGCGTTAGAATTAGAGCTACACTATTTAAAAAAGTCGGGTAAGTACTTGACGTCTATGTATGTAGATCGCAATTTTACTGAACCTGATTCGGATAAGACAATCATCCTATACAGAATGTCACAGGAAGTATTAAACAATATCATGAAGCATTCCGGGGCATCAGAGATTAATGTTGAACTAACTAAGTGCGATCAGCAAACAAAAATATCATTTAGAGACAATGGAACGGGTTTTATCACCGACACAAATCATTCCAATGGGTTAGGACTTCAAAATATTCATAAAAGGGCGTCTCTGATAAATACAATGGTTGATATTGACAGTAAACCTGGTGAGGGAGTGAATATAACCTTTACTTTAAATTAACGAATATGTATAATGTAGCTTTAGCTGATGATCATAATTTAGTACGTGGGGGTTTAGCTTCACTTGTTAATATGTTTTCTAATTATAAAGTGCTCTTTGAAGCGGATAATGGAAAAGAATTTATAAGCAAATTGGAACGAAACAATCTTCCTGACTTGGTGCTGATGGATATCACCATGCCCGAGATGGATGGCTATAGCACCACCAGCTGGTTGAGAATCAACTATCCGGAAATTAAAGTAATTGCCCTTACCGTGATGGATGATGAAATTGCAATTATCAGAATGCTTAAAAGTGGTGCAAAAGGTTACTTACTGAAAAACTGTAAACCCGATGAATTAAAATTAGCACTTAATGCCGTTATTACTAAAGGTTACTATTTTAATGATTTGGTTACTAGTCGCTTAATAAATTCGATCAATAAGATAGGAGAGGACCAAAGTGTGCTTAAAAATGTTGTTAACCTAACGGAGCGGGAAAAAGAGTTTTTAAGGCATTTGTGTTCTGAGAAAACATATAAAGAAATTGCCGATATGATGTGTGTTAGTCCTAGAACCATAGATAGTTACCGTGATAATTTATTAGAAAAATTGCAAGTAAAAAGTCGAATAGGGCTAGTGCTTTTTGCTATAAAAAATAGGATTGTAGAACTTTAATTTTTCCATATCTAATTTTGAATCCACTATAAATCCACCTGCAAAAAGCGCATACATCAGGAAGTTGAATACATGGTGAATGATCCAGATATTCTGTATATAGGCACTGTTATGTGTCTTCACATAATTCCACATACTGAAAACCATCAATGTACTCGCACTATATAGAAAGATAGCAAGGATATACCAAAAGAAATGCTTTTTAAATTGAAGCAGAAATTCTTTGTCATCCTCGTTTTCTAGTTGTTCAATAAGTATGTACAGGATCATTACAATATACAGGATATTGTTGACGCAAACGAGGTCGTTTAAGAAGTCATTTACAATGCCGTAGTTTAATATAAACCAAATTGTGATACTAACATAAAGGAAACCGGTCAGTTTAAACAAGTATTTCCTTTGGGATATGAATCTTTCTAATAAGAGATAAACCAGGACAAATTCAATCAGTGTATATAAATTATAAGTGACGTTAAGGAGGCTTCTGTTTTCAGTAAACACACTCAATAACTGGGGCACAGCGCCTGTTACTATTACTAGAAAAATAAAAACGGAATCAAGCGATAATTTTTTTATAAAATATACCCCTAATAAAAGGGGTATAATAATACTCCAAAC
>NZ_AQPN01000130.1 GCF_000403135.1 Arcticibacter svalbardensis MN12-7
TGGGAAACATCCTGTTGCAGGGCCTTGCATCACGTATTGACAAATATGCCAGTGCGGTAAGGAAAAAGGGGAGTCTTTTTAGCACTGCTCCAGCAATTGTTTTAGGTGAGCGAGTTTCGTTTAAACGGGAATAGCGTTAATTATGGGATATAAGAACTATTCAAAAATTAGATTATCTCCAAGATAAGCTTGCTTACAAGATTTATAAGGTCAATATTATAGTTTTTTAATTACGAACACGCTGCAGATTTGCGTGATTTTAAAAAAGCAATTTTTGATCTATCATGTACAGGAGATAATGGAGAACAATTTATCGTAGAGATGCAACGCGGAAAACAGCTTTATTTCCGGGACCGCTCTGTATTCTATACTTCACGCCTGATCAACGAACAATTGTCCGTTGGAAAGGAAAGCGACACCTATGAACTTAAGGAAGTATACTTGATCGCTGTTCTGGACTTTAAAATGGAAAATCTGCCTTCCAAACAATACTTGCACGATATCTGTCTGATGGACAAAGATAATGGCACAATATTTTATAAGAAACTGGGTTATAAGTTTTTGGAATTGCCTAACTTAACGAAAAGAGCTGAAGAATTAGAAACAGGGCTTGATCGCTGGTTTTATTTGTTGAAGAACATGAGCCGGCTGGACAAAATGCCTGTCTATTTCAACAAACGTGTTTTTGAAAAAGTGTTCCAGATAGCAGAGGTAAGCAATTTAACAAAGGAGGAGTATATGTCATACAGAACAAGTTTAGAGCAAAAATGGGATTATGAAAATGTTCTTTCCTATGCGGTTCAAGAAGCAGAAGAAAGAAAATATGTAGAAGGCAAAATTGAGGGGCAAAAAGAAACAGCTCGTAAGATGAAATCTCATGGCGTTCCAATTGAAAAGATAGCTGAATTTACTGATCTATCTATTTCCGAAATAGAAGAGCTGTAGCATTCTCAAAAACCTGATACACTTAAATGCTCAACATATTTATATGAATGTGCACTATGGATTTATCAATTCAAACTACTGTACTCATTAGGAGAGACACCTACCCTTTGTTTAAACAGCCTTGTAAAATGCTGTGGATATCTATATCCTAAGTGATAGGAACAAATTGGTTGAATAATTCATTAATTAACACAATTTTCGTTTCTTTGAATAACAATAAAAACAGCTATGTACGATTTCTTCTTTCAGGCACACTCCGGACTTCGGTTTGTTGTATTCTTTGCCCTAATAATTGCTATTATTTTAGCTTTTGTGGGTTGGTTTGGCAAGAAACCTTTTGGCAAGGCAAACAAAACGCTCAACCTGGTTACTTTAATATCGACGCATATTCAGGTAGTACTTGGTTTGGTTTTATATTTCATAAGCCCTTTGGTTACGGGCAGTACCATGGGAGAAGCAATGAAAGATAGTACTTTGCGCTATTGGAAAGTTGAACATCTGGCTATGATGCTGGTAGCGGCTGTGTTAATTACAATCGGAAATGCAAAATCAAAACGGATTGCTGATTTAACTGCAAAACATCGTCCGGTTGCTATTTACTTTAGCTTAGCCTTGTTGATCATCGTTGTTGCAATTTTACAAAGCGGAAGACGTTTATTAGGGGTAAGTCATTAAGACAGATTTGATTTAATATATAAAAGTACAGCTTACTGATGATGACCATTAGTATTTACTGAGTTCCGACAACTTTCCAAAACAAATCTCTATAACAAAGGAGGAGTATATGTCATACAGAACAAGTTTAGAGCAAAAATGGGATTTTGAGAATGTCCTTTCCTATGCGGTTCAAGAAGCAGAAGAGAGGAAATATGTAGAAGGCAAAATAGACGGGAAAATTGAAGGGAAAAAAGAAACCGCTCGTAAGATGAAAACCCAGGGCGTTCAAATTGAAAAGATAGCTGAATTTACTGATCTGTCTATTTCAGAAATAGAGGAGTTATAGACTGCTCTCTACGTACATAAGCCCGCTAATGACCAGATAGATATTCAGAAACGGTATAGCATTAAAAATTACCTATCGAAGTAGTCCTATAAATTATTTAAATAAAAATTTGGAGTTGTAAATTCCTTTAGCTTCATTTGCATTATGTTAAAAAATAAATATACTCAACTATGGTGGTGGCAAGAACATGTGCCCCGGGATATTGTATATTTATACTAGATTGATTTTAAAAAATTTCAAATAAATATAAAACCCGGTGTATTACACCGGGTTTTTTTGTATCCGGGAATCTGAAACCAACTATACCTGAAATACTACGATCATGTACAAACTATATACTTCATTTAAAAAATTACTGGCAGATACCACTACTCCTGTAAGCATCTACCTACGCATCCGGGATGTCTTCCCCAATAGCATTTTATTGGAAAGCTCTGATTATCATAGTCGCGAAAACAGCATGAGCTTTATCTGCTGTGACCCTATAGCGGGAATCGTACTCGATAAAGATTCGTTAAAGACTTATTTTCCGGATGGGACAAAACAGGAGATTCCTGCCAAAGGCATTGATCTGCAGAAAGAAGTGACCGCTTTTCGTCAGCAATTTGAATTTGACGACAGTGGGTTCAAGTTTAGCTCCAATGGATTGTTTGGTTATTTTACTTTTGAAACTATAGAATACTTTGAAGACATCAAGCTCAAATCTAAACTATCAGAATCAAGACAAATTCCGCTGTTGCAGTATCATGTTTATAAGTATGTTATTGCTATTGATCATTTTAAAAACGAGCTCTACCTGTTTGAACACAGGGCAAGTGAGGAAGAGCCAATAGGGCTGGATAAATTACAGTATTTAACACAAAATAAAGATTATCCGGAGTATCCTTTTGAATCTAAAGAAGAGGAGAGCTCAAATTTAACAGATGAGGGATTCATGTCCATTGTGGAGAGCATGAAAAAGCATATCTTCAGGGGGGATGTTTTCCAGATTGTTCCTTCCCGTGGTTTTAGCAAACCTTTCAGTGGAGATGAATTTAATGTTTACAGGGCCTTGAGGTCCATTAATCCATCACCGTATCTGTTCTATTACGATTATGGCGATTTTAAATTATTTGGATCTTCCCCTGAAGCGCAACTTACGATTAAAAATGGGGAAGCTACGATATTTCCAATTGCGGGTACGTTTAAAAGAACCGGTAATGATGTGCTTGATGCTGAACTGGCAGAGAGGCTGGAAAAAGATCCGAAGGAAAGTGCAGAGCATGTGATGCTGGTAGATTTGGCACGTAACGACTTAAGCAGGCATTGTGATAAAGTAGAGGTAAAGGCATTTAAAGAAGTGCAGTACTACTCGCATTTGATTCACCTGGTGTCGCGAGTTACAGGTAAACTGCAAAGTAATATTGACCCTTTTAAAGTGGTTGGTGATACTTTCCCTGCCGGCACTTTAAGTGGTGCACCGAAGTATATGGCTATGCAGCTGATTGATCAATATGAAAATACTGGAAGGGGTTTTTATAGCGGTGCAATTGGTTTTATGGGATTTAATGGTGACTTCAATCATGCTATTATGATCAGGTCTTTTATGAGCAGAAACAATGTGCTGCATTACCAGGCAGGGGCTGGTATTGTTGCCGATTCAGATCCTTTGAGTGAATTGAATGAGGTAAATAACAAGATTATGGCCCTTCGAAAGGCAATTGATATGGCTGAAACAATTGTATCTAAACTGGAAAAAGCTTAACTTAAACTATTATAAGCATTCCTGATTTATTTGATCCTTAAGAAAATCCAAAGGATATTGGTTTTAAGAATTTCATTGATGATCCACCACCAATTAAAACTGCCCTAATCAATAGACCCTATTGATGGTTTATTAGTATTAAATTTAAAAAGAATTATTCTGATGAAAATATTAGTAATAGATAATTACGATTCTTTTACCTTTAACCTTGTTCATCTGTTGAATGAATGTGGACAAACTCCTGTTGTATTGAGAAACGACAAGTTTAAACTGGAGGACGTAGAAGAGTATGATAAAATTTTATTGTCACCCGGTCCCGGCATTCCTTCAGAGGCTGGTTTGTTATTGGATGTGATTAGAGAATATGGTCCAACCAAGAGTATTCTAGGGGTTTGTCTAGGCGTACAGGCAATTGCTGAGGTATTTGGAGGCGACCTGTATAACCTTTCTTACCCGGTTCATGGCCGAGCGACTGAAATGCAGGTACTGGATAGAGAGGAGACGCTGTTTGATGGGTTGCCTGATAATTTTAATATTGGACGTTATCATTCCTGGGCAGTGAGTCGTGATGGCCTTCCTGAAGATTTAAAGATCACTGCCAAAGATGCTGAAGGGGTAATCATGGCTTTGAGACATACCAAATATGACGTTCGGGGCGTTCAGTTTCATCCAGAGTCAGTATTAACTGAACATGGAAAACAAATCATTGCGAACTGGCTTTTATAAATATAAAGAAATGGAGTCACGAAATATACCGGACACTTTTGTTCCTACGATTGAACAAGGTGGTATACTTGAAAAAATCGTTGCTTATAAACAGCAGGAGATCAGGGATGCGAAGATTAAGGTGGCGATGAGCAGCCTGGAGAAGACCGAACACTTCCATCGTACCTGTTTATCAATGCGCGATTTCATGCTTGATCCTGCTCGTACAGGGATTATAGCAGAATTTAAACGTGCCTCTCCATCAAAAGGAATTATTAATGATCAGGCTGCTGTATCTGTAGTGACCCGACAATATGCTGCTGCTGGCGCTTCTGCTGTATCTGTATTAACGGATAAAAAGTTCTTTGGTGGCCGGATGCGCGATCTTCTTGAAGCAAGAGGGGCTATTAAAATCCCTATTTTGCGCAAGGACTTTATTATTGATGAGTACCAGATCATTGAATCGAAAGCGATTGGAGCTGATATTATTCTGCTCATTGCCTCTATACTGACCCCTCCACAGATTGCTCATTTTGCAAAACTGGCTAAAGGTATTGGTTTAAATGTATTACTGGAAGTGCACAATCAACAGGAATTGGACCAGAGCATAGTGGATGACCTGGATGCAATAGGGGTTAACAACCGTAATTTGGATAACTTTACGGTTTCTGTGCAGAACTCTTATGATCTGGTTAAATTAATACCTGATCAGTTCCTAAAGATTTCGGAAAGCGGAATCAGCGATCCTCAAACGATTATTGCATTGAAGAAAGCTGGATTCAATGGTTTCCTGATAGGGGAAAATTTTATGAAACATCAAGATCCGGGATTAGCTATACAAGAATTTGTGAATGAGCTAAAGGCGGATTAATAACAATTTATACATGCCAAGACAAGAATCTTTTGATACTACTATAAAACAAGAACGGGCTGTACTGGTGGGTGTGATTACCCAAGGTGAATCGGAAGCCAAGGTGCAGGAATATCTGGAAGAACTAGAATTTCTGGTGGATACTGCCGGAGGTATTACAGAAAAGATCTTTACCCAAAAGATAACCACTGCTGACAGGGCCACATTTGTTGGTAAAGGTAAACTAGAAGAAATACAGGCCTATGTGCGGTCGGAAGAAATAGATCTGGTCGTGTTTGATGATGAACTTACTCCATCACAAATCAGAAACATTGAAAATGAACTTGAGGTCAAAATACTGGATAGAAGTAACTTGATCCTCGATATTTTTGCCAGTAGAGCTCAAACTGCACAGGCTAAAGCACAGGTAGAACTGGCTCAGCTGCAATACCTTTTACCACGTTTAACACGTTTGTGGACTCACCTTGAGCGACAAAAGGGTGGTATTGGAATGCGTGGTCCTGGGGAAAGTCAAATTGAGAGTGACCGAAGGATTATTCAGACTAAAATCTCTATACTGAAGGAAAAACTGAAGCTGATTGATAAGCAGAATGGAACACAGCGCAAAAACCGTGGTCAGCTTATCCGTGTGGCTTTGGTAGGATACACCAATGTAGGGAAGTCAACTATTATGAATATGCTGTCCAAATCGGATGTATTTGCGGAAAACAAGTTGTTTGCAACGCTGGATACTACCGTCAGGAAAGTGGTGATTGATAATCTTCCTTTTCTACTATCAGACACGGTAGGGTTTATTCGTAAACTTCCTGTTCATTTGGTTGAGTGTTTTAAATCTACACTGGACGAAGTGAGGGAGGCTGATATTTTGATGCATGTGGTGGACATATCACATCCTAATTTTGAGGATCAGATCAGAATCGTAAATGAAACGCTAAAAGAACTGGGGGTAGCTGATAAAAAAACCATTACGGTATTTAATAAGATTGATGCCTGGAAATCAGAAAGTGGGCAAGAAGCAGAAAGTCTAACTCTGGACGATTTCAGGAATAGCTGGATGGGTAAGCATAATAGTCCTGCAGTATTTATCTCTGCCTTGAATAAGGAAAACCTGGAAGAGCTTAAACAGCTTGTTTATGAACAAACAAAAGCAATGCATACGGTAAGGTATCCTTATGATAATTTACTGTATTAAGCACTCAGATAAAGGGTTCTTCATACTTTAATTCTAATCACTAACTTTGAACAGGTTAAATTTTGGGTACTTGATCCATTTAACCTTTTACAAATAACAATAATATGGAAAGCAAACGGCAACAAAAATTTGCAGGGGTAATACAGCAGGATCTGGCTGAGATATTTCAAAGAGAGGGAATGAGCTTTTTACCAAATATGCTGGTCACTATTACAAAGGTGCGCATGACTCCTGATCTGGCTATTGCACGTGTATTTCTAAGTTTTTTCAATAGTCAGGATGCTGCGCTTGCTTTGAGTACCATTAAAGCACATTCAAACGAAATCAGATATAAGCTGGGTTCGCGGATTAGAAATCAGGCGCGTGTTGTTCCTAGTCTGGAGTTTTTTATTGATGATACGAGTGAGTATGTGAACAGGATGGATCAGATATTTGATAAAATAAGCAAAGAACCTCGTCAACCGGATACAGAAGAAGAGTAATTTAAAGAACAATCAACAAATTGAGCTTCAATTCGTTATATTAAGAATGAAACTGAATTTACTCATATTTTTTATATTTTTTCTGCAGGTTTCCTTTAAGCCTGTAGAAAATCCTTCTTTTAAAGGAGGTAAATCTGGCTTATCTGACTTCATCAATCAGAATATGATTTATCCGGGATACTCGAAACAAAACTGTATTGAGGGGATCATTGAGGTCAGTTTCCGGTTAAATAGCCAAGGTCGGATCATTGAATCTCGTGTAAAAAAAGGCTTAGGAATAGATCTTGATGATGAGGCTCTTCGGTTAATTAGGCTTACATCAGGAAAGTGGACTATTCCTGCTCAATATGATACCACAAGTGTAATCACACTACCTGTTAATTTTTCATTGCGACAATTTAATTGCTGGCGCTCAGCCTCTGAAATTAAAGCGGCAATAGATGCTTATAAGGCACAGGGCTATCTTAGCGATGCAGTAATTACGTATTACGAGAAAAAGGATAAGGGTAATTATAACGCTAAAGATGAACAAAAGATCCTCCAGCTAAAAGAAGAACTTGGTTACGATGATGATTTTATAAGCAATGTTATTGATCAGGCAAAGCAGAAAATTAAACAGAACGATCAGGATGGGGCTTGTAAAGACTTGCAATTTGTTCGTAAAATAGGCAGTAACAAGGCTGATAAGCTCATCGCCACGTATTGTAAA
>NZ_AQPN01000131.1 GCF_000403135.1 Arcticibacter svalbardensis MN12-7
CCCTACAAAGACAGTTGCTAAGGCCAAATATAAGGTTGTTCCATCTAAATTAAAACTATATCCTGTAGGCATTACGAATGCCACTATTTTACGGGGAACACCCATCTTTTCCAGGTTCTCCATGGCACGCGGAAGTGCTGCCTCAGAGCTGGTTGTAGCAAACGCAATGGACACAGGTCCTGCTATTGCCGCTAAAAACTGTTTAATCGGTACACCTACAATCAGTGCTATCGGCAACAGTACGCCCAACAGAAAGACTAGTAACGCTACATAAAGCGTGGCTAAAAGCTGTATTAAGTTGACCAGAATTCCCAATCCCATATGCCCAACGGTATAAGCAATGGCTGCACCTACTCCAATCGGAGCAAAATACATCACGATATTCGTAAATTTAAACATTACCTCAGAAAGACTTTCTACAAAGTTCAGCATCGGCAACCGTTTATCTTCCCGCACCATGGCTAACCCAATACCAAATAAAATACTAAAAATAACGACCTGCAAAATCTGCCCTTCCGCTATAGATTTAGCAATATTTTCCGGAAATATATGTAAAATAATATCTGTAGTGGTCTGCGCAACAACAGTAGGTAATTCTTCATGAATCCCTGCAGGAATTTTTATCCCTACTCCTGCCTGTGAAATATTAATAGCAGCCAATCCAATAAACAAAGCAATCGTAGTAACTACTTCGAAATATAAAATCGACTTCCAACCCATTCTTCCCACCTGCTTTAAGTCAGCATGCCCTGCAATACCATATACCAATGTCGCAAATAATAATGGAGCCACAATTGTCTTGATCATTTTCAAGAAAACTTTACTTAAAACCTGGAGATCCATCCCGATCTGCGGATAATCATGTCCTATTTCTGCACCAATAACCATAGATATTAATATCCAGGAGGTTAATGATTTCTTCATTATAGCATATAAAACTAAGCCTCCGATAGCAAGCCATCTCGAGAAAATTAGGGCTATATCAGGTATAGCAAAAATGTTATAATGATTTAAAAATAATAAAATAGCGGCTATGGAAACCGTAATGAGAGCAATATAACCCGAATTTTTTAACTTCATGAAGACATTTTAATCTTAACAAATGTAATTTTTTTAGCTTTACCACACAAATAATGATTTCTGATGAAACCCGAAAGTCTAACTGAAATAAAAAAAGAGATAAAAAGCATCAATCCCACCGAATTGGTTGAAATCTGTTTTAAACTGGCTAAATTTAAAAAAGAAAACAAAGAATTCCTTCATTATTTGCTTTATGAGTCTGAATATCCACTCAATTATGCCGAAAAGGTTAAATCATCCCTTCAACCCAGCCTTGAATCTTTGAATAAAAGCAATTATTTAAAGATGAAAGAACTTCGAAAACAACTTCGGATTGTTACGAAACATATTCGTTACACGTCTTCAATTGAAGTTGAAATCACACTTCTAACCTGGTTTGCCACCATGATGGTCCACTATGCAGACGTAAGATCGTCTAATAAAGCCCTATTTGCTTTATTTACCCGACAGCTGGAGAAGATTCATAAATCATTTGCAAAACTTCACGAGGACCTTCAATTGGATTATAGCGAACCCTACATCGCCCTATTGGATCAAGCCGAAAAATTCATTAATGGCTTCCACAAAGAAAGGTATACCTTGTAACAAAAAACCACTCCTACAATCTAAATTTTTAATGACACATAAGGAAACTCTTTTTGGCGATATTTTCAAGGCGAATTCCAAAAAGATTTATCACCTATGTTACGGTTATACCGGTGATGATGATGCTGCAAATGATCTGATGCAGGAAACCTTTATGAAGGTATGGCAAAACCTGGATAAATTCAGAAATCAGGCCATGATATCTACCTGGATTTATAGAATAGCGGTAAACACTTGCCTGTCCTGGCTTCGGGTAGAGAAACGCCAGGCTAAAGACCCATTAACAAACGACATCATTGAAAATAGCATTGAAGAGTTCTCAGATAAAAATGAGCAGGTTGATAAATTATACAAATGTATTGCTCAACTCGAAGAACATGAACGCCTCATTATAACCATGGTTCTGGATGAACTGCCTTACGCTGAAATTGCCGAGATTTCAGGAGTTTCTGAAGGTAATTTACGCGTTAAGATACATCGCATTAAAAATAAGCTGACTGAAATATATAATCGTTATGAAAGATTTTAACGCTTTGAAGGATTTGTGGAAGGGTCAGACAGATGAACCTAAGATGAACTACGAGGACCTCCTAAAGGATGTCGGGAAATCGAATCGTAGTTTATCGAATAAAATACTTTTAGAAACGCTTGTCATGTTGGCAGGCATCATTCTATTTATCTGGATTTGGCACCACTTTTCGTTCCTCATGTGGACGACCCACGTTTCCCTTGCCATCCTCATTAGCTGTTGCTTATATTATGTAACGGTCGAATTTCTGGATTATAAAAGCCTGTCCCGATCCGATCAGGTATTACAAAAGCCAGACGAGTATGTCCATTATTTAAAAGAATATAGCAGGAGCCGACATCGGTTTAACACACAAAATTATCTAATTTACAGCTTGTTTATTGGTTTAGCCATCTGCCTTTATTCCATCGAAGTATATTACGTTTCGCCGCTATGGCAAACTATCTTAGCTGCTGTATTCACTATCGGCTGGTTCTTAGTATGCTGGAAACTAATGATTGGTTACAGGAAACGCGAACAGGAGCGTCTTGATGACATGATCACCAACCTGGAAAAATTAAAGAACCAATTCCATTAATCCGCTTTTTTATCTGTTTTTATCTCATTTACAGAAAAACTATTCCCCCGGATACTATACTCCAATAACTTTTTACCAGTAGGTTTCGTCCCGGCAGTATCACTTTCATCAAACAGAGAAAACTCTCTGAATAATGAACCATCCTTGATGTAAAGCAAATCTTTACCGCGATATAATTTCTTTGTCGAATTCGTTAAATCAGGGAATTTAAGTTCTTTATAAGATCCGTTTTCAGAAAATTCATATACATAAAGAGATAAGTAATGATCCTTCTCTGTTCCAACTGCCTGTATGAAAACTTCCGGATTTCCATCCGAATCCATATCCATATTCCAGGCATCCGTGATCTTTCCATCCAGTTCGCCAGTGATCGACTTATATTCATTATTCAGCGAGTCGGAACGTAGAATAAGATAAGCAGCAGCCGATTTGGCTCCTCTGCCCCAGCTCAATATATCCAACGTTAAACCTGGTTTAATTTCCACTACCTTATGTACATGAAAAGGCTGAGGAAGAACAACCTTTGCAACCGCGTCTTTAACCTGCTTTTTATCTACAGTAGTTGACGTACAGGAAAACAGGCAAGTAGTAGCACCCAAAAATAAGGAAGAAATGACAATCTGATAAGAAATTTTCATGTTCGGTATTTAATTAAACAATTAAGGCTAAAATAAAAAATTATTTAAACTTAATGCCAACCCGTTTACCGGAAATATTTTCAAGAATAGGCTTAAAAATAACAAAAGCATTCTCTCTGGTCTTACCCATGATATCCATATCTTTCGCATTTTGCAAAAGCCGCTGCTCTGCTAGTTTATAAATCTCCTCTACCATCGTTTTTGTATCATCAGCAAACCAGGATCCCGTTACATCGTAAACGCGCGACCTTTTATGATCCAATTTAAAATAACAGATTTCAGGCTGAGGCAAATAAACAGTGATCGAGTCTTCAGAAGACTTTTCAATATCTTCCTGTTTCATTTTGGTTAGGTCGATACATCCCGCCACTTCTCCTGCAGCAACGAGTAAAATCTTTTTGTCAGGCAATAAAGTCCTCAACTCTTTTTTCTCAATTACATCCTTCATATTATATTTCACCAACTCCAGCTTACCGATACTGGTGATCTTTTCAATCATCACATCCTCAGTAATCTCAGTACGGGTTTCTACGAATTGTTTTTTAACGTAAAAGAAAAAGCCTACCAGTAAGACAATAGTAACGATCGAGAATAAAAGCGTAAACAAGATTCTTTTCTGCATATAAGAGTTTCAGACTTATGAAGGATATAAATTGCCTGCACAAGGCAATTTATATTTTAAGGTAAATAAAATTTTAAACGGTTTGTTCAAATTCCTTTGCAGCCAGGTAGCGTTCTGCTTCCAGAGCAGCCATACAACCTGTTCCAGCAGCTGTTACAGCTTGACGGAATAGATGATCCTGCGCGTCGCCACAGGCAAATACACCTTCTATATTGGTTTGTGTAGAATCACTTTTTGTAATCAGATAACCGGTTTCATCCATATCCAACCAGCCCTTAAAGATATCCGTATTCGGCTTATGGCCAATAGCCACAAAAAATCCGGCTACTGGAATGATCTTTTCTTCCTGTGTTTGGTTATTGAGCACCCTAATACCGGTTACATTCAACCCATCACCTACAATTTCTTCGGTCACTGTGTTGTAATGGATCTCAATATTAGGCGTATTCAATACGCGGAATTTCATAGCCTTAGAAGCTCTGAATTCATCTCTCCTCACCAACATATGCACCTTACTGCACAGCTTGGCCAGATAAGTTGCTTCTTCTGCTGCAGTATCACCAGCACCTACAATAGCTACTTCCAGGCCTTTAAAAAAGAACCCATCACATACGGCACAGGCGGAAACGCCAAAGCCATTATATTTTTGCTCACTGGGAAGACCCAGCCATTTTGCTGTTGCACCGGTAGCAATTATTACCGTATCAGCTGTAATGGTTCTCACTTCATCGATCACCACTTTATGTGGTGTGCTTGAAAAATCTACCGATGTTGCATAACCAAACCTGATTTGAGTACCAAAACGCTCTGCCTGCTTGCGGAAATCTTCCATCATAACGGGTCCCATGATTCCATCAGGATATCCTGGAAAGTTTTCTACATCAGTAGTTTGGGTAAGCTGTCCACCCGGGACAATCCCTGTATATAATACGGGCTTAAGATCAGCGCGGGCTGCATAAATTGCTGCAGTATATCCTGCTGGTCCTGAACCTATAATTAGGCATTGAACATGTTCTGTTTCCTGATACATAAAAATTAATTATTTTACAAAAATACGAGATTTATAAGGGATACCAATCAGGTTTATGTAAGATTACGCTCCTTAAACCAAAGCTCATCTGTGATGCCATTAAACTGATCCATTTTGGCTATCAATACTTCCGGATCTGACTCATTAAAGACCATATCGCGGTTCTCCTGCCTTAAAAATTTCTGCTTTACCATGACATCCATTTGCGCAAAAAGATGATCGTAATACCCACCTACGTTCAATACGCCGATTGGTTTATTATGCAGGCCCAGCTGAAGCCAGGTCAGCACTTCAAAAAACTCTTCCATCGTACCTAATCCACCGGGAAGGATGATGAACCCATCGGATATATCGGCCATATTTTTCTTCCGCTGATGCATATTCTCCGTAATGATGAGTTGTGTTAATTCGATATGGGGCACCTGATCGAACAAAAACTGAGGAATTACTCCTGTTACTGTCCCGCCATTTGCCATTATCGCAGTAGAAATCAATCCCATTAACCCGACATTACCTCCACCGTAAACCATGTTGATCTGTTTACTTATAAACAGGGATGCTAATTTTTCAACTGATTCTTTTAACTCTGGATCTCCGTTGAAACCAGACCCACAATAGATGCATATACTTTTCATAGAAAACTAAAATACGAAATGAAAATTAATGTTTTGATTAAGATGAACAAGAAAGGATTAGATGGTAATAGACTCGGGTCAGCCGGGTAACATCTGGCCTATAGCTGGGTTATCTTCGGCTTCATTAAAGCTTCGTTGTGACTTCGTGGTTCGACTCGAGACGAAGCTGCAAGCCAGCACCAAAGGTGCAAAGACGAACAAACAAGCACGAAGCAGACCTCGTATTGCTTTCCAGACCCTAGCTAGTCTCTTGCAAGATTATAAATTCAACACCAACATGCTTAAATCGGTTAATAAACAGATCAGGACGTAAATCCCCTGATCTGTTTATTCAGAGCCAACTATCTGCTGGTATAATTTGGAGCTTCTTTAGTGATAGTAATATCGTGTGGGTGACTTTCACGCATTCCGGCAGCGGTGATGCGTACAAAACGGGCATTTTGTAGTTGCTCAACAGTGGCAGCACCACAGTAATGCATTCCTGCTCTTAAACCGCCAATGTATTGATAAATAACCTCGCTTAATGTGCCTTTGTAAGGTACACGACCTACAATTCCTTCCGGAACCAGTTTGGTAACCACATCGGTATCGTCCTGAAAGTAGCGATCTTTAGATCCCTTTTCCATCGCATCCACAGAGCCCATACCACGGTAAGATTTAAACTTTCTTCCTTCATACAGGATAGTTTCACCTGGAGATTCTTCCACACCTGCAAATAAGGAACCTGCCATGATGGTGCTTGCTCCGGCCGCTAAGGCTTTAACAATATCGCCGGTCTGTTTGATACCGCCATCAGCTATTACCGGAACATTTCGTCCCCGGAGTGCCTTAGCGCATTCGTAAACTGCATAAAGTTGTGGAACCCCTACACCTGCCACAATACGGGTGGTGCAAATTGAACCTGGACCAATACCTACTTTTACAGCATCAGCACCGGCATCTGCCAGCGCAATAGCCGCTTCAGCGGTACCAATATTTCCTGCTATAACCTGTAGTTCGGGATATAACTTTTTAATGGCTTTAACCATGTTAATTACTCCGGCAGAATGTCCGTGAGCGGTATCGACAACCACAACGTCTACACCGGCCTGAACCAATGCAGTAACACGTTCTATATTATCAGCGGCTACGCCAACACCTGCTCCAACTCGTAAACGACCTAAATCATCTTTACAAGCCAAAGGGTAATTTTTATATTTCTGGATATCTTTGAATGTTATCAGACCAACAAGCTTTCCATCACTGTTTACTACCGGAAGTTTCTCTATTTTATATTCCTGTAAGATCACCTCTGCCTCAACCAATGTAGTTCCCTGTACAGCAGTGATCAGGTTTTCTTTTGTCATGACCTTACTTAAAGGCAAACTCATATCTTTCTGGAAACGAAGGTCACGGTTTGTGATAATGCCGACTAAGATACCATCCGGATTAATTACTGGAATTCCACCAATGCCATTATCCTTCATGATTTTACTAGCCTCCCCTACTAAGGCATTTTCAGGAAGAGTTACCGGATCCTGAATGATCCCACTTTCCGATCGTTTTACTTTCCTTACTTGTTCAGCCTGACGTTCAATCGTCATGTTTTTATGCAGAATGCCGATACCACCAGCCTGTGCAATTGCGATTGCCAGTCCTGATTCAGTAACAGTATCCATAGCTGCTGAAACAATTGGAATATTTAAGCGAATTTTTTTTGTGAGATTTGAGCTGGTATTCACATCCCTTGGGAGGACTTCGGAATAAGCTGGTATGAGTAAAACGTCATCGTATGTAAGACCATCGGAAACGAATTTTTCAGGATCAAGCTGCATAGCAAATAGGTGTTTATTTGCAGGGCAAAGCTACAGAAAATTGCGTAGTTATACAACACTTTGTATCATCTAAGTGCTAAATTCTACATTATGTGTGTAGTTTATTTAGTACAACCTATTAGCGGCTAGATATAAAGCATCACAAAAGAAGCTTTTTTAAACGCGCTAATGTCACAATACTTGACTTAATAGAAAATAAATTGCCATTTAGCTTCAAATTCCAGTTTATGGCAGGCTTTTTTCTATAGTGTAAGTACAATTAAAGATTATGAAAAATTACACGAAACTTAGACTGAAGATGTGGAATCTTGTAGGAGGAGTTCAACAACTTATTTTTGTTTACTTCAGGATCTAATTTCAGATACGCGTTCGCTAATAAGCTTGCTATAACTAAATTTTCGCTGAGGACTCAGACTTTCAAAAGTCGGGTCAATATCGCCTAATTAACTACATAAAAACGAACCGGTTAGAGCTATTTGGACTTTCCTTCCGAATAACTAAACCTATTGCGATTACCGGCATTAACCCCAGTCAAAATAACTTTAGCATTCTTTCAACCCACAAACATTCACATAATCAACTTACCACTCTTTGAACAACCATCAAATTGATTTTGTAGGCTTGTAATCCAGTTTCAAATATTCATTTGGAGATCGAAATTAACCTTTCGTAAAAATCTGCACAGATCCCTTTTATTTCAATAAACTTTTCTTTTTCCTTTCGGAACGGAGAAAACTTAACAGCACTTTTTCATCTGCATTTAGAGAAGTATCTGTATTTTGATTCTGAGCTTTATTTACCTTTTTTAGATAAGGAAATAACGTACCTGCTTCATAAGCTTCTATAAGCGGCGGAAAAACATAATATTTCTTACATACCGTACGCGTATTTCCTAATTTATGGCAAACATGATCGAGAACGGCGAGGGTTGTTTTCTTACGTGTGGTAATTTGCTCCGAATACTCCATTTCTGAATAGGCCCTTAGAGCTTCCAGAGAGCCGGACCAGGTTCTGAAGTCTTTTGCGGTGAAATCGCAACAAGTTACTTCCTTCAGGTATCGGTTGACCATACCCGAGTCGATAGAACAATGTTTTCCTTCGGCATTGTAATACTGAAAAAGCTCTTGTCCGGGGATATCCTTACATTTTTTAACCAAACGGGCCAGATTCTTATCCGTCAGGTTAATATCATGCATCACTCCTTTTTTGCCTTTGAAGGTAAGCTTCATAGTGCTTCCTTGAATTTTGATATGTTTATCACGCAAGGTACTTAAACCATAGGAACCGTACAGTTCCTTGTATGATTCATTACCGATCCTAATATTGGTTTTTTGCATAAAGTTGACGGATATGGCCAGTACTTTACGCTCATCAAAGTTTTTGCGTTTCAGATCTTTCTGCAGTTTTCGTCGAAACTCAGGTAGCTTTTTCCCAAATTCAAGTAGCCGGTAGAACTTACTTTCATTTCTGAATGAGGACCAGGTGGAATGATAGCGGTATTGTTTTCTACCGGCCTGATCAATGCCTGTGGCCTGCAAATGGGCATTGTGATGGTAAGCAATCCAAACATTTTCCCATGCTGGAGGTAAAACCAGACTTCTAATTCTTTTCAGAATGGTTTCATCTGCTACCTCTGCCCCTTTTTCATCTACATATATATAACCTTGCCCGTTCTTTTTCCTGATGATTCCGGGTGTGGTATCATTTACATAGAAAAGGTCGTTCTCCTCCAATAATTGTTCGGTTTCGGTCATACTAGGTCTTTGTAAAATTGAGATAAAAACGTCATCATTTCGGCATTGAATGCAGCTGGATTCTCCACGTTTGGCAGATGTCCGGCATTATCAATATTCACTATATGGGAATTTTTCAATTGATGGTGTAGCATTTCAGCCTGTTCACGTGGCATCAATACATCTTCTGCTCCCCGCATAACCAATACCGGGATCTCAACCTGTGCAAGAAAAGAAGTGGAATCGGTTCGGGATGCCAGTGCAAGTTGAGCGGAACAAATGGCAGAATCGTTGGTATTGTACACCAAATTGGTAATATGATCTATCGTGGCCTGGTTTGTTTGGGCAGTTTTGTCGCTGAATATATTTTTCAGGAACGCTTCTGCAAACTCCTTCTTTGCGCCCTGAGTAATCTGTTCTATAGAAGCAAACCGCTTTAATTTGGCTTCATTTGTGTCTGCTGAGGCATTTGTATCGCAAAGAATCAAGCCCACAATATTTTCTGATGCCCGTTGAAGTGTTCGAAGTGCAATATAACCACCCATTGATACGCCACATAGAATCACATTCTTTAGCTCCAGGATCTTGATAAGGTCGTTCAGATCAGCGGCAAACAGATCAATGCTGAAGTAGGAATGTCCGCTTTCGCTTCCACCAAAACCTCTGATATCATAGGCGATCCCCTGAACATTTTCGGGTAAACTTTTCAGTTGATTCTCCCATATAGTCAGATCGAACGGGAATCCATGGATAAAAATCAGGGTAAGATCATTCTGAGCAGACTCTTTAATTTTATATTGTACTTGAAGACCGTTGATCTCCAGTTTTTTTTCTATAATCATGAAGGCAAATTTACTCCTTTAACAAAAAACTTTCTACTTAGTTCTAATGGGTGTTTTTAGATACTATTGCTATATTGCGCTTAAAATAAAACCAATGTATAAAATATTAATTCTTTTGTCAGGACTACTCATTTCAATGGAGCTTAACGCACAAACCATCATTCCATTATATACAGGAAAGGTTCCTAATTCTATTACCGCTCCCGATTATAAGGAAGAAAAAGTAGTCAATACAGAAGGGCAGATCAGGTACGGCAAAGTATCGCAACCAACGCTTGAAATTTATTTACCCGAAGCAAGTGCTGCTAATGGAGCTGCCGTTTTAATTATTCCCGGAGGAGGTTATAGTATTGTGGCCTATACCCACGAAGGAATGGATATTGCCAAAGAATTTAACAAGATGGGCATTGCTGCATTTGTATTGAAATACCGATTACCTTCTGATAAAATTATGGTGGATAAAACGATCGGACCTCTGCAGGATGCACAGCAGGGCATAAAAACTATTCGTATGCGGGCGGCAGAATGGAAAATTGATCCTGCCAAAGTTGGGATTCTGGGCTTTTCTGCAGGCGGACATCTTGCTTCTACTGAAGGAACTCATTATACTAAGGCGGTTATCGCTAATAAAGAAGGCACCAATCTTCGTCCGGACTTTATGGTATTAGTTTATCCAGTGATTAGTTTAAGCGATAGCTTAATGCATAAAGGATCCCGCGATAATTTATTAGGCAATGCAGCATCAGCTGAACAAATAAAGCTATATTCAAATGAGTTGCAGGTTACATCAGACACTCCACCAACTATATTGATCCAGGCGGGAGACGATAAAACGGTACCGGTTGGAAATAGTATCGTGTTTTATCAAAGCCTTATTGCCCATGGTGTTCCTGCGGAAATGCATCTGTATCCTAAAGGAGGACATGGATTTGGACAGGTTCCGGGAAGAACTCCCGATAAATGGACAGAGCGGGTACAACATTGGTTAAAGTCATTGGATATCATTAAATAAGGGACAGTATGGATACGATTAATTGGGGAATAATTGGGTGTGGAGATGTTACTGAACGGAAAAGCGGACCTGCATTTAACAAGGTTCCAAATTCAAGATTAGTAGCAGTGATGAGACGCGACGCTGCTAAAGTGGAAGATTATGCCAGGCGGCATGGTGTACCGAAATGGTATACTGATGCATCAGAATTGATCAACGACCCGGAGGTAAATGCTATTTATATTGCTACCCCTCCTGATTCGCATGAGAAGTATACACTGGAATCCTTAAAAGCAGGTAAACCGGTGTATGTAGAAAAGCCGATGACACTTTCCAGGGCCTCAGCAGAACGGATGTTCAATGCTTCGGAAGCGCTACAGGTTAAATTAACGGTAGCGCATTACCGCAGAGGACTTCCAATATTCAATAAAATTAAGGAATTAGTTGATAGCAAGGCTATTGGAGAGATCAGGTATGCTAATCTTCATATGTTGCAGCAATATGAATCTCCTTTAATTACGCAAACGGATGATAACTGGAGAGTGAACCCGGAGATTTCAGGAGGAGGGTTGTTTCATGACCTCGCTCCACATCAGCTGGATTTGATGCTTTTCTTTTTTGGACCGGTTAAGTCCGCGAGAGGCATTTCATCGAACCAGGCAGGATATTATAAAGCAGACGATATTGTTACTGGAGAAGTTCTTTTTGAAAACGGGATATTCTTCTCCGGATTATGGTGTTTCAGTGTACCTCCTGAAGAGCAACTTGACCTTTGCGTAATTATGGGCTCCGAAGGAAAGATCACATTTTCTGTATTTGGCAATTACTATATCCTGAGCAAAGGTGGAAAAGATGAGCGGGTGGAATTCAACCTGCCAGAAAATATTCAACATCCTATGATTGGTTTAGTAGTTGATTATTTCCTGGACAAAGGGCCGAATCCATGTGCTGGAAGTATTGGTATTGATGTAATGAATATGTTAGACAGGTTTACTCTCCGATAAATTCATAAAGAAGGGTTTGCTCAACCAGTTGAATAAACGTTCGGCATCCTCTCTTTTAAATAAGCCTGTGCCAGGGTTCATGGTTGCAGCTGTACCACAGGCAACACCCATTTTGGCCATATCGGAGTAAGAACCATCCCGCGCTAACACCGATACCATACCGGCAACCATACTATCCCCGGCTCCTACTGTACTCAGTTTTTTTACTGCAGGGGCTGGAATATACTCTGCCATATCTTTAGTAACCAGGTAAGCACCCTGAGGGCCCATAGAGACTACTACGATCTCTGCTTTACCCTGATCAATTAACTGCCTTGCGGCTTCGTTTGCGGATTCATTATCCAGTGATTCAATTCCGGTAAGAGTACCCAGTTCTCCTAAATTCGGTTTAAGCAGGAACACACCTTCTTCTAAAACCTCTTTTAAAGCATCTCCGGAAGTATCAACGATGACTTTAGCCGATTTATCTTTGACCAGTTTAACCAGCTTACGCAAATATGAAGCGGATACTCCCGGAGGCATACTTCCACTGATAACAACGATATCGGGAAATGGGCTAAGTCCGGCTATTTTTTCGAGAATCCTTTCCTGTTCCTCCTCTGAAATGGCATAACCAGGCATCCCAAAGCGGTATTGTTGGTTGGTTGATTTCTCTACTACGATAAAGTTTTCTCTGGTGGTACCCGAAACTTCAAAAGGGTCCACTGTTACTTGTTCTGCTGCAATTAATTCTTTAAGTAAATCGCCTGTACGGCCTCCTGAAAGGAAAAAAGCAGTGGAAATAATATCCAGCCTCACAAGTCCCCGCGATACATTAATACCTCCCCCACCCGGGTGAAAAAGTGGCATATTACATCTTAATTTCTTTTCAGGAGCAATAAGGTCTACCGAGCAGCTTTTATCAACAGCGGGGTTTAGGGTAATTGTTAAAATATTCTTCATTAAATTTTATATTTAGGTAACGGCTGCATCAGAGAAGGATTTAGATCTCCTTTTAAATGACAGCGAATTGGGTTCATGTTGTGATACAAACATTATGAAGTACGATTTGACAACAAACACAGAATTGGATTACCAATCTGCTTCGATAACATTCAAAAATAGGTATTGTTAGTTAAATAAGCACTATAAGAAAATATATGTATTTGCTTTTATAAAAATTGTTCTATATTTATTTCTATGATACCTAAAACTGTAATTGCCTGCTGTCATACTCTTTCGGAAAAGGGCATGACGATATCATTTGCTGAAGGTGTAACAGCTGGAAAGTTAACGTACGATTTCAGCTCTGTACCGAATTGTGGATCTATTAAATTAGGTTCTATTGTCTGTTATGACCGATCGGTTAAAGAAAAACTGATGGGCATCAGTCCGGATGTTATTGATAAATATTCGGCCGTATCTCCTGAAGTGACTCAGTTACTGGTACAGGGATTAAAAGAATTGATCCCCGCAGATGTCATGATCGCGGTTACCGGACTAGCAGTCCCCACAGAGGATGAATCTCCTGAAAAGCCTTTAGGAACTATTTTTGTAAGCGGTTCAATCATGGGAAATTCCTGGGAGACTACATTTTTGTTTGAGGGAAGTCAGGATGACATCATCAACCAAACGATTGATGCCATTGCGGTGATCCTGTTAGATGAACTCACAAAATCACATTAACACTTGCTGCGTTTCAACTCCAAAGCGATTGAGAAATTCCACACCTTCATCCTTATCTAAACCTTTATACTGTGCATACGAATTTTTATACAGCACCTTTTTAATACCAGTTGAAAAGATGATTCGAGCACAGGACAAACAGGGTGATAAGGTAACATATAAAGTAGCCCCTTCCAGGTCTGTCCCATTTTTTGAAGCATATAAAATTGCATTTTCCTCTGCATGGAGAGCTAAAGAGCAACTTCCTTTGGCGTCGCGGGCACAACCTGTTTCAGGATACTCTTCATCGCAGTTATGGGTGCCTGCAGGAGGGCCATTGTACCCGATGGATATAATACGGGTATCTTTTGTTAAAACGGCCCCAACCTGGGCTTTTACACAGTGTGAACGTTTAGCAAGATCGCTTGCTAAATTCATGAATATATTTCCGAAGCTTGGTTTTTCTACTAACATAAAAAGCAATAAAAATTTGTTTTTGGCGTATAGGATTGAGACTAACCCAATACAACCTTTCAAAATTAATTTAATTTACAACTACTAAGAGAATATTAACATCATTATGAGGGATTTAAAAAGTCGTTTTTTATATAATACACGAATGAGTCACTTTTTTGATCATAATTTTGGATATTCGCAGACTTCCAACCAAACTAGATGCTCGAAACAATAATTTCTGGTATAGGACTTGGCATAGTTCTTTCATTCGCGACCGGCCCTGTTTTTTTCGCTTTGTTGAAAACTAGTATAGAAAGAGGTTTTCATGCTGGCATTTGTCTTGCAGGCGGTGTTTTGTTAAGTGATGTAATATATGTGGCCTTGGCGCTTTATGGATCGTCCTATATACAGTTTGAAAATCAGTACCGCGTCCCTATTGGGATGGCAGGTGCAGCAGTAATGATGGGAATAGGTTTTTATTACCTGCTTAAAAAAGTTCAGATTAATTATGATAACGTAACTTCTACAAAAAGGAACACCGGTTATTTTTTAAAAGGTTTTCTGATGTGCATATTCAACCCTTCGCTTTTATTGTATTGGGTAAGTGTTACCAGTGGAATTATTTCCGTTACCGGAGAAATTAAAGCGGAAATGGTGATACCTTTTTTCGGATCAATTCTGATCACTCAGTTCAGCATGGATTCATTAAAAGCTTATTATGCCAATAAATTACGCTACAAAATAAAAGAGAGAACCATCTTACTCCTGAATAGGGTAGCTGGTTCTCTCATTATGATCTTTGCACTGAAGCTAATCTATAATCTGGTATTTAATATACCGCTGATCTAAACGTATGCTCTTTGGTTTTTACCTTCAACCCAATTCATAAAAGCTTTGTTCACTACTTTGTTTCCTCCTGGAGTAGGGTAATTACCGGAGAAATACCAGTCACCCAAATGATCAGGAATAGCTTTATGCAGGTTATCAAGGGTTTGATAAATTACCTTAACACTGGAATGAATGCCTTTAGGCGAAATGATTTGTGCAATCTTGCCTGAGATTTGATCGTCAGTAAAAGGGGCATAAATCGCCTTGATGAAATTCTCCTTCTTCTCCCTGCCATCAAGTATCGCTTGTTGACACTTTGCATAGGTCTCATCAATAATATGTTCAAGTCCCGCATCTTTTAATAGGGCAATAGCTGCTTCAAAAGCAACAAACTCACCCATTCTGGACATATCAATACCATAACAATCCGGATAACGAATTTGAGGGGCTGATGATACCACAATAATTCGTTTAGGACCTAAGCGATCGAGAATTCGTAAAATACTTTGTCTCAGCGTAGTTCCTCTAACTATAGAATCATCAATTACAACTAAATTGTCTTCTCCGCTTTTCACAACGCCGTACGTGGTATCGTAAACATGTGAAACCATGTCCTGCCTGTCGGCATCCTGCGTAATAAAAGTACGAAGCTTGACGTCCTTGATCGCAATTTTCTCTACCCGGGGTGCCATACTCAACACTTCTTCCAGTTCTTCATCTGAAATCTTATCAGCGCGCTTCAGGAGTGTTTCCTTCTGGTATTTCTTAATGTACTTATGAAGACCCTCAACCATACCGTAAAACGCAACCTCTGCAGTATTAGGGATGAAAGAGAATACGGTATTTTTTAAATCACAGTTTACAGCTTCAAGGATTTGCGGACAAAGCAATCTTCCTAATTGTTTTCTCTCCCGATAGATGGAGGCATCGCTCCCACGGGAGAAATAGATCCGTTCAAATGAACATGACTTCTGTTCCTGAGGCTCACGAAACATTTCCTCCGAAATCTGACCATT
>NZ_AQPN01000132.1 GCF_000403135.1 Arcticibacter svalbardensis MN12-7
TGCAAGCCACCAGTAGGACTTGGAGCAAAACGTACCCTTACTTTATCCGTCATAATATGTAATTAAAACGCAAAGATACGCTTAATCGCAATATTCATAATAAGAGGTTATGCTTTACTACTAATGATCTTACCAACCTTGTATATTTAACGATCAGGAGTTATAAATGGGTCATTTAAGTGCCTTATTTCAAATTTCATACGCTATTAATAAGCAAATTTTCTATTTTTGACTACCTTTTCTATAGATTTACACATAATAAAAAATTAGAAAGGCAATACTTTTTCATACCATGTTAGATACACTGCAAAATAAATTAGAAGATTTGGTTCCGACCTTATCGAAACTATCGCCACAAGAAGGACTTTCCTTGCTGGCGAAGCAGTTTGAAGGAAAGATCATTTTTTCTACAAGCTTTAGCTGGGAAGATCAGGTTATTGCTCATATGATTTTAACACAATCTCTTCCTGTTAAGATTTTCACATTGGATACAGGTCGTTTATTTGGCGAAACGTATTATGTTTGGAGTCGTACAAATGAGTTATACAACACAAATATCAGTGCTTACTATCCGAACCAGGAGCATATTGAACGCTTTGTAACGGAAAAAGGGCCCAACTCATTTTATGAGTCTGTAGAGAACAGGAAGGCTTGTTGTTATATCCGTAAAGTGGAGCCTCTGAAAAGAGCTTTAGCAGGAAACCAGTTATGGGTTACGGGTTTACGGGCTGAACACTCTCCGGAAAGAGGTGATCTTCCTGCTTTGGAATGGGACGAAGGCAATCAGATATTAAAATATCACCCTCTTTTACACTGGACAACAGAACAGGTAAAAGAGTTTATCAATCAGAACGGAATACCTTACAATACCCTTCATGATAAAGGATTTGTTAGTATTGGATGCCTTCCTTGCACACGTGCCATACAGCCAGGAGACGATTTCAGAGCTGGAAGATGGTGGTGGGAAGACAAGGCCAGTAAAGAATGTGGCTTACATGCTCATTCCTAAATATTAAATAAAGTTTTTATGCCACAACATACATTGAATTACCTTGACCTGCTTGAAGCGGAGTCTATACACATTATGCGCGAGGTGGCCGGTCAGTTTGAACGTCCCTGTCTTATGTTTTCAGGTGGAAAAGATTCGATCACGCTCGTTCAACTTGCTATGAAAGCCTTTAAACCAGGAAAAATCCCTTTTCCTTTGGTTCATATTGATACCGGACATAACTTTCCGGAAGCATTAGAATACCGCGATAGAATGGCTCAAGAAATGGGTGCCAAGCTGATCGTAAGAAAAGTGGAAGATACTATTAAAGCCAGGGGTTTAAAAGAAGCGGGAGGGAAATTCCCTTCACGTAATGCTTTGCAATCGTATACTTTACTGGATACAATTGAAGAGTTTGGATTCGATGCCTGTATTGGCGGTGCGCGGCGTGATGAAGAAAAAGCAAGAGCAAAAGAACGGATCTTTTCTGTGAGAGATGAATTCGGGTCATGGGATCCTAAGAAACAACGTCCTGAACTTTGGAACCTATACAATGGTATGATTGCTAAGGGTGAAAACGTACGTGTATTTCCGATCAGCAACTGGGTGGAACTTGACGTTTGGAATTATATCAAACGGGAAGGCATAGAACTTCCTTCTATTTATTTTACGCATGAGCGGGAAGTAATCATTCATAATGAGTACCTGGTAGCGATGTCGGAATTTGTTCGTGTAGACGAAGGCGATGTAATCGTGAAGCGGAATGTACGTTATAGAACAGTAGGCGATATGACTTGTACAGCTGCGGTTTCATCCACAGCGGCTACAATTGATGATATCATCAAGGAAATTCAACTCACCAATATCAGTGAGCGTGGTGAAACCAGGATAGATGACCAGGTTTCGGAAGCGGCTATGGAAGACCGTAAAAAGAACGGTTACTTTTAGAACTGTGCGTTAACAAATTGCTCTGAAAAGAGCTTAATAATCATGACAAGGCGAATGCAATACGTATAAGCCCTAATTTGGAATACTAAAAATTACAATGGATTTACTTCGATTTATAACTGCCGGTAGTGTTGATGATGGAAAGAGTACCTTAATAGGTAGACTTTTATATGATACAGATTCTATAAAGGTTGATCAGCTTGAAACAATACTAAAGCAAAGTAAAAATAAGTCTGAAGGCGAAATAGATCTTGCCCTATTTACAGACGGCCTCCGCGCTGAAAGAGAGCAAGGAATAACAATTGATGTAGCCTATAAGTACTTTGCTACAGAAAAGCGTAAATTTATTATTGCTGATGCGCCAGGGCATATTCAATACACCCGTAACATGGTTACAGGTGCTTCAAACTCTGATTTGATCATCATTTTAGTGGATGCTCGTTTAGGGGTTATTGAACAAACACGTCGTCATAGCATCATTGCTTCGTTATTGCAGATTCCACATGTGGTGGTGACCATCAACAAGATGGACATGGTTAACTTTTCGGAAGAGGTGTATAATACGATAGTAGCCGATTACTCCAAAATGGCTGATATGCTGAAGATTACGGATGTTACTTTTATCCCGATTTCTGCGCTGAACGGTGATAATATTGTAAATCCTTCCATCAACACGCCTTGGTATAAAGGAGAAACGTTGCTAAATCTATTGGAGACAATTAATATCAGCAATGATATCAATTATGAGGAATCACGTTTCCCTGTACAATTTGTGATCCGTCCACAGTCTGAAGATCTCCATGATTACCGTGGCTATGCAGGAAAAGTACTGAGTGGTACCTATAAAAAAGGCGACGTGGTTACGATTCTTCCTGATGGCATTGATTCTACCATTAAAGCAGTTGAAGTGCATGGAATTGAAGTGGACGAAGCTTTCGCCCCTCAAAGTGCTGTAATTCGGTTGACTGATGATATTGATATTAATCGGGGTGATTTGATTGTAAAAAAATCCAATATCCTTAAGGTATCGCAGGAAATTGAAGCTACGTTATGCTGGATGGATAATAAGCCATTGGTAGTAGGCAATAAATATCTGTTGCAGGTACAAAGCAAACGAGTTCGTTGTGTGATAAAGGAAATCAACTATAAGCTCGATGTGAATACACTTGAAAAGCAGGAGCAATTTGATCAGGTAGGATTGAATGATGTAGTTCATGTGCTGATTAAAACAGCGTCCCCTATCGCTTATGATAGTTATAACACGTTAAGGGCAAATGGTGGTGCAATTTTGATTGATGAAACGGCTCACACTACTGTTGCCGGTTGTATGCTTTCTTAAAGCTACGATTTCATATTTATTCATTATCTTCGGATATCAACGGATGATATGGGGAATTCAGCCGAAAAATTCAGTGATCTCATCTCTAAAATAGATGAGTTTATACGTAAATACTACTTTAACAAAATAGTAAGAGGATCAATATATCTGGCTGCAACCTGTTTTGCTGGATATCTTATCATTACACTATCAGAATATTATGGAAATTTCAGCCCGGGTATACGGGCTGTTCTTTTATTTAGCTTTCTCCTGCTGAATAGCCTTATCTTTTTTCGATTCATCTTCTGGCCCCTTCTCTCTTATTTTAAACTTGGTAAAAGGATCAATTACCTTCAGGCATCTGAAATAATTGGGAAACACTTTCCAACGGTGAAAGATAAGCTGATTAATACACTGCAATTAAAGGAACTATCCACTCAATCTGAGGATGGGAGACAGCTTATTGAGCATGCTATTAATCAGAAAATCACCGAATTAAGACCTATCCCTTTTCATACGGCCATTCGCATTCAGGATAATAAAAAGTACCTCCGATATGTTTTGCCGTTTATTTTTCTGATTGTGATCATCGCATTTACAGCGCCTTATATCTTCAGCGAAAGCACAGAAAGGATTCTGCATTACAAAACGCGGTTTGTAAAGAAGGCGCCTTTTCAATTTGTACTGATGAATTCAAATCTACACGCTTTTCAGGGTGAGGATTTAACGCTGCAGGTTAAGCTTACCGGGAATGAGATCCCTGATGAGATCTATGTGGAGGAGGGATTGAACACCTACAAGCTTCAGAAAGATAACCTGGTGCATTTTAAACATGTTTTTAGAAACTTGCAAAAGGATAAAACGATTCGTCTTTTTGCGGGTGAATTCTATTCGACGCCTTATGTGCTGAAAGTGATTCAGAAACCTTCGCTGATTAATATGTCTGTTAAAATTACCTACCCTTCTTATTTAGGCTTGAGAAACGAAATAAGAAGGGACCTGACCGACTTAACGGTGCCCGAGGGAACTAATATCAAATACGGAATAAATACCCGCTATGCTACTAAAATTGACCTTTATAACGGATTAAATCAGCTGGTTTTGAAACCGGTATCTTCAAATCATTTTGAGTATGCATTAAAAGCCAGGAAAAGTATAGAATTGCGCCTTGCTCCGCAAGGCACTACTTTGGTTAATGGGACTGATTTCTTGTCTTTTCGGTTAAATGTGATTCCTGATGAAAGACCAACCGTACAGATTATTGAAAAAGAGGATGGTCCAAATAATAAAGCGACTTCTTTTATTGGACAGCTGGCAGACGATCATGGTTTCTCCGGTTTGAAGATCCATTACCAGGTTAAAGATCAGGGTAAAATGCTGTCAGCAAGTTCCCGAAACATACCAGTAGATAAAAAGACCACGCACTATTCCTTTATTTATGCGGTTAAATCCAGTGATTTTAAGCTGAAGCCAGGACAAGAACTTGAGTTCTATATTGAGGTATTTGATAATGATGCGGTAAATGGTGTTAAATCTTCTCGGAGCGAAACGATGCAGATTAAAAGGCTGACGGTTTCTCAGGTAGAAAAGAATGTGGATCAATCTACCCGGGTAACGGAACAGAAGCTTCAGCAGGCCATTAAAGAAGCCTCTCTCATTGAAAGTGAAACGAAGCGGATCAAAAAAGAGCTGATGAATCAGAACAATCTTTCTTTTGAACAAAAGAAGCAGGTAACTGATTTATTAGACAAGCAGAGAGAGTTGGAAAAACTGATTGATGAGATTAAAAAGGAAAGCGATAAAAACTATCAGGAACAGAATTCAGAACTTTTAAATCAAGCGGCATTAACCGATCAGCAGAAGCAATTACAAAAGCTTTTGGAACAGGTGATGGATGAAAAAACACAAGCTTTATTGTTGAGTATTGAGAAAATGCTGCAGGAAAATAATAAAGTGCAGACTCAGGAAGAGTTAGGAAAAATGCAATCAGGAAATAAAGGTGTTCAGAAAGAGCTGGACAGGATCCTTGAATTATACAAACAACTGCAGTTTGATCAGAAATTAACTGGTACAATCAATAACTTAAAAAAAGCGGCTGATAATCAAAATGAGCTGAATAAGTCTGTGGAAGAGAAAAGTGCTACGCATCAGGATGCTGCAGATCAGCAAGAGAAACAGGCTAAAGAATTTCAGGACATTGCGAAGCAGCTGGAGAGTTTAAAGAAAAAGAATGAAGAGCTGGAAAAAAGTCACCCTTTGGCTGATCTCTCGAAAGAAGAGAAAGAGGTGAATGAGGAGCAAAAGAAGAGTAAAAATAGCCTTCAGGCAAACCATACGGATCCTGCACAAAAAAGTATGCAAAAGGCAGCAGATAAGATGTCTGCAATGGCTAAACAGATGGAAGAAATGAAGGAAACATCCCAAACATCAGAGATTAAAATCAATCTTCAGGCACTAAGAGAAATATTAGCCAATCTTTTAAAATCTTCTTTCGATCAGGAATCTATTTTAATAGCTACCCGTAAAAGTGTGGCTACCGACCCATTGCTGGTTAGCAATACACAGAAGCAGTTACAGATCCGTAATAATATGCAGGTTATTGGAGATAGTTTATCGGTTTTAAGCAGACAGATTCCTCAGATTGAATCTGTAGTTACTCAGGAACTGAATACGATCACTGAGCGCATTAACTATTCATTGGAAAGCCTTGCAGAGCGGAGGCTTTCTGAAGCGGTCAGCGGTCAGCAAAGTGCCATGGCTTCTATCAATAACCTGGCATTGCTGTTAACGGAGGTGGAGGAACATCTGCAAAAAGCGATGAAGAATTCATCATCCGGAGGTAAGGGTAATCAGCAGAGTTTATCACAACTGGGGCAGCAGCAAGATCAGTTAAATAAAAACATGGAAAAAGCCAGGGAAAAAATGAAACAAAATGGCGCCGAAAGTAGTAGAAATAAAGGTCAGGCAAATTCTTCTCAGCAATTTGCAGGTATGGCACGTGAGCAGAATTTAATCCGGCAGGCCTTGCAGCAGATAAACAGAGAAATGAATAAAGATGGTCGGGGTAAACTTGGTAACCTGGATAAGCTTAGCCAGGATATGGAACAAACCGAAATGGAGTTGGTTAATAAAAGAATTCAGTCCGAAACACTGATCAGACAGCATGATATTTTAACCCATTTACTGGAGGCAGACAAAGCGGAAAGGGAAAGGGATTTGGATGATAAGCGGGAAAGCAAAGCTGGAACTGACCAGTTACCGGGTTATGTTGAAAAGCTTAAACAATTGAAAATTATTAAAATGAAGGAGACCGAGTTATTGAAAACAGTACCGGCTGATTTAAATTTATTTTATCAATTGAAAATTAATGAATATTTTAGGTCTTTAGATTCAATTTGAACAAATATGCCACCTGATAACGTAAATGGTTCAGATAATTCCTTACTTTATACCCTGCAGCTTCCTTCTAAAATGGAAAGCATCACTATTGTTGAAAATTTTATTGATACAATCAGAGATGAAAACAACATTCCAGCTGAAGTATATGGCAATATGCTAACTTGCTTAAATGAGGTAGTTATTAATTCTATTGTTCATGGAAACAAACAGGATGATTCCAAAAAGGTATATATCAATCTAGAGATCGTTAACAAAAAAAGTCTGCAATTTACCGTAATGGATGAAGGGTCAGGCTTTGATTATAACAACCTTCCGGATCCTACTGCTCCTGAAAACCTGGAAAACCTGACAGGTAGAGGGATTTTTATCATCAAACATTTGGCTGATCAATGTATTTTCAATATGACCGGTAATCAGGTGGAACTTCACTTTAAGATTTAATGAGTCAAGAAAAAATTCAATTTCATTCAGAAGAAATTACTTATACATTAAAACAGAAAGAGCATATTCGTAAATGGATTAAAGCAAGTATTAGGGAGGAAGGAAAAATGCCTAGCGAGATTTCTTTCATCTTTTGCTCAGACGAATATTTACTAAATATCAATAATCAATATTTAAAGCACGATACCTATACCGATATCATTACGTTTGACAATAGCGAAGAAGAGGATTTGATTGCTGGAGATATTTTCATCAGTATAGACCGCGTCATAGAGAATGCTGCATCATTTCGTATTTCTGAAAAAGATGAGGTACATCGGGTAATCATTCACGGCATTCTTCACTTGTTAGGTTATACGGATAAGGGAACTGAACATAAAAATTTAATGACAAGTAAGGAGAATTACTACTTATCCTTAAGAACATTTTAAATCCTTTCATATACTGACCTTTCTATTATAGTATAAATCTATTATTTACTTAGTTTTGTAAATTAAGGATACATAATTTGAAAAAGGTAATAGTAGTTGGCGGTAGCGGACTTATTGGATCTCACCTGATTCAATCTTTGTTACACGAGGATCGTATTGAAGAAGTTGTTGCTTTGGTTAGAAAGCCATTGGATCTTATTCATGCTAAATTAAAGCAACATATCGTATCCTTTGATAATCCAGGCTCTTTTACTGAATTGATCTATGGCGACGCTGTATTTTGTTGTTTAGGTAGTACGGTAAAGAAAACACCTGATCTTGCAGTGTATAGAAAAATTGATTATGACTATCCGCTATTACTGGCAGAGATAGCTAGTGAGCATTTGGTTCCTCAATTTCACTTAATTTCTTCAATAGGCGCTGACAGTCAATCAGTTACATTTTACACAAAGACAAAAGGTGAGTTAGAAGATCACATAAAAGCACTAAAATTCAAATCACAGCATATTTATCAACCTTCTTTATTAGATGGCGATAGAAAAGAAGCCAGACCTACTGAGAAAATTATGATTTCGGTCATGCGGTTTATTAATCCCATTCTTTTGGGACCATTAAAGAAATATAGAAGCATTAAAGTTAAAACGATAGCAAACGCTATGGTTATCCAGACATTAAAAAATCTTGAGGGGACATTTACATATCCTTCAGACAAGATTAAAGAATTAATATGAGTATTTTATCAGGAGAACAATTAGGTCATGTATTTAGTGATGCATGGTTATTTAAAGAGCTTACATTTGGAATAGACAAAGGGCAACGGGTTTCATTAGTTGGAATTAACGGCTCTGGAAAGTCTACCCTATTGAAGATCTTAGCTGAAAAAATCCTTCCTAAAGAAGGGAAAGTGGTTAAGGAGCGAGGTCTAAATATTGGCTATCTGGAACAGGACCCAGATTTTAGCGGTCAGAAAACCATTGCAGATTATGTGTATAGTCTCGATAATAACCAACAGCAAGTAATCAGACAATATGAAAAGCTGATTGAGTTAGAGCATCCTGATCCAAAAGAGCTGGAAAATCTGATTGATCAGCTTAGCGAACTGGATGCATGGGAATATGAACATGAGATTAAAACCATACTTCAGCGTCTTTCTATTTTTGATCATGAGCAAGAAATTAAAAGTCTTTCAGGAGGACAGAGAAAGCGTTTGGCTTTAGCGAAACTTTTGATTGATAATCCCGACGTCTATATCATTGATGAACCTACCAATCATCTGGATATTGAAATGATTGAATGGCTGGAAAGCTTTCTGACTACTGGTCACAAAACTGTATTAAT
>NZ_AQPN01000133.1 GCF_000403135.1 Arcticibacter svalbardensis MN12-7
GATGGATTAATAAAGAGATTTAGATCTCTTTATTTTCCTTGTTTCTCACTACAGAATGTTTAATACTATAGCTAAAGTAAATCACAAAACCAATCAGCATCCATACAATTAAACGTTCCCAATTGTGCTTCCCTAAACCAATCATCATTAAAATACACGCCAATGCTCCAATTATAGGAAGTACAGGCATCCATGGTGTTCTGAAAGGACGTGGTGTATTCGGATCACTCTTACGCATCACAATAACACCAATACAAACAAGAACAAACGCAAACAAGGTACCAATACTCGTCATATCACCCACCACATCTCCAGGTACAAAAGCAGCAAATAAACCAACAAATACTAAAAATATAAGATTTGATTTATATGGCGTTTGATATTTAGGATGTACTTCAGAAAACACTTTCGGTACAAGACCATCTTTTGACATAGAGAAGAACACACGTGACTGTCCAAGCAACATAACTAAAATAACCGAAGAGAATCCGGCAAGGATAGCCACTGTGATTAAAATAGAAAGCCAACCGTATCCATGCATATAGGTTTCAATAGCATAGGCCACAGAAGCCTCTTTTCCCGCTGTGGCGAATTCATGATAATTTGCAACGCCAGTCAGTACATGACTAAACAATACGTATAATATAGTACAGATCACCAGGGATACAAGGATCCCGATAGGCATATCTCTTTTGGGATTTTTCGCCTCCTGTGCAGCAGTAGAAACAGCATCAAAACCGATGAAAGCAAAGAAAACTACACCTGCTCCACTGACAATTCCACTCATTCCAAACTTCCCAAAGTCGTTCTCAAAATAATCCAGGAAATGCTTTTTGCCTGAAAAGAATTCTTGCTCACCAATATTTACAGGAATGTAAGGAGCATGATTGACAGGGTTCATGTATGACCAGCCAATCACGATGAACACGACCACGATAGCCACCTTAAGGATCACAATGATCCCATTGATATTAGCTGATTCCTTGGTACCTTTAATTAACACCAAAGAAAGCACTGCAACAATAAACAAAGCAGGCAGATTAATCATTCCATTTACCCCATCTGGCGACACCTGAAAAGGTGAATGACAAAAGGCATAGGGTATCGAGACACCAAACGTCTCTAAGAGCTTATTCAAATATTCAGACCAGGCAATAGAGACCGTAGCCGCTCCTACTGCATATTCCAGTACTAAATCCCAACCGATAACCCAGGCTACAACCTCACCCATGGTAGCATAAGAATAGGTATAAGCAGATCCGGCAATTGGAATCATAGATGCAAATTCTGCGTAGCATAATCCTGCTAGTCCGCAACCGACGGCAGCCAGTATAAAAGATAGGGTTACGGATGGACCGGCATGATCAGCCGCGGCTGCAGCTGTCCGTACAAAAAGACCGGCTCCTATAATAGCTCCTATACCTAATGCAACCAGGTTACCCGCACTTAACGTACGCTTAAGAGTTCCTTCTCCAGTTTCCGATGCTTCCTTTAATAGTGAATCAAGAGGTTTTTTAAATTTCATTTTGTATGTTAAAATTTCTTATTTAATAGTTATTCTGTTTAAAATCTGCTAATTTTTGAACTAATGTATCGTTTTCATTTATAAATACTGAAAACAATATGAATTTTTTATTAAAAACAGCGATTCAGGTATCAAATTCATGCTAAAGACAGCTTCTTACTTCAAATTTTTTATAAACATCAGGGTAATGCTACCTAATCGTTAAAATTAGTCACATCATTTGATTTATAGCTATTTTTTATCATTCTATAGAAAATTAAATTTTCTTATTCAAATAAGAGCATTAAAAGAATTGCGTTAATTGGCCCAAGTTGACTTTAAGCATTGGCTTTGCGGGATTAATGCTAAACTGGACTCAATTAATGAGTTCAGCATCCATGAGAAAAATCTCAGAGCGTTTATCGCCCGTTTTATTCAACACTAACTTACCTCGTATTTTAACCGGACGATCCGATGCGTTAACTCCTTTTTTTGCATATACCTCGATCATGGAAGGCACATCTCCCTGTCCGCAATAAGCACACTGATCATAAGGTACCACTGCAAGCATAAAATTAGTGTATTCCATTTCTGCTTTTAAGGGTATGAGATAACCACTAAACTCGAGAACTTTATTTTCCAGGTCTTCTAATTTCTTAGGGAAAGAAGGAACCATCTTATACTGGGCATTTTTTACATACTTTTTTTGTGCAATGAGTCGCCATGTATCATTCATCAATGGAACATGAGTAGGAGCCTGGGCATGCGCGAGCATGTAGCATCCAAAAAACATAACACTAAACACAACAGCTTTTAGTTTCATACTATTAATTTTTAGATATGATTTTAGCGATATCAGACCTATATGCCTGTATTGCAGGAATGATTGCAGCAACGATCCCTATACATATACCTGTGATTATTAAATAAATTTCATCGAACATAAGATAGACCCCTGTTAATCTGGTTTGTGTTACACCTTGGCTGTTGCCTATAACTTCAAGCAAGAAATGCCCTAGAAGAATCCCTGCTATAGAGCCAATACAAGTCAGCAATACGCCTTCCATGATGATAATTAAGAATATCTTTTCTTTTGAAGCACCCATGATTCGCATAACTGCTAAATCATATTTACGTTCCTTAAGCGAATTGTATACACTTACAAAGACGCTGACAGTCGCAATGAACATGATAAAGCCAGCAAACCATTTCAATGTATCTATTCCAATTCCAATAATAGAAAATAAACGAGCGCTTTCTAAGGCTGGAGATGCTGCCTGCATATTGGTTGACTTGTTTACAAACCGTGGAAACAGGACAACAGACATGGGCGAGTAATACTGGATCAATAGGGAAGTGATTTCTTTTGATCCTGTATCTTTTGATTCTACGGCTGCTTCTCCATGTGAAAAAGCTTCGCTATTCGCTGTAGACGTATGTTCAGATTCTTCTCCTTCATCATGCATACTCCAAATACTGGACAAATCAGTAAGGATAAGATTGTCGGTTACATTTCCCTGAAGGGTTAAAACACCCGATACAATGTATGGATGACTTTTATGTTCATCCTGATCGGAAGTAAGACCATGAGATCCAAAGAACTTGTCGCCAACTTTAAGATTCAAAGAAGAGGATACAGATGCCCCTATTGTGACTTCAAATTCTTTAGACCAGTAGTTACCCTTTGCCAAACTAAGATCATATAGATTAATGAAGCTGGTATCTGTGCCAACAATGCGAAAGCCATTATAATTATCACCTAAACCTAATGGTACAGCGCGCTTAACCATAGGATTGCGTGCTAACTCCTGCGCATCCGTTAAGGAAATATTACCCGTAGGAAAATCAATATAATAGATACTACTTAAAATCAATTGAAGAGGGCTTCCTTTTGCACCTACTACCAAGTCGATATCTTTCGAGTTATTTTCTAATTTATCTTTAAACTGTGTGGAAGAAATCAGCAATAGGGTTAGTATGCCGACGCCAAAGGAGATTAACAGACAATTTAGCAAGAAGGTAAGCGGATTGGATAACAGATTTTTCCAACTGATCGTGATTAACCTCATACCATTACATTAAATATGCGTTAGAAAAAAAATCCTTCACTCTCTTGTCATGTGTTGCTACCACTAAAGTGGATTGATTTAATGCGGACTGGCTCATCAGGAGTGCTAATACAGCCTTCGTATTCGTATCATCCAGACTGGATGTAGGTTCATCTGCTATCAGTAAAGCTGGTTTATTGATAACAGCCCTTGCAATTGAAACACGCTGTAACTGACCTTGACTTAATTCATTGGGATAACTTTTCGTTTTATTATGAACCGCTAAAGATTTAAGCACCTCATCTATTCTTGTTTTATTTACAGGAAGACCGGCAAATGATTGAGCCATTATGAGATTTTCTTCTACCGTAAAACTTTTTATAAGATGAGCCTGTTGAAATACGATCCCGATATGCTGACCTCTGTACCGATCCCTTTCTTTATTAGATAACTGATGATACAAATTAGTATCGTTGATCACTACATCTCCTTTGTCGGGTGCAAGAATTCCCGTTATGATATGAAGAAGCGTGGACTTTCCACAACCAGAATTACCAAGCAATAACCATTGTTCTCCGGCGTTTACAACCCAATCCTTAAATGAAAAGCTATTATCTTCATTGTAACTGTAATGAACCCCTTTGATAGATATCATCGTAACGTATTGATTTATGGATAAGTAGGACTAATTTATATGAAATTAGTTTGCATACCCGTAGTAATGAAAAGCCACTACTACGGGTATGCAAACTAATTCTTTTTAACAGTAGGATATTTGATTCCCAATTGCTCCATATACGTTTTATATTTAGCCGGGTTGTAATAGAACTTTTTCATTTCAGGTCTGAATTCATCCATAATCTTCTTATTAAGATGAATTGCTGGCTTATCTGTCTTCGATATAAGGGGAACATATTTAGTGTCTTTTGTTTGAACATCAGTAAAATAAGTCTTTGCACTTTTGAGAACTTCAGGATTAGTAAACATATCCAAAAGAGTCATCGCTTCTGCCTTTGCTCCGGCCGTTACCCCTTTATGCGCAATAGGTGTAGCCATAGCAATTGCATTTGCCCAATGATGTCCAGGAAGTCCTGGTATATTTGATGGAAACCGCAATACGATAGTTGGAACATTCCATGAAATATCAGCAATATCATCCGATCCGCCACCACCAGCTGATGTAGAAATAGCAGGTGCCGCCAATGCACTGATCGTGGAACTTAAACCTTCTTCAGGCGACTTCAACTCCTTTTGAATAGCACGGGCCAATGTTTGATCATCAGCTGTCCACACAGGCAAACCGACTGCTTTTATATTTTCTTGCATCGCTTCTGCCATTGGCTGGTTGAAATGACCAGGCCATGCACTTCCAAGGATTTGATAAGTCATTTTTGTATCGGTCATTTTAGCAGCAGCCTCAGCCATCTTAATACCATCATTATACATTTTCATGATTTTAGGATAAGACCGCTCACGGAAATAATACCATACGGAAGCTTTAGATGGGACCACATTGGGTTGATCACCTCCATCCGGTATCACGTAATGAGACCGTTGTGTAGTCTCCATATGCTCACGATGAAAATTCCAGCCTACATTCATCAATTCCACTGCATCTAAAGCACTTCGTCCTTTCCATGGTGCTCCTGCAGCATGGGCAGCTTCACCTTCAAAGTCAAATTTGACTGAGACAACTCCATTCCCGCCACCATCTCCATAGCTGGTACCCATATTGTTTCCAACATGAGTAAAAATACAAGCATCCACATCTTTGAAATATCCGTCACGAACATAATAGGCTTTAGTTCCCAATTGTTCTTCGGCAACGCCTGGCCATAAAATTATGGTTCCAGGAATCTTTTCACGTTCCATTATTTTTTTAAGTGCTAATACTGCTGTTAAGTTCAACGGCTCGCCTGCATTATGACCTTCCCCATGACCGGGTGCACCTTCAATAATAGGATCATGATAAGCCACACCAGGCTTTTGAGAGGCTTTTGGAATACAGTCAATGTCACTACCAATCGCAATTACAGGTTTTCCGGAACCCCATTTAGCCGTCCATGCAGTAGGGACACCTGATATACCCATTTCCACAGCGAAGCCATTCTTCTTTAATATGTCTGTTAGATACTTCGATGTTTCTACTTCCTGAAAACCAAGCTCTGCAAAACTGAACACCATATCTACCATCTCCTGAGTTGACTTCTGTTGTTTGTCAATTTCTTTCATCAGCTCAGTTTTTAGTCCATCCAGCTTTGCCGGAGAAATGATTTGAGCATGAGTTGGAAGAGCAACTGCCGTAAATAACATGAACATGCAGACTACGCCATAGGACATCACATTGCGTTGGAAAGAAAAGCTTTTAGTTGTTTTCATCTTAAAATCTGTTTGCTATTAAAAATAAAGGGATTACTTATTGCTTGCTGGACGAACAGTTGGGTATTTAATCCCTAATTGTTCTAAGTAGGTCTTATACTTGGCTGGATTATAGTAAAACTTTGTCATCTCAGGACGATATTCATTCATGATTTTTTTATTCAATGAAACGGCAGGCTTGTCCGTTTTAGAAATCATGGGCGTATATTTTACATCTTTAGTTTGAACATCATTGAAGTATTTCCACGCTTCTTTTAAGATTTCAGGCTTAACGAGCATGTCGAGCACCGTCAATGCCTCCGCTTTAGCGCCAGCTGTTACACCCTTGTGCGCAATTGGAGTAGCCATTGCAATTGCACTTGCCCAATCATGCCCTTTTAAACCGGAAATATTAGCTGGGTAACCAAGAACAATGGTGGGCACGTTCCAGGATATATCACCGATATCATCTGAACCACCACCACTGAAAGAAGCTCCGGGAACCGCCTTTCCAATGGGGCTTAAAGTAGTAGCTAACCCTTTCTGGAGATCCGGAGCATTTGGATTCAGCTCAATTTGTGTCGCCAATGCTAATGTCTTGTCCGCCTCACTCCAGGTTGGCAAACCTACCTGCTTTATATTTTCGTACATGGTTTCCGCAATAGGCTGATTCATGTAACCCGGCCATGCACTGCCCAAAACCTCATAAGTCATCTTCGTATCGGTCATGGATGCTGCAGCTTCGGCCATCTTAATTCCATCCTTGTACATCTTCATCACCAATGGGTAATCTTGTTCCCTGAAGTAGTACCATACGGATGCTTTCGAAGGAACCACATTGGGTTGATCACCTCCGTCAACAATAACATAATGAGATCTTTGACTGGTTAACATGTGTTCGCGATGCATATTCCAGGAAACGTTCATTAATTCAACTGCATCAAGGGCACTTCTACCTTTCCATGGTGCCGCTGCAGCATGAGCCGCCTCGCCCTCAAAATTGAATTTGACTGAAATCATTCCACTTGTACCAATTGGACCATATCCGGTTGATAAATTATTGCTCACATGTGTAAAAATACAGGCATCTACATTTTTAAAATATCCGTCCCGCACGTAATATGCTTTTGTAGCCAATTGCTCTTCAGCAACACCAGGCCACAATACCAGGGTTCCGGAAAGCTTTTCTCTTTGCATGATTTTTTTAAGTGCCAACATGGCTACAATATTTAAAGGAGCACCAGAATTATGTCCTTCTCCATGTCCGGGCGCACCCTCTATGATCGGATCGTGGTAGGCTACCCCAGGTTTCTGTGATGCTTTAGGAATACAGTCAATATCGCTCCCAATTGCAATCACTGGTTTACCTGATCCCCATTTAGCGGTCCATGCTGTTGGGATTCCGGAAATTCCCTGTTCAATAGTAAACCCGTTTTCTTTTAGTATTCCTGTCAGATATTTGGATGTTTCAACCTCCTGAAAACCAAGTTCACCAAAACTGAAAACCATATCAACCATTTCTTGGGTCATTTTCTGTTGCTTGTCTATCTCCCCCATCAATTCCGTTTTTAAAGCATCTATCTTCGCAGGTGTAATGGTTTGAGCATTGGTAGAGAGAGGAAGAAAGGTTCCGGATACTAAAAAGATCATTGATCCGATGAATGCCTTTTTCAAAGGTGAGCCTATGTTATTTTTCATACTAATATCTATTTAAGCTGAAGTAATATCTTAGAAGTTGTTATACGAACAAGGCAATTCGCCGCCCGTATTAAGCACACTATTATTATTCAAAAAATCCATCGCTGGCATTCCAATAGGCGCTCCCGGAGGTGCAACAACAGGAGCAGGACTCTGGAATTTATTAGGATCTACCTTAAAGCCTTCCATTTGAGATAAGGCAAATAAGATGTTGGCTTTCTGTGCTGGTTTAACACTGGCTAGCCTGGAGTTCATCCATTGTTTAAGATTTTCTATTTCATAAAGTGCCTGTCCTCTTACTACTTCGGAAGTGCTGGTATTTGCAGCCAAAACAAGTAAATATCTTATAACCTGATTATTCACCATCGTCTGCAATTCGCCTTTATAGCCTTCTACTACTGGTGCTTTCCATGTTCCGGCAATTAATTTATCAGCGATCTCTATAAAACTTGGGTTCTTGCTATCCCGCCCATTGTATTCAATAAGGCGACTTGCACGTTCTGAATCCAACATATAGGAAAGAGACAGACTGGCTGCAGATTCAGCTGCTGCTATCGGATCAAAGGTTGGTCCCGTATACCCTTTAAATGTTTCCACAGATGCAGGGTATCCCGATGGACGGGGGGGAATGTTCCGAATCAATTTTTCAGGTAATGCTAACGCTTCAGGCGATATTGTGCTCATCAACGATTCAAAAGCACGCCATTGTTCTTTTGGTTCAACCATACGCGTGACCACTTGACCATCGTTTTTAACCGCATGTGTAAAGTACAATCCTCCAATTGATTTAGCTACTGCTTCGATCTGATAGCGATGCAATAAATAAGCAGGCACTAATACCTCTTCTATAGTCGCCATAGGTTGTCCATCTGGGATAGCATTCTCAGAAAAATCATCAAGTATCTTCCGACGAACCTTCATGATGTGTGTCATCTGATCAATTGGATTTTCACCATCATCCCATTGATGTGACGATGGGTGCGCATTACCACCTATATCCGGAATATAGATAAAACCTTGCGCTAAAGTTTCCTTCATGATATTATCAAGCGCTACGTTTTCATCCGTACCTTTTTTGAATTCGGTATAACCCCACATCACAGCACGTTTATCCCAGCTTCCTATCCCTACTGCGTAGGCATCGGAGATATCGATAGAACCATCTGCTTTCATGGAGAATTTAGGATATGGGTAATCCATTACAGAACCTCTATCCTTGGAACTAGCAGCAAAGTTGTGGTTGAAGCCCAACGTATGCCCTATTTCATGAGCAGAAAGTTGCCTTATACGTGCTAGAGACATTTCCTCCATCTCTTTTGAAACCGTTTTTCCATTTTTGTATGGTAACAACAGCCCTTCCGCTATCAAATAATCCTGCCTGTGACGATCTGACCCTAAGGTAACCACCCCTTTAATGATCTCACCTGTTCGTGGATCTACGAAAGAAGCGCCAGAGGAGAATCCACGTGCAGGATTACCCGAACGTGTAATCCAGTTAACTACATTGTACCTGATATCCATTGGATCAGCTCCTTCTGGAAGCTCTTGTATCTGGAAAGCATTTTTGAAACCTGCAGCTTCAAAAGCCTGATTCCACCATGCACCTCCATCTATCAGGGCTTTCTTAATCGGTTCAGGAGCACCCCGGTCTACATAATACATAATTGGCTTCACTGCCTCACTTTGAGCAGCATTCGGATCCTTTTTCTGAAGACGATGACGTCGGATAAATTTCTTTTCTATCTGCTCAGTCATTGGTGCCGAAAAATCAAGATAGGAAAACATGCCAAAAGCAGAACGTGGATCAAATTTACGTGGGGCATAATCAGCATCAGGCAGCTCTACAAATGATTGATGCATATTGATCGTAATCGCCGTAGGATCGGGTGCGACATCTGTCCCCCTACCATATGGGTTTGCGTTGGGGTTCCCCCCTGTGAAGGTTAACAAAGACTCAAACTCGGTGTTCTTCGGAAAATTCTTTGTATTTTCTATGTAGACCATTGAACGGGTTTCATCCAATTTATAAGATCCAGCTGAAGGAGCTGCACTATTTGCTACGCCCGGACCGCTTACCCGTGCTACTCCTAGTCGAGCCGTAATATATTGACTGTCACGAATAATAAAAGGAGTTAAATCGATCAAATATTTGCCTCCTGAATATGATACAGGCACAAAACCAAATATGACTGACTTTGCAAAGTTGTTTTCAACCGCTTTAATCTGATCTGCATTGGTCGTAATTGCACGGTAATTAGTAACAGGTTCTACGAGTAAGATTTTAGGCCCTATCTTCACAAATTTCGCAAGTGCAGAAGCCGCCTGCCCCCTTTCGGGTCCACCATTTCCTACCCCATTTGACAATGACCGGAAGTACAGAAATTCTGTATCCAGTTTATCCACTTCCAGATAAACTTTACCTGATTTTTCGTCATAGTAAAAGTCGAAGTATCCTTCATACTTTTTCATATTCTGAGTGGAAGGAGTCTGCGCTTTAGAATCTGCATTTTCAGCTTTACCCCTGCTCATTGATGGTAAATTTTGAGCGTAGGAAAGCTTACTTAAAGCAATTAAGCCAAGAAATATTTTAAAATATAATTTCATTATCAACCAGTTTTAGATCGAGATTAAATCAATTATTATTGACCAGGCGAGTTGCCTGGTCAATTACTATAAATCTTTATTTGCTGAGATTTCAGCATTCGGTATTGGGAAAATATACTCGGGTTGACTTGGTGATATAGATGGAGATACACCTTTAGACGGAATAGTGAGCATATTTCTCAACAGATCGTTTGATCGGAGACCTTCACCCAAAAACTCAATCCTTCTTTCCACTAAAATCGTATTTGTTAATGCTGCTGGTGTCGTAATAGCTGTTGCTGGAAACACATAACTAGCATCAGACCGCTTACGAACTACATTTAACAACTCAATACCTTTAGCAAGATCGCCAGTTTTAGCGGCAGCTTCAGCATAGTTCAACAGAACTTCAGAATAGCGCAGTACAGGTACGTAATCGAGGAAAGTCGGGTTTTTATACTTAGTCAGATAAGTTCCGGTCGTATTAGACCTTACCAGTGTTTTCCTAGCATCAGTGGCAGGCCAACTTGGATCTCCGTAAATACCTGAGGGATTTAAACTATATTCCTGATTCGTATTAAACTCATACCCTATTGAACTTTGACCTGATACATAATCCAATGCAGTCATTGGCATAGAAAAGATTGATTCTGTAGTGGTATAGTCTGATGAAAAAATAGTTAAAATATTTGGTTGCAAAGCATTTGCAACGCCAGTACTTGCTCTAAACGGTGCAGTAGCAGACACAATTTTTTGGGCTTCTGTAACCACTTGACTATTCATCCCCATGGTCAGGTAGACTCTCGTCTTCAGAGCTATGACTGTATTCCTATGTGCTCTTGATGTATTCAAAAGGGCTGTAGTGTACGTTAAGGGAAGAGCAACTTCTGCTTCATTCAGATCTTTTAAGATCTGGGTATAAACTTCTCCAACTGTACTTTTTTTCAGGTTATTATTTTCTGAAGTCATCTGACCTTGTAAACGAAGGGGAATTCCTGGAGAAGCACCTGCATCCTTTACATAAGGCTGGCCATAAAAAGTAATCAGACAATAATAAGCAAGAGCTCTTACAAATTTAGCTTCAGCAAGATATTGCGCTGCTGTAGCTGCAGGAACAACATCCGGATTTGCAGCTAACCCATCAATAACTAAGTTAGCAGAGTTTATGGCTACATAAGCAGAACTCCAGGTGGTTAATGCATCATTAGAGCCTGAATTAATTGTATGATTCCAAGCATCATAACCAGTAAAAATATTATTCAACCGGTTTAAAAACTCTTCTCCTCTTATGTCATTTAACATCAAATATCTGCCGCCTAAAAAATTGCCGCTTTTAAGAGCCGAATACATTCCATTCACCTGAGCAAGCACCCGGGAGGGGGTAGAAAAAACCAGGTCTGCTTGAAGTGTAGTTTCAGGTAGCGGGTTTAATAGTTCTTTTTCATCGCAGGCTGTAAACAATACACTTATACTCAAAGCGATACTGCCAAGCTTAAGAATATATGTACTAATAATTTTTTATTAATAATTTTCATATCGAATGTTTTTAAATCCTACTAAAATCCAATGTTAACGCCGAAAGTGAATGTCCTGCCCTGTGGCACAGAGTTTTTGTCGACACCCGGAGTAGTATTCGTATTTCCATTTACTGATATATCAGGATCCTGACCTGAATATTTAGTAATTAAGAATGCATTAAAAACCTGTGTATAAAGTCTCACAGAACTAATTCCTGATTTACCTAAAACTTTGGCTGGAACTCTGTATCCAAGCGAAGCAGTTTGTAAGCGGATAAAATCCGCCTTTTCTACATTTTCTGAGATAGGGAATGAAGAGCCATTAGATAAAAGATCGCCGATTACGACTTTAGGAATATTTGTTTCTTGTCCAACAGTGGTCCATCTTGACAATACTTCAGTTGTGTTATTCCAGAAACGTTGATCTCTCCAAGTTGCTTTCGTTCCGTTCTGGATATAGTTTCCACCTGAGTAAGTAAAGTTAATACCCAGATCAAAGTTGCCGTACTTGAAATTATTATTGAAACCACCGTAGAACGTAGGTAGTGCATTTCCAAGAATAGCATAATCGTTAACGCTTATCGCAGTAGCAGTTGACCCATCTAAATAAGTCCAGCGACTTTGTCCTGATGGAACTGAATGACTGTATTGAATGCGCTCCCCTGCTCCGTTAATAAAGATTCGTTGTCCGTTTTCCGTATTAACACCATCAGTTCTAGCGCCATACAGACTTCCAACCGAGTAGCCAACACGTGTTATATTTGTTGTCTCTGACGTAGTTGCTGTGGTACCAACAATTTCTGAGGAAGCCCCAAAGAGCTCTGTTACCATATTCTTGTTATGCGTATAATTCAGATTGGTGTTCCATGTGAAACTACCCTTTTTCATAACCATCGCATTGATACCTATTTCTAATCCACGATTATACATCGATCCAACATTCTGAAGAATTGCATTTCCAGGGATACCCTTTGACGGCGCCTGAGGAACATTGATGATCAAGCCATCTACATTATTATTGTAATAAGTCGCATCTACAGTGATCCGGTCATTTAAGAAACCGATATCGGCTCCAACATTTGTTTGTTTACTCGTTTCCCAACCTAGGTTTTCGTTACCTCCCTGACTGAAAGTAAAATTCGGTACCGCACCGTACAAACCTGAAGTATAAAGAGATAAGGAACCATAGTTGTTACTTAAATTTCCGTTTCCTACCTTACCCCAACTTGCACGGAACCGTACACTACTCATGATGTCAGACAAGGCAGAGGATTTGTAAAACTCTTCTTGCGATAAGGACCAGCCTCCTGAAACACCGCCAAAACTTCCGTATTTTTTATCAGCTCCTAATGCAGAGTTACCGTCACGACGGTAATTCAGTGTGACAAAGTAACGTTTATCGTAATCATAACTTAATCTTCCAAAGAAAGAAGCAAATGCCTTTTCACTAAGCGAATTATTATTTGTGCCTGGAATAATATTCAGGTATGAGCCTTCATAACTATCGAAAAAACCATCTGCTAAGCCTGTCCGCTGCGCTCCCCAAGATGAATTATTAAACTTTTGAATATCATATCCAGCCAGTAATGAGATATTATGAACCTCTGCAAGTGACTTTTGGTAAGATAAGGTATGCGTTAAGTTCCAGTTGTCAATCAGGATACTATTATTATTGGCCTGCCCACCAGCCGCAAATCCAGGGCCATGTATCGCACTCTCAAATGCCTTATTCTCAATTTTCAACCTGTCCACCCCATAGCTTAACCGGTAAACCAAGTCTTTAGCCAGCGTAACGTCAACACCAAAGTTTCCAATGATACGATCATTTTCGGAAGTATACTTATTATATTCCAACAATGCAGCGGGATTATAAAAGTTACTCGATACTGTGTTATTGCCCATCCCTATTGTATTGGTCGTACTCAGATTATATGATCCATCCAAGTTCTTAGCAAATACATTAGGTGCAGAAAGCGTAGCTAATCGGGCAATTGCAGTTATTTGAAACGCATTACCTTCTAATGATCCTGTTTGAGGCGACTCATTTAAGCTATTATTATAATTCACATTAGCCGTTAGCTTGACCCATGATGTAAGTTTATGATCAATATTAAAACGAGCTGACTTCCTTGTAAACTCATTCGTCTTCAGTATTCCCTTTTGATTACTATAGTTTGTTGAAAAATAATATTTTGTGGACTCAGAACCACCAGAAATATTTAAACTATGGTTTTGCGAAACACCAGTTTGATACACTTCATCAAACCAGTTTGTATTCACTAAAGATCCATCTTCATTATAAGTAGGAAAAAAGGATTCTGAAGCAACTGCAGAATTATTTTGATTATTAGAAAGTATTTTTGAGTTTAGAACAGCTTCATTCTTAATCTGCATGAATTGCTCCGCATCTAAGAGATCAGGTAAACGCACTGCGTTGGTAAGGCCTGCCCAGCCTTCATAGTTTACTTTAGGTTTTCCAGACTTACCACTTTTTGTAGTGATCAAAATAACCCCTGCTGCTGCTCTTGATCCGTAAATTGCGGTCGAAGCAGCATCTTTAAGCACATTGATAGACTCAATGTCAGCAGGATTAATATCACCCAGCGGATTATTCGCAACCTGCGTATTTCCGGAACTGTTACCTGTATTGATTGGAATTCCATCTACTACTATTAAGGGGTAGGAGCTTAGTGAGATGGAGTTAATTCCACGAATCCGGATTACCGGGGCATTATTTAGGACGCCATTAGGTTGACCTATACTTACACCTGTAGCCTTTCCAGCTAAACCCTGATCAAAACTTTGAACAGGCACATCTTTCAGTGCTTCACCAGAAACTCGTGCGGCCGAACCGGTAAACTCTTCCTTTGTTTGAGTTCCGTAACCAACAACCACTACATCATTCAATATTTTAGAGTCTGGTTGAAGACTGATCTTTAATGCTACTTGATTTCCAACAGCTATTTCTCTGGTCACATAACCTATGTACGCAAATACAAGTGAAGCTTTAGCATCCTCAACAGCAATTGAAAACTTTCCATTCAGGTCTGTAATTGTACCGTTTGTGGTACCTTTCACTTTAATGGAAACACCTGGAAGTGACTCCCCTTTTTCATCTGTTACAACGCCTGTAATTTTAATAGGGACTCTAAGTGTGCTGTTTGTAAGAGTACCCTTTTTGTATGAAAAACGCGCCGTGGTCACATTTTTGGCCGAAGAGATAGAAGTTAATAAACAAATGGATACAGATGTTATTGTGCAGGCTTTAGATAACCGCAACCCATAAAATTTAACTCTATCAAGTAGAGAATTTTTCATAATTTTATCGCTTAATTGTTAAAGTAATTTTTAGTGTAACACTACCACACGGTTCCGAGGCCAGGTAGTCTACAATTTCGATGCTTTACATATTACATCCTCTTAGTCCTGAGCAATCTGGACTGAGGGGTTAGTTTTCTTTTTTATCCCATATTTCTATTTTAAGATGTTAAACGATTATGATGCTTATCTGGTGTTGTTAGTAGAATGATGTCTGGTTTTGATTGTAGCTTTTTATGAATCACATTACGATCATGTTCCACAAGTGCATTATTATTTACTTTTTCCTGCGAATCGAAAGCGTTTCTTAACATGTATGAGTTATAAATATTAAAAATATCGTACTCATGTTTATCTGAAGCACTTGCTCCTTTGCTTAATTCCTCTACTGAGATCAAGTCTACCTTATTCAGTAAAGGACGCTCTCTGTGTTCGAGCCTTAAGATACCTGATTCATCTACTGACTCTTGCGTAATAGATACCTGGATACTCTGCTGATTTCTATTAACCCTAATACTAAAATTCCTTCCCGTTTCTTTAGCATTTACCTTACTTGAATGAATAATAAAGGGTTGCGTAAAGCTGTCGTTAATTTCAAAATTAGCATCCCCAATCAATGTTACTTCCCTGGAATTACCATTAAAGTGATTAGGAGAGACAACTTTACTATTTGGACTCAAAACGATTCTCGTTCCATCCACCAGATTGATTTTCTTAATTTCCCCTGCGTTCGTAACCGTAGAATAATAGCTGGTTGAGGGCATCAATACGTTAAGGAAATTAAAATGCCAGCTAGCCAAGACAAAGACAAATGAAGCAGCAATACTTATTGCAATCATCTTTTCGCGGGATCTTCTTCTTTCCCTAGTGTCAATCTTACTCTTAATTGCCGCCAGGATATTTATAGAAGTTTCACGAGGCAACGGCTCGATCTTTTCATCATCTACATCTAGATGATCCGTAAAAAGATGGAAATCAGTGGCACTGTTTAAATACTTCAGCAACCAATCCCTGTCTTCTAAGGTAAAGTGTTCCGCGTTTAATATTTTCTTTAGCCTATCTTTTAGCTTCTCCACAATAAGTAATTTAATATAAATACATTCTCAAATTGGAATCGGGGGGGATGTAATTGAAATTTTTTTAGAGTTTTGTTTATTTCCTTGAAAATTATTCAATAGATGATCTTAATTAATACAAAGTCTACAAAACTAATATTCAATCTTATCTTTAGAATTTAAGAAAAAGTATCAAAATACCTGATTTGAGGGTGAAAAATTAATGTTATATGCTGATGCATATTAATAATATAAACCTGTTGAAGTTTTAAAAGCATCCCGAACAGAAAACATGGCTAATGACAAATACTCTTTGACCGTGTGTCTGGAGATGTTTAATTCTTCAGCCGCCTCTTCATAGCTTCTTCCCTCCAACTTACAAAGCTTAAATACTTTTTGCTTTTGAGGTGACAAATCCGCGATAGCTGATTTCAAAATCTGATAATAACCATCAAGTGTATCTTCTTCCCTTTCATGAGAGGAAATATAGGCAGATGCTACCTGGTCCTGAACTGCAGTGATCCTTTGTTTTTTCTTGATATGATTCAACGCTTTGTTGAAACTAATAACAAATAACCACCCACTGACAGACTGCTCCTTAATCATTGCTCTGCTCTCCCAAAGCGTAACAAAAACATCTTGAAGTATGTCCTGAGACTCTTCCTTGTTCTTAACGAACTTATAAATGTTTAAATAAATAAGCTGGTGGTAATTCCAATAGAGGCTCTCAAAACCTTCTGACAATATTCCTACTAATTCAGCATCCTCACTCTTTGCAATCTGTTGCACTCTTAAAAATCTTAATCTTCTACTCATGGATAAAAATTAGCCCCAGTTAACCTCTACACAAACATCACTGTCGATTAGAACACAAGTACAAAACACTAATAATTAGTATTAAAACCTAAATATATTGAATTATTTATCAATTTACGACTAGATAATTACATTATATTCAATATAAACAGCAAATTTTATGAAAAAGATTAATTTTAAAACTATCCGTAAAGAATAATATTCGGAGTTTATCATAAAAACAGGTAAAAATGCTTTATATCATTGTTTTATTCAGAATATTTATCACTAAAACATCCAATAGCGTAACATTTAGAAATAATCATAATAAATTATCCAAATAGTCACATATTTAACATCAAACAATACAATATTAGATTTAAAAAGAAATTTTAGATGGAAACTTGAGTTTATTAATCAAAAAGACAGTTTAATTCTGAAAAAAATGTCTATTTATCTAGATATTATCAATTTTAGCAGAAAGAAAGCATGAAATTAATACATATAATAAAATAAGCCCATCATATTATAACACTAGAGGTAAATTTAAGCACAATTTGCATTAAGTAATAGAAAAATGCTGGCACAAATTGATCAGTAGATAATCAACTTATACAGTACCACTTCCTGCTGCTTGATTATGGGATTATAAATCTCTTTAAACTCATCACCTACTCCCTTGATCATTCCACGCGCACGGGCAGTATCATCTAAAGGACTTCCATCGTTATGTCCGAATTGCATAATGATATAATCTTCAGGTTTGAGCTTTTTCAATACAGAATCCCAAAGACCTCGTGTCCTGAACGTTCTGCTGCTTGTACCTCTAAGTGCATCATTTTCTATACTGATCTTTGTGATATCAAAACGCTCGTTTACAAAACTACCCCATCTAATGACCCATCACCTTTCCGTTTTTAACGGTAGAATCACCAATTAAGAAAAGTGTAAAACTTAAATTCCTTTTTAGGTTAAGAATGATACTTTATACGATTCTACGTTCTTATATCCGTTTCTGCAACCTGTAGCATCCTGTAGACTTTAAAAATTCGATTACAAAAAGAGCTTCACTTTATACCGTTTTGATATGATTTGGCTGATTTCAAAACATCCTGAACGCTTCAGGTTTATGATTGAAAACCGTCACCCGAAAAGATATTAATTGTAAATAAGAGTTAATGATTCTAATAAGAATGCAGTAAGAATCCAGTATGAGTCCCACTTTAGCTCATTTAAGTCGGACTTACACCGGATTTTTACTAGCTTGTTCCTGCTTTGAATTACAATCAGTATAGCTTTGTTATGTTGTTTATTTGATTTAAAATCATGGCTCAAGCAAATATATAATACAATTTAACAAACAATTGATTAACAGCTCAGCTACTTTAAATAGGATCTGATAGGTTACGCCAGCTGATTACATTGTAATGCGTTCTCTTTTCGTTTTGCGATCCTCCATAAATGAGTGTCTTTTCTACCTTTGCAGGAGCGGCTAAATTTTCAAACCGATCCATTTGCTTAAATAAGCCTGAGGCAACCGTTTGCGTGGCTTTGATCTCAAATATGGAGAAACCCTGACCTTTCTTTATCAGCAAATCTACTTCATTGGCATTGCTGTCCTGCCAGAAGTAATAATCTTCATGCAGGTATTGGTGTTGGTTCTTTTTCTGATATTCTGCCATGATCATATTTTCGAATATGTTGCCTTTTAACCGGTTCTCTTCGAGATCAACAGCGGTTTTATTTCCCATTAGAAAATTGAGCAGACCCGTATCATAGAAGTAAAGCTTTGGACTTTTGACTAAACGTTTATTGAAGTTTTGGTGATAAGGCTGCAGTAAAAAGATAATATAACTACTTTCCAATATAGAGAGCCATGCTTTGGCGGTACTACTTGAAATATCGCATTCGTTGGCAAGGGCACTAACATTTAATAGCTGTCCGGCCCTTCCGGCACACAGGCCTAAAAATGTTCTAAACACCTTCAAATCGCGGATATTCATAAGTTCAGTAACATCTTTTTCAATATAGGTCTGGATATAGTTAGAATAAAAAACTATAGGGTCTATATCACGGTCGTAGATTGCAGGGTAAAATCCTTTCAAAGCAACTGCAGTAGCCGATTCACCTAGCATATTATTCGATTTTAGTTCTTCAAAATCGAAAGGAAGTAGTTTGAAGAGTGCAACCCTTCCAGCCAGTGTCTGTGTAATATTATTAAGTAGGTGAAAGTTCTGTGATCCTGAAAGAATATACTGACCCATAATATGGGATTCATCGACACGGCTCTGGATGTAGGCAAACAATTCCGGGACGAGCTGCACTTCATCGAGGATTACCTTATTATCATATTGGTTTAGGAATGCTATCGGATCTTCTGTAGCAAACGCCCGAGTATTTGGGTCTTCAAGTGAGATGTATCGATAATCATGGAATAGTTCCTTTAACATAGTTGTTTTACCAGATTGCCTTGGACCAGTAATCGCTAATACTGGAAATTTGGATTGCTGTGCTTTAATCAGGGGGGCAATTTGCCTTGGAATGAAATTTTTCATATCAACATCGGTTGCATAAAAGAGAGGTAAGTATACCTTCGGTTACAATATACATAAAATATAAACGAAATATACATAAAATAAAAAGTTGATTTACATAACTTTAATTGCAGATTTACATAAAGTTTGATTCTACTATACCTAACTCTTTCAATCGCCAATGGGCAAATAGTCAACATGTAAAAGTTTAGTTTTATTTTAATA
>NZ_AQPN01000134.1 GCF_000403135.1 Arcticibacter svalbardensis MN12-7
GCATAATGTTATTTCGTCACTTAAACCCAACCCTAAACCTGACGGTATACCCATTATTAGAAAGATTAAGATCCCTAGGTGCACTATCGATATTACGAGTACTTGAAGTAGCATAAATAATCGGTCCTCCACTAAGCGAAAATAAGAAGTGCGAATCTTTAGTAGTCATATTGACCGATGGACCAATAAAAAGTTTAGCACCCCCTTCAGCCTCATCTTTATCCCAAAAGCCTTCCAGATCTTCACCAGCAGCTTCAAAACCAGCAAAGAATTGTTTACCTAATTTATGGTGAAAACCAACAGCAGTGATCAGGTCAACTTCATCCCTATCTTTATCAAAAGCTTTTTCGATCAGTAGATTACCTGCCAGATTCCATAACTTATTACCCAAAGCTGCAGTTAACCTGCTAAATACAACGTTCTCGTTCGTCCATTCACGTCTTACACCCAGACCTGTACCAAACCGAAAACCCTGAGCTTTTCCGCCACCGCCTATCAAATCCCGGATGACTTCTACCTGTTGCAAACTGCGGATACCCCCAGATTCATTAAATCCAATCCCTGCTTTAGCATATAAAGTAAAGCGGGAGCCCAAGTACCCTGAAACAGCAAACTGCTGGTCTACCCCATTAAATCCAAAAGGATTGGTTGTATTTTTTCCATAACTACCTGAGTAGTTGATATTCCAGCCAGGTTCCGTTAAAGTAGACACCGAAAACAGAAAAGGCTGCTGTACGCCCGATAGGGTTTTTACAGAATTGATTACATTGGGTTGCTGAGAAAAAGCAGTCACACCAGTACAAAGCAATGCAGCTAAAAAAATGTTTTTCATTGTAATAAAAGGTTAAGTATGTTTCGCTAATTAGTCCTCATCATCATCACTTTTCAGTTCCAGCTTCACAAATGCACTTCTCCGAGGAGCAGGCATCACAGAGTCCTCCCCTTTCACCGATTTCCAAACCACTTCATTCAAGTCAAGATCCGGAGCAGCATCTTCCTTCGCAAAATTGAACGATTCCGATCTTTTAGAACTTGTATTCACGGCAATATTGCGCAGATTAAGATCGATGTTTGAACCCAGAGAACTATATGGTTTCAGATCAGGCTTACTGCTGAAACAATTAAAAAGTGGTAAAGCAGCTGCATCATACTGACTCATTGGAGGTAAACCCAAAATCAGTTCCATGGTCCTAAGAATTCCTGAAGTAGAATACATCGTATGGTTCACAGACCCCATTTTCACATAAGGACTGATCACAAAAGCAGGCGACCGATGCGCATCAATATGATCCGGACCATTCTGGGCATCATCTTCTAAAACAAAAATTGCCGTTTCATTCCAAATCGAGCTTTTAGAAATATACTCAATTAACTGACCCAAGGCAAGATCATTGTCAGCAAGCGCTGCAATAGGACTGATCTTCCCTATTTTCTGTCCGCTAGTATGGTCATTTCCTATCCGTATGGAACTAAACTGCGGCACCTGATTGATAGCCATTAGCGAATCAAAATCATGTTTAAATACCTTAACCCGGTCAACATCTTTAATATCCAGATCAAAACCATCATAACCCGGACATACCCTACCCTCCAGAGCTTTGATATTAGCCTTCCCATTTTCTCCAAATTCCCCATACGTTCTATAGCTAAGTCCGGCACGCTTACAGTAATCCCAAATAAAACCATCTTTCGGAAAAGCAATCTTTCTGCTCCCTTCATAATCATACGTACCACCCCTGCCACCATAACTGATTGGCCATGTCTTTTCCACATAGTCCGTTGCATAAGCAGCCATACTCCAGTTATGACCATCGGCACTCACCTCCGCATCCACATAAAAGTTATCCAGTAATACAAATTGTCTGGCCAATGCATGATGATTAGGTGTTACCCGTTCAGGAAAAATACATAAACTTGTGTCACCGTTTCCCTCCTTCATATCCCCCAAAACCTGATCATACGTACGGTTCTCTTTGATGATATAAAAAACATGTTTAATTGGCGAGACATCACCCTTTTTCATCGGTATTGGATTTCCATCTTCCCCTTTAGCCTCTTTTTCAACCTGAAGACTAAAGGGCGTATTCGCATAAACCTGTTTAGAATAGGTATTCAACCTTGCTTCCGAAGGCTGATCAATTATAGAAAGCGTTCCTTTAAAAAGTCCCCCAATATACTGAACCTTCTTTTTATCTGTAATACCGGTCTGGTAACCGCTATTATCCGTCTTCTTAATTGGCTGAGGCCCCTGCGGATTAGCCATAGATGCAAAACCTTTACCATTAGCCACCAGGATCTTACTTCCATAGGTTTTCACATTCGTGGGATACCATCCCGTAGGAATAAAACCCTTTGAGACACTTTTCCCCGGAACAGAAACATTAAATACAGCCAGGCAATTATTATCTGCATTAGCAATATAAAGCAATTTTTCATCAGCAGATAAGGCTAATCCATTGGTAGTAGATCCAGTAAGTTTTGTTGGATACAATGTTGCAGAAATAGTTTCAATCACCTTATTGGTAGCAGTGCTAATAACCGATACCGAATTATCATTGGCATTGGCCACATAAACATACTTACCATTCTTGCTGCATACTATTTCATTCGGATGGTTGCCTGTAGGAATTTCACTTCCAATTTTACCTGTTACCGTATTATAAACCAGCAGCTTGGCACCACCCCAAAGTGAAATATATAATTTAAGCTTGTTTGGACTGAGCAAACAAGAGTAAGCTTCATGCTGCAGGTCGATTTTCTTTACGACCGCTTTTGTTTTCAAATCAAATACATACAAGGCACTATCTTCCTTGGTAACTGTATATAAACGATTCGTTTTATTGTTTATATCTAATCCCGCCGGACTAATCTTAACCGGCCATGGTTTACCCAAAGTAAGCGTATCCGCTTTCCCAATTTTCCTACCAGCAATAGCATAAGCTAAAATGATATTATCGTTCCCTCCTGATACATATAACTTTTTATCATCATCGCTGAACCGGATCCCATACCAGGACTTCGCAATAGAAACCTCATCCAACAATTTTTCATTTTTAGGATCAATCAATTGGATCACCTGCTCACTCTGGCCATTGTTGGTGACAGCAAGCATTTGCTTATCATGCGACAAAACCATGTTCAGAGGAAGATCACCAAGTGGCAATGACCGGCCCGCAGGACTCAAAGACCATCCATTGGGCAGTAGAACCTTCGGTGCTTTAGGATTATTAGTAGGCAACTGCGCTTTACAGGTAGAGCCCACAATTACAGCATATATAAGGATGAGTAATTGAAGCGAATGCTTCTTCGTATTTTTTAATATCATATCGTTATTACCAGCTATAAAGTAAGGAACCAGGTGTTAAGTTTACATTAAAAAATCATTAGCCGATTATTAATTAAATCAACGCAACAATATAGTCTCTTTTAAAATTACTTGTTTTTATCCGTGTAAAAAGATTTTATACAAGTACCTTAGCATTAATATACAAAGAGAGATTGTGAGTGTCGATAAATAAATTTTCTATGTGAAACTACTTCCAGATTTACAATTGCTCAAGCGGGCGAAAGAAGATTCTCTAATTGCTGAAGAGCTTATTCCTGAATTAAGCCTGAACTTGAATGCTGAACCTTATTACGAATTCATCTACGAACATCTGTTCCTGGAAGGCACAATATGCGCAGAAGATCTCCTCAAAGAAATACGGATTGTTGCTAATAATCAACTCGCATCGAAGCTGCATGCGGTGGCACTAAATAATGAAATCATCAAAAAAGTAGAATTCCAGGATTTATGGAACTATAAATTAAGGTTCATTTATATGTTTATTACGGAATACAAAGCTTTTGTAGAGGAAAAAGAAGCTCAAATGAATTGCAAACAGTTAACAGAAATACATCTTTTATAAAGACCAAATTCAAAATCTAATGATATCTGTATCCACAGGAACATATCCTAAATGACGACTAATAGACAAAATCTGGCCTTTATGATGAAACTCATGTGTCATCACATGAAAAATCAACTTTGAAGGTTCAATATCCTTTTCCACCCCTTTAACATCGATACGAATAAGCAGCAAGGATGAATTTTCATACCGACTGATAAATTCCAGAACATAATCGTCAATACGATCAAATAAAATAATCATATCCTCAATGGTCTTTATGGAATCATATTCTGTAAACACCAAATTTTTATTAAGACCTCTAATTGCAATCCATGCTTCATACGTATTCGCAATATGAACCAGTAAATTCCTTATACTACCACCTATCCCAAACGAAGAGTTTTCATTTAATAGATCTTTGGCAGATATACTTTTGCAATAGTTAAATAACGCATTTCTCGATTCCTGAACCCATAGGTATTGCTCTTTCATAACTGATCATTTTTAGCGCATAATAATTTATTGGCTGGTTAAAAAACACATATCATACCCTCTGGTTTTGAATCTTTAAAGTACAATTAAGTCATTAATTACCGGAAGATAAATAATCATTTTTTATTACACATAAATATGTTCAATTCAAATACCTTTAGCTTTATGAATGATACTCCTAGCTACTCGAATGATACTGAATTTCCCGAATTATTATTAGACTACATTGCCAGGGCGCACCTTTGGCATCAACTAGTGACCAACCACTCAGATGAAGAATTAAATGATCTGATGCTAAAAATGGTGGAAACCGAACAAGCCCTTATGACTTATTATGGTTTACCTTTTACGCTTAAATACTCAGAGTTATTCCAGTTTTTTGCATTAAAAGAAGATTTCGTTCTAGCAGATATCGCTGAATTTATACTATCGCTAGAAGAAGCAGCAAATGAGTATATATTGCAGCCAGTGCTAACTGATGTACAGCTTTTACAACAGGCGAAGGAAAATTCTTTAAAAGCTGAAGATGTACTTCCAGAGCTAAGTCTGCATTTACAACCACAGCACTATTATCTATTCCTTTACGATGTCTTATTCCTTCAGGAGGACATCGATGCAGCAGCAATACTTCAAGAAATGCAACTCGTATCAGAGAACCAGATAGCAGGAAGGCTCCATCTGATTGGTATTGATAACATGTTACTTGCAGAGGAGGACAATAATGATATATGGGAGATGGGCCTTCAATTTCTAGGTGATTTTATGGGAGGCTACCCAAGGTATGCCGAGGAAAACCTTTGCAATAAAAGCGCTAATCCATTTGACCCTGATTATGATGATGATGATGATGATGATAAGCCTGATCCATTTGACCCTGATTATAATGATATTAAGCCTGACCCATTTATTTAAGTTTGTTAATTAAATTATGAAGTTCTATTACCTCTTAGCTTTCGGACTGGTATTATTCACACTCATTTATATCGGATATAAAACTAAACCGAGCACTTTCCATGTGCCTCAAAGTCAAATCAATACTTACGCTGAGCAAATCAGACATCTCTTAGAAGACAAATACAATAGTGACATCATCTTTTATGTCGATTTAACTAAACCTTCCAATAACTACCGATTCTTTGTAATAGATCTTAAAACGAATAAAGTCCTTACTGCTGGACTAGCGTGCAATGGAAAAACCAATAAAGATGGTTCAGTGATTTACTCCAATGAACCAGGAAGCAATTCCTCCTCCAAAGGGTTGTACTGCATCGGAGCATCCTATACCGGTCAGCATGGCAAAGCTTATAGATTATATGGCTTGAATAGCACCAACAGCAATGCTCTAAGGAGGTAAGCGTTCGGTAAAAACCGTTCCCGGTCAGATTATCTAATTTTCTAGATTCGCTTCTGAAAATTAAACAGTCAGGGAAATGAACCAAGGATTACAATCAGAAATGTTACGCCACGTAAACGATTGGCAACATAGTGGCTTAAGTCAGATCGGCTATTGCCAGGAAAAAGGCATCAGTTTCAGTAAATTCAATTATTGGGTGCGTAAAGCACGTCCGTCCGAGAAATCTACCCAAGGTTTCCTTGCCATAAAAGTGGAGACGAATGCGGCACAGCGATCCGTTCATCCAGTGATGGAACTGATCAGCCCCAGAGGGATCCGGTTAAACTTCTATGGAGCTGTAGATGCTGAATTTATCAAAAAATTATTATAGGAAGTTTTGCTGAGCTTAACCAATCTTCATCGTTACCTGT
>NZ_AQPN01000135.1 GCF_000403135.1 Arcticibacter svalbardensis MN12-7
AAACATATTGATTCTAGAAACTATTACCTTATAAGTCGCCATATACGATGAAAAATTCACTCATGAGTTATAAATATTAAGATGCCCGCTACTATATTCAAAAAAACATTCATATTATTAATTGCCGGAATCTTAATTACCCGAATCCTTTACTTTTTCTATCACATCCTGAACATTCTGGGGAAGGCTTGACAGGATATTATATCCTGTTGCTGTTTCTATATCGCGCGTGGTAACAATATATTTATGCCAATCCGCATCGATCGAATTCATGTTAGGAGTGTTAATTGCAATAACACGCGTAGCGGATGATACACGCGAAATATCGCCGTTTCCAACGGGAAGCACAACAGCTACTTTCCAAACATTTGCCGGAACGTTTACCTTGCCGTCATTGATAGTCCTGGTTACAGTTGTGCTAACTGAACCCACACCACCGGTGCCATAAGTGCCCATTATGATATAAATTTCATTCCCACTAAGTACCAATGTACGCAGATAGCTCTCAAAAGAGGCCCATGATTTTTGATTATTATTTGGAGCCTGTGGTATCATATTAGTCATTAGGAATGTGGACGAGTTTGCCTCTACCGAACTAGTACGGTCAGCACTCGGGCAGTTATGACCACGGTCGAAGCCTGATCCCGAATAGCTGGTACTTTGCACTTGGTACCAGCTATTGGGAAGGCCAGTAAAAGAAGCAAAATTATCTTGTCGTGAGGCTACACCTGTAATATTAGAAGCATCTAAATGCCAGCTTACCCACTTTGGATGTCCTTGTGACATACTATAACTTTCGGTATAATAATGCTGATCGATCAAATAGTTATCAGCCATTATTGCTGCCGACTCCGCATTCGAAGGATTGCCCATTAGCAAATTTGAGTTATCGCCCGTTGCCGAAGGGGCATCTGGGCCAGCAATAGGAGTTCCACGACCAGGCGTAGCAGTTCCAGTACCTGGAGAATCGCCCGGCTCGGTGTCTGGTGCTCCTACAGTAACGCCGGGATCACCAGTACCTTTAAAAGTAATATCATCCAGGTTGATCCTGGTTGTTCCGATCTTTTTTATTTGAAAACGAACCTTTCCGGTAGCAGCAACACTAAAAGAGTCTGTTACCAGTGTAGTGCTTGTTTCTGAGATATCTGCACCCACTTGTGTATAGGTTTTACCACCATCAGCAGACATGAGTAATTGCCAGGTTGATGTGGCATCAGTACCATATTTGGCATGTTTTATATATAAGGTTTTTAATCCGGCCACATCAAAGTTCATGGCTACATATCCGTTGCGCAACCGTATCGATTTGGTTCCGTTTTTGGCATCAGCAGCAAGATTTCCTATTAATGCATCGCTCAACGTCCACTTACCGGTGAGTAACTGCACACTGTCTACGGCATAAGCACCCTTCGTTCCTGCATCAAAATCCTCTGTTATGCTATAAGGCTTTGGTACTGAAGGTGTGTCCACAGGGTCTGGGGTATCGTCCAGCTTCATATCATCTTTCTTAGAACATGCAGACAGCGTAAGCATCAAAAACGCACAAAAAAAAACGTTCCTGTAGTTAAATCGTAAATTTTTCATTTTGTATTAATTGAATATGTGATTTGGAGAATTTCTAAGATGTGTAGAAAGAAATGATTTACTGCTTTTTGGGGAAAAACCGATGTAATAGTGATTATACAATAAAAGTATTTTAATAGTGCTTCCTAGCCAATAAGAACAGCCGTTAATTCATACTTTCTATTCTTAATAACTATGTTTTTTCTAGGAATAATAAAATTAAAGAATTGCATATTGCGGAAATATTAACAAAATGTTAGGAAATTCATCTGCCATATTTCGTTATATCGAAAAACAAGTGGCATAAGCGATGATCGGTTACAAGTAGCAATTTGGTAGGTGTTTATTCTGATAAGATTGCAATAAGCGTCAGTAATGCGTCCGATGTGGGCTAATAAAAGTCGGACTTAGACCAGATACTTATGCGTTCTTTTATGCTTATAATACTAATCAGTTTATTTGCTAACCTCTTAGCGATTTTTTTCGAATCCGTATTCGGTTCAAGTATTGGAAGATTTTAGGTTTAATACGACATATAAGAGAAGATTTAGGAAGATTTGCGGTTACTTTTGCTATTCAGAAACCTAATTGCTTGCTTTGTTTAAACGTATTATAAAACATGGCTTCAATAGACAAAAAAGGAATGTTACATGGAACCGCAGGTTCGGTGATTTACCGAGAGTACAGGGGAAAGAACATCATCCAGGGCAAAGCAAAGGCATTTAGGCAAACTGAAAAAACGATCAGGAGCGCTACTGAGTTTGGACTTTCAAGTTCTGCAGCGGCTGTGATTAGGACTGCATTTGAACCGGCTTATTTTTTTAAAGACGGAACGGCAGTGTATCGGAGTACACAGATGGTGTATAGGTCTCTGTTGAATAATGTAAGTGGGGAAAAAGGGAAAAGGGATCTGCATGATGGGGATCTTTCTTTATTGCAGGGAATGGACTTTAATGCCAATAGTAAACTGCATGAAGTACTGCAGATGAGCCACACAGTGAGTAAAAGTGCTGATGGTTTGGTGAGTGTAACTTTAGGTTCCTTAAACACCCAAACAGGGATCAAAAGGCCGCGAAACCTTAGTGGAGTTTATATGAAACACCGCATAAGGCTAATGCTCGTTGCTTTTAACTTCAGGGAGGAGTACTATGAAAACTTGGGCTTTAAGGATATCGACCTGGAAGGGTATCAAACCATTGATGGACAGGTAGTCACTTTTACAGAAAAGGTTCCTGAGGATTGTTTGGCATTGGTGAGTATGTCGCTGATGCTGTATTCTTTTGTAAGTCATACGAATGAAAGCATCCTGCTGAATAATAAAGAATTCAGTCCCTGTGCCATCATCGGAACCTTTAAATCGAAAAAGCCCTCTGAATACCCATTAGGAGAGGTTAATAGGCAACGATCCAATTATCCTGACAGGGAAGAAAAGGTCAAGGAGATGTTTTATAAAGGCAATTTTTTGATGCTGGGATTGGATTCCCGGTTAGGTAAACTGGCACCTGTGAGCATTAACACAGTAAAATCAAAGCAGGTGCCTCCGGATGCTTCGCCAGGAAAGCGGGTATCGTTCAAGAAGAACTAAAGTTCTACGGTTAAATTTACACTCCTGATTTACATTCTGTAAAACACCTGTTGTCTCTGTTTATCCGTTTATCTTTAAGAAACGAGCTATTTTTTGTTATCCAATAGAGAGAAGATGATTAATTATTAAGGGTCGCTGATGTCACTGTATTTTTCTTCGAGCGGTTCAATTAGAAGAAAACCCAATGATAGGTGTTTAATTATAATTTTTATTAGCTATAAAGTGTCGGTTTCATCGAATTATTATTACGGTTAAAAAGAAGGTTTAAATTATAATTTTGCCTAAGTTGCACGTCTAAATTTTGGTCTGCGGTACTGACTCTTGCGTAACCAATTTTCATATTAGGCGATATTTCTCTCAAATACACAATTTACGAGAAAAGTTTGTGGCACCGTTATAAGAGAATATACAAACTTACCTCAGAGCTTGGAAAGGCATTTTTTACACAGTGGGCGAAGGTTAAAAATTGAGTGTCATC
>NZ_AQPN01000136.1 GCF_000403135.1 Arcticibacter svalbardensis MN12-7
AATCTTTAGATCTGGCAACGGTTGGTTCAAGGAGGAGAATGGAAAAGTTGTGCTGACTGACCATTATGTCAATGTAAATATTGACACATTTTAACATAATTGTCATAATTGGCTTAACTTAATTAAAGGTTTAAGGGTTGCTGTGAATAGTAGTATATTTATTTATAAGGATTGCTATTACTCTAAATTATTAAAAACATTAGAAATTATTAGAACATTAACTATGGAAACACTTAAAAGAAGAAAATTTATAGGGATGGCTGTAGCTGCCGCAGGTGCGTTGACTGTTAGTAGTGTAGGCGGATTATCATTGAATGCATTTTCTGCTGAGACTAACGATAATGTGTATTTAAAGCCATTTTTATTTTCTCAGAATCCTTTGCCATATTCCTATAATGGACTGGAACCCTCAATTGATGCGTTAACTATGGAAATCCATTATACCAAGCATCATGCGGCGTATATCAAAAATGTCAACGAAGCCATCAAAGCAGAGAACCTTAACTATACTAGTGCCGCTGAATTTTTTGCTCATTCTAAAGGAATGTCTCCTAAGGCAAGAAACAATGCAGGAGGGGCTTGGAATCATAACTTTTTTTGGGCATCAATGACGCCTTCCTCTTCTTCAAGACTTGCTGAAGGGAAACTAAAGAAAGGGATTGAAGGTACTTTTGGTTCGATTGATACTTTTAAGGCTGAGTTTTCAAAGGCTGCGCTTGGGCAGTTTGGCTCTGGATGGGCATGGTTGGTTTCTGATAAAGGAAAGTTGAAGATTGTTAGCACACCTAACCAAGACAACCCATTAATGGATAATGCAACTGTAAAAGGAACACCACTACTTGCTATTGACGTTTGGGAACATGCCTATTATCTGAAATATCAGAATAAACGTAATGATTATATTGCAGCATTTTGGAATGTGGTCAATTGGAAGGAAGTAGAGAAACGGCTAGTTTAAGCCTAAAATTAAATTACCTAACTTCTGAAACGGTCAGATTTGTCTGATACTTTCAGAAGTTAGTGTTTATTACTAGAGATTGATTCCTTCAATTGTTAAGTAAAGAATCGATTTATGTTATTTTTTATTCAAATTGAAAATTGTTTATATTTAAAATTTGAATAATTTATTCTTGACTAAACCACTTGTAAACCTAACGGTTCTAAGCCTGCTTGTTACTGTCTTATCTGGATTTACTAAAGGTCCTGAATGGAAAAATTTGCTAGACAAAAACCTATCGCAGTGGGAAATATATCTAAGTTTTCGCCACAAAAAAGATTATAAAGGACAAATTCCAGTTAATGATAAAGGCGAATTAATACAGCCTATTGGGTTAAACAATAATATGGATCATGTATTTACGGTTATTGACGAAAAGGGTGTACCGGTTTTGAGAGTAAGTGGTGAAATATATGGTTGTATTTTTAACAAAGTTGAGTATTTGAATTATCACTTAAAGGCTAAAGTGAAATGGGGCTCTAAAAAATTGGTTCCGCGTACTGATAAGCTGAAGGATTCTGGTATTTTATACCATTCGATTGGTAAGCAGGGTGATGAATACTGGCGTTCTGGATGTTAGGACAAGAATTTTAGTTGATGGAAGGCTATATGGGTGATTACTGGAATATTGCCAACTCAGCGATAGATGTGAGGTCATTTATACCTGAAGGGATTATGAACCCTGTTGCTAATAAAAAGCAACCATTCTTTCCTATGGGGACAAGTACTGGTATAGACGGTTTTTGTCTACGTTAAGAAAACTATGAAAGACCTTCTGGCGAATGGACCCAGTAGAACTTATATGTTTTGAAGGTAAAAGCCTGCACATTGTAAACGGCCATGTGGTAATGGTAATACAAAATTCACGCTATATAGAGAACGGTAAAGCGTTCCCTCTTACTAAAGGACGAATACAACTGCAAAGTGAGGCTGCTGAAACATATTATATTAACTGAGCTTAAGTCTTTGCCTGCAGAATATGAGACCTATTTAAGTGATCGTATCGCGAGCCTATACTAATTGAAATATTTGTAAATCAATGATATTTGCGGCATTAACCCGCATAACTTGGTAATGTAACGTAAGATATTGTCAACTTAAAATACTTGGGACACTTCAATGAAGACGTCTTGAAATTGACTAATTTTCAATCTAAACATCCTTCTGTGATTCAGTTAACCAGCAAAGTGGAAAAAAAGCTTGCTGATAATGGGGTCTTGGTGTGATGTATTAATTCATGCTAATTTAAATCAGACTTGAATGCAAGTGAATTAGCAGCTTAATCTTGTACTGAAATAAGAACTATGTAGTTTGGATTTTTCTAAATGTGGATTTCTTATTTACTTTAATTATTTCATAAATAACTAAAGTAATAAGTGCAATAAAAAGGATTAAGGACGAACGTATAGTGCCAAAACCAAGTCCGCCTTTATCATGTGTTTTGGTAAGTAAATCTCCGAAAGTTGCCCCGAAAGGCCGAGTTAAAACAAATGCCAGCCAAAACAAGATAATTGGAGATATATTGCTGAAGCAGTATGCTAAAAGAATAAGTAACAATAGTCCGCCAATAAGCATTGCACCTCCAGTAAACCCAAGTTCGGAGTTATCAGCTAGAAAATCCCCCAATGCTGTACCCAATGTGTTTGATAACAATATTGCTGACCAATAAAATATTTCTCCACGAGTGGATCTTATATTTGTTACTGACAGTGATTTTTCTATGCTATTCCAAATAATAAGAGTGGTAATTAATAATGACATTAAAATCAATGACCCAATTGCATAACCTAAGCCCAACGTTCTATCCATAAAATCAGACATAGTTGTTCCTGCAGTACTTGTAGCTAAAATTACCAGCCAATATATCAGTGGGTGGTATGTTCTTGATAATAGCTGAGAAAGCAATGTGGTAAAAAAGAAACCTAATAGAATGACGGAGCTTACTGCATAACCGATATTCATGGTCATTGATAATAAATCGCCAGCGGTCTCACCTAAGGTAGTCGCACATATTTTCATTATCCAGAATGAAATAGTAATTGCAGGTAGTTTGTTTATTATTCTTTCTTGACCGGCCATTTAAGTCATTATTTTATCCTGTAAACATACATGGCAATTCTGTAGATAATTTGTATCTGGATGTTAAAAAGGTATAATAAAATTTCATTGTAGAATGTTGGAATTAAATCAGGTAAATAGTTGCTTTTTAGAAGATCAAATAAGAAATTTTATATGAGTGAATCAATTAATCCGTCGATACAACTAAAGATAGCAGGTCAAGTTTCGGCTCAATTTCTAGACCGCTTGCCCATAGTTCAGTATCGAATTTCTTAAAGGATTCCAGTGATATTAAAAGTTGGTGGTCTTCTTCATTTTCAAAATGGTCAAAATGCATAAAAGTTTTACCATCAGGTAATATCCACGTGCCATATTTAATACCAACGTAATTAAGCTCTTTTAATTCTTTTACAATTCCAGCAATGTTGGCTATGTTGATAGGGGCATATTCAGGTGTGGTTGTATATTGTACTCTTACTATTTTCATAAAATCAATTAAATCATGAACAAATATTATATATCAAAGGTAAAAGTGAATCATAAATAATAAAAAGCCATATAGGACAATTTAAGGGTTGTTATGCGACAAGATGTGTCTTTTTATCAGGATGTGATCCATAACTATGGTCGACCGGATAATGGTGGGTTTTTAATAGCCTTATTTTTAATGTTTTATAAAAAAGGTTAGGTTTTTACTGGTAGTGTTAGCAAAACTTTAAAATAAAAAGCGGCTCATATTGCTATAAGCCGCTTTTTATTTATTTAGATAGGAAAATCTATTTCACACGCTCAATATACTCTCCAGTGCGAGTATCTATTTTTATTTTGTCGCCTTGATTCACAAACAAAGGTACCTTTATTTCAATCCCTGTTTCAGTAGTTGCATATTTCTGTGCGCCTGAAGAAGTATCTCCTTTTACAGCTGGTTCGGTGTATGTGATTTCTAAATCCACACTGTTAGGTGCCTGAGCAACAATAGGTTCTTCACTTTCAAATGAAACGATTACGTTCATTCCTTCCTTTAAAAATTTAGCAGAGGTTCCGAACAGTGATTTAGGAATGTTAAACTGCTCAAAAGAAACATTATCCATCACTACAAAGTCACTTCCTTCTTCATATAAATATTGATAATCGTTACTTTCTACACGGCAAATTTCAACTTGCTCGTCAGTTGCTAAACGCGCTTCTACAATCTTTCCGGTTTTAATGTTACGAAATTTTCCTAAGTAAAAAGCTCCACCTTTACCTGGTGTGCGATGTACTAATTCTGTAACTGTTACCAGTTCGCCATTGTAACGTAAAGTATTTCCCGTTTTAATTTCAGATGCTTTTGCCATAAAATATAATTGTAAAATTTGAGTCCAAAGATAGGTGCTTTTTTATATATGTGATCGATATGTCTAAAATTTATTCATTATTCGATATTGTTCAAATTATTGATAATCATCCTCAAATCACAATATTGACTAAGATGAAAATCGTAACTTTGAACAAATAAACAAGGCATTATTTCAAATAGTTCTTAAGTTGAAGAAATATTGATAAAGCATAATGGAGAAATGAGTATAAATGGAGCAAAAAAATAACCCACTACATGGTAAAACGCTTGAAGTGATCCTAAATAGTTTGGTAGCACAATATGGATGGACTGAGCTGGCCAGATTAGTTAGGATCAATTGTTTTGTCAGTAATCCTTCTATTGGATCGAGTTTAACGTTTTTGAGAAGAACACCATGGGCTAGGCAAAAAGTCGAGGAGCTTTATATTAAAAACAATAAGTAAGGTATTATCAAACGATCAAGCTTCAATTTCCAAGCAAAATATGAGTGCATTAAAAGAAATCTATTCCCCAGTTTTCTATGATAGGCTTGCTAAAGTGTTAGAAAATAATATTCCTTCGTTTAATACAAACAGGTTCCTCTCAAAAGTATTTATTTCTGCCTTTCAGAATATGGAACTAAAGGAAAGAATGCGCCATACCACTCTTGTTTTACATGAGTTTATGCCTGAATCTTATCCAGATGCCGTGCAATTAATCTTTAATATTATTGAAGATTATCGAAATCAAGGACAGGGTGAAGGACTTGCGTTTATATTCTTACCAGATTAGCTGGAAGTATATAGGATAGATGACTATGAAACTTCAGTAGAAGCACTTTAATTTGTAACCCAGTTTATAAGTTGTGAGTTCGGTATCCGTCCCTTCATAATCAAATACTTTTATCAAATGATGGTCCAGATGAAAGAATGGTTGCTACATGCAAGTCCACAAGTAAGACGCTTGGCATCTGAAGGTAGTCGGCCACGTTTGCCTTGGGCAATGGCTATTCCAGAATTAAAAAGGAACCCTGCATCAATTTTATTAATTTTAGAAAATCTAAACGATGATCTTTCAGAGGTTGTGAGGAGAAGTGTGGCAAACAATTTGAATGACATAGCTAAGGACAATCCTCAGGTAGTATTTGAAATTGCAAAAAAATGATCCGGACGGAATTCTAATACAGACGCCATAATTAAACATGGTAGTCGTACTTTACTTAAACAGGGTAATACAGGAATTTTGAAGCACTATGGCTTAAATAGCAAAGGACTTTTAATTACTTAATTTAATATAATTAAGGCCCAAGTTACAATAGGCGATGCTGTTGCTTTCTCTTTCGTAATAGAAAATACTACTGATGAACAGAGAATGGTTAGACTGGAATATGGGTTATATTACAATAAAGCCAATGGTAAACTGGCCAAGAAAGTTTTCAAAATCAGTGAACGTGTATACCAGCCACATGAAATAGCAGTTATTAAACGAAAACAATCTTTTAAGATAATTACTACAAGGGTCTTTTATCCGGACAACATGAATTGTCTCTTATTATAAATGGGATAGAACAAACGGAATAAATCCAAAGTTTTCAACTGACTCTGTAATCTTCTTTTGATCTAAATCGTTAATCCTGATTTAGTTGGTTTAGAAGTTGGCCTCTAATTCGTGATAATCACTCTCCGCTATATTTGGATGTAACTAATATGTAATAGTTTCATCTTAGTAAAAAGGAAAGAATGAACTTTATTGGTAATATCATTTGGATTGTTTTTGGAGGGATCTTCATTTTTTTTGAATACCTATTCGGTGGTATCATATTATGCCTCACCATAGTTGGTATTCCATTTGGATTGCAATGTTTTAAACTCGCCATCGTAGGATTGGCCCCTTTTGGAGTTCAGATTAATAATACCTCTTCCAATACTGGTTGCCTATCAACCATGATGAATATTATTTGGCTTGTATTCGGTGGCGTTTGGGTTCTTCTTACGCATCTGTTTTTTGGTTTACTCTTGTGCCTTACCATTGTCGGTATTCCTTTTGGAAGACAGCATTTTAAGTTAATGAACCTTGCCTTTTCGCCATTCGGAAAGTCGATCAATTAGATAACAGGATTGGGAATTGTGAATCTATGGATAAATTAATCACAAAAGAACCAGTGAAAAATAAAGATAAATTAGCGGATATATAGGAATTAAATCAGGAATAGCAATCCAGATGCTCGAGATTAATGATTCAATAAAACCTTATAAAGATCAGGTTTAGCTTGTTTGCAAGAGTTTGGTCATCAGTGTGTTTAGTTTTAAAAAAAAGGCCTATCCCCATTGATAAACCCATAAAAATTTTTAATTTGTAAGCTATTATCAAGCTGTGCCGATTGAAATTGGAGTAACATTTAAAGAAGTAGATCAGAATGCCTTATTGAAAAACCAAATTCTAAATATATAAACTATGAAAACCATCACATCTAAAACGATTGTATTTATTACAGGAGCATTTGTTGGGAATAATTGCTGGTACGAATGGCAAACTATTTTGAAAGTAAAGGATATACCACTATTGCACCCCCATGGCCTCATAAAGATGCCCCAGTAGCAGAACTACGGGCTCGACACCCGCACCACGATAAAGAGCTCGCTCTTTTAACCCTGAAAGAACTGGTTGCTTACCATGTGGACCTTATCAAATCACTCCCAGAGAAACCTATTGTTATCGGTCATTCTTATGGTGGATTATTAACTCAACTCATGGTTAATAAGGATATCGCAGCCGCAGGAGTAGCGATCCACTCTGTGCCACCTCAAGGTGTTTTTCCTTACGAATTTTCATTTCTAAAGGCAGGCTGGAAATCACTTGGTATTTTCACTTCAATAGAAGAAACTTATATGATGTCTTTGGAGGATTGGCAATATGCCTTTGTAAATGGGATGCCTCTTGAAATACAGCAATCTTCTTACGAAAAATACACGATTCCTGAATCAAAAACTATATCTAGGGATGCCTTAACTAGCGATGCCAAAGTAGATTTTGAAAAGGAACATGCTCCATTATTATTAACTTCTGGTGATACTGACCATATAATTCCAGCTCACCTTAACCATAGAAATTTTAATGCTTACGTAAAGAACAATTCCGTAGTGGATTATAAAATGTTTTCAAATCGCAATCATTTTGTACTTGGTCTTGATACCTGGAAAGAGGATGCCGATTATATTTTAGATTGGATAGATAGAAACTAGTCGTTTCAATAGCTAGTTCTAGCAATTGATTATCATGAAATTAATTCGCAAATTCATTTATCGAGTTAAAGGCAATGATATAGCAAATTCCCGAACTTAAGATCTTATCAGACATCTATCCTAATGAATTTACATATGATACCTTTAATCGTCGCTCTCTCAAAACCGGCTGCATCGATATGCAGTCGGTATTAAACATTTTAATGGCTCTTAAATCCATATCTTTAATAAACAGATTGTAATGAAAGAGAATACTTTGCAAAGATTTATTGACGCACAAAAAGAAGACTACATAATTGCCTTATCTGAAATTAAGAATGGTAGAAAACGAAGCCATTGGATGTGGTATATCTTTCCTCAAATTCAAGGATTAGCTTTAAGTGAAACTTCAAGGTATTATGCCATAAAGGACCTTGATGAAGCTGCTGACTATCTTAGCCATACTGTTTTAGGCAGCCGACTAGTTGAGATATGTAAGGAGTTGCTCGCACTCAAAGGCGATAATGCCAATCTAATACTGGGAAGTCCTGATGATTTAAAGTTAAAATCATCTATGACCTTGTTCTCATGTCTTCCGCAAGCCGATCCTGTTTTTCAGTCCTTACTTGATAAGTTCTACCAGGGCAAGAAAGACCCTAAAACCTTGCAGATAATTGGAATGTCGTCCTGAAAAACATATATGCAATCAATATGCTATCTTCAATTTTTAACATGTCATGAATCTGACACTTGCAACTGTTATGTTTAATACTTTTGTCTAACATTTTTGTTAAACGAAAGTATTAAATGATAGTCAAAGACATCGGCAAGGAACAATTGATCAGAGACACGGCTAAACACCTGTTCTTTTCTGAGGGTAAGCTGCATGCTACAACTCAGGATATTGCTGATGCGGCAGGTGTAAACCGAACCCTTGTTCATTACTATTTTCGTTCAAGAAATATATTATTTGAACAAGTAGTAGAAGAGGCCCGGCTCGATTTACGGAACACTATTGATTCAGTGTTAAAAGCGCCACTCGGTTTTAAAGAAAAACTTCAAAAGATAATCAGTGTATTTATAGATGAAACTACAAAATATCCTTTCCGCGAACTCTTTGTCATCACAGAGACCAATAGAAATAAGGATTTAGGCACGAGTAAAATGAATAACGGTTTTATAAAATCTTTTATGATCGAAGTAAAGCGGGAAATGGATGCAGGAAATCTCAAAAATATGGAACCCAAACAGTTCATCATGAACTTATTCGCTCTTATGGCTTACCCGGTTCTTGCCAGTCAGCTAAATAAGGCCATTCTGGATATTAAAGAACCTGAATTCAAACGTTTAATGAAACAAAGAAAACAACTTATTTTCGAAATGCTCTATATCGGAAACTAATCATTCATACAACTACACCTCCAATATCCCATCCAAATTAATATCCCCTATTAAATTATATATCAAAAAGATCACCCAATAAATGAAAACAACCCTAAAAATGGGTCTCCTGTTCTTTTCAGGAATAACCATAGCCTCATGTGGCAACAACCAGGATAAAGCAGCCCAGGCAGGTGCAGCAAACCAGGTAAAGGAATACAAAACACTCATTATAGAGCCACGGTCTGCCACTCTTTATACCGATTATCCTGCCAGTGTCCAGGGACAGCAGAATATAGAAATAAGACCAAGGGTTGAAGGCTACATCGAAAAAATTTATGTAGATGAGGGTACGGTAGTTAAAGCCGGACAACCACTATTTAAAATTAACGATCCCCAGTATGAACAGGCCGTCCGTACAGCAAGCGCAGGTATTAAAACCGCGCAGGCACAAGTAAGCACAGCCAAACTGGCAGTCGTTAAAGTGAAACCCCTGGTAGAAAAAGATATCGTAAGTAAATACGAGCTGGAGTCTGCCCAGTATTCCTATAATGCCGCCCTGGCCAGTATGGCTCAAGCAAAAGCAGCGCTCATCAATGCAAAAACAAATTTAGGGTATACTACTGTAACTAGTCCGGTAAACGGAGTAGTAGGTTCTATTCCATTCCGTTTAGGAAGTCTGGTCAGTTCTGCTACCGCAGATCCTTTAACCACCGTTTCAAGTATAGGTAATGTATATGCCTACTTCGCCCTCAACGAAAAACTGCTGCTTGATTTTACAAGAGGTAGTAAAGAAACTTCGTTTGCAAAAAAGATAGCGAAGTTGCCTGCAGTATCTTTACTGCTTTCTGATGGCACCGCTTATGCAGAAAAAGGACATATAGAAACCGTAAATGGACAAATCAATACAGCAACAGGAACCGTCAACATTCGTGCAAAATTTCCTAATCAAAATAGAGTAATCCGCAGTGGAAGCAGTGCAACAGTTCGCATTCCGGATAACCTGACCAATGTCTTAATGGTGCCACAAAGTGCTACCTTTGAATTGCAAAATAAACGTTTTGCCGTACTATCAGACAAAGATGGAAAGACCAAAACGGTATCATTAACTGTAATGGACAATTCCGCAGGAAACTTTTACATCGTTAAAACTGGATTAAAAGCAGGAGACCAGTTAGTCCTCGAAGGAGTATCCACGTTAAAAGATGGCACATCCATCAAAGCAAATCCACAGCAAGCCGAAACTGTTTACGCCAATTTAAAATAAGAGCAGATGTTTAAAATATTTATACAGAGACCAGTACTCTCTACGGTAATCTCTGTGATTATCGTCATACTGGGCGTACTGGGACTCCGTTCCCTGCCTATTGCGCAGTACCCCGACATTGCACCCCCCACAGTAAACGTCTCTGCCAGTTATACCGGTGCAAATGCCGATGTAGTTTTAAAAAGTATCGTGATTCCACTGGAAGAACAGATTAATGGGGTAGAGAATATGACCTACATGACATCTTCGGCAACGAATGATGGATCTGCAAGTATAAGGATCTACTTCAAAGTAGGTACCGATCCCGATCTAGCAGCCGTAAACGTTCAGAATAGGGTATCCAGAGCAACCAGTTTATTACCTGCAGAAGTAACAAGGGCAGGGGTAACGGTCACTAAAAGCCAAAGCAGTAACCTGCTGATCTTCTCCTTATACAGTGAGGATAAAACCTTTGACCAGACATTCCTGCAAAATTATGCCAAGATCAACCTTGTGCCCCAGATTCAAAGGGTTACAGGCGTAGGAGATGCTACCGTTTTTGGTTCTAAAGACTATTCCATGCGTATCTGGCTAAAACCAGATGTCATGCAACAGTACAGTCTAATTCCTAGTGATATTTCTGCAGCCCTTGCGGAACAGAATATAGAAGCCGCACCCGGTAAATTTGGTGAAAATGGTAATCAAGACTTTCAGTATGTAATCAAATATAAAGGTCGTTTAACTACAGCGCCTGAATTTGAAAATATCATTATTAAATCAGTAGGACAGGGACAAGTTCTACGTCTTAAAGATGTTGCTAAAGTAGAGCTTGGTTCATTAACCTACACCTCTACCATCAGTACCAATGGACAGGAATCAGTAGGTATGGCTATTAGTCAGACCCCCGGATCAAATGCCCGTGACGTGGTAAACAATTCCAAAAAGATCATTGAAGAAGCATCTAAGAGCTTTCCAAAAGGAGTTAAATACACCTATATGGTGGACGTAAATGAAAATCTGGATGCTTCCATTGAAAAAGTAATTCATACCCTGATTGAAGCTTTCATCCTGGTATTTCTTGTTGTATTTATTTTTCTTCAGGATTTCAGATCCACCCTTATCCCCGCCATTGCCGTTCCGGTAGCCATTGTAGGTACCTTTTTCTTTTGAACCTATTTGGCTTTACCATCAACCTGCTTACCCTATTTGCATTGGTATTAGCCATTGGTATTGTTGTGGATGATGCCATTGTAGTAGTAGAGGCGGTACACGCTAAGCTTGATGCCGGATATAAATCCAGCAAAAAGGCCACCATAGATGCAATGAATGACATTTCAGGTGCCATTATCTCCATCACATTAGTTATGGCCGCTGTGTTTATTCCCGTTACATTTATTACAGGATCTACCGGAGTATTTTACAAACAGTTTGGCGTTACACTAGCCGTAGCCATTATATTATCCGCTATCAACGCCTTAACATTAAGTCCTGCTTTATGTGCACTCTTGCTTAAACCCCATGCAGATGACGAAAAGCATAGCGGTTTTGTACAGCGCTTTTATACCGCCTTTAATGTTTCATTCAACAACTTAACCCAGCGCTATAAACGCTCTGTACAATTTCTGTCTATTAAAAAATGGATCGTTTTAACGGCCATTCTGGTTGCCTGCAGTGGTTTGTTTTATATGATGAAAACCACGCCTTCGTCTTTTGTACCGGCAGAAGATCAGGGAACCATTTTTGCCAATATCAGTTTGCCACCATCCTCCTCTATGGAGCGTTCTACCGCAATAGCCAAACAGGTAGACAGCATTGCACATACCATTCCTGAAGTAAAGAATACCCTGAAGATTGTAGGACAGAATTTTACAGCCGGTGCTGGAAGTGCCTATAGTATGGTAATTGTGAAGCTAAAAACCTGGAGTGAACGTGATCGTAATGTCGATGCCGTCATTGGCGAACTGTTTGGTAAAACAGCAGGCATTCGTGAGGCAAGTATCTTTTTCATCTCTCCACCAACCATCCAAGGATTTGGAGCAAGTGGAGGCTTTGAATTCCAGCTACAGGATAAAGGCGGACACAGTACCACTGACTTTTTTAATGTCAGTACCGAATTCCTGGCCCAACTGGCCAAGCGTCCCGAAATACAATATGCAACCACCTCCTTTAATCCAAATTTCCCTCAATATATGATGGATGTAAATCTGGAGAAATGTAAAGAAGCAGGAGTGAGTGTCAATGCCGTTCTTGAAACTATGCAAGGTTATTATGGAGGTTTGTATGCATCCAATTTTAACCAGTATGGTAAGCAATACCGGGTTATGATCCAGGCCGCTGCAGAATATCGCGCTAATCCCGAAGGACTGAATAAAATATTTGTCCGCAATGATGCAGGCGCCATGGCACCAATTACTGAGTTCATCAAAATGACAAGAGTATTTGGTCCCGAAGCAATTTCCCGATTTAATCTGTTCAGCTCAATTGGTGTAACCGGTGCTCCCAATGTAGGATACAGCTCAGGTGATGCCATTAAAGCCATCCAGGAAGTAGCCGCAACATCATTGCCAGCCGGTTATGGATATGACTTTTCAGGTCTGACCCGTGAAGAGCTAGCCTCAGGAAGCGAAACACTCTTTATCTTTGCGCTTTGTCTGATCTTTGTATACTTTCTGCTGAGTGCCCAATATGAAAGTTATATCCTGCCTTTTGCAGTGCTGCTCTCTATTCCATTTGGATTGGCAGGAGCCTACTTATTTTCCATCGTATTTAAACTGGACAGTAACATCTATCTGCAAATCTCATTGATCATGCTGATTGGTCTGCTCGCCAAGAATGGAATCCTGATCGTACAGTTTGCCCTGGAACGGAGACGAAGCGGAATGCCAGTTGTACAAGCAGCGATTGATGGAGCCGTAGCCCGGTTAAGACCTATCTTAATGACTTCCTTTGCCTTTATATTCGGATTAATGCCATTAATGTTCTCCAGCGGAGCAGGAGCAATAGGTAATAAGTCAATTGGTACAGGAGCCGTTGGAGGGATGCTGATCGGGACAATTTTAGGAGTATTTGTGATACCCGTACTGTTCATCATCTTCCAGACGCTACAGGAAAAAGTAAGTGGACCAGCAAAGCGAAGTTATGATGAAGAGGAGGAAGAAGAAATGAACCCCATCCAAAATCAAGCTTAGCAGATATTAAAATGAGACCCAATAGAATGATTAATAGACATAACATACCTGTTTTTACAGCGCTGATAGCAGGGGTAGCTTTTTTAAGCGCCTGTTCAGTAACAAAAAACTATACCAAGCCAGAAGTCAAAGCAGAAGGTTTATACCGGGATCAAAACACAACAGACACACTGACCATGGCCGATTTGCCATGGCAGCGTTTATTTGCAGATGATAAATTAAAAGCACTGATTCAAACAGGGCTTAATCAGAATGCAGATCTTAAGAATGCGATTCAGAACATCTTTCAGGCGCAGGCAGCATTAAAACAAAGTAAGCTGGCCTTCTTTCCGACGCTGAGTGCAGATGCAGGTTATACCCATTCCAAGGCATCAGAAGCCGCACAGAATTTTCCTGAAGGAATCAGTATCAATACTCTGACCAACACGTATAAACTTTCCCTTAATACATCATGGGAAGCCGATATCTGGGGTAAACTCAGCAGTAGCAAAAGAGCTGCTCTTGCCAGTTTCATGGGTACAGATGCCGCTAAAAAGGCAGTGCAGACACAATTGATTGCAGATATAGCCAATAACTATTTTAATTTACTGGCTTTAGATCAGCAGTTGCTCATTACACAGGCTACATTAAAAAGCAGGATCGCCAGTGTCGAAACCATGAAAGCCTTAAAAGAAGGAGCCATGGTAACAGGAGCAGCAGTGGTACAAAGTGAAGCCAGCAGGTATGCCACAGAAGTGACTATTCCTGATTTAAAGCAAAGTATCAGGGAAACTGAAAATGCGCTAAGCATATTACTTTCGCAAGAACCAGGACCCATTGACCGAAGTACTTTGCAAGCCCAAACAACACCAGCAACATTGACTACCGGTTTATCTGCTCAACTGCTGCAAAACCGTCCCGATGTACAGCAGGCCGAATACGCATTCCGAACAGCCTTTGAGCAAACCAATCTTGCCCGGACTTATTTCTATCCAAGCTTAACGCTTACAGCAAGTGGTGGGTTTTCCAACCTTCAGCTGAAAGACTTTTTTGATCATTCCACGTTTTATTCCATCATAGGAGGACTAACGCAACCCATTTTCAATCAGGGTACTAATAAGTTACGCTTAACAAACGCACAATCGCAACAACTTCAGGCTTTAAATACCTTTCAGCAAACTTTATTAATTGCCGGACAGGAAGTATCCAACTCCCTCTATGCATACCAAACAGCAGAGGAGAAACAAGTGGCCAGAGCCAATCAGATCACCGCTTTAACTAAAGCAGTTGATTACACACAGGAATTGTTACGATACAGTTCAGCCACCAACTATACAGATGTGCTCACTTCAGAACAAAGTTTACTATTCGCACAGTTGAGTGGCGTGAATGATCAGTTGCAAAAATTACAAGCAGTAGTTAATCTATACCGCGCATTAGGAGGAGGCTGGAAAGAATAAAGGGTTATGTTTAAAACATGACTCCCAGAGCAGCAGATGCAACCCTGGTTTTTGATTTATAAACCGGACTGGGATCAATATCATAAAGACCAAGATCATAATTTACGTTGAACGTAAAGATCTTCCATTTATAGCCCAGCAGCATACTTGCACCGAAATCATACTTTTTCCAGTCATCATTCTTACTGCTGCCGCCACTCACATACCGATTCCCAAAGGAGATATCATCCTCCTGGGAATCGCTTTTTATCGTTCCCTTCATGGCAAGCGATGCATAAGGACCAGCACCAACGAAGAAATTCCTGTATCTATAAACCAGATTAATAGGCATTTCTAAGTAATTGACCTTGGTACGGTTGTCATTAGTAACTCCTGAAAGATCTTTTTTCTGTCCCTTTTGGATATAAGATACTGCAGGTTGAATAGACAAAACTTTAGATAAAGGAACATCCAGTACCAGTGAAAAGTTATAAGCTAAAAAGCTTTTCATCTTAGTAGAACTACTTCCATCTAAGGAGCTGGAGAGGGAAGTGCTGTTACTGTTAACACCAAATTTTAACCCGTATGTAACTTTAGTGGAGTCTTGAGAGTAACCATAAAAAGAAAAGAATAATAAAGGAATCAGGAGTTTTAATTTCATTATAAATTTGTTATTTAGATTTGTTTAGATGCTATGGCGTAAATTTTGCCATTTTAATCTTAAATCGTAATAACATTAACACTCTTTAACTCGTATGTTAAAGACTGTGAAATATGGAAGATTGGTCAGTAAATCTACAACTCAATCAGTACCGGACTATTACAAACCATATAGCCCTCATCTACAATACTCGCATTAATAAACCGGGTACTCTTCAGTTCTTTCGCACCATAAGCCCCATGAATATGGCCGAAAATATGAACCTTCGGCTTAACCAGTTTAACCCGTTTCAAGAGATCATCACATCCCACCATCTCATTTAATCCCACCAAATCCAGAATACCCTTAGGGGGACCATGCGTAATCAATAAATCTGTATCCTTTGGAATTAGTTTCCAATGTTTGTTAATTTCCTTGCCGCGATCGCGATTAAACGCCCAGTCAAAAAAACGGGGAGTAATAGGAGAGCCCCAAATGCGGATTCCCTCAATCGTCACACCGCTATCATTCAGGTAAGTGAGGTTACCAGGGATTAGCTTTTTAATATAGTTAGGCATTTCTTGCTCAAAAAAGAAGTCGTGATTTCCTGCTATAAAAATTTTATACTTATAATCCAGACTGCTAAACCAATTCATGAAATCCAGGGTAGAATGTTCGCTGCCATCCCTGCTTACATCGCCTGCATGAATAATCATGTCCGCTTGTGGCAGGTTTCTTAGAAGACGATGTTTGCCATGTGTATCAGAGATTGCAATGATTTTCAAAAGAATAAAATTTAAGTGTGGCTTGACATTTAAATTGTAAAAATAACAAATAAAGTGCTTTAGATTAAGATTTAAGCAAAATCGGAGAGAATTTATTATTTTTAATAAATAAGTATCCTGTTATTAAGTAACCAATTGGAATTAAGTAAGTTGCTGTAAAGAAAGTCTTAAAAAAGGTGGTTTAGTTGCTGGAGGTAATAAGATTCTTTTAATTCCTTGTAAGAAGTATTTGAGTAGTAAAAGTGATTATATTCTAAACCTTAAAGTTATGGACAAAGGAACACAAACCATGATTGATAACTTGCATAAGAACACAGGTAAGTCCCTGGAAGAATGGATTACGCTGGTTAAAAATGAAAATTTTACAAAGCATGATGAGGTCATTCAATTGTTAAAAGCAAATCATAACCTCAAGTATGGTTTTGCAAATTTTATCGCGCTAAAAACTAAGGGTACTGATGCAGGATCAGCTGAAAATCCGGATGATTTAATTACCAAACAGTATAAAGGCTAGGAAAATCTGAAGCCAATTTATGATAGACTCTTGTCAGAGATTCTACAGTATGGAGCAGATATTGAAATCGCACCAAAAAACGCTTATGTGAGTGTAAGGAGGAAGAAGCAATTTGCCATACTTCAGCCTGCTACAAAAAACCGGTTTGAGATAGGGATTAATTTGAAAGGGCAGGAAGCGAAAGGGAAACTCGAAGGGGTAAGTGCTAGTAATGCAATGTGTTCTCATATTATAAAAATTGCTGATGTTAAAGAGGTTGATGAAGAAGTACTTGGTTGGATTCGAACTGCGTATGAGCATGCGGGATGATCTTTAGTATATGATAGCGATAAGGATGCAATAAGAATCCGTTATAAGTCCGATGTTGGGTTGTTGACGTCGGAGTTATGTTGGGTTTTTATTAGATTGGGTTTGCTGGGAATTAGATTTGTTTTATTGGTTATCCTGCTTGATGTAGATTTTTGATTTTGGTTATGTTTAAGGATAATGCGTTTTTAAGCTTAATTATGACGTATTAGAGAAGATATAGGAAAATTTCGTGTTTCTTTCACTTTGATATTCTTGATGGAGTAATTTGCCGGTATAATAAAAATTATATGGCAACTATAGATCATAAAGGAATGGTACACGGAACTGCAGGTTCGGTGATTTACAGGGAATACCGGGGAAAGAACATCATCCAGGGTAAAGCAAAGGTTTTTAAGCAAACTGAAAAAACTAAAAGGAGTGCTACCGAGTTTGGAATTTCGAGTTCTTCGGCAGCTGTAATTAGGACGGCATTTGAACCAGCTTATTTTTTTAAGGATGGGACGGCTGCTTATAGGAGTACGCAAATGGTGTATCGGTCGATATTGAATAATGTGAGTGGAGAGAAAGGGAAAAGAGATTTGCATGATGGAGATTTGTCTTTTTTAGAGGGACTAGATTTCAATGCGAACAGTAAACTGGCTGAGGTGCTGCAGTTGAGCCATTCGGTAAGTAAGAATTCTGAGGGTTTGGTGAGTGTTACTTTGGGGTCTTTGAATACCCAAACAGGGGTTAAACGGCCTAAAGGGGTGAGTGGGGCTTATATCAAACATAGAATCCGGTTGATGCTGGTTGCTTTCAATTTCAGGGAAGAGTATTATGAAAATCTGGGGTTTCGGGATTTGGATTTAGAAGGGTATCAAAATTTGGAAGGGCAAGTGATCACTTTTACGGAAGCAATTCCTGAAGATTGCCTGGCATTGGTGAGTATGTCGCTAATGTTGTACTCTACTGTAAGTCAAACCAATGAAAGTATCTTGTTGAATAGCAAGGAATTCAGTCCTTGTGCTATTATTGGAGCATTTCAATCTGAAATGTCCTCTAATTACCCTGTAAAGGAGGTTGATATGCAGCCATCTGATTATCCGGGCAGGGAAGAAAAGGTTAAGGAGATGAGTTATAAGGGTAATATTCTGATGTTAGGGCTGGATCACCAGATAAATAAACAGACCGGTGCAATAAGTAAACAGATCAATTTAAAGGAAATGATTCCAAATGCTTTCCAAAGGGGGCGTGTTTCGTTCAAAAAAGAATGATTAAGACCATATCTGCTTAAGTGTTTTGATATTTTAAGCACTGAGCGATAATGCTAATCGAGATGCTTAACGCTAAAATAATTTATGTGTTTAACGTGTTAATATAAAGTACCGGTTGTTATTTCCTCTGAAACAAAGGAGTTTTTTAAGCGTTAAATTTTTGATGGCAGACGTTCATTCAAAGGAAATCCGCTCATTTAATATGAGCAAAATTCATAGTAAGGATACAAAACCGGAGCTTCTTGTTCGGCGGTTTTTACATAGTAATGGCTTCCGTTATCGGCTGCATGTTAAAGATTTACCAGGGAAACCGGATATTGTGCTACCAAAATATAACTCAATAGTATTTATTCATGGATGTTTTTGGCATGGGCATGAAGGATGTAAATATTATGTTGTTCCAAAGACACGAACAGAGTGGTGGATAAATAAGATTAATAGGAATAAAGAGATTGATAACAGTTCCAAACAGTTACTGAATGATAAAGGTTGGAACGTGATTGAAATATGGGAATGTTCATTAAAAAGATCAAAGATTGATTTGACACTTGCTAATCTTCGATCATTATTGTCTAAATAATTTAGTATTTTTATCCTCGATTATTTCAAAGGAATATATAGTAATGTGATTTGTCTAGTCAATATGCATTCCGTACTTGAATTATATAAATAGCCTATAATTGTTAGGGTATTAAGGATGATGGTAGAGAATAATCTTATAGATTTTAATATGATTGAATATCCTGTGGTAAAGAACTATAAAGCAAAGAAGAAGAATTTAATTAATCTAGACCAGTTAGAGAAAGCAATATTAACCCATCATGCATCAACAAAGCTTTCCGTTTATGAATCGGGAGCTGAAGAAATATTTTCAAAATTTGGAGAAGTAGAATTTGTTCATCAAGCTATTCAGCAAGAACTTTTTCCTAATGGCTCTGCTCCATTTCATGGTCCTAAAGCAGGTGACGAAGACTTTACATTTATAGATTTATTTGCCGGAATCGGTGGTTTTAGAATGGCCATGCAAAATTTAAATGGTAGATGTATTTTTAGTTCAGAGTATGATAAATATGCACAGGAAACGTATTTTGCAAATTACGGAGAAGTGCCTTTTGGTGATATAACATCAGATTTAATAAAATCATATATACCCAAACATTTTGATGTAATATGTGGTGGATTTCCCTGTCAGCCTTTTTCAATCGCTGGTGTATCAAAAAAAATAAGTCTCGGAAGGCTGCATGGTTTTGACGATGTAAAACAAGGTAATTTGTTTTTTCAGCTAGCAGATATAATTGCAAAACATCGTCCCAACGCATTCTTTCTTGAAAATGTTAAAAACTTAGTATCTCATGATAAAGGCAACACCTTTAAAGTTATTAAAGAGACACTGTTGAATTTAAACTATTCGTTCGATCATAAAGTGATTGATGGTAAAAACTTTGTTCCTCAACATCGGGAAAGAACAATCATGGTTGGTTTTAATAAAGAGTTCTATGGAGACGATATTAAATTCGATTTTAGTCTACTTTCGATACCGGAAGAAAAACAACGGGTAGACTCAATTTTACAGCCTAATCCTGATCCTAAATTCACATTAAGCGATAAACTATGGAATTATTTGCAGGAATATGCTAAGAAGCATAAGGAGAAAGGAAATGGTTTTGGGTTTGGCTTAATTAAGCCTGATGGAGTTACAAGAACTATTAGTGCGAGATATTATAAAGATGGTTCAGAAATTCTTATTCCCCAGGAAGAGAAGAACCCAAGAAGATTAACACCTAATGAATGTGCAGCCCTTCAAGGATATCCTATGTATCCAATAAATACGAAGAACAAAGCACAAAGTTTTATTATTCCTGTTTCCGATACTCAGGCATATAAGCAATTTGGTAATTCTGTAGTTATGCCGCTTATTCAAGCAGTAGGCAAGGAACTTGTTCTTAAATTAAGCCAACTAAAAAAAGTACATGCCGAGTCCATTATCTGATTATTTTACAGCAATAGGAATTAAACGTTTAAGCCAAGTTGAGATTAATCCAACCACTTCCAATCAACATGAGTTTAATGGTATAAAGGAATTCCAAAGAATATTTGGGTCAGAAAAGAAAACATTTGCAGCTAAATTTCTTTACCTGACCGATGATCAGGATGAAATACTTGAAGGTGATGGTTTTTTGACTTGGTACGATTCCCGCGAGAAACATGTTACCAGGACAGAATATAGATTATATTATTCAAGTAACCAAGTGATTGCTAATGCAAAGGTAAATGATTTGATAATTGTCGGTATAACCAGTGAAAACAATCTTGCTGTAATTGTTGCACCACAAAATTCTACATATGAAAAGCAATTACTATGGTTATTTGGTGTAGAGGAAGTTGCGAATAAGTTCATCATTAAGGATTTTACTGAAGATAAGAAAGACATAGGTTTTGCAGGTAGATTTATTCTTTCTTCCTTTGGAATGGAGCAGATAGAAACTGCTCCTGATCTTGTTGATGACCTGTTAAAGCAATTTGGAAATAAATTTCCTTCAACTAAAGAATTTTCGGATTATTCTAGGTCAACAGTTAGTGATGTATCGCCAGTTGACTCTCCTGATGAAACGCTCATTGCTTGGTTAGAAAGAGAAGAGATGTTGTTTAGGACCTTAGAAGGTGTAATCGTAAAAGAACAACTTAAAAAAGGATTTGGGATTGATGGAACTGACGTAGATGAATTTATTAAACTTTCCTTGAGTGTTCAGAACAGACGCAAGTCAAGAGCTGGCCATTCTTTTGAACATAATTTGGCAATTTTATTTTCTATTAATAAAATCAGGTATTCGCATGGTGCTGTAACAGAAAGAAATAATAAGCCTGATTTTTTATTCCCTGGGATTAGTGAATACAATAATGATGGATTTGATATTAATCTTTTAACCATGTTAGGAGTAAAGACCTCTGCAAAAGACCGGTGGAGACAGGTATTATCCGAAGCTAAAAAGATAGATCACAAACATCTTATAACTCTTGAGCCTTCAATAAGCAACAATCAAATAGAGGAGATGAAAGCAAATAACCTTCAGCTTGTTATTCCTGCTCCTTTATTTTCTACTTATACCAAATCTCAGCAGAAGGAGTTATTTTCGGTTAAAGACTTTATGGAAATGATACTTTTAAAGCAAGGTTAGTGCACCAGTTTTTTAATTAACTTATATCTTTTATATTAAGAAATTAATTTAGTCTTATCATTAGGTTTTCGGTCTTAAAGGGCTAATTATTTGCTATAATTAATATTATATTTAAGTTTTGATACCTTTGACCTAAAAATAAAAATAACAATTTATGACTGATGAATTATCGGGTGCAATTGACGCGGTAAAAGCGTATTTAATTAGTTTTATTAAATTTGTAAGCCCAAATGATGCCGGATCAACAGGTGGCCATCAAGCAGGTTTATATATCCCCAAAAACTCTTTCTCCTTGATTTTTGAGTTCCCCGGTGTTAAAGGCATTAATAAAGAAAGATTTGCTAATATTATCTGGTTTGATGGTACCATATCTATATGCTGTTTCAAATATTACGGGTATGGTACAAGGAACGAATATCGTATCACTAGATTAGGAAAGGAATTTTTAGAGGGTCAGTTGGTTGTTATTGTCAAGAAGTCAGAAAATCATTATCTAGGGTTTATTTTGAAAGATGACTTTACTGCTGATAGCTTCCTAGAGGCATTTAATCTTACTAGGGATGATGCTAATACGCTGGTTGATTTAACATCTATTGAAACATTTAAGGAAATGGAATCACTGGCTAATTCATCTGTCGAAAAACAACTTCATCCCCTAGATGATGAGGAAGATTCAATCATACATGCAGGCATACCTACCTTTGAGGATCTTATGGAACCTACATTTTTAATAATTAAAGCTCTTGGTGGTGTAGCCTCTGTCGCAGATATCCAAGAAAATATCGCCAACACATTGAAATTATCCAACGAGGATCTTAGTGAAATTCATAAAGGTACAACTACAAAGTTATCTTATAGGTTGGCGTGGGCTCGAAATTATCTAAAGAGGTTCGGTCTACTTGAAAATTTAAAAAAAGGTTTTTGGAAAGTAACTCCTAGAGGATTTGCTATTGATGCGATTAATAAACATGAGCTTCAAAAAGCAATAAGAAACAAAAAAAATTATAATGATTCTCTGGAATTTGATGATGACTTCGTTGAAGTGGATAAGGTTGACGAGGAGCCACTTATTGATATTGGTGAAATGGTTAGTCCTTTCGACCCAAAAGATATCAAAATAATAGTTGAACCAAAAACAATAGATCACCTTGTAGCAAGGTTGAGGAACAAAGAAATCGATATGAATACAGAGTTTCAGCGTAAAGGAAATTTGTGGTCGAAAGATGTTCAAAGCCGTTTAATCGAATCTATTTTACTAAGACTACCTCTGCCTCCTTTTTATTTTGACGCAGATGACGATGATAAGTGGCTTGTTGTGGACGGATTACAACGGCTTTGGACTATAAAAAACTTCATAGTTAACACTGAAATTGCAGAAGATGATGAGATCAGGATACCTCTTGTGTTAACAGGACTTGAAATTCTCACAGACTATAGTGATAAAAATGTTACTTACGATAAGTTAAACAGAACGATGAAACGGAGGATCTTGGAAACTCCGGTTACTGCCTATTTAATTCAACCCGGCACACCTAAAAATGTGAAATATAATGTTTTTAGAAGAATTAATAGTGGTGGCTTAGCATTAAACGCGATGGAAATCCGGAATGCTCTTAATCAAGGAACACCATCGGATTTTCTTCTTGATCTTTCAGAAGATAGGGACTTGCGAACCATTCTCAAACTTCAAGATAAAAGGATGGATGACCGTGAGCTTTTACTTAGAGCATATGCTTTTATAAACGAGAGTTACCTTAATTATACCAAACCTCTTTCCGGATTTCTAGATACTGCAATGGAAAGTCTTGCTACAAAAGGAGAAGCAGAATTAGTACAGTTAGCCAATGGAATGATTGATGCCATTTTTTTTCAAGTGGAACTCTTTGGTAAACATATTTTTAGTCGTTCAATTTTAGGGGAAGGTAGCCGTGTAAAACTTAACAGTGCCTTATTTGAAGTTTGGGTAAGTGAAATCTATAAACTTAGTCCGGCTGAAAAAGATAGTTTATATATAAATCGTAATCACTTAATTAGTGACTATAAATTATTACTCAATAACGAAGATTTCAACCGTGCTGTTGCAACATCTACCTCAGGGAGAGCTGCAGTTAAAACTCGATTTGAAAGTATACAAGACCTGATTAAATCTCATTCTTTATGATTACAAGGATTGCTATAAATAATTTTAAGGCTTTTCGAGAAGCTGAAATAAATTTAAATATGTTGAATTTATTTACTGGATTGAATGGAATGGGTAAATCTAGTTTCATACAATCAATGTTGTTGCTTCGCCAATCAAGAAGTAGCATAATGACTAATGGGTTGATACTCAAAGGTGCAGATAGTGGTATTATTGATTTAGGGAAAGGCAAAGATGTTTATAGTAGCCATGCTGACGGCGACGATATTAGATTCGAAATAGATATAGATAACACCTTATTCCTTGATCTTGCCTTTGAATATAACGCAGATAGTGATGTACTTGCCTTAAGCGAAAAGTTTAAGAATATCTATAATAAAGGGCTTAATCCTTCTCTATTTAATAACAATTTTACGTATCTTAAGGCAGAGAGAGTGGGCCCAGAGCATTATTATAAGGCAAACTTGTCAGCCGTTCAGCAAAAACGTTTTTTAGGTTATAAGGGTGAAAACGTGCCGCTTTTTATAGCATTGAACAAATTTGAACAAGTAAATTTACCATCTGTACTGCATGAAAATGCTTCAACCAACAATCTCATTTCCAATCTTGATGCATGGTTAAATGACATCACACCCGGTTCCCATGTGAAATCTACCTATTATCCTGATCTAGATATTGTAAAGGTGGGTTATCATTTTGATATTGGTAAAGATGTTACACCTGAATTCAGCCCAGTTAACGTTGGGTTTGGATTTACTTATATTCTACCAATACTAACGGCAATTCTTTCTGCTGAAAAGGGTCATTTAATCATAATAGAAAACCCGGAATCACATTTACATCCTCAAGGGCAGGCAAAGTTAGGTGAACTATTCGCTAAAGCAGCTAATGATGGAGTTCAGATTATTGTTGAATCACACTCAGATCATTTATTTAATGGTATTAGAGTCGCTGTAAAAAAACAAGTTATTAATAAAGATGATGTCTCTGTGTTTTATTTCGAAAGAGATATCAATTCAGATGAGCATATTACGACAATTTCTGAACCAATAATAGAAAGTGATGGCAGAATTAGCCACAGCCCTAATGGCTTCTTTGATGAATTTTCCAAACAGTTAAATTCACTAATAAGATAAGTTATGGTTTATATGTTCAATGAGTTATCTGTATCTCAAGTTAACTCTGTAGACGCTGTGTGTGAAGTTATGGAAACGTTTGTTCGTACATATGTCGTTGGTAAAGATGCTGGATTAAATGAATTGAGATTTCATGATAAAGTCATTAAAAATATTTTTCAATTCAATCTTCACACTGAATATAGCTTGGATTATTGGTTAAAGGATAATAGGATAAAAAAGGATCTCAGGGATCAATTTTTAGAAATTGTTACCACCACGCCCTTGGTAAAAGAATCTGATGTAAATCATGCAGATGCTTATTCAAGGTCGGAATTTCATATAGAAATGGAAGGAGGTAAATGCCAGGTATGGGGGCTTGGCGCGGCATGGGAATTCGATACAATAAGTATAAGTTTAGCTACCCATGATTACTGGAAGAAATCGGTAGTGCAAATAAGCCATTATTGTTTAAATGAACAAGCGGAAGAGAAACATTATATTAGAAAGGTAAGACATTTTTCAAATGAAGACACTTTTGTAGAACACGTCAAATGGTGCCAACATAGGCAGCGTGAGAATTTGAAGAAAAGTGCTGATCTTTGGGAAAGCAGGGAACAACTCTTTCCTCATCTTTTTTTTATCTCTGCAATTGAAAAACAAATAGCTACTCTAGGAAACTCAAGAGATCTTACAAAAATAGTTGAGGCATTGCAAAAGTTGGATTCATATATTTGTAATTGGAAATCTGGTGGCTTTAGTTGTGAAGACGCAGTTAAAATCACAGGTTTGAGAATGTCTCCTGAATCAGATTCAACACTTAAAAATTTCCAAGTCAAAGGACATTCAGGGCAGATATTTTAGGTAAACAAATTTTTAGTCTTCATCTGAAATTAGGAGATACAAGAGTCTATTTTTATCCGGATGAGAAATCAAAGATTGTTTACATAGGTCACATTGGCGAACATTTGAGAGTTGTTTCCAGTAATTAGCAATTAGAAAGTATACATTAAGTGAATCTTGTACCTTTTGAAACTAAAATTGCATTTGTAAAATTTACATCTTGACCTCATCAATGGGCATATTGCTATTTCCTTATGTGTATAGAGTTTGGCTTTTACAAATAAGGGTCCACTTAAAAGTGTACTTAGTGATCTGCAAATGACATTTTTTAATGTATTTAGTGAATTATATGCAATTTTTAATTAAAAGATTGATAACTAGCTTAATAATTAACGTTAAGTTGTCCTTGTAATCAAATTGTGTTTTTATAGTCAAAGAGATATTCTTTAATATTCTTAAAAATAA